>NZ_CP159821.1:786863-1448726 GCF_047727615.1 Candidatus Pelagibacter sp. Uisw_101
GAGCTACACCATCTTTTATTTGTCCTAAAATTTTTTCTATTTCTTTATCAGAAACAGGAACAGGAATACCTTTTGAACCTAAAAATCCACTAACACGCTTTAAATTTTTAATCATATGATAAAGATCATTATCCATTTCACTTTTAATCAAAACATAGCCAGGAAAGTATTTCTTTTTTCTTTGAATTCTCTTTCCTCTTTTTACTTCTGTTACATCGTGTGTAGGAACAACAATTTCTTCAATTTTATCAGAAATTTTTGCTTTTTCAGCTTCTTCTTTAATTAATCCAGCAACCTTATTCTCAAAATTTGAGTGAGATTGAACAATATACCAATTTTTCATTAAATACTCACCTTTAATAAAGCTTCCAATAAAAATTTAAGCACTTGATCAAGAAGCAAAAAGAAAAGAGACATAATAACTGCCATAGCAAATACCATTAATGCACCTTGGATTGTCTCTTTTCCAGTAGGCCAAGAAACTTTAAAGGCTTCTTGTTTAACTTCTTGGATAAATTTTATCGGATTTTTCATAATATACTTTTTAGTTTATTGGCAGGAGCGGAGGGAATCGAACCCTCAACCTCCGGTTTTGGAGACCGGCACTCTACCAATTGAGCTACGCTCCTATAGAGTTTACTCTATAATTTTAGTTACTACTCCAGCTCCAACTGTTCTACCACCTTCACGAATAGCAAAGTTTAATTTTTCACTCATAGCAATTGGAGTAATTAAAGTAACAGTGAATTTAGCGTCATCACCAGGCATAACCATTTCAGTTCCAGCTGGTAATGTAACTTCTCCAGTTACGTCAGTTGTTCTAAAGTAAAACTGAGGTCTGTATTTAGTAAAGAAAGGAGTGTGTCTTCCACCCTCGTCTTTTTTAAGTACATAAGCCTGAGCTTCAAATTTAGTGTGTGGGGTAATTGAACCAGCTTTACAAAGAACTTGTCCTCTTTGAATATCATCTCGCTCAACACCTCGTAATAGAATACCGACGTTATCACCTGCTTCACCAGAATCTAAAAGTTTTCTGAACATTTCAACACCAGTACAAACTGATTTTTTAGTTTCAGTAACACCAACGATTTCAACTTCTTCGCCAGTTTTAATAACACCAGATTCAATTCTACCAGTTGCAACAGTTCCTCTACCTGAAATTGAGAAAACATCCTCAACAGGCATTAGGAAAGGTTTGTCAACATCTCTAGTTGGTTGAGGAATAAATTCATCAACAGCTTTCATTAATTCTAAAATAGAATTTTTTCCAATTTCTTCATCTCTACCTTCAACAGCAGCTAATGCAGATCCTTTAATGATGGGAGTTGTTTCACCTGGATATTTATAAGAAGTTAAAAGTTCTCTAATTTCTTCTTCAACAAGTTCAATCATATCTTTGTCATCAACTTGGTCTACTTTATTTAAATAAACAACAATTGAAGGGATACCAACTTGTCTTCCTAAAAGAATGTGTTCTCTAGTTTGAGGCATAGGACCATCAGCAGCGTTAACTACTAAGATAGCTCCATCCATTTGAGCCGCACCTGTAATCATGTTTTTTACATAGTCAGCGTGACCAGGGCAATCTACGTGTGCATAATGTCTCTTCTCAGTTTCATATTCAACGTGAGCAGTTGAAATTGTAATTCCTCTTTCTTTTTCTTCAGGGGCTTTATCAATTTGATCATAAGCTACAGCTTTTGCTCCACCAGTTTCTGCTAAAACATTTGTGATCGCTGCAGTTAATGTTGTTTTACCGTGGTCGACATGACCGATTGTACCAATGTTACAGTGTGGTTTATTTCTTATGAACTTTTCTTTTGACATTACTTTTTTACCTCAGTTTAGTTTTATTAATAATTTCTTTTTTTCTTGGAGCGGGTAAAGAGAATCGAACTCTTACATCCAGCTTGGAAGGCTAGCGTTCTACCATTGAACTACACCCGCACAACATCAAGAATAACACTCCATTGTTATAAAAAATTTTATTAAGTGGTGGAGGGGGAAAGATTCGAACTTTCGAAGACCGAAGTCAACGGGTTTACAGCCCGCCCCATTTGACCGCTCTGGAACCCCTCCTTTTTGGGGAAGTGTCCCCTTGCTCAATAAAGCTTCAAACAACAGCCGTTTTATATATTTTTATTATATAATTGCAACACGAGATTTACTGTGAAAATGGAGAAAAATACGTATAAAACAAAGATAATTTTATGAATAAATCATCATTTCTAATAGTTGGTCAACATGCGGTTATTGAAGCTTTAAGAAACCCAAAAAGAAAAGTTTTAAAAGTTTTTTTAACGGAAGAAAGTAAAAAAAATATTCATAGAAAAAACCCAAAGAAAAATGTTCTTGAGGACGTTAAGGTTTATTTTAAATCAAAAAAAGAATTAGATAAGTACACTTCTAAAGATCAAATGATGCATGGTGGTTATATTGCTGAAGTTGAACATTTAGACCAACCTGATTTAAAAGAATTTATAAAAGGAAAAAACAATCTAACGTTTGTTTGTATAGATGAGGTTACTGACCCAAGAAATATTGGATCGCTAATTAGAAGTGCCTCTTCATTTCATATAGATGGATTAATAGTTAAAGAAAGACAATTCCCATCAGATAGCAAGCTTATGTATAAAGCTGCAAGTGGTTGTATGGAACATATTAATATTTTTGAGGTGTCTAACATAAATTCAACACTTAAAAATTTAAGAGAAAAAAATTTTTGGGTTTATGGGTTCGATGCAAGAGGAGAAAAAGACTTTACAGATATTAAATGGGAAGGAAAGAATGTTCTTTTATTTGGATCTGAAGGTTTCGGTATGAGAGAGCATACTGGAAAATACACAGATTTTTTAGTTAAGATTGACATAAATAAAGATGTAGAAAGCTTAAATATCTCAAATAGTGCAGCGATTGTGTTTCATCATTTAAGTTATTTGAAAAAAAATTCTTGATTAGTTTAAGATTTCTTAATAGAAATCGGATATGCCCTTGTAGCTCAGCTGGTAGAGCAATTGATTTGTAATCAATAGGTCCGCGGTTCGACTCCGTGCGGGGGCACCACTAAAACCTAGTGGATTCAATAAATTATCCTTTCCAGAAAGTTAGAACATAAGAACAACGAAGAACATACAAAGCACGAAGCTAGAATTGTTTGTAGTCGTTATGTAGTCGTTCCTATTTAGATACCCAATGCGTTCGGTATCTGTTCGTTTATGTAAATAGCTTTCTTAATTGTTAAAAAGAAAACAACTTAGAAAGGAAATAAGAATGAAATTAACAGATGCTGTTATCAAAAATATAAATCACCAAGACAAGGATCAATTCTTTTCAATGCAAGGAACAGAAGGATTAACTTTAGTAGTATATAAATATCCCTCAACATCTAAGACTTGGTTTTATCAGTACAGACCTAAAGGCAAAAATTCACTTAGATTAAAGGTTGGTACCTATGAAGAACTAGGAATTAATAAAGCTGTATCAAGAGCTAAGAAAATATCTAATGAAATATTCTTGGGCAAAGATCCATATGCGGCTAGACAAAGTGTTAAAGGTGAAAATACTTTAGGTGAACAAATAAATGAATCTTATAAAACTATTCTCACACCTGCCAGATATAGAGCCTCAACCTTAACAGCTATTAAAAATATATTTAACTCTTACATCTTTAGAAAAACAAATAAGCTAGAGATCAGACAAGTTTTTGATCAGCTAGATAATATTCAGCATATAAAAGTTTCTTTGATAACTGGTAATCAGATAGCTAAGTTTCACCAAATCATGGGAGCTAGAACACCTAGACAAGCTAATATGTTTGCTGACTATTTAAAAATGCTCTTTAACATTTGGATTGAAAGAGGCATCACTAACAATCAACCCTGCAAGATTAAGAAGGAAGATAGGTTTGAAGAAAAAGAATATTTAGATTTTCTTAGAGAAGATGAGCTAGACAGAGTTAGATCTATCTTAATTCATAAGGATTTAAAAACAGGTAGATTCCTAGAGTCGCATTATAAAAAATATAAGTTATCTGTTGTAGCTTGTGCTTTAATCGCTTATCAAATTTACTCTTCAAGAAGAACTAGATCAGAGGCTAGCCCAATACAATGGGGAATGATTAACGACGGATTAGTCCCTACTCTTAAACTTGAACAAACTAAAACATCTAAAAAAAATCAGAAAACAGATTTTGGTATGGGAGAAGATGAGCTTGATGTTATTAGAACTATAAAAAAAGATAGATTAAATAATCCTAAAAGTAAGTTTTATTATCCACCAGAAGATAAACGTTTTGATTATGTATTTCCTTCTGCCGCATATGGTAGAAATCTAGGTAATGGTAGAAAAGCTAAATCATTATTCTTAACTGATGTAGATAAGACTTGGAAGAAGGTTCTATTGTTAGCAGGTGTTAAAAGAAAATTAAAACATTATGCAACACGACACACTCATGCAACTCAACTACTTAGGGCCACTGGAAACTTAAAACTTGTTGCTGATACGTTAGGTATTACAATCAAACAAGCTAGTAAGTATGCCAAGACTCAGCATGAAGATGTCATTGAAGGTAAAAACAAGGCATTTAAACAAAAGGAAAAAGTTGCACTAAAAAATATTGTTTAAGTACTACTAATGTTCCATTGTTCCGTCGGCTATGTTTCCTGTATAAGGAGCTATGAGTAAGTGGGACAAACTTATAGAATACTTAAAGAAAACCAATGCTAAACCAGATGCTGTTTTAGCCTCTATTAAAGTCATGTGGCCAGTTACAGGTAAGAAAGAAATTAAATATACTTACATTTAGATTATTGAATACTATCTGAAAATAAAGTTCTCTCAAACATTTTTAACTTATCCAATGCATATGCTTTTTCGACAGTTTCTAATTTTGCTCTACTCACTAAACCTACAGACCAAGTTATAAGTTCTAAATATATGGTCTCATTCTTATTTGCAGTCACATCTATATCAAAAGGCTCAAATCTCCATACAAGACCTGCTGTTTCATATACATTAATATTATAATTTCCAGGATCTACATCAGCTTGAATATAAGATTTGCTTGGTAAAAAATATGAGCCATGACCTAAAATTCCAATCGTTGGAATATCTGCGGATATTAAAGATCCACCTTTTCTTAAAATAATAATCTTTGATTTTCCAGATTCTAATGTTGTTTCTTTATAAAGACCACCTGTTGGTTTAACAGTTGTACATCCAGCTAACAACAAACCTATAAATACTATTCCTAAAATTTTTTTCATGTTATTAATAATGCCAGAAAACTCTAAGCCCAGTTTCTGATGTAGTATTTCTTGGTTCCATAAAATTACCTGATACATCAAGTTTTGAGTCTGCTATATCCCAATAATCCATGTAAAGCTCATAACCAAAATTTTTATCAGAATAATATTTTGCAGTAAGTTTTATTCCTGAGCCGTCTTCTTGATCATTTGTTATATCACTATAATTAGCGCTAACTTGGCTGATTTTGCTGGTTTGTTGGCCATATAAAAAATATAAGTATTCTCCTCTAAATTCCCATGAGCCACTTTCGTGGTTAACACCAATTGGTAAATATACATACCTAGACTCTCTGTCATAACCCGAGTGTCCTGTTGATGATGGTTTTAGACCACTGGCATTTAACAAATACCTAAAACCCAAACCCGAAAATATTGTTGTTCTAGAATTTGATCTTTCCATTGGAATTCCAAAATAACCAGTTGTTTCAAATTGATAGTCAGGAATACCTGTCATCGTGCCTGTACCTGCAGAAGTATAATTAACCTCACCCACTCCAAGTCTATTTTTAAACCCAAAATATGTTTCATCACTATAAGTTTCTGAATTAGTATTAATGCCGATCATCCAACCATCTTGTGACATAAAAAAACTATTATCTACAGGATGTCTTTCTTCATAAATTTTTGTTCCAAAATATGCACCTATTTCACTTTTTTTATTTTCAAAGCTTTTTACGTTAGAAATAGATAAATTCAAAAAGAGCACACTTAATAATACTATGTAATTTTTTTTCATAATTTTTATTGGGATTGTTTATATCCTGACTCTGTGGTTTCATTAATAGTAAATTTTGTTGAAAACAGACTTTGCTTAACCCCTATAATATAAAAATAATTTTTTTCATCTGCAACTCCTGAAGTTGAGTCAGTACCCATACCAAATCCACCTATTCCTGCTCCAGAAACTTTAATTCTATAATTACCAGTCACATTACTAGTTGTATATTCATTTACTCCAAGTTGTGCAATTTCAGAACCATTGACTTCAATTTTAGCCAAGACACCACTTGCAACAAACCCTCCTTCTCTGGTAAAATAGATAGTTGTATTTCCAGTACCTGTTGTGCTTATTGTTGGTCTGTTTTTACTACCTGTGCCAGAGCAAGATGATAATATTGGAATGATCAATAATATAATTAAAAACTTTATTTTTTTTATCATTATTAAATATTAAATCTAACTAAGTTCTTCATAATTACCCTTCCTAATAAATTAATATTTAAGAAGGGTAATTGAATTAATTAAAATAAGTAACCTACTGCAAAGAATGTTGCGCTTGTATCTATGCCACCTATATCAGCGTAATGAGTAATTGAATATCTTGTGTTACCACTTTCAATTCCTCCTCCTATTAAAGCACCAGCTCCAGTTTTACTTGCTGTTGCTGCATATGAAGTACTACCAATAGTTACATTTGCAGCTCCATCTATAGTTGATGAATGCATTCCAACTTTACCAAAAAAACCTTCTGGAGATTTAAAAACTGCAGCAATATCAATACCATGTATGTCGTAACTTTCAGAAGCACTATCTGCACCTATTTTATAGGTTGCACCAGCACCAGAAGTTTGGAAATAACCAACTTCAACTCCTAAGTTTGAAGAAATACCATATTCTCCAAATGCTCTTCCTACAAAAGCTCCTTTATCATATTCTGTAAGTACTGTAGATCCTGATGCATTAGCTATTGCTTGAGCTGTTTTTTCAGCCTCAATTTCTACTGGAGTCCAACCTAATTCAACACCAAATCTGAATTGACCTTCTTCGGCTTTTAAACTTTGGCTTGAAAATAAAATTAAGCCCAAAATAACTACTAAAGTTTTTTTCATTTTTTCCTTTAATTTATTAATTAAGTCTTAATTTTATAAAAAATAAACTACATAAAAAAGAGTAGAAATTACGCGTAATAATTACATATAAATGAATTGTTTTAGGAATTTTGTGTAATTTTTCCTTAAAATTGAATAGTTTTAGTAATGAAAATTAAAACATATGCATCAATTCTTGCAAATGATTTTAATGAAAAAAAAGACTTACTCTCAATTAATAAATTTCGTAAAGGACCAATACATTATAAGTTATGGCTCTTAATATTGGACAACTATTTAAATAAAATAAACACCACATCAGAATCTATAATGGTTCTTTTATCTAAAAATGCTTCTAGAAAAACTATAAGCCTTGTTTTAACCGAACTTGAAAATGAACAATTAATAATAAGGACGAAAAGTATACTTGATAATCGTATTATATTAATTGAACCCACTCAACTTACAATACAAGAGTTTAATGAATGGATTCAGATCTTTAAATCAGAACTCAATAGTGTTTAGGGTTAAATTAACATTTTGTTAAAATAATTTATTGTTAAATATTTATATTTATTCTTTAATTATTCACTAACCAAACCCCTAATCAGGTGTCTATCTTATGGAATGATTGCCCCTGATCTGTGGTTAAAACTGCGCTATTCTTGGTCCACGATTAATTGAATAACACTTCCTACATATTGGACCTGTGTTAAGACTTCCCTCATATTCCATCGTAATTTGAGTATGAACTTGTTCGTGGTTCCCACAGTTTATACATCGGTCTATGACTGGTTTGCAGTAACTCAAGTAATCATATTTTTTTTGAAATAATTTTTGCATAATTTTTTTGTAAAATAATTTTATTATATTTTTTTAAAAAGGGATTCATTTAAATGATCTTATCCACTGATATCTATTTTGACGTCACTAGCTCTATGAAACAGACTATATAAGCCTAGATATAAGTTACATCTACCACATAGGGAAACATCGTTTTTAAGAGTCCATAGCTCAACAGAGATTGACTCGGCACCACTATCGAGTCCTCATTCGACCTTGGAGAATGAACGGAGCAACAGCGACGTTCTTAGGAGCTCCGACAGAAAAAATACAACTCCAACGAGTCATTTGCTTATAATAAATACAAAATAAAACACACATAAAGACTCATCTATTAAATAAAGTTTAATTATTTTCTTTAACAAACAAATATCAATAAACATTGGTAACTGGAGGTTTCATATTCAGCTCTGTAGTCAATGTGTAGTAGAAATATATATTAGGGATTCACACTGACGTAAAAGTGTTGTAGGGTCTGGCAAGTAAAGGAAAAAATTTTTGGATCTATAAATTTGTAATCAATAGGTCCGCGGTTCGACTCCGTGCGGGGGCACCATCATTCAATAAAATCGATACTTATAATTTTTAAAAAGTTAAATTTCAATTCTTACTCTGCTCATAGTGTGCTTTGATTGTGTATAGAGTGTGCACAGATTTGAAATAACTTTCAATTAACGTTGGCAGTATTTATAAATCTATTTTTTACAAATAACACAAATTCTACCCATAAATAATTCATCTAAATATTTTATATGAATTAACGGGTAAAATAATAAACTAAGCATTTTAAATATTAATTTTTTAGATCTTCTTCCATCAGTTAATATGGGTCGCTTAATCCATCTAATATTATCCCAATCGTTGATCTTTAGAATTTTTTGAAATTTTCTAATAGATGTTCCATTAAGTGTAGGTAATTTTTCCCAATTTTCTAAACTTTTTTTTTCTCCTCTATACCATTTGGCGTTACCACCTCTTTCATCTAGAATTTCAAAATATTTTTCTGAAATTTTTTTAGCATTAAAAAACCAATGCAGACATGGTAAATTAGTAACAAAATTTAAATGCGATTCAAAAGGTTGTAAATATTGTGGAAAAATCGCAAGTAACATACCACCTGGTTTTAAGACTCTAAAACATTCGTCAATAGAATTTTCAAGATTTTGAACATGCTCAAATGTATCAGTACTAACAACGAAATCAAAAAAATTATCTTCATAAGGTAGTTTCTCACCTACACCAATTTTAAAATCTACATTAAGATTTTTTTCATCGGCGAACTCATCAGCAGCTATCTTAAAAATTGGATTTATATCTAAACCGTAACTTTTTTTAAGGTTATAATTTTCTGCCCATGCCAGAAGCCTTCCTCCAGTAAAACAACCTAGATCTAATAAAGTTTTATTTTCTAATTTTTTTTGGTCAATATCTTTTAAAAAATAGTTTTCCATCCAAGAATATTTGGTATCTTTTTCAATATTATACCTTGCAATACACGAAGATCTTCTTATTTCTTTCTTTTGATTTTCACTGCTTTTCAAATAATCGTCATGATTAAAGATTTCCCAATTTTCAGGGTTATCCTTCGAAGGAAAGCTTGAAAATATTTTCATTAAATATTTAATCATTATTATCAATTACTTTAAATTTGAAATTTTTCAACCATTGCATAAAAATTTAATATTAATATTAATACTGGAAGTGTTTCAGTTTCTGTGGGTGATAAAAACTAAATGATTTAGATGTTTTTAGTATTCTTTTTTAAATTTTTATAATTTTCAATATTATCCACAGTATACCACTTTTTAGGCTCAATATCAGAAACATAGAGTTGTTTGATCTTCATTAATCTTTTCCAAAGTATATTAAAATCACTTGTTGGTTTAATTTTTTGGTTTATTTTTTTAGGATTTAAAACCTGTATTCCAGTGCAGTAAATACCTGTCGTTTTCTTTCTTGATAAACTGTTAACAACATTATTTTTACTTGATATATAATCTCCAGATAAGCCTACTACAGGCTTAGTTGGAATAATCATACAAAGAGGTTTTTTCTTTTTATAATAATCTTTTTCAATTTTTTTGAAATCAATATCTGTAACATTATCACAAGTTAAAACATAAATAGGTTTATCAAAATATTTAAAGATAGAGTTAAAAATCCACCATGCATTGCCCTTATTATCTGTATTAACAATAGAAGAAACTTTTTGTTCAATTAAATGTTTTGCAAGTATTGGACCTTTGTATCCGACAGATATGTGAATAAAATTTATATATTTTCTAAGTTTGTCTATTCCATTTGATATTAGTGAGCTTTGTTTATATTTAATCAATCCTTTTGGAATTTTTTGAGTTAAAGGCATTAATCTTGTGCCTCGACCCGCAGCCATAATGAAAGCGTGGTCTATTTTTTTAGAGATCATTATTATTTATCCCAAATCTAATTATTTTTTCTATTTCAGACTGAGATAATCTTTTTGCATTTTGAGAAGATACAATATTTTTAAGTGGTTTTTTTGACATTTGATTAAAATCGATAACAAAGTATTTTTTATTTTTTATATTTAAAGTTTGTGTATATTTTAATTCATCTTCACCTATTAAATATTCGTCTAGTCTGTCACCTTTTCTTCCTTTAATAACCTTATGCTTACCTCCAAATTTTTTTATCCAAACTTTTAAAATTTCAATCATTTTTGCTGATTTCATTTCTGCAGATAAAATTTTTCCATTTAATTCATTTTTTAACTTTAATGCTTGATCAACCAAACTTACTGCTTCATCAACTGAAAAGAAAAATCTTCTCATGTTAGGTCCAGTTGTAAGTATCATTTTATTTTTATTAAACATTTGTTTCCAAATAGGTAATACTGAACCAGTAGACCATGCAACATTACCATATCTAACACACACAAATTTTGTTTTTCCATATGGATTACTTGAACAAAAAAGTCTTTCCATAAGAGATTTGCTTAAGCCATAAATATTTTTTATTGGTGGTGATGCTTTATCTGTAGAAATACCTATTACAGTTGGAATTTTTTTATTCAAACAAGCTCTAGCAACATTTGTTGACCCTAATATATTTGTGTCAATACATTCAAATGGAAATTTTTCTGAAAGATCCACAAACTTTGTAGCTGCTGCGTGAATTACAATATCTGGTTTGGTGTAGTTTAAGCAATCATTTACTGAATTGATATTAGAAACATCCAAAGGAACCGCCTCACAATTTGTAAGATTTTTGACTAAAAAATTTTGCTTATTATTTCTTGCACCTAGAAAAACTTTATATTTTTTTTTGTAAAAAAGAGCTAAATTTCTTCCTAAATAACCAGTTCCGCCAGTAATTAAAATTCTTTTCATTATAAAATTATGATAAATATTTTTTTAAATTATTAATAAATTAATGTCTTTATCTATACATATACCTTTTTACAATCTAAATCCTCAAAAAAAAGAAGGCTATAGACAGCTTACTAGATTTGATTTTCTGAAAGAAAATATTGATAACTTAAAAAAACTATCAATTAAAACCAATATCTTTGTTCATACACACAATAATTTTTTAGAGGACAAAATAATAGATGCTGAAATTATAAATCATAAAATTAATGATAATGATTTGAATAAAGGTCATTTAACATGGTTATCAAGACCATTAATGGAAAAACAAAAAGAAGATTATAAATATTTTATGTATTTAGAACATGATATTAAATTTTCTGAGAATAATCTAAAGTATTTTCTTAAACATGAGGACGTTTTAAATAAAAAAAAATTTCATCTTGGTTTTTTAATATACGAAAAAAATCATAATGATAAAAAAAATTACTCCATCCACATTGGAAGTAAGCTTGAAAAATACATTAAGATAAATACACAAAAGTTTTTTTTAAATGATTATGATAATTATTGTTGTTTTTGGATTTATAATCAAAAAATTTTTAAAAAATTTATTAAAACAGATTGGTGGTCTTTCAAAAATAAATTAACTAATTTTAGACACAACTATGGAATTACGGAAAGATCAGCACTTGGTTATCATGCTATGAATATTAATTATTTTAAAGCAACACTGTTACCATCTGTAAATGAAAAACCAGACCCAAATTGTTTTATAGAACATATTACAAATAATTATTTTAACAAATTTTCAGAAATTGAAAAAAAAAACTATAATGATATAAGAGGTGTGTGTAAATTTAATATTGAAGATGTATTTATTGATAAGCAAAATCAGAAATATTTTAAAAATAATTTTGATCTAATTAATTTTAAGAAAATTTTTTTATGGAAATTTAGATTTTTAAAAAGAAAATTTAGAAAATGATTAAGTTCATAATTTAAATTTAATCTAGCTCATATTTTTTTTATAAAACAATTAAAAGCATCTGCCACTGTGCAAACAATTGGGTCACCTCTTATATTAAAAGAGGTATTAACAAGTATGGGATAGCCAGTTTTTGCATAAAATTTTTATTAAATCGTAAAAAATTAGTTCATGTTTGGCAGTTTGTACCCTTGCTGAGCAATCAGTAGGTCCGCAGTTCGAACTCTGTGCGGGGCACCATCACTTAATTATTTGAAGTTTCTTTACGAGTTTGTTCAATCTTTATTTTTTTATGAAGACTGTTATTTTTTTCATACAATAATTCAAAGCTAATTTTTTTATTAGCTTGAATTTTAATTGTCTTTGCATTTCTAACTTCAAAATTATCTGCAACAGCACTGATGGGTCTTTTATTTGTATCTAAATTTTTTATTAAAATCTTAGATTTATCACTAACAATTGTACCCTTCCATCTTCTAGGTCTAAAGGGACTAATAGGAGTAACTGCTAATTTTCTTGAATTTAAATTGAGAATTGGCCCATGTGCTGATAAATTATAAGCTGTACTACCTGCTGGTGTTGAAACTAACACTCCATCAGAGATAAGATTTTTAATAATATTTTTCTTATTAGCTGTAATAGAAATTGATGACGCCTGCTTGCTTTGTCTTAATATTGACACCTCATTAATAGCTATTGATTTTTTTATTTGATTATTTTTATTAGTAACAGTCATTTGTAGAGGATAAATTTTTATACTGTTGGAGATATTCAAATTTTTAATAAAGTTTTCATTAGAAAACTTATTCATCAAAAAACCATAATTTCCAGAATTAATTCCATAGAAAGGTTTTTTATATTTGTGTAATTTTTTTAAAGTTTGAAGCATAAAACCATCTCCACCTAAAACAATTATTATGTTGGATTTTATTAACGATGTAATTTTAATTTTTTTAATTAAGATTGATTTAATCTTTAATGAAGCCTTCGTTTTGTCAAAAATTAAATATACTTTGTCTCTCATCTAGTGGTGCCCTCGGCCAGACTCGAACTGGCACTCCAAAAAGGCACGGATTTTAAGTCCGTTGTGTCTACCAATTTCACCACGAGGGCATGTACTATTTTCATTTGTTTAACTGTTTTTATTTATAACTCAACTTCTTTTTGTTAACAAACTATATCAATATCTTAATTAAGCTTTTAATGCTTTTTTAAGAATATGATTATCTAAATTACAATCTTTATAACCTCTCTTTACAACATTCAAATAACGTTCTGTTGGATATGCAAATAAAGTTTTTTTAGTCATGGTATAGGTCATTATTTTCTTACCATAATAAGTAAAATAGTATTTTTTATATAGCGCTGGATAATCTTCATAAACATCTAATTTTTTTTCATCACTTTTAGATATTTCAAATAAAGCTCCTGGAACAATTGAGTTTTTTTTAGGCTCTATATCAGCAGCTCTATATTTGCTTCTAAAAGTTAATGTAAAATTACTTAAATTAATCTTCTTTAAGAATATGCTATCTTTACATCTCCTTTTCATTTGAAAATGATTTAAATTACTTCCATAAGCAAAATAAAGCATCAAATTATCTAACTACTATTTCTATTTTTTTTTGATTAACAAACTCTAATATTTCAAAACTACACTTATCAATTTTAAACTGGTCTTCTGATCGTATTACTATTGATACACCTAGTTTGCCTGCTTGAAAGAATGGGTAACTTCCAATTTCAACATCCCTATTATTGTCTTGAACATTAGTTAAAGATTTTGCAATTTCACTTTCAACAGTTTTTAGACTTATTGTATGACTTAATATTGGATCTCCTCCTACTATTTTGTTTTTTAATCCTCCTAACATCGATTTTAAAATTGAAGGAACTCCTGGCAAACAAAAAACATTTTCAACACTAAATCCTGGAGCACCACTTGTTGGATTTAATATTAAATTAGCATTAAGTGGCATCCATACCATTTTTTGTCTACCTTCGTTAAACTCTCCTACCTTGTAATAAGCTTCTAATATTTTAAAAGCTTCTTTGTGAATTTCATATTCAAGATTAAATGCTTTTGAAATAGATTGTGCAGTAATATCGTCATGTGTTGGGCCAATACCGCCTGTAGTAAATACATAGTTATTTACTTTTCTTAAATGATTAACAGTCTCGATAATTGTATCTTCGATATCCGGGATAACCCTTACCTCATTAACTTTTACTCCAATTGAATTCAGCCAGTGAGCAATAGTGCTGGTATTAGTGTCTTGTGTTCTTCCAGAAAGGATTTCATTGCCAATAATAAGTATTGCGGCATTAAATTTTGTATTTTGTGTCATTATTAAATATACAATTTAAATATGAAATTTACCAAAGCTTTAATAAAAGGCAAACTTATCAAACGTTACAAGAGATTTTTTATAGATGTTAAAGTTGGTAGGGAAGTTGTTACGGCACATTGCCCTAATACTGGCTCCATGAAGGGCTTATTGAATGAGGGAAATGAGGTTTATGTATCTAAAAATGACGATCCTAAAAGAAAGTTAAAATATACCCTTGAGATAATTAAAGTTAAAAAAAATTTAGTGGGTGTTAATACCCATTTTGCAAATAAAATTGCCTTCCATGGTTTATCAAATAATCTAGTTAAAGAAGTTGCAAACAATGACAGTATTAAGCCTGAGGTATTTTTTGATAAAGAAACACGGTTTGATTTTTTAGTTGAAAAAAATAAACAAAAAATATTTGTAGAAGTTAAAAATGTTACTTTATTTAGAGAAGAAAAAACTGCAGAATTCCCAGATTCCGTTACCACTAGAGGTTCAAAGCATTTAAAAACCCTTATAGAGGCAATTAAAAAAGGTTATAAATCATATCTATTATTCTTAGTCCAAATAGAGGGTGTTGATAATTTTAAAATAGCAAAAGACATTGATAAAGAATATTATGAAAATTATTTACTTGCAAAAAAAGCTGGAGTTATTTTTTTGGCATATCAATGTAAAATAAGTTCAAAAGAAATTAAAATAGATAACAAAATTAAAATTATTAATGCCTGATTATTTAGAAAAATTTGAAAAGATGAGGGTTGCTGGAAATCTAGCAGCGAGAACTCTGGATATGCTTACAGATAATATTAAGCCAGGTGTAACTACTGAATTTATAGATAAATTAGGCTATGAATTTATAAGAGACAACGGTGCTTTTTCAGCTCCTCTATTTTATAGAGGTTTTAAAAAATCATTATGCACATCTTTAAACCATGTTGTTTGTCATGGTATTCCTTCTGATAGAATTTTGGTTGAAGGTGATGCTTTAAATGTTGACGTGACAGCTATAATTGATGAGCATTATGGTGATACAAGTCGAATGTTTTGTATTGGTAAAACTCCTGTTAAAGTTAATAACTTAATTGATGCTACATACGAGTCGATGATGAGAGCAATAAGTTTACTAAAGCCAGGATTAAAATTAGGTGACATTGGATATGAAATACAATCTTTTGTTGAAAAAAAAGGCTACTCAGTTGTTAGAGATTTTTGTGGTCACGGAATAAGCACAACATTTCACGAACCACCAAATGTTTTACATTATGGAAGAAGAAACACGGGGATGGAGCTTAGGCCAGGTATGACTTTTACAATTGAGCCTATGATAAATACTGGTGAATGGGATGTAAAAATGCTAAAAGACGGTTGGACAGCAGTTACAAAAGACAAATCTTTATCAGCACAATTTGAGCATACGTTAGGTATTACTGAAAATGGTTATGAAATCTTTACAGAATCTGTTAAAGGTTATTCTAAGCCCCCTTACTTATAATTAATGATTGAAAGATATTCTAGAAAACAGCTTACTGACATATGGTCAGAAGAAAATAAATACCGTATTTGGCTCGATGTAGAGGTTGCAGCAGCCGAAGCCATGGAAAAATTAGGTCAAATACCCAAAGGCGTTGCATCTGTTGTTAGAAAAAAAACTAAAATAAATGTTAAAAGAATTCACCAAATCGAGAGCAAAGTTAAACATGATGTAATAGCATTTTTAACCTCTGTTACTGAAAAAGCAGGGATTAAAGCAAGATATCTTCACCAAGGTATGACGTCTTCTGATGTTCTAGATACCAGTTTAAATATTCAATTAGTTCAATCAGGTAAAATTCTACTTGGTGATATCGATCAAATTCTCAAAGTTTTAAAGAAACAAGCTAAAAAATACAAATACACCCCTTGTATGGGCAGAAGTCACGGAATTCATGCAGAGCCCATCACTTTTGGTTTAAAATTAGCTTCATTTTATGAAGAGTTTAAAAGAAATAGAAAAAGATTAGTTGATGCAATTGATGAAATTTCAACATGTGCAATTTCTGGTGCAGTTGGCACATTTGCAAATATTAATCCTAACGTTGAAAAACATGTAGCAAAAAAACTTGGTTTAAAAGTTGAGCCTATATCAACTCAAGTAATACCAAGAGATAGACATGCTTTTTATTTTTCTATTCTTGGAATCATCGCTGGATCAGTTGAAAGAGTTGCAATTGAGATTAGACATTTACAAAGAACAGAAGTTTATGAAGTGCAAGAATTTTTTTCAAAAGATCAAAAAGGCTCATCAGCAATGCCTCATAAAAAAAATCCAATATTAAGTGAAAATTTAACAGGACTTGCAAGAATGGTTCGAAGCGCAGTTATCCCTGCTCTAGAAAATATTGCTCTATGGCATGAAAGAGATATATCTCACTCAAGTGTTGAAAGAAATATTGGTCCTGATGCAAACATAACTTTAGATTTCGCTTTAGCTAGACTTAGTAATATTTTAGATAAAATGATTGTCTACCCAAAAAAGATGATTGAAAATTTAAATATAACTAAAGGCTTAATTTTTTCACAAGAAGTAATGTTGGAGCTAACAAAATCAGGATTAAGTAGAGAACAATCTTACAAAATGGTTCAAAACTATGCAAAAAAATGTTTTGCAGAAAACCTAAATTTATTCGATGTTATATCAAACGATGAATTAATAATGGCTAAAATTTCCTCAAAAAAGTTGAAGGCTATATTTAACTACTCATCACACTTTAAAAATGTAGATTTAATCTTTAGAAGAGTTTTTAAATAATGAAAAAAGGTAAAAAGTTATACGAAGGTAAGGCTAAAATAATTTATGCTACATCTGATAAAAATTTAGTCATCCAATATTTTAAAGATGACGCAACAGCTTTTAACAACTTAAAAAAATCAACGATTGAAGGTAAGGGTGTTTTAAACAATAGAATATCTGAGCATATTTTGTCAAATCTAACTCAAATTGGGATTAAAAATCATTTAGTCAAAAGATTAAACATGAGAGAGCAAATTATTAAATTGGTAGAGATTATTCCTATTGAGTTTATTGTTCGTAATGTTGCAACAGGTTCTATTACTAAAAGACTTGGTATTGAAGATGGAACAGTTTTAAAGCAACCTCTTTTGGAATATTGTTTAAAGGATGATAATTTAGGTGATCCACTTATTGCAGAAGAGCATATTTTGGCATTTGATTGGGCTACAAAATCTGAATTAGAAAAAGTTAAAAAAATGATCCTAAGAATTAATGACTTTATGGTTGGAATGTTCAGGGGTGTTGGAATTAAACTAATTGATTTCAAGCTTGAGTTTGGAAGACTTAAAGAAAATGGAAAAAATGAAGTTATTTTAGCTGATGAAATTAGTCCTGATACTTGTAGATTGTGGGACAGTATTACTGATAAAAAGCTAGATAAAGACAGATTTCGTAAGGACTTGGGTGATTTAATACCTGCTTACACTGAGGTTGCTAAAAGACTTGGCATTTTACATGAACAATCAAACTTAAGCTCTGTCAATGTTACAAAATTAAGATCAATTAAAAAAAGAAAATAATATGAAAATATCTGTAGTTATAACTCTGAAGAAAGATGTTTTAGATCCTCAAGGTAAAGTTATTCATCAAACCTTGGATGGTATGGGATTTGAAGGCATCAATGAAGTAAGACAAGGAAAATATTTTGAAATTAATACAAAAGAAAAAGATAAGAATAAAGCTGAATCAAAAGTTGAAGAGATGTGTAAAAAACTTTTGGCAAATTTAGTAATAGAAGATTTTAAAATTATTGGATCACAATAATAAATAATGCATTCATCCGTAATAACCTTTCCTGGATCTAATTGTGATAGAGATATGGAAGTTGCCTTAAAAAAATTTGGCTTTAAAAATAAGATGGTTTGGCATGATGATGTTGAACTTCCAAAAAGTGATCTTATCGTTTTACCAGGTGGTTTTTCTTATGGGGATTATCTTAGATGTGGAAGCATGGCCTCAAAATCAAAAATTATGAAATCTGTTCTAAACTTTGCTCAAGGTGGAGGTAAAGTTATGGGGATCTGTAATGGTTTTCAAATTCTAGTTGAATCAGGCTTGCTGCCAGGTGTACTGCTTAGAAATAAATACCTAGAATTTATTTGCAAAAATATTTTTGTTAAAGCTAACAATAAGGATAACTCTTATTTTAAAGATGACAAGAAAGACGTCTATGAGTTTCACATTGCTCACAATGAAGGAAATTATTTTTGCTCTAAAGATCAAATTAAAGAAATTAATGACAATAACCAAATAGCTTTATTTTACTCAGATGAAAATGGAAATGTTAATGAACAATCTAATCCTAACGGTTCATTACAAAATATAGCTGGTGTATTTAACAAACAAAAAAATGTTTTAGGAATGATGCCTCACCCTGAAAGAATGATAGACCCTGCTCTATCAGGTGAAGATGGTTCAATATTTTTTGAAAACTTAATTAATAATTTAAAATAATGATAGTCAACGAGCAACTTGCAATCGATCATGGTTTAAAAAAAGATGAATATAAAAAGATCTGTGATTTATTAAAAAGAGTTCCCAATATTACCGAACTAGGCATTTTCTCAGCAATGTGGAATGAGCATTGTTCTTATAAATCTTCAAGATTTCACCTTAAAAACTTACCCACTAAAGGAAAAAATGTAATCCAAGGACCAGGGGAGAATGCTGGTGTTGTTGATATTGGTGATGATGATGCAATTGTATTTAAAATCGAAAGTCATAATCACCCTTCATTTATTGAACCTTATCAAGGTGCAGCAACAGGTGTTGGTGGAATTATGAGAGATGTCTTTACAATGGGTGCAAGACCAATAGCTAATTTAAATTCAATTCATTTTGGCTCACCTCAACATAAAAAAACTAAAAATTTATTACGTGGCGTTGTTCACGGTATAGGTGGATATGGTAATTGTATGGGTGTTCCAACAATTGCTGGTCAAACTAGTTTTGACGAGTCTTATAACGGTAACATTTTAGTAAATGCAATGACGTTAGGTCATGTTAAAAAAGATAAAATTTTTTATTCAAAAGCTGCAGGATTAGGAAAACCTGTGATCTATGTTGGTTCAAAAACAGGGCGTGATGGAATTCATGGTGCAAGCATGGCATCAGCTTCATTTGATGATAAAATTGAAGAAAAAAAACCTACCGTTCAAGTTGGAGATCCTTTTACCGAAAAACTATTATTAGAGGCCTGTTTAGAATTAATGGCAGGAGACTCGATTATAGCAATTCAAGATATGGGAGCTGCAGGTTTGACCTCTTCAAGTATTGAAATGGCTTCAAAAGGAAATTTAGGAATTGAGATCAATTTAAATAAAGTTCCTTGTAGAGAAGCAAACATGACTCCATATGAAATTATGCTGTCAGAAAGTCAAGAGCGAATGCTTATTGTTTTAGAAAATGGCAAAGAAGAAATGGCTAAAAAAATATTTGATAAATGGAATTTAGACTTTGCAGTAATTGGTAAAACAACAAAAAGTAAAAAAATTGAACTTTATTTTAATGAAGAAAAAGTAGCAGACATTCCTGTAAATACTTTGGTTGAAAACTCACCTATGTATGACCGAAAATGGAAAAAAGCTAAATTACCTAAAAGAATTAAAATTGATAAAGAGCTATTTAAAACCTTTAAGGTAAAAAATGTTTTAAACAAAATATTATCCAATCCAAATGTGTGTAGTAAAGAGTGGATTTGGCAACAGTATGATCACACTGTTATGGGTGATACTATTCAAAAACCTGGAGGAGACGCTGGTGTTGTTAGGGTTCATGGTACTAATAAAGCAGTTGCAGCATCTGTAGATTCTTCTGCTGTATATTGTTGGGCTCACCCATTAAGTGGTGGAAAACAAATTGTTTGTGAAAGTTGGAGAAATTTAATTTCAGTTGGTGCAAAACCAATTGCTATTACTAACTGTTTAAATTTTGGTAGTCCTGAGAATGAAGAAAATATGGGTGAGTTTGTAGAGTGTGTTCAAGGCCTAGGTGAAGCGAGTAATTATTTAGAGTTTCCAGTAGTCTCAGGAAATGTTTCTTTCTACAATCAAACTAAAGATATTGGTATTAAACCTACTCCAGCAATTGGAGGTGTTGGTTTGATTAAAGATTACCAAAACATGATTACAATGGATTTAAAAGAAGCTGATAATATACTTTTAGTTATAGGTAAAACTGAGGGTCACCTTGATCAAAGTTTATTTGCAAGAGATATTTTAAATGAAAAAAATGGACCACCCCCTGAAATTAATCTTTTTAATGAAAAGAATAATGGTGAAACAATACTAAAACTTATTGATAAAAAATTTATAAAATCTGCCCATGATGTCTCTTTAGGAGGTATAATTACAGCTCTTTCTAAAATGTGTATCAAAGGTAAAAAAGGTGCAACTCTTAAAAAACCAAATTACTTAATTAATCAGTTCGAATACTTATTTAGTGAAGATCAAGGAAGATACATTATAGAAATTAGTAAAAGTGATCTAGAAAGTGCTACTAAAATACTTCAAGAAAACTCAGTACATTTTGATGAACTTGGATCAGTAAATGGCTATAATTTAATAATTGATGATAAGACAAAAGTATCAATTGACGATTTGATTAAATCGCATACAAATTGGCTAACTAACTACATGGAAAACTAAAATGGCAATGGATATAAAAGAAGTTGAAACACTTATTAAAGATGCTTTGCCAGATGCTATAATAGAAATTCAAGACTTAGCAGGAGATAGCAATCACTACTCAGCCACAATTACTTCAAGTAAATTTTCTGGAAAAAGCAAAATTGAACAACACAAGATGGTATACAATTCTTTAAAAGGAAAAATGGGCAACGAACTACACGCATTAGCAATTAAAACAAAGGAGCAATAATGGATGATAATACAAAAAATTTAATTCAAAGTCATATTGATACCAACGAAATATGTTTATTTATGAAAGGAACACCGGATGCTCCTCAGTGTGGATTTTCTATGGCTACATCAAATATGTTAAAAATTTTAGAAGTAAATTATAAAGGGATCAACGTTCTAGAATCTCAAGCTTTAAGAGAAGGTATAAAGGAATTTAGTGACTGGCCAACTATTCCACAAGTTTACATCAAAGGCGAATTTGTTGGTGGTTGTGACATCTTTAAAGAAATGTATGAAAACGGTGAACTCAAGAAAGTGCTTGAGGATAAAGGAATTAATTTTAAGAAATAATCTATTACTTATAAATATAATCTCTAGTAGTAGGTGTTGAGATATAATTTTTTGTTAGTTGGAACTGATAAACTACTTGGTCTCCCCATTTAAAAGCACTTTCACAACTAGCTAAATAAAATTCCCACATCCTAAAAAATTTTTCATCAAACATTTCGGTTATTTGGGTTTTATTTTTTATACAATTTTCTTTCCAATGTCTTAGAGTGTGAGAATAGTGTAATTTAAGAATTTCTATATCAGATACTATTAATCCAGTTTTCTCTATAGGTGTTACTACCTCACTCAGACTAGGTGTGTAGCCACCTGGAAAAATATACTTGGTTATCCAAGGATGGGGGTCTCTAGGAGGATTAACTGAGCCAATAGTATGTATCAAAGAAATACCATCTTCATTAAGCAACTTGTCAATTTTCTTAAAAAAATTTTTATAAAATTTTCTACCTACATGCTCAAACATTCCAACACTTACAATTCTATCAAATTTTTCTTCTAGTTGGCGATAATCTATTTGTTTAAAGATAACTTGATTTTCTAAATTAAGTTCTTTTACTTTTTTAACACAGTAGTTAAACTGATTTTCAGATAGAGTAATCCCAGTGACTTCACAATTGGTACTTTTTGCAATATCTATAGCTAAAGATCCCCAGCCACAACCTATATCAAGAACTTTTTGATTTGGCTTTATATTAATTTTTTTTATTATGTGTTTAATCTTATTATTTTGGGCATCTTCTAGAGTGTCATTTTCATTTTTAAAATATCCACATGAGTATTGTTTTTTGGGATCTAAAAATAAACTGTATAAATCATCTGAAAGATCATAGTGATGAGCAACATTCATTTTAGATTTTTTTATAAAATTAAAGTTTGTTAAATATCTATAAGAGCCATGAAATTTATTCATCAACGTGCTAAAAAAATTTAACTCACCTCTTCCAATATTCATAAGTGCTATATCTAAAAAATCAGTCAAACTTCCGTTTTCGATTTGTATATCTCCATTAGAATAAGCTTCTCCAAAATATAAATCTGGACGAAAAAATAATTTATAATGCAGCTTATTATCTAAAATCTTAATTGTAATTGGAGTTTTATTTTTTGGCGTTCCTATGATGTGTTTATTTGAATTTGCATCAATTAATAGAAAGCCATCTTTCTGGAACAATTTATCTAAATATCTTGCTAGCAGCATTTAAACTTTCATAAAAAGTTTTTTCATAAGCTAAAACATATAATGAATTTATACAAAATTCACTCTGGATTATTCCACAGTTTTATTGAAATTTTAACAGTAAAATTAGATAAACTGTTTTAAAAAATAGATATTTATTATCTAGAGTAATATTCAATTACTAGATTAGGTTCCATTATTACTGGGTAAGGAACTTCGTCAAACTTAGGTGTTCTAACAAAAGTAACTTTTTTATTCTTCTCATCTAGATGAATATATTCTGGAGTTTCTCTTTCTTTGTTTGCTAAAGCGATATCAATGAAAGCTAACTGTTTAGATTTATCTCTAATTTCAATTATATCTTCTTCTTTAACCATATAGCTAGAAATATTAACTTTTTTACCATTAACTCTTACGTGACCATGGTTAATAAGTTGTCTCGCTGAAAATACTGTTGTTGAAAACCTTGCTCTATAAACCACTGAATCTAATCTTCTCTCAAGTAATCCAATTAAATTTTCACCAGTATCCCCTTTTAACATGGTAGCTTTTTTGTATATGTTTCTGAATTGTCTTTCATTAATGTTACCGTAGTAACCTTTTAATTTTTGCTTAGCTTGTAGCTGAATTCCGTAATCAGATGGTTTTCCTTTTCTTCCTTGACCATGCTGGCCTGGACCATAATCTCTTTTATTAAAAGGACTTTTAGGTCTGCCCCATAGGTTAATTTTTAACCTTCTGTCTATTTTATGTTTAGCACTTATTCTTTTTGTCATTTGATAAGAGGGTTTATAAACTTACTCGTTATTTTGTCAATCAACCTTTTTTGGACAAACTTGCGAATACACTGGATAAAATACGCGTTTCCTTCTCAGAAAGCTCCATTTTAGAAAAAATGCTTCTTAAGTTTTCAAGCATAATAGGTCTCTTCTCTAAGGGTTTGAAAAAGTGTTTTTCCTCTAATTTTTTGATGCATAAATTAGTCATTGCTTGAATATCCTTCTTGCTAGCTAAGGTTACTTTTTTTGATTTTGAGTACTTTGCACCCTTTAGATTGATGATACTTGCTACTGTATGAGCAATAATAATGACACTGTGTGACAAGTTTAAAGATTTGAAATCAGGGTTAGTTGGGATTTGCATAGTGTAATTAGCATAACTAATCTCATTATTAGATAAACCAGACGCTTCAGAGCCAAACAAAAAAGCTATCTTTTTATTAAAATCAATTTTTTTTAAATCTTCTAGATTGATATGTTTAATGTTTTTATTTCTAAACCTTGCAGACGTTGCAATAACGTAATCTACCTTTTTTACAGCAGATTCTAAAGTTTCATGCACTTTAGCATTAATAATTAGATCTTTTGCACCAACTGAGGTTGCTAAAATTTTATCATTTGGAAAAATTGGTTTTGGTTTAACAATAACTAGCTTTTTAAAACTAAAGTTTTTAACAGCCCTAGCACAAGCTCCAATATTTTCTGATAATTGAGGTTGATGTAAAATAAATGAAATATTATTAAACGACATTAAAGACTTGCTGGAGCTTTATCTTTAAACAATTTATAATCTAAGCTATCAACCAACGCTTTAAATGAAGCATCAATTATATTTGCAGAAACACCAATAGTGAACCAGTTTTTACCTTTTGAATCAGTGCTCTCTATTGAAACTCTAGTGATCGCTTCAGTACCTGTATTTAAAATTCTAACTTTGTAATCGACTAATTTTAAATCTTTTAAATATTTAGAGTATTTATTTAAACGATCCACATTCTGTCTAATCGCATTATCTAATGCATTAACAGGACCATTTCCTTTGCCAGTACACATAATTTTTTCACCATCAACTTCAAGCTGAGCTTTCGCTAAAGAAACAATTGTTCCTGATGAATCTTTTTTTACAGAAACATCGTATTCTTTAATCAATATATACCTTGGTATTTCGCTAATAATTCTTCTGGCTAATAATTCAAACGATGCATCAGCACCGTCATAACTATAACCAATAAATTCTCTATCTTTTACTTCATCTAAAAGTTTTTTAATTTTAGGATCGCTCTCTTCTATTTCAATACCAATAGTTTTTAATCTTGAGATTATATTGGATTTTCCAGACTGATCTGAAACTACAATATTTCTGGAGTTTCCAACTTCTTCAGGATTAATATGCTCATATGTTTTTGGATCTTTTTGAACAGCTGATACATGAAGACCACCTTTATGAGAAAAAGCAGCGGCACCAACGTATGGGAGATGCTTGTTAGGTTTTCTATTTAAAATTTCATCTAATAATCTAGAGCATTCCGTTAATTTCTTAATATTATCTGGTTTAATTTTTAATTGGAATTTTTCAGAAAAATCTTTCTTTAGAAAAAATGTTGGAATTAATGACATTAAATTAGCGTTACCACATCTTTCACCTAAACCATTGATGGTTCCTTGAACTTGTCTAACTCCAGCCCAAACTGCAGCTAAAGAATTTGCAACTGCATTACCAGTATCGTTATGCGCATGTATGCCTAAATTTTTTCCAGGTATAATTTTAGAAACTTCTGTTACTATTTTTGTAACTTCATGAGGCAAGGTTCCACCATTTGTATCGCATAAAACAATCCACCTTGCTCCTTCATCAAATGCTGCTTTAAGGCATGATAAAGCATAATTTGAATTGGCCTTGTACCCATCAAAGAAATGTTCTGCATCAAACATAAATTCTTTATTCTCTTTAACAAAATGTTTTGCTGTTTCTTTTATGTTTTTTAAGTTTTCTTCATTAGAAATACCAAGAGCAATATCAACATGAAAATCCCATGATTTACCAACAATGCAAACTGCCGGTGTGTTTGAATTTAAAAGTGCTGATAATCCTGGATCATTATCTGCACTACGACCAGTTCTTTTAGTCATACCAAAAGAGGTTAGTTTAGCATTATTAAATGAATGTTTTTTTTGAAAAAATTCAGTATCTGTAGGGTTTGCTCCTGGCCACCCACCTTCAATATAGTCAACACCTAAATTATCTAAAGCTGATGCAACCTTCATTTTATCATCTACAGAAAAGTCTACACCTTGCGTTTGTGCACCATCTCTTAGCGTTGTATCAAATATAAAAAGTTGTTCTTTGCTCATTTAAGTTTCCAAATTGTTTTACCATCTTTGTCTTCTATTAAAACCCCTTTATCTAATAGCTCATCTCTAATAGTATCAGCCTCTTTATAATTCTTGTCTTCTCTTGCTTTATTTCGAAATTCAATCATTTCTAAAATTTCATCTTCATTAATGGATGATTTTTTCTTTTTAAATTCAATCCATTCTTCTTTTGTTTTATTTAAAATACCAATGAAATTACAAGCTAACACAAATAAACTTTTCTCTTCATTGCCTCCTTTTAAAGCTTTGTCATAAAGTTGGTGTAAATTTGCTATATAGCCTGGTGTATTCAAATCATCGTATAACGGCGATAAAACATCTTCACTTAAAACTGTTTTATTATTTGAGGGTAAATAAACTTCATACCATTTATCAATAGTATTTTTGCAATCTTCTAAGAGCTTTTCGTTCCAGTCTAGTGGCTGCTTATAATGAGCGTTGATAAGAGCTAGTTTTAAAACCTGTCCATCAACGTTTTCTTTAAAGTCTTTAATCTTTATTATATTGCCAGTTGATTTAGCCATTTTTTCATTAGACATAGTGATAAATGCGTTATGGATCCAATAATTAGCAAACACTTTAGTATCATTGGCACATCTTGATTGTGCAATTTCATTTTCGTGATGAGGAAAAATCAAATCAATTCCTCCACCGTGTATATCAAATACTTCTCCTAAATATTTTTTAGACATCGCAGAACATTCTAAATGCCAGCCAGGTCTTCCTTTGCCCCAGGGCGAATCCCAAGAAGGTTCGTCATTTTTAGATGGTTTCCATAAAATAAAATCTTCTGATTTTTTTTTATTCTCTGAAACTTCAACTCTAGATCCTGCAATTAAATCTTCTAATTTTTTATTGGATAGTTTTCCATAATCCTCAAATTTATTCACTTCAAAATAAACATGGTTACTTACCTCATAGGCAAAATCTTTTCTTATTAAAGATTTTATCATTTCAATCATGAGACCTATATGATCAGTTGCTTTAGGTTGTTGTGTTGGATTATCTAAATTTAAATAATTACAATCATCATCAAAATCTTTAATGATATTGTTTGTTAATTCAGATATTGAAACATTTTTATCTTTTGCTGATTTGATTATTTTATCATCAACATCAGTGATATTCCTTACATAATTTATTTTATCATGGCCATATTTTGATTTTAAAACTTTGTACAAAATATCAAAGATTACAAGGGGTCTTGCGTTCCCAATATGTGGATTGTCATAAACAGTTGGACCACAAACATACATGCCTATGTTTTTATTATCTAATGGAACAAATTTTTCTTTTTTGTTGCTTAGATTATTTGTTAAATAAATATCCTTGTTCATTATCTTAGAATTATACTTTAATTATAGATTTGTGAATCTATAAGATTAGTTGGGAATCTTGCAAACTGGAATTGGTTCCATTTTATGCAGGTTTATCTTTCTTATTTTTTCGTATTTTTCACGATTTATTGAATTAACGTTATTCATTGCTTCTTCTAATTCTGCATATCTAAGACCTAACTGACCCTCATCAGTTCTGCCATCATCCCATAGCCCATCTGTTGGAGCAGCCTCAATTATTTCTTGGAGAATATTAATGGATTTACCTATTTCCCAAACTTCAGATTTGTTGCAGTCTGCAATAGGAGAAATGTCTACCCCACCATCTCCATATTTTGTGTAAAACCCTACTCCAAAATCTTCAACTTTATTACCAGTGCCAACTACAATACCTTTGTTTGCAGCAGCTACTTGATAAAGAGTAGTCATTCTAATTCTTGCTCTAGAATTTGCCATTCCAAGCTCACTATTAAAATTAGATAAAGTAACCTCGAACGTTTCAAACAACTTATCTAGATTTAATGTATGAGCCTCAACATTATTAAAATTTTTAACAAGCCATTCTTGATGTTTTAAACTTAAATCATGTTGTGATGATTTTTGCTTAATAGGCATCGATAAAACAATTGTTTTTATACCCGTCATTGCACTCAATGTGCTTGATACAGAAGAATCTATTCCTCCAGAAATTCCAATGATCAAAGATTGAGCCTTACTTGGCATCTTTTCTACGTAATCTTTAATCCAATTGCTTATAAATTGTGCTTTTTTTAATGGTTCCATTGTCTAAAATTTAAACGAAATTGTATTTAATACAATACTTTAAGATGCCGCTTTAATATTTTTTTTAGAATATGCTGCATTTTTTTTAATCTCATCAGAAATTAAAAAAGCTAATTCCAATGCTTGATTAGCATTAAGTCTTGGGTCACAATGAGTGTGGTATCGGCTAGATAAGTCTTGGTCAGATATTTTCTGAGCACCACCTGTGCATTCTGTAACATTTTGACCTGTCATTTCAATATGCAGTCCGCCTGCATAACTTCCTTCACTTTGATGACATTCAAAAACATTTTTTACTTCTTTGACAACACTATTAAATGGTCTTGTTTTATATCCAGTTGTAGCTTTAATTGTATTTCCATGACAAGGGTCGCACGACCATATCACATTCAATCCTTCTTTTTTAATTGCTTTAATTAATTTTGGTAAAAATTTAGAAACATTTTCATGACCAAATCTAGAAATTAAAGTTATTTTACCTTTTTCATTTGTTGGATTAATTTTGTTACATAAGTTTATTAGGTCTTCAGCTTTTAATGTTGGTCCACATTTAATTCCAATTGGATTTTCAATTCCCCTGCAAAACTCAACATGTCCACCATCTAGTTGTCTAGTTCTATCACCTATCCAAACAAAGTGTGCTGAGGTATCATGATATTCACCTGTTGTTGAATCTACCCTTGTCATGGCTTGTTCGAAAGGAAGTAGTAAAGCTTCATGTGAAGTCCAAAAATTTACTGTTTTTAATCTTCTATTAAAATCAGAATTAATTCCACATGCATCCATAAATGCTAGTGCATCTGTTATTCTATCTTCTAAATCTTTAAATTTTTTAGCAGCTGGAGAATTTTTAATAAAACCTAAATTCCAAGTATGTACTTTTTTAAGGTCAGCAAAACCTCCGTGGGAGAATGCTCTTATAAGATTAAGTGTAGATGCAGACTGAGAATATGCTTTAAAAAGTCTCTTGGGGTCCGGAACTCTTGATTTTTCATTAAATTCCATTCCATTAATATTGTCACCTAGGTAGCTAGGCAGTTCAATGCCATCAATATTTTCAACAGGAGAACTTCTTGGTTTAGAAAACTGTCCAGCAATTCTTCCAAGTTTAATAACTGGTAATGATGCTGAATAAGTAAGCACAAGCGACATTTGAAGTATTAGTTTAAATGTATCTCTAATATTGTCAGGGTGAAATTCTGCAAAACTTTCTGCACAGTCTCCACCTTGTAATAAAAAAGCTTTTCCATCAACAACATCAGCAAGCTGTTCTTTTAAATGTCTTGTCTCACCAGCAAATACTAATGGAGGAAAATTTTTAATTTTACTTAAAACATCATCTAAGTCTTTTTGATCCGGATATTCAGGAATGTGTTTTACAGGATAATTTCTCCAGCTATTTATTTTCCAATTTTTCATATTCAACCTAGGGGTGTTGTAGCAGAGTTTAATTATTATTCAACTGTGACTGATTTTGCTAAATTTCGTGGCTTATCAATATCATAACCTTTTTTAAGAGCTGAATAATAGGCTAATTTTTGTAAAGGGACGGTTAATAAAAAGGGTAACAAGTCATCACTTGTGCTTTCAACTAATATTGTTTCCCAAATATTTTCTGAAAAAACTTCATCTTTGCTCTTATTGGTTATCAATAAAACTTTAGCACCTCTTGCTATTACTTCCTGCATATTGGAAATTGTTTTTTTATAATAATTATCTCTTGGAGCTAAGACAACAACTGGCATTCCATCTTCAATTAAAGCTAAAGGACCATGTTTCATTTCACCCGCAGGATAACCTTCTGCATGAACATATGCTAATTCTTTTAACTTTAGCGCTCCTTCTAATGCAATTGGGTAAGAAAAACCTCTCCCTAAAAACATCGAACCTTTTGCATCGGTAAATGAGCTAGAAACTGTTTGGATTTTACTCTCTGTTAGTAATGTTTGTTCAACCAACTCTGGTAATGCTTTTAAGTCTTTAATTTTATTTAAATATAAATCTTTATCTAAATCTTTTCTTAAAATTCCTAATTTTAATACCAAAATATATAGAACTAACATTTGACCCATAAATGCTTTTGTAGAGGCTACACCAATTTCTGGTCCACAATGAATTGGTAAAACAAAGTTGGAATCTCTTGCAATAGAGCTTTCTATAACATTAACAATACTACAAGTTTTCATATTATTTTTATTACATAAATCCAATGCAGCATAAGTGTCTGCCGTTTCGCCAGACTGAGAAACAAAAATGTATAAATTATCATTTTTAAATCTATTTTTTCGGTATCTAAACTCGGATGCAATATCAATTGTTACATCAAGTGTAGTATTTTCTTCAAACCAATATTTTGCCATTAAACAAGAATGGTAAGCGGTTCCGCAGCCAATTAAAGTAACAGAAGAAATTTCCTTTATATCCCAGGGAAAATTATAGATATTAATGTCGTTGTTAATTTTATCAACATACTCATTTATACAGTTCTTTAATGTTGTTGGCTGTTCTTCAATTTCTTTAGCCATAAAGTGTTTAAAATCACCTTTGTCATACTCCTGTTCTTTTGAAGATAATTCTAAAACTTTTTTATTAACTTTTAAGCCTTCTTCATCAAAAAACTCAACTTGATCTTTTTTTATAATGCAAAATTCTCCATCATTTAAATACGAAATTTTATTAGTCATAGATTTTAAAGCATAAGAATCTGATCCTAGATAATTTTCGTTAGGACCATAACCAACTGCAAGTGGTGATCCTCTTCTTGCACCCACTATAAGATCAGGTTGATCTTTAAAGATTATACCTAAAGCAAAACTTCCATGTAGTTGCTTGAGAGTTTTAATAATTGCATCTTTTAAATTAAGCTCTTTTAAATATTCTGTTATTAAATGAACAATTACCTCAGTATCTGTCTGAGATTTAAATATATGACCTTTATTCATTAAATGCTTTTTTAAAATCGTAGAATTTTCAATAATACCATTATGCACTACTGATACACTTTCTGATGAATGAGGATGTGCGTTAATAGTATTTGGAATACCATGCGTTGCCCATCTAACATGTCCAATTCCAATCAGGCCTGACATGTTTTTAACTGCAAGGTTTTTTTCTAAAATATCAACTCTGCCTTCTGATTTTGCTTCGCTTACAATTCCATTTGATAGTGTCGCAATTCCTGCAGAGTCGTAACCTCTATACTCTAATTTCCTAAGGGAATTAATAATTGCAGATGACACAGACTTATTGCTAGCTATTCCTATAATTCCACACATATCATTTTATTTTTCTTTTATAGTTTTTAGCCTCAGTTTGAGCACTTCTAGTTAAAGCCAATGAGTTTTTTTTTACTTTTTTGGTAATCACTGAACCAGCTCCAATGATGCTATTTTCTTCAAGAATAACAGGTGCCACTAAAGATGAGTTAGAGCCTATAAATACATTATCTTTAATTTTTGTTTTACTTTTTTTAACACCATCATAGTTACAGGTAATTGTGCCAGCTCCTATATTTACATCCTTACCTATTTCGCTATCACCAATATACGATAAATGATTAATTTTTGATTTTTTTCCAACTCTACTTTTCTTAACTTCTACAAAATTTCCGATTTTTGACCCTTCTTCAAGAATGGTGCCTGGTCTTAATCTTGCATAAGGTCCAACTTCAACTTTATTTTTTATTTTACAATCTTCTAAATGTGAAAATGAATTGATAGTTACATTATTGCCAATTTTAACTTTTTTTCCAATGACAACATATGGATTAATAGTAACATTTTTTCCAATCTTTGTATCTTTTGAAAAAAAAATAGTTTCAGGACCAATCATCTTTACACCAGACTTGATAAAAATTTTACGAAATTTTTCTTGTTCAATATTAGAATTTATTTGTTTCATCTGGAAATATTTTTATATTAAGTGTATAGATAGTTTAATTCACAATTTATTTCTTAAAAATACTTTATTAATGACTCAAAAATACTCAATTTTATTTGACCTAGATGGAACATTGGTTGATACCGCACCTGATTTAATGAATGCCCATAATCATGTAATGAAAAAATATGGTTATCCTACAAAATCTACAGCAGATATTAGAAACCTAGTAGGTCAAGGTGCTGGAGCAATGATTGGTAGATCTATATGGGGACAGGCTAAAAAAGAGTTTGGTAAGATTGATGATCAAAAAATTAAAGCTGCAATGGTTAAGGACTTTGTCAACTTTTATGGAAAAAATATCATTAAAGAAAGCACACTCATCAATGGTGTAATAGAATTTTTAAAGTGGTGTAAAGAAAAAGAAATTTCAATGGCAGTTTGTACTAACAAACAAGAGCACTTAGCAATCGACCTTTTAAAAAAAATTGGAATTTATGATTATTTTGAATATGTTGCTGGATCAGATACTTTTGATTATTGTAAACCTGATCCAAGACACATAACAAGTATAATTGAAATCATTGGTGGTGATATAAAAAAATCTTTAATATTTGGTGATAGTGAAACTGATGCAAATGCTGCAAAGGCTGCCTCTGTTCCTGTTATTTTATTAGAAAATGGTTATACAGAAAAAAATTCCAATGAAATTTACCATAATCATTTGATAAAAGACTTTATTGGTGTTGAAAAGATAGTTTCAACTTACTTAAAAGATTGATTTAATTTTTTTTCTTACTATTAATAGGGCTGCATAATTAAGGAGACCTAATGATTTCGCACAAAGTTAAAGTTTACCCATCAAAAATTCATTTACCTAAAAAAAATCAATTAGCATGGAAAATTGCTGAAATAGCTTCTGATAATGCAAAATTAGATAAGGCAGCTATTGAAATGGTTATTAATAGAATAATTGATAATGCTTCAGTTGCTATTGCTTCTTTAAACAGAAAAGCTGTTATCTCTTCAAGAGAAATGGCCCTAAAGCATCCTAGAAAAAATGGTGCAAATTTATTTGGGATTGATTCAAAATTAAAATTTGATTGCGAGTGGGCTGCTTGGTCAAATGGAACAGCTGTCAGAGAGCTTGATTTCCATGATACTTTTTTAGCAGAAGACTACAGTCATCCAGGGGATAATATTCCACCGATTTTAAGTGTTGCTCAACAAACTAAAAAAAGTGGGTTAGATTTATTAAGAGGAATTATTACAGGTTATGAGGTTCAGGTTAATTTGGTTAAAGGAATTTGTTTACATAAACATAAGATTGATCACATTGCACATTTAGGACCAAGTGTTGCGGCGGGTTTGGGTACAATGTTAAAGTTGAATACTGAAATAATTTACCAAGCTGTACAGCAAGCATTACATACGACGATTTCTACAAGACAATCTAGAAAGGGTGAAATCTCTAGCTGGAAAGCTTACGCCCCTGCTCACGCTGGTAAACTTGCAATAGAAGCAGTTGATAGAGCAATGCGTGGTGAAGGTGCCCCAAGTCCAATTTATGAAGGAGAAGACAGTGTTATAGCCAGAATATTAGATGGAAAGAAAGCTTTATATAATGTGCCTCTTCCTAAGAAAAAAGAATCTAAGAAAGCGATACTAGAGACCTATACAAAAGAATACTCAGCAGAATACCAGTCTCAAGCACTGATAGATATTGCTAAAAAACTTAATAAAAAAATTCCAAATTTAAATCAAATCAAAAAAATTGATATTTACACAAGTCATCACACTCATTACGTAATTGGAACTGGTGCAAATGATCCTCAAAAAATGGATCCAAATGCAAGTAGAGAAACGCTAGATCACTCTATCATGTACATTTTTGCAGTAGCACTTGAAGATGCTGATTGGCACCATGTTAAATCATATACTGAACAAAGAGCTAATAGAAAAAGCACTATAAAAATTTGGAAATCAATTACAACGTTTGAAGACAAAAAATGGACTAAAAAATATCATGATCCTAATCCAAAAAATAAATCCTTTGGTGCAAAAGTTGTAGTTATTTTAAATAATGGTAAAAAAATTACAGAACAATTAGATAGAGCAGATGCTCATCCATACGGAGCACGTCCATTTAAAAGACAGAATTATATAAACAAATTCCTAACATTAACGGATGGTATTTTAGATAAAAAAGAAAGTGCTCGTTTCTTAAAAGTTGTACAAAATCTTAAAAACCTGAAAGCTGGGGAATTAAATAAACTAAACATCCAGATTAAAAGAAGTCAGATTAAGAAGAATACAAAACAAGGAATTTTTTAGTGCATTTTGTAGATAAAGAGCCCAGTCAAAAAAGAGCTGACTTTGTCAGTAAATTAAAATCAAATAAAATTTTAAGAGTTCCGGGTGCTTATAATCCGCTAACTGCAAAACTAATTGAAGAAATTGGTTATGACGCTGTTTACGTATCAGGTGGAGTTATGGCAAATGATTTAGGTTTTCCAGATATTGGTCTAACTACACTGCAAGATGTTAGTACTAGATCTTATTTAATATCGAGAGTTACAAGCTTACCTACAATTGTTGATATAGACACTGGTTTTAAATCTTGTGAAGAAACTATTAAAACTTTTGAAGAATTTGGGGTGGCAGCTGTACACTTAGAAGACCAAGTAGAACGTAAAAGATGTGGGCACCTAGATAACAAAGAATTAATCTCAACTGAAGCAATGGTTAAAAAAATTAAAGAGTGCGTTGCAGCTAAACAAGATGAAAATTTTAAAATTATTGCTAGATCTGATGCTAAAGGGGTTGAGGGAATAGATAAAATGATTGATAGATGTAAGGCGTATATTGATGCTGGTGCAGAAATTATTTTTCCAGAAGCGCTGCATGATGAAAAAGATTTTGAAAAAGTTAGAAAAGAACTGTCATGTTATTTGTTAGCTAATATGACTGAGTTTGGAAAATCTAAGTTATTCAATTACAAAGAGCTAGAAAATTTTGGATATAATATTGTGATTTATCCAGTAACAACACAAAGATTAGCCATGAAAAATGTAGAAGATGGCCTTAGAGACATTTTTGTGAATGGACATCAGAACAATATTATTGATAAAATGCAAACTAGGAAAAGACTTTACGAGTTAGTAGAATATGAAAAGTACAACTCGTTAGATGAAAAAATTTATAATTTTAGTACGGAAGGACATGAATAATGAGTGATGATATTAAAAAAGGTTTACTAGGAATAATTGTTGATGAAACTGAAATTTCAAAAGTTATGCCTGAAATTAACTCTCTAACTTATAGGGGTTATGCAGCTCAAGATTTATGTGCAAGATGTGACTTTGAAGAAGTTGCATATTTAATTTTAAATAAAGAATTACCAAATAAAAAACAGCTAAAAGAATTTAAAAAAGAATTATCTAAAGAAATAACTTTATCAAAAAATTTAATAGATATTTTAAAAAAAATACCAAAAAATTCTCATCCAATGGATGTTGCAAGAACTGCTGTTAGTGTAATGGGTCTTGAAGACAAAGAAACTAAAGACAACTCACCTAAAGCAAATTTAAGAAAAGCAATTAGAATTTTTGCAAAAACACCTACTGCATTAGCTGCTTTCTATAGACTTCGAAAAGGGAAAAAAATCATAGCACCAAAGAAAAAGTTTAATTTTTCTGAGAACTTTTTCCATATGTGCTTTGGAAAAGTTCCTAATAAAGAAATTGTTAAAGCCTTTGATGTCTCATTAATTTTGTACGCTGAGCATAGTTTTAACGTATCAACATTTACTGCAAGAACTATTACGAGTAGCTTATCTGACATTCATGGAGCAATTACTGGTGCTATAGCAAGTCTAAAGGGTCCTCTTCATGGTGGTGCTAATGAAGAAGTAATGCACATGATGAAGAAAATTAAAAAACCTGAGAATGCTTTAAAATGGATTACTAAAGCTCTTAAAAATAAAGATGTAGTAATGGGATTTGGTCATAGAGTTTATAAAAGTGGAGACTCAAGAGTTCCTACTATGAGAGAATATTTTAAAAGAGTAGCAATTATTAAAAAAGATAAAACATTTGAAAAAATTTACGACATTGTTGAAAAAGTAATGATTAAAGAAAAAAATATTTATCCAAATGTTGATTATCCAACTGGTCCAACGTACCATTTAATGGGTTTTGATACTGATTTCTTTACACCTATATTTGTAATTTCAAGAATTACGGGTTGGTCAGCACATATTATGGAACAACATGCTGCTAATAAATTAATTAGACCTCTTGCAAGTTACAAAGGTAGTAAACACAGAAAAGTTATACAGTTAAATCAAAGATAACTAGTTTTTTTCTATTTTTGCAAATCTTTCAAAAATAATTTCTGATTTGAGATTGTTCTCATTAATAAACTCATCAATAGCTTGTTTTACACCAGGTGCGTGACCTAAGTTATAATCATCACAAAGTATAGTTCCATTATTGTCTAGAACTGGTTTAGAGTATTGAAGATCATTTTTAACTGTCTCATAAGCATGTCCTCCATCTAAAAAAACATAATCAATTTGAGACATGTCCATTTTTTTTAATAGTAAATTAGAATTCCCTTTAATTAGATGAATGTTTTTTTTAAATTTTTTTAAAAGATAAGCTACTGCTTCAATAGAGTATGGGTCTTGTTTTAGAATATATTCAAAATAGATTCTCTTTAATGGATTGTTAAATTTAGTATTTGGAATAACTTCATTAGCATTTTCAGCACTTTCACCAAATAAATCTAATCCTACATATTTAAAATCATTTCCATGAATACTGTGTAATAGTTCACAAACATTTCTTGCAGTAACACCGTGGAATACACCAATCTCAAGGAAATTTTTAGGTTTCTTGGAGGCTATTTCATTAAGAAAATGCTCTCCAATACCCTCTTGTTTAAGGCTAGTTTTTCGAAAATACTTTTTATACTTCAAAAAATTAACTAAAAGCTTCTGTCCAAGTTCCCTGGGTTGATGCTTTAGAATATTCAGTAGAACGACCTTCAAAGAAGTTCATGTGTTCAACTGCATTCAACATAGAATCTAACCAAGTAAGTGGATTTTTTTCCACATCATAAATTGGGTCTAATCCAAGTTGAGATAATCTTCTATTAGCAATAAATCTTATATAAAGTTTTACGTCTTGCGCTGTAAGACCTTCCATAGGACCCATTTCAAAAGCTAAATCAATAAAAGCGTCTTCATGCTCAATGATTGTTCTGCATGCTTTATAAAGTTCTTTTTTTAATTCAGGATTCCAGATTTCTGGGTTTTCATGAATGAACTCTTTAAACAATCTAATCATAGAATTACAGTGCAACGTTTCATCTCTTACTGACCAAGTAACAATTTGGCCCATCCCCTTCATTTTGTTATGTCTTGGGAAGTTAAGTAAGATTGCAAAACTTGCAAATAATTGTAAGCCTTCAGTGAACGCACTAAATACAGCTACGGTTAATGCAATATCTTTTTTTGAACTCATGTCAAAATTTTGCATGTAGTCGTATTTATCTTTCATCTCTTTATATTTCATGAATGCAGAATATTCTGATTCAGGCATTCCAATAGTATCAAGTAAATGAGAGTAAGCAGCTATGTGAACTGTTTCCATTGAAGCAAAAGCAGTCATCATCATTAAAACTTCTGTAGGTTTGAATACAGTTGTATAATGTCTTAAATAACAATTTTGCACTTCAACATCAGCTTGAGTAAAAAATCTAAAAATTTGTGTTAATAAATTCTTTTCAGACTGAGTTAAATTTTTCTGCCAATCTCTAACATCATCACCAAGTGGCACTTCCTCTGGCAACCAATGAATTCTTTGTTGTGTTAACCACGCATCATAACACCACGGATATCTAAATGGTTTATAAACTGGATTTTCAACTAATAGTCCCATTTTTTGTGGTTGAACTATTTCATTTTTTTCTGGTTGAATAATTTTAGTATTCATTTTTTCTACTGACATGATAGGCACTCCTCGTATTCTGGTTGTTCAGTTGTTTGTGGTTTTGACTTATAAACGTTCGCAGTAACATCTGTTGCTTTAGTATCATTAACATTTTCCGCGCGTTGGATTGATTTTGATCTGCAGTAATAAAGGCTCTTTAAACCTTTTTTCCAAGCATCAAAATGAATTTTATGTAGTTCTCTTTTGTGAATATCGGCTGGTACAAATAAGTTAATTGATTGAGCTTGAGATATAAAAGGTGTTCTATCTCCACTTAATTCAATAATCCATTTTTGATCTAACTCAAATGCTGTTTTAAAAACATCTTTTTCTAAATCAGTTAAAAAATCTAAATGGGAAACAGAACCTTCGTTTGTTGTAATACCAGACCAAACATCATCATTATTTTTCCCGTGTTTTTCTAATAACTCAACTAAATATCTATTTCTAACGTTAAATGAACCTGAAAGAGTTTTGTGCGTATAACTGTTAGCTGCAACTGGTTCTACTCCAGGTGAAGCTCCACCACAGATAATAGAAATAGAAGCTGTTGGTGCAATCGCAGTTTTGTTAGAAAACCTTTCATTAAAACCATAATCAGCAGCATCAGGACAAGCTCCTCTTTCGTCTGCTAAATCTTTTGAGGCTTGATCTACATGTTCTTGAATATGTTTAAATATTTTTTTATTCCAAGCTTTGCTCATAACTGATTCAAGCGGAATACTATGTTGCTGTAAATAAGAATGGAAACCCATAACACCTAGGCCAACACTTCTTTCTTTTTCAGCAGAATATTTTGCGTCATCAAATTGCTCAGGGGCTCTTTCAATAAAATCAGTTAATACATTATCTAAAAATCTCATAACATCATTAATCATAACGTTATCGTCTTTCCACTCATCATACTTTTCTAAGTTTAAAGATGATAAACAACAAACGGCTGTTCTATCTCTTCCATTTTTATCTATTCCAGTAGGTAAAGTTATCTCACTACAAAGATTAGAAGTTTTAACAGTTAAGCCTGCCAACTTATGGTGTTGTGGAATTTGTCTGTTAACTGTATCGATATAGATAATATAAGGTTCACCTGTTTCAATTCTAGCAGTTAATAATCTAATCCATAAATTTCTTGCAGAGATAGTTTGTTGTACAGTTCCATCAGCAGGACTTTTTAAAGCCCACTGCTCATCTGTTTCAACAGCTCTCATAAATGCATCTGATACTAAAATACCATGATGAAGGTTCAATGCTTTTCTATTTGGATCTCCACCTGTAGGTCTTCTCATTTCAATAAACTCTTCAATTTCAGGATGATCAATTGGAAGGTAACAAGCAGCCGATCCTCTTCTTAATGAACCTTGGCTAATTGCCATCGTCAACGAGTCCATTACTTTAATGAAAGGAATAATTCCTGATGTCTTACCAACTTTACCAATTTTTTCTCCAATAGATCTGAGGTTACCCCAGTAACTTCCAATCCCACCACCTTTAGCAGCTAACCAAACATTCTCACTCCATAAATCAAGGATTCCATTTAAGCTGTCTGATGCTTCATTTAAAAAACATGAAATTGGTAAACCTCTTTTAGTTCCACCATTTGATAAAACTGGAGTTGCTGGCATGAACCATAAATTACTAATGTAGTTATAAATTCTTTGTGCATGTAAATTGTCGTCTGCGTATGAACTTGCAACACGGGCAAATAAATCTTGATAAGATTCATTATTTCCTAAGTATCTATCTTTTAAAGTTGCTCTGCCAAAATCTGTTAATTTAGAATCTCTTGTTCTATCAATTTTAATAATAATGCCTTTTTCATTTTGAAAAAGTTCAGTGTCATTACTAAGTGAAAATAAATCTGGTCCTTTATTTTTTGAAAGTTCACTATTATCAGGGCTATATTCGGAGACAGCTTTCTTAAGTGCCTGTGATAGTATTTTGTTCATATTTTAATATTTTATAAGTTTTTTTTTACAAAACAACTACATGTTGTATGCTGAAAGCATTGATACACCATATAAATAGTTATTCAACAGAACATTTATAGAACATAGAAAAAAAATATCAATAAAAAAATAAAATGAATGTAAGAAAGGTTAACAATGACAACAAATTTAAAAATAGATCCATATGGCTTCAGGGAGTATGACGCAAGGTGGTTGTATGAGAAGGACATAAACCAACTCGGAATAGAGAATCTAGGTAAAGGTTTGGGCACTCAAATTATAAAACATACTAAAAAAACGAATCCAAGAGTAATTGTTGGTCATGATTATAGATCTTATAGTGAAGAAATAAAATCTGCTCTTAAAAAAGGACTACTTTCAACGGGATGTAATATTGAAGACATAGGTTTATCACTATCTCCTACTGTTTATTTTGCACAATTTAATTTAGATGCTGATGCTGTTGCAATGGTTACTGCAAGTCACAATGAAAATGGTTGGACTGGAGTTAAAATGGGTATCAAAAAAGGTTTAACTCATGCACCAGAAGAAATGAAAGAATTAAAAGAGATTACTTTAAATGAAAATTTCATAAAAGGTGAAGGCAGTGAAAAACAAATAGAAGGTTTTCAGCAAATTTATAAAGATGATTTAATAAATAAAAATAAAATAACAAAAAAAATTAAAGCAGTTGTTGCATGTGGAAATGGAACTGCTGGAATATTTGCACCTGAAATTTTAAGAGGCATTGGTTGTGAAGTTATAGAATTAGACTGTAATCTTGATTGGACATTTCCAAAATATAATCCAAATCCAGAAGATTTAGAGATGTTACATGCAATAGCAAAAGCTGTAAAAGATAATAACGCTGATATTGGTTTTGGTTTTGATGGTGATGGCGATAGAGTTGGTGTAATTGACAACACTGGTGATGAAATATTTTCAGATAAAATTGGATTATTAATTGCTAGAAATTTATCTAAAACTCATAAAGGCTCAAAATTTATCGTTGATGTAAAATCAACTGGATTGTACGCAACTGACAAAGTTTTAAGTGAGAATGACTGTGAAACTATTTATTGGAAGACAGGTCACTCACACATTAAAAGAAAAGTTAATACTGAAAAAGCATTAGCTGGATTTGAGAAAAGTGGACACTTTTTCTTTAATCAACCTTTGGGTTTTGGTTATGATGATGGAATTAATTCAGCAATACATGTGTGTCACTTGCTTGATAATCAAAATAAATCTATGCATGAAATCATAAAAGAATTACCTAATACTTTTCAAACACCAACAATGGCTCCCTTTTGTAAAGATGAAGAGAAATATCAAGTAGTTGAAGAATTAGTTAAACAAGTAAACGCTATTAAAGATAATAAAACTAAAATTGATGGCCAGGAAATTAGTGAAGTACTGACTGTTAATGGTATCAGATTTTCTTTTAAAGATGGATCATGGGGATTAATTAGAGCTTCATCAAATAAACCATCTCTTGTTATTGTAACCGAAAGCCCAACATCGAATGAGAGAAAGAAAAAGATCTTTGATTTCATTGATGACCTTTTACAAAAAACTGGCAAAGTTGGTGAGTATGATCAAAAAATATAAATATCTACTAATCCTTATCCTTCTTTTTACCTCTAAAAGTTACGCACTAAGTCCTGAATATGAGAAGGAATTGTACATTGGTTGTTACACTAACTCTAAGCAATACCTTGGTACAGATGGCGCTAAAATATACTGTCAGTGCACAATTGATAAATTAAGTGAGAAATTCAATGACAAAGAAATAGATGAAGTCTTCAGTAAAGAACCTGATGAAATTCAACAACTTACAGAGTTCGCTACAATTGAGTGTGAGGGTAATAAATAATATCTTTATATATGTAAAATTTTTTTATAGAATTTAAGTGTGTATAAAAAAAATCTTAACTTTGGAACTCAAGTTAGAAAATCTCCTTACTATAACTCAACAGTTAAATGGGGTGCAACAGGTTTTTCAGTTTATAATCACATGTATATTCCTCGTGACTTTGGTGATCCAGAACAGAATTTTTGGAATTTGGTTAATGAAGCAACTTTATCTGATGTAGCCGTTGAACGACAAGTAGAAATTACAGGACCGGACGCTACAAAATTTATTCAACTGTTAACACCACGTGATTTATCAAAACTTTCAGTTGGACAATGTAAATACGTTTTAATTGTAAATAATGAAGGTGGGATTTTAAATGATCCAGTTTTATTAAGATTAAAAGAAAACCATTATTGGTTGTCTCTTGCAGATAGTGATATTTTATTATGGGCACAAGGTGTTGCAGTAAATTCAAATCTTGATGTTAAAATTATCGAACCCGATGTCTCCCCTCTTCAATTACAAGGACCAAACTCTGGAAAAATTATGGAGGCTTTATTTGGTGAAAGTATTAATGATCTTAAATATTATTGGTTACGTGAATTAGATTTAGACGGCATTCCTTTAATAGTCTCTCGTACTGGTTGGTCAAGTGAATTAGGTTACGAATTATATTTAAGAGATGGCTCTAAGGGAGATGAGTTGTGGGAAAAAATAATGGCAGCTGGTAAACCTCACGGATTAAAACCAGGTCACACATCAACAATTAGACGTATTGAAGGTGGAATGTTATCATACCATGCTGATGCTGATATAAACACGAACCCTTATGAACTAAATCTAGGTAGACTTGTTAATTTAGATATTGAATCTAACTTTATTGGTAAAGATGCTTTAAAAAAAATAAAGACTGATGGTGTTAAAAGAAAGCAAGTTGGAGTAATTTTAGATTGTGATCCTTTAACTGGACCTAACACTACCTTTTGGGAAATCTTAAAAGACAATAAAGTAGTTGGTAAAACTACCTCTGCAGTTTACTCACCGAGATTAAAACAAAACATAGCCCTTGCAATGGTTTCAATTGACAATTCAGAGATTGGTACAGTGCTTGATGTTAAAATGAATGAAAAAATAGTTAAAGCAACGGTTGCTGAAAAACCTTTCTATGATCCTAAAAAGAAACTAGCTAGTAGCTAACAATAAGGGTATTTATAAACCATGTTAACTCCAAAAGATTATATTTCCCTATACTTACTAGTTATTATCTTAACAGTAGTCTCAGTTAACTTCATGTACCGTCTCTATTTCTAGTAATATTGTCTATTCTATATTACCAGTTTCAACATCACACTTATAATGCTCTAAAAACCTATCATTTTTATAATCATACTTTGATAATGTCATGCTAGGTTCTGTATCTCCATTAAGCACGATCATTTGAAACCCTAATTCATAATCTGCAAACCTTGCAGTTATCTGGTTTTCACCAATATCTAATTTATTAGCTTCAATCATTACAAATTCACCCTTCTCTTTATCAAAGTATTCAAGCCCTACAGCTTGCATTGTAAATTTTAAAGGATCATGCTTTCTTCCAATGACTACATATTTCATATTAAGACATGAAATTTTTAAACCTTGATCAGCGTTAGAGGTTGTTGGTAATAATAATAAGATAAGTAAAATAATTCTTAACACTATCTAACTATCCAAATCATTAAGGGTTTTACATAGCTTATTGGCCTCTAAAACGGATGGAACAAGCTTATCTAATTTCCAGTTATTAGTAGTTATGTCAAAATACTTAGCTGCTTTAAAATCGACCCCATCTACTATCTCAATTTCATACTTCTGAAATTCATCATAGAATTCTTTTAAAAAATGCATGTATTCTTTAATAGGAAATGTACCCAAGCTAAACGATACCCTGTACCCCATTAAAAAAGGCGAAACACTAATAACATTTGCTGTTACATCTACACCGTTAATCTTTATAGGAATGTTTTTGTCTATTAATTGCTTAATATCTCCAGGTTTTTCATAAGTATAAAAAGTAAAGTTATTATAAACTTTTGTACAATCATCTTCTGATGAAATAAAAAAATTTAATGAATCCCCGTGAGTAATTTCACCTGATACTCTGGCATAGGCTAAGCTGTTAAATTGATCGATGGTCCATTCCTCATGATCTGCTTGAGCTTGATAAGCAATGACTAATAGAAACAAAAACAAATGAGCTGAGACAAAAATTAAGAACCGCTTCATGATTTAAGCTCCACATTTATTCCGTTTTCCTTGAATATTTTGATTATTTTCTCCCAAATGATGCTGTTATGGGTGCTTGGACTTAGTTCAAACTTGAAGGTTTGTTTGTAAACTGGGCTGCAGTTATCATAAGCAATGTAAGCGCTTACATGACAGTATTTATTAATACCGTTTATTTCCATATATCAAAACTCCTATTGTTGGTTGTATTTTTAAGGGAAAGTAATTTGTAGTTAGTAATGGTTTCACCCCTTCTCATATCAAGAGGTCTACGTAAAGAGGAGAACAATGAAAAGAAACGTAAACGGGTGAAAAGGAATGAAATCCAATGCATGATTCTACTTAGATCATTAATCTTTGTCTCCACTAAGTCTGAAATATGTTCTGAAAAAGATTTTTATTAAACATTAATAAAAGTTTTAAAATAACTAATGATAACTCTATGAGATGAAATTGTATGACATCCAAAATAAAAAACAAAGAGCTGATAACCTAATTATTACTTTTAGAGAAAATAGGTTTTTGAGATTAAAATCTAATAAGTCATTAAATATATCATAAGATCTTATTATTATTTCTTTAAATAATTTTCTTAAAGTCATAGATCCTAAAATTTTTGGTACCTCTCTCGTGCTTTGCACCATTCTTTTTTGCAATACCAATCAATAGCATAGCCAATAGCAAAACAAAGCAAAGCAAATCTTGTGACAAAAGTCGTTCCATAACCAAAAAATCCTGCAGGAATAGAACCTATGAAACTTGCTACAATACCTGCATAAAAAGAAGGATTATTATAGTTTAAATTATAGACAGGGTTATTTAATCTATAACGTTTGTCCCATTCTTCTAAATTTTTTAGTTTTTTTTTATTACTCATTATTCAAATTAAAGTTTTTTAATTTAATTCATCGCACAGGTTTTTATTATTGCAAAAAATACTATAAAAAATAACGAAATCATCCATATAGATAATGGTTTTTCTTTTTTTTTATTTTCTTTTTTTAAAATATTTGAAGTATTGGTAATTTCAATTTCATCTTCAATTACATCTTCAATTTTATTAGTAGATTCTTTTTCTATTGTATTGGTTTTTCTAATCAATGGTTTTGCTCTTTCTACGCGTTCTTTTGTTGAGACAACTCTTTTTAAACCACCCATAACATTATCAAAACTGTATTCTTTTATAATAGGTAAATTTTCAAAAGATTTTTTTATGTTTTTGTTATCTCCAATATTTTCATCTAAAGTTTTTTTTGCTAGTGAATATGAGCAGCTAAAAATTTCATAACATTCATTTTTTTTATTATTCTTTAAATAACTTCTATTTGTTAAATATTTATTTAATTTTTTATGTGTGTGAAATTCAATTTTTCCTGCATCTTTACACATTACTTGAAAAAGAATTATCCAATCATTGATCTCTCCATAACCTTCGTCATTTAATGATTGTTCCCGATTATTAATATCACTTGCAAAACCTACTTTAATAACTTCTTCCTTTTTAGAGCCTGCAATATAAATATATCCTTTTTCATAGTGTCTTTCTAAAAAAGCAATAGTTGCGGTATTACATTGAACACAATGTCCATTTCTAGTTCTCATTGAGTGGGAAAATTTTGCACAGGGAGTTACACCGATTGCAATAATCTTGTCTGTCTCTTTCATTGATTTATGATATGCAGTCTTTGATAAACCTGTGGCATCAAAGATTTTATCCAAAGATATTTTTTGTGTTTCTAAAAATTTGAGCTGTTCTTTTGTTATGTTCATCTATCCCAAGTTGTTTTAAAAGTCTTTGGATGGTCTCTTAAATCGTTTTCACATCTAGCATGGTATTGATAATAAGGATCACTAAGCAGTTTTCCTTTTAATTCTAGGCTTAATAATAATGGTGCAATTTCGTCATGCCCATATTTTACAAAATTTTCGTCAGCACATGTCTCTAACATCTTTTCAGTTTTATCTTCTGAACAAGAAATCAACAGTAGACCCAGAACTATGATTAATAGAATTTTTTTAATCATCATATATATCAAACTGCATTGTTTTAGAGTTTATCTCTGGTTTAACTTTTTGCAAAACAGCTCCTATTGATGCTGCTCTTCTTATTACCATTAAAGCATTTGCTATAGACTGAGGAGATGTATCTTTAATTTTTACCATTGATAAAGCTTTTTTCAGTGTAAGACCTTTTCTTACATCGTCCACACCAACTAGAACTAAATCATTTTCTTTGATTTCACTCTTACATTTTTTTTCATCAATCCATACCATCATAATTTCAGGTTTACCTTTTACAGTACAATGTATTTGAGCCATTGAAGCACCACTGCCAACAACTCCATAATATGCACTACCTTTTTTAAGAGGCTGTGTTTCAATAAATTTCTTTATATATTCAAAAGCTTCTTTTGTTCCTTTGTATACGAGTGATCCATTAGAAGCTGGAGTTTTTCTTTTTCTTACAATCTCATCAATTACTTTTTGTTGATGTGAAACATCTGAATAATCTTTTTTTCTTACAAAATGTCTAATAACTAAAAAGGTTATAAGAATTCCCCACCCAATTAAAGCTGCTCCTATTGAACCATTCATCTATTTATCAAAAACTCCTACTTCTAATAACTTAACAAGTTCTTTTGGAAGGTGTTTTTTGTAATTAAATTTTTCACATAAAGGAAAACACTCATATGAATATTTCCATAACTGAAAACCTTTTTTTCTTGTTTCAGGAAAGCATATCATTCCTATTGCTCCCATAAGAAATCCATGTGATGCGTTCATTGAAAGTGGTCCATATATTAATAGATCTCTTGGTATTGCTTCGTGCTGCCTCACTATATTAGCCATTATCAAGGCACTGTGATCAAAAAATAATAATCTCTCTTTTTCTGCTAGCAATTCTGGACTCTTTAAAGCTATTTTATGAATTGGTTTAGCCGTCTTGATATCAAATTTAATATAAAATTGATCAACACTTTCAAGGATAGCATCATAATTTTCAATGATATCCACCATTCCATCAAGAGCATGTGCAAATGCTATTCCGTCTCCATCACCGTTATGAGCAACATCTAATTGTCCTGTAGTCAATTCATCGAGTCTTCTAATCCAATTTGATTTTTGGGATAAGAAAATAGGTTTTAAAATCTTATCAATAAAAATTCCCATAGTAAAAAGCCTACCAAATCCCAAATTAGTTGTCTAGGTAATGAAAAGCTTGAGTGAAAACTAATTAAATTTGATTGAATTTATTACATTGATCATTTCATCATGCATTACTTCACAATCACCAATTGTGCAGCCTAAAGTAAAAATAGTTACTGATTTATCATAATTAACAAAATATTGTAATTGACTCCTGTTATATTCTTGGGCTTCGTGACCATAAAAAAGAATTGACTTAATATTCTTACTTAAATTTTCTGAAAACTTTTTTGAATTAACTTTGTTGTTGAAAAATTCTAAAATACAATCTGTTTGAACAAGTTTAAGCTTTGTCATTTTAATGTAACTTTTTTTTAAATCACTGCAAGTTTTCAGAACTTCTGAATCTTTAAATGATGGCATACTAGGGGCATTTTGAGTGTTCGCATTAATAATATTCCTCCCTCCTTCTTCAGAAAATATATATATAATTTTTTTATCATTTAGATTTTTAATAAATTTATTTAATATATTCTTTTTAACAATATTCTGTTTTATCAATTTATCTTTGACTTCATTAATATTTACATGACCAGCATAGATAACCTTACTACTAGTAGTTATTTGAAAATTCCAAGGTGTTAGATAAGTTTCTGCATAAGCATTCATGGAAAATAAATAAACAAAGACAAGAATTGATAAAAGCTTTTTCATTTTGATGCTTTCTTAATTTCTTTTACTACTGATAAATAGTTTTCTTTAAGTACATTGTGGCCTTTAAGATGTTTAGCAAACTCTTTATATAAACCCTCATAGTACCAAGCAACTTGTTTTGGTGTTGCTGTAAATCTCTTCCAGATCTTCTTACCTACTCTTTTGTGATCACTAACAATGCAAGTACCATTATGTAATTTATCACAAAGGGACACAAACATGGAAGATTGGCCTTTCTTCTTTATATCTGAAATATACTTTTTCTTTCTGGCTAGCCATGGTGGTTTAGGAACAACGATAGTATCACTACACTCATCAACTATTTTAGCTACATTGTTACCAAACAGTTTTCTAATTTTAATTAAGGTCTTTAACCCTCCTTGATCTTCAACAGCATCGTGTAATAAACCTCCTATAGCTTCATCAGTAGTACCACCATCTTCTATGATATTGTTACTAACTGAAACTAAATGAGTAAAATAAGGAATTCCAGTCCCCTTGCGGTTTTGTTTGAAGTGTATCTTATAGGTGAAATCTAAGGCTTTTTTGTATTTCTTTTTATCTATCTTTTTATTCATTCTTTATGGATTTCTTTATCCTATATTTTTTTTAATCTTAAAGAAACCATATATGTAGATTCCTGAAGTTATGAAGTTAATCGGCATCCATAATTCTCTACTTAATTTAACTGGGATAACTGGATTATATAAAATTAAAATCAATCCAAATAAAATTATAATTTCATTAATACCACCTGCATTTTTATAGCTATGATAAATTATTATGCCTGCTGTAATGCTTATTATTAAACGAAGAAGTGTATAGAATCCGTAAGGAAAAGAAATTAACGGTGCAAGTATTAATAAGACTGCTGGTATTAAAAGAAAAAGAGCGATCGAGTTTTTATTCATTATCATCAATTTTAAAACTTATTGGAGTATATTCTTCTTCAAAAGACCTACCCATATAATTAAAGTATTCATTGTAAGATTTAACACATTCTTTTTTTAGATCCTTAAGTGCAAGAAAAGTTTGACCATCAAGTTTACCTTCAGATCTGTGAATGCTTTGTATTTGATCAAGTATCTCTCTTTTATTTTTTAACAATGGCATAAGATCTTTTTTCGATCCTTCCGACATTGCTATTGAGTAATGAAGAAAGCCATCACATTGACCCATCATTTTTTTAACTTCTTTATGTAATATTTTGCTATTGCCATAAAAAAAATCAAATAATCCCATATTAAATCCTAACCCAGAACCACGATCCCTAAAAGTTTTTTCATCTTAATTGATATATATGATTAGAATTATTATTATTGCAGCTACCACTATGTAAATTAATTTATTGTTGCTTTTGTTTTCTTTAACTTCAATTTCAATTTCATTCTTTAAACTTTCTAAAGTATCGTTTTGAAAAGTTTCTTCTTTTGTATTGCTATTATTTATAACGTTATCATCTTCAGCCACATAATTTTCTACTGTTTCAGATGCCTTCCTTGGTTGTTCAGGGGTAATCGTTTTTTTATCTTTAATTTGTTTTTTAGAAACTTTTTTTGTATCTGATTTCGTGCATTTATGCTGATCATCTGTATCAGCATCAAATGGAACAAATTTTCCATGTGGCATTTTTCGAAGACTAATTCTTTCTCCACAGAATTTGCAATCAACAATTAAAGACATAGAAATTAAATCTAACTAGTTTCGCACATTGGATCAAGGCAAGAATTACGATCTATACCTGGTAGTTTCTTACATTTTTTACAAAATTTTGCTTTGCCATCACAATAAGGATATAGACTACAAACCCATGCATATCCATCTACTCTTTTAGGGTACTTCAAATACAATCTTCCATCAGTGCAGTTAGGACATGCCAGTAATATTTTATTTACAGTAGTCCCTGCATATTCAATTTCTGGATATTCGTCAGACTTCAATTCATTAATGAAATCAGATGGGAAAAAACTATTTGTACAAAGAAAAACTTTTTCTTTGGCCCTTGTTAACGCAACATAGAAAACTCTTCTCTCTTCTGCGTTGGCATAAGTTTGCTCTTCTGCTCTAACTAAATTCATTATTGGATCATTTTCCATTGTGCCAGGAAAACCAAATTTTCCAGTTTCTAGTTTCAATATAACTATCACATCAGCACCTAAACCTTTTGATTTATGAATTGACATAAACTCAATTTTTAAACTTTTATATTTTTTACTCAAATCTTCAGGTATTTCTTTTTCGTGACGATTATATCTGCCAAGTATAACAACATGCCATTTCTTATCTTTAGGTCTTTCGGAATCAATAAGTTTGAAGATATCATAAAGATAATTCTGATTGCCAAAGTCACTTTCAATAATTTCAATGGCTTTTTTTAATTTACTGGGTCGTGCGCTTATAATTTTTTTTAACTGAAGAGGATTTTTTTGAATAAATCTCGAAGAAACGTCTAATATAGGCTGTGTAAATCTAAAGCTTTTATCTAAATCAATTCTTTCTGTTTTTCCAAACACTTTTTCAAAATTAAAAGTGAAATTAATATCACTACCATTAAAACCGTATATGGATTGCCAATCATCACCAACACACATTATTCGACAGTCTTTTTGATTTTCAATTAGTGACTTAAGAAATTTATAACGGCCTCTCGAGATATCTTGATACTCATCTACGATAACTCTTTTAAAATTAATTTTAATATTTTTATTATTTATTAAGTAAGTCGCCCTAGCGATAAAATCAGCAAAATCTAGCTCTTGCCTGTCTTTTAGATATTTTTGATATCTTTTGAATACTTCATCAAAAAGCTCAATAAATATTTTGTATCTCTCACGTTCTGTTACATCTATGTGGGATAGATTGCTTGATATTTCATCTATAGTATATTGACCTTCTTTATAGATACCCAAAAAGTCAGAGATTAAACTTACTATTTTTTTATTAATACTACTTCTCTCAAAAATTTCTTTTATAATTTCTGGATCATTTGGCTTAATGTCAATTCCTATCTCCTTTAATTTTTTTTCTAGGTTTTGTAAGATTGTACCTTCTTGCCTTTCCCAAGAATAGGTCTCTATCAAAGTAGTATTGTGTTCTTTATGTAATGAACGTTTCCAAACAATGCTTGCATTATAAGTTTGACTGTTTATTTGTGGAGCTGTTTTGCCATCTTTGCCAATACCAAAATGTTCGAGGTATTTTCCATCACCTAAATAAAAATCTGGTCTGTATTGATTTCTTTTTAAGCTGGATGTTTTATGTTCATACGGATATTCATATTCATAATACACACCATTTAAATATAGCCAGTCAGCAATTAGTAATTCTTCGAAAGATTTAACTAAATCTCCCTTTAAAGTTTCAGGTTCGTGTTTTCTTAAATATTCAAAATAGTTTGTTTCAGAATTGAATTGATCCAAGTATTTAGCTGGATATCGATGATAGGAAATAAAATTTATTATTAGTTTTCTACATTTCTCATCTTTGATCATAACTCTTAAAATGTCAGCAATTAGATTGTGTAATACAAATGGTGATGTTGCGGCATCTGAAAGTTTATTTTTAGCGGCATCAAACTCCTGCACAATAGCTCTGCCTAAAGAGTGAAATGTTTTACTTGTAACGTCCAGTTTTACTTTATCTTTTACTCTTTCTTTAACTTCTACTGCTGCATCTTTTCCATAAGCCAAAACAAGTATTTCTTTTGAATCAATCTCATTTTTTTTAATTAGATAAGAAACCTTACCTACAACTGTAGAGGTTTTACCCGTACCAGCGCCTGCCACAACAAGTGTGGAATCTTCATCTGTTACAATAGATTTTCTTTGCTGTATTGATAGTGGATTGTCCTCAATTTTATCAAAAAGTGTTTTAAACTTTATCAATTCATTATCAATAAATTTATTATTTAAATCCTTAATAATATTTTCGTGATTTCTATAAAATTTAAGAACTTTTAGTTCATCTATATTTAATATGTTTTTTTTTGCTGCATAAATATTTAGTTCTTTTAAAATATCTTTATATTTTGCAACCCAGGAAACAATTAACTTATTGTTAATATACTTGTCATAATTTAAAAGTTCAGAAATATCATCAATAGCAGTATTTATTAGCTTAAGGTTTTTAATCTTAAATTGAAGATAGCTTGATTGGTTCCTTGTAAGTCTTTTAAATTCAATATTAGTATTTTTTAAAGAAATAGTAAGATTATCAAAAAGTATTCCTTTACTGACACTGATCTTTTTAATTTTTTCTATATTAAATTCTTCATTGTATTTATGTTTTGTATTTATAGAAAGATTTGAAAACTTTAATTTTAATTGTTTTGCCCCTAATAGCTTAAAAATAAATAAAGGATTAATTTCATGGCTGTTATCCATAACTTTTATTTATTCAACTAATTTAAATGATACTTGATATTTCATAAACTTTATATTGGATGCCACAGATAAGGCATCTCTTAAATTTTTATCATCTTCTAAAGCAATAATCAGTCCTTTAACATCTTTGTCACCAGCTAAATTATTTTTGATGTGACCCATATATCTCTGTATTTGACCCATGACTATATCGCTAGCTCTACCCTTCTTTAATTCGATAACTAAAAATTCTTTTTGGTCTTTGCGTATAGCTAAAATATCTAATGGACCAGACCCAGTTTGATATTGGGTGCAAAGTTTATTGTTTTCTTTGTGAATATCATAATTTTTGTTCAGCTCAATATTGGACCAATTTTTGATAATATAATCTTCAAGATGCTTCTCTAGCAGGAAAGATGATTTTGGAGTGAAATAGGTTTCTAGTGAAATATCTTTATCTTTATCAACATTAGTTTGATTTTGAATAGGAATTATCTCTCCCGAGTCTTCCACAGTTAATTTTAATTCTATTGTTTCAACTTCATTCTTATTTCCATCTAAGCATGGATGACCATCTTTAAAACTCACAACATTTCCGATACCTAAATAGGAGAATTGAGGATCTTTATTGTCCCATCTTGCAAAAAAATGTGGTGTTAGATTTCCATCTAAGAGTTTTTGAAATAATGGTTGCCCAGAGTGTGATTTAGGTTTTCCATACCAAACAATAACTCCTTTTGAATGATCATAATGATTTGCAAAATCATGTCCTGTAGTTCCCGGCACACCAATGTTCATAAAGATTATTAAATTGTCTTCAACACGAACATATCCCGTTTCCCAATTACCTCGAGGTGGAGGTCCCTTTTCTGGATAGCAAATCCAACCTATGTCTTTTCGAGAATATTTTGAGCCTTTTTTGAATTCTAATTTCACTAATCAAAGACTACCAAACCTCTAATCAGGTGTCTAGATGCTGGAATGATTGCTACTTAATGAAATAGATGATTGTTAGAATTATAAGGATAATGACAATCCAAATAGTAAGATTAGTTAAGAATTGTTTTAATTTAGAATTAGATTGTAGAAAAGCTGGGAGTACTAATAAGAGTATCCCTAGCATATAAACAAAGGGTAATATTTGATCCATCATTATATCTAGTTTGTATTAAGCAACAATTGTTCGAGACCGTCGTTCATTTTGCTTTATTTTATCAAAGGTTTTCTCAATTATTTTAGCTTTTGGTCTTAGCTCTTCTTTGCTATCTTTTTCTATAAGATTTGCCCCAGCTGTTTTATTAAATCCGTCTATTTTTTTAAAATATTCTTTGCTTTTAGATTGTGATTTACTGTACCAAAGGTCTTTTAATTGTTTGGTATAATCTTCAAGTTTACTCTTATCCCAAGTAATATTTTCTTGTTTTCTCATCAGATTATAAAATTGAATGAAGTCTTTTGATTTAACCCACTGTCTGATTATATGAGTAAGTGTTTTATCTTTATTTTCTGGATCAAGTTGCTTTTGTGTAACTATCGCAATAATATTTAATGAATAAGATGCTCTATTAACATCATAATTAGATGCATTCCCTTGGTCACACCCCTTTAATAAGCTTAATACTTTTTCAAGATCACTGTCTGAATGTGTTAAGTATTCAATTACCTTATCCCATTTATCTTTTGCAACTTTAGCCATTCATAGACAATACACAGATTAAGGAGCTTACTCAATTAACGATTGGTGAATATTTAATCAACATGGCCACGGCTACAAAACCGAGACCATATTTACTCAGTTATTGATTTTACAAGCTGACAGGGTTTCCTGGTCTGCCGTTAGGTAAATCTTTATTTTTGATTTCAGTGACAGCGTCTTTTGCAGTACTGATTTTTACCTCTACTATTTCTTTAAGGCGGTCGTTATCAACTAATTGCTCATTGCAATAACTAATAACCTTTTCCTTAGCGTCATCAGCAGATTCTGCGTTGATGATTTCTTCTCTAGACGATATTGATTTTTCAACTACGTCGACTTTAACTTTATACAAATTGGTCATATGACCTCCTTATCAAAAAACAATAACATGGCAGCCTATACGCCACAACCTCCAATCAGGTATTTAAGTGATGAAATGAGGGTTAATCAACTATAATGATTATAAAAGCATGTTCTGGGCAGCAGGTAATAGAACGCCCCTACTTACTCCCTCACTTTACTTAACTTATGATGCAAAAACTGAATAAGGGAAAAATACTTGCCAAATTAAAGTAATAGAAAGAAAAAATACAATAAATATTGAATATAAAAAATTTTTTTTTAATTTTTTATTATGATTTTCTAAATTTTGTTTAATTTCATAAACAATACTAGTAGGTACGGAAAAAATTTTTTTTATTTTTTTATCCATTTCTTCTAGTTTTTTAACTTGATAGGTGTTTTTTATGAAAGACATAATTGGGTTTTAATATATTAAATAATTATACATAGTATTTTTATGTTCATTTTGAGTTTTTTTTATACCAAGAAGAAGAAATTAATTAACAAAAATTATTACAGTAAACTTTTCATGTGACAGAATGTAAATAGGTAGTCCAGGGCACCGGGTAACAGAACGTCCCTACACACTCTCCTACTTCTCTTTATTTATAATACTGATTAACGTTTAGATTTCTTTTTGTCGGGCTCTGGTCGGGATTTTTAGTTTAAAAGTTTCTTTTTAGCTTTCGTGAACTCTTCTTTAGTTAGAGCACCAGATTTATATAATTCACTTAAAGTTTTTAATTGTTCAGTTAAATCTTTATTGTCAGTCTCTGAAACGACAGTACTAGATTTTACATATAAATTTGTAGGTTTTATTATATCTAAAAAATCTGTTGTGTTATTGCATTTTTCTACACAGATAGATAATGCAATTAATATTCTATCTTTATGTGATGTAATAAATATTTCCTGATGAAATTTTGATGTAACATATGGTGATTGCAGACTGTCATTTGAGTATAAATATAAATCTCCATTATGGTTTTTTGCAATTTTAAATTTCCAATCTTTGATATCTTTAAGGGATGGATCTTTTGCTTCTTCATATAATTCTATTAATCCATCTCTAACTATTTGATTTAAATTATCTATATCCTCACTTTTTATTTCATCAATAAAATCAGATTTTTTATCCCCGATTAATAATATTGTATATTTGTCCAGATCATATTCAGCATTAAATTTCTTAATATACGGTTTAAAAAGTCTTTCAAATGCCTTGATCATTTTTGGATTGTCAGAAATTTTTTCCATTAATTGTACCATTTCATCTTCTGTAATATTTTCAAAATCTACATTGGGTTCTTCTTTTTGAATAATTTTCATCATTTTATTTAAAAATTTTTGATCTTGAAATTTTTGCATCAATGGCTCAACATGTTTTCTATTAAGTTTTTCTAAACCTGAAATAGATGTAACGTCATCAAAAAATTTAATTGTTTTTTTATTATTAGCAATAACAATTAATTTTGCATCTACACCTATTCCAAAGTCGTCATAAATTTGTTCATCAGATGTAATGTCTGGAAACCTTGAAACAAGCTGTCTAAATGTTAGTTCAAAATATTTATAGTTATTAGGTATATTAATGGATAATCCATTACCTATATTTTTGCTCTTTGCTATAACGTTCCCACTCAACAACAAACCCAGAACCAGGATCCCTAAAAGTTTTTTCATTAAAAGCCTAATGGACAAATTTCTCCTGCACTAACTGTTTTGGTATTCATGCTACCCATTTGATCATAAAAACAGATTCTATTCATACCAGAAACAAGATTAAAACTTAAAAACCCAGCAGGTTGTTGTGACTGTGTTGTTGTTCCTGATGTTGTTCCAGAATTCAATATAGCAAGTCCTAATAATGTATTATTAAATCTTGCTTGTTTCTCTGCTGCTGAAACAGGTCTAGACCACACTTTAACTAACCTATTATTTTCAAAAAATTCATATCTCATAGTGTTTGCTGATGTAGCATCTTCACAATGATAACCTTTGAGGTTTCCATCATTAAATACAAGTCTTGGTCCTCCAAAAGCTACTTTTTTGCATGATGATACATAATCTGAAAAATTAGTCCCAACATTAAGGGAGCTTTCATTAATTGAGCAACCAGATAAAATCATTCCCAGAAACACGATCCCTAAAATCTTTTTCATGAACCCTGACCCTAGCACCAATATCTTTGTCGGGCTAGTGTCGGGATTTTAGGTAATTTTGTACCCTCTAGTATTGCAACATCGTTGCAAAATAAGGATTATAGAAGCACGGTCTGGGGCACCGGGTAACAGAACGCCCCTACACACTCTTCTAGTTCTCTTTATTTATATTCTTATATCGATGATAACTTCATTTTTTTTGAATACTTTTTCTTAGGAGCATTTTTTATAACAGCTTGAGCACAACGCATTACTCCTCTTTTTTTATCAAAAGTCATTTTTGGCTCACCATACAATTTCCATCCATTAGATATGGCCTCAGTAACACGATAACAAAATTCTGAAGTATCATCGTTTGTAATAAATCTATAACCTTTCATCTATTCTCCTTTTTAATTTTGTTTTTTATATTGTCTTCTAATAAAGATTATTATGTAAGTGAAGACAAAACCAAAGGCAAATTCATCTAAAATTGATCTATGATTACCCATACCACTTGCAAATTTCCACCTATTAGAATTAAAAAAATCAATACCAATATCAAATGTTTCTTTACCATTAGAGGCTGAAACAAAAAGATAGACAATTATTACAAGTAAAAAACCACCCATATAAGAGGATAAAATATCCAAAAGATGGATTTTATTCTTCTTATTTTTTATAAGTTTATTTCCAGGGTTTGAAACAACAAAGCTAATAGCAAGTAGGATTAGAAAAGATATTAAGATTAACCAATACATAAAAGTACACTACTAAATCTTAAATCAAGTGTCTAGGTGATGGAATGATAATTAATTAGTTTAATATTTTTTTTTTAGCTTTTTCAAATTCATCTTTTGATAACACACCACTTTTGAATAAATCATTTAATTTATTTATTTGATCTAAAATATCACTTGATAAATTTTTAGTCGATAAAGAATTTGGAGGTGAGAGAGCACTTAAATCTAGCTTGTGTCTTTCTATCATTTTAATTATATTTTCAAATTCAATATGCCTTTTTGCTGAAATTGAAACCCATTTTTGCATAATTTTTTGATGTTCAGGGTAATTTGAAATATTATTTTTATGATATTCTGAAGTTTCTTCACTTATAAATTTGTTTTTTGGTGCGTTAAGAATCTTTGGGTCAATTCCATATGATAATAAGTACCATTTACCTGCAGCTAGCCTAGAAAAATAAGCATGGAAACTAGATAACCCCACTTTGGGTAATTGGATATTGTTGTCTCTTATCCATTTTTTTACACCAGCATTAGAAACTTCTCGATCGTCTGGAGTAAAAAAGTCTTTATGAACATCAGAATGATCAATTACCAAACAATTATGAGTGCTACCTTTTTTATAAACTTTAACAACAAAATATTCAGGGCGTTCATAGCATCCGTCATACTTATTTTTAAATAGCGCTTCATAAATTGCTTGGTTTACAAGGCTCTCAAAAATACCAGCTGTTTTCATTTCAGCAATTTCTATGTATTCTACAGCAAGATTGTTTTCTAATCGAACTAACAAATAAATTTTACTGGCAAGACCATAATAATTATCGCCATGACTTCGTATAACAGTCCATTTACCCTCGGGCAAATTTAATTTAAATTTTTTATTCATGACAAATTGATTTTCAATTACATCATTTACTTTGTATCTTTTTGCATTAACTTCAGCGCTAAAGAGCAACATTAATATAATGGCTATAATTTTTTTCATAATTCAAAATCTTACCAAATCTTAAATCGAGTGTCTAGGTGATGGAATGATAATTAATTAGTTTATCTTCTAGTTGGAATTTTAGATGCAACGTACTGTTTTCGAACGCCTTCTCTAAAGTAAATATAAACCCCAGCTGAGATAATACAAATGACCCCTAATAAAGTTTTAAGTGATGGGATTTCATTAAACAAAAAATAACCTGGGATCATTGACATAATAATCAATGAATATTCAAATAATGAGACAACTGATGGAGATGCAATGATATAAGCTGAAAAGATACATAAGAACCCAATAGATGCTGCTACTCCAAAGAATAATATAAACTTCCAAGTATAATCAAAGTTTGTAAACCACTCTCTAAATATAAACTGTGTAGTTGGATCAAAATCAGTTTTGTTGAATTGACCATTGCCCATAAAGACATAAATGATGCCACATAAAACAAGAGCAATTAAATAAAAATAGTATAACTGGGTGTTTACATCATCCTTATCAGATGTGTATTTAGTAATAGTCATTGATGCTGCATAAAATAAAGCACTTAACACTGGTAACAAATTTCTATAATCAAAACTTTCAAAATCAGGATTTAAAACGATTAATACACCAAAAAAACCAAAGGCAATAGCGGACCATCTTCTAATACCAATAAATTCTTTTAAGAAAAATTTAGCAAAGATAGATACGAAAAAAGGACAAGAAAAGAATAAAGCATTAGCAGTTGCTAGTTGCATATAAGTGATGGAGATAAAAAAGGTTGAAAAAGCAACAAAATGTAACAACACTCTTGCAAAAGTTAATACTGGATAATGTGTTCTAAACGATACTTTCTGTCTTTTAAAACTTAAATAAATAAAAAGCACTGTTGCTGCAATCAAATACCTTCCAAAGAAAATCTCATAAAGAGCAGATTTTTCAAATATAAATTTAATTAACGAGTCTTGGATTGCAAACAAGCTCATTGCAATCAGTATTAATACTATCCCTTTTGAATTATTGTCCTTACTCATTATCTAAGCTTAAATCTAGAACAGAGAAACTTAAAGATAATATAGTTAAATTTACCAAGACCATAAAAATTAGATGCAGGTTTTTTAGTTTTTGTTTTCTTAGCTTTTTTCTTCTTCATAGCCAATATGGTTTTGTGTTTCATTTGAATGCTTAAGATTATAACAATCCGTACAAAGTAAGATAACTTCTGGTCCTGAGCTTACTTGTGTTAAGATTGCTGTATCATCTCCACATTCACTGCAACCTGATAAACGTTTTTTCACAATTAATTAAAGCTTTTCTTGACCATTTCTTTAAACTCTTCACTGGCCCATTCACTTAAAACAGTTAATCTAGGATTATCTGCTCTTAACTTTTCAAACTTTTTTTCCATATCTTTTGAGAAATCATTTCCTTCTATATATATGCCGTTAAGATTATTGGTTTTAGCAGCCCAATCAATAATAGCCTGCCCTGCTTTATCGGTGATACCACACTCAACAAAAGCAATAACTGAAGTTGTTAAAGGAATATGATTAAGAATTGTAATTACCCCTTCATCTTTTAAATCTTCATTAAAACTCATGCTTATCGTACCAAGTTGTGGTCCTTTGTTTTGATCAATTTTTTTAATTGCAGTTGCAATATTTTTTGCATCTTTAATGTTTAAGTTAGCTTTTCGAATAACTAAATCATAAGATTTATCATTATCCCCTGTAGACTTTAAGTTGTTAGCAACTTCTATACTTTTGGGTTTTTTTGTTTCAACTAAAGCATCGATTAAATCTTGCATAATAATATTTGCGTAACTTGTACTACACCACAATAAACTGAGAACCATAACTCCTAAAAGCTTTTTCATAGTTAATTCTTAATTACTGAATAAACAATCTTTTTCCAATTATAGTTTCTGTATAATGAGCTAACTACTATTATTCTTTTATTATCTAAATCGATTAATATTTGCTGACCTGCAAAACCACTCAATCCTAAAATTTTTCTTGTCTTATCAATTCCAAAAATATCAAAATGGATTTGACCACCATATGATTTTGTATAGAGACCCACATCAGTTGCTTTTTTTGTATTATCTTTTTTTTGAACTCTATTTTCGTAAATAGTTTTTAAATATTTACCAGCACAAGTATCGTTATGCCAATCATCCATCATGGTTTTAGCAATTCTTAGGTAATCATATCTATCTGCATAAAAAGAGTATCTTGCAGAAACAAAATCATCATATTTTAAATACTTTCTAGATTTTGAAAAATAAACACTATTTTTAACTCCAACGTGTTCATTAAAAACTTTATGCAATAATTTGTCCCAATCAGCGCCAGTCTTATGTTTCACATAATTCATAATCACATTAGTGGTCAAGGCACTATAATTATAAATCAGTTTGCTTTTTTCAGAACCTCTTAAATAGACGTTCATAACTTTCATTAAGCCAATAACATTTACATTTTCTTTCTTGGGACCTTTAATTCTATTATCTGAACCATTCTTCATTCTCTCACCAACCCATTTTTGGTCACCACCTTTCATATTTAGAAGATCAAGTAATACCGAGTTATCATACAATGTACTTTTTATTAATGGCCAGTCATCTAATTTTACATTTACGTTATCAATATAACCTTCACAAATAGCGTGCCCTGTTACGTAAGAAACTAAACTTTTACCCATTGAATGAGATGGTAATAAACCATCAATTATTGTATCTCCGCTGCTAACTTTTTTAGGAATATCAGACACATCGATAACAATTTTATCGTCCTCAAATAACAAATAACTAATTATCCCAGTTTTTTTATTATTTTTAAATTCTTTTAAAACGTCTTTATCTTCTCTTAAGTTTGATTGAAATTTGTAATGATTTTCTGAACCTTTTACTTCCCACTCTTTATAATCTAAAAAAGGATAATCCCAGGTCCTCTTATTTTTATTTGCAAAAGTTATATTGCTAACGAGCAAACTCAGAATTATGATTCCTAAAATTTTTTTCATTTACGTTTAGTACGTGTTATCTCATTAATTCTATCAATATAATTTTTTATCTCGGGGTTATCTGTGGGTTTGTTATCTTGCTTAGGGTTTTTCTTTCTTTGGTAATAATAATAGATAGGCATAACAACAGATAAGGAAACGATAATAACTGCGAGTATAATTTCAGAAGTTGTAACCATTTAAATATTTAATGACACGCTTGATTGAATTTTTTAAGTCTCCAGTAATTATAAGGCCAAGGTGTTAAAAAACCAACTATTAACATAATAGGTACTACCCACCAAGTTAGCATCGCTCCACCGGTTAAAAAATAATCTGTAGCATTCATAGAAATTTCCATACTAACCATTGAGATAAAACTCATGCCACAGGCGGTCTTTAACGCACTGATAAAATCAAATTTTTGTTTCATTAAAATATAAGTCTCAAGCATAATACTAGTGAGTAAACCATTAATGATTGCTAAAATCATAATACCTAATACTGGAAAAGGAATTTTACTTAACTGAAAAAATAATATGGTTCCAAAATCACCAATTGAACAACCAACAACACACCACATCGTATTTTTTGCACTAGTTCTCCAGCTATCTTTGCATCCCCAATGAAAAGTATCTGTTGCCATATGATTTATTTACTTAAATTTATTTGATGTTGATAATAATCATCTGGCCAAAAACTTTTAATGTAGGCTAAAACAGAATCTATATCTTTGTCACTAAGGTTATCTTTAAACCCACCCATTTTTCCTTCATAATCACTGATAATTCCAACTAACCCATATTTAATAATTTTATGTAGTGTCTCATCATCATGGTGCCAAGTGTGACCTGTACCATTTAAAGGGGGTGCTTTACGGTGACCATCTTCATCAACACCCTTCCAGTTTTCAGCTCCAGATAAATTAACCTGATGGCAACTTGCACAATTATTTTGATATGAAATTTTACCTCTAGCGATCATTAATACAGAATCTCTTGTAATTGGATAATGATTGTCTGAGTAAGAAAGGTTAGTTAACGATATAAACAGAGTTAAAATTAGAAGTATTTTTTTCATAACTATTAAATTTATATATTAAAATTGTTAGATTAATCTTATATTTTTTTAAGATTGATTGATTATAAGTGTTTGCTAATGAACAATTTTATCTTATTTATTGTCACACTCTTTTGCTGGTCACCTACTTGGTATGTCATCAAATTTCAGTTAGGCTACGTTGATCCATTAGTATCAGTGTTTTATAGGTTTTTGATAGCTGCAATAATTATTTTTGTTTATCTAATTTATAAGAAGAAAAATCTTAAGTTTTCTTTAAATCAACATCTTTGGTTTTTGCTCTTTGGTATTTGTCTTTATTCTCTAAATTACGTTTTCTTTTATCTATCAAATACTTACCTAATAAGCGCATTTCCAGCAGTTGTCTTTTCAACGGTAGTTATTATGAATATTTTAGGAGAAGGATTTTATTTTAAAAAGAAACCTTCTTTAAAAACTTTACTGGGTGCAACGATTGGGATGATTGGAATTATAATCATTTTCAGTGATGAAATTTTCAATTTCAGCTTAGCAAATGGAACTCATGTTGGATTATTTTTAGCATTACTTGGTACATTTAGTGCATCAACAGGTAACATGGTTCACCAAAGAAACTTAAATAATAATTTTTCATTAATACCAACACTTGCGTATGCAATGCTTTACGGATCATTAGTTACTTTGTTAATCACTCAGATAAAGGGTACTGAATTATTATTTGAATATAGCTTCAGTTACATTGCATCTCTTGCTTATTTATCAATAGTTGGTTCAATATTTGCTTTTATTTTTTATTTAAGATTATTAGAGAAAGTAGGAGCTGGTCGAGCTGGATATGTGGGGGTTGTAATGCCTGTACTTGCTTTATTAATCTCAACCGTATTTGAAAACTTAGAATGGCAGCAAGACTTAATAATAGGCTTACCTATTTTAATAATTGGAGCAGTTCTTGTTATTAATCAGAAAATTAAACCTGTAAAATAAGCAAATTAAAACTTTTTTATTTATTTGCTAAGGCGTTATAGATACAGCCCACTCCAATTCCCATAACCTCATCACTTTTTAAAGATCTTGCTCTATTGGTCATTTGAGATTTTAAGAATTTTGATGTTCTATGATTTGGATATCTATATTGTATTATATGCAACCAAGGTCCATTAAAACTCACACTATCTAATTTTTTATTAAATTTTTGCACACCATTGCTAGCTTGTGAGTTATGACCTTTTTTTGCCCAAGGCTCTAAAATAGAATTATCTAAAAAACCATCTTGAAATAATTCAGCAGCTTTTAATAAATTTTTTTCATAATTTTTTGGTAATTTAATATTAGCTGCATTAGCAATTTCTAAAATCATGAAAGCCTCACCTAATCCAGTATGATGATACCATAATGATCGATCTCCACGTGTAGTTCTATCTTTAATACTTCCATCATCGAGTATCCATTTGTCAGCTCCTTTGACAAGTTTCTTAACTAATTTAGAATAATTTTTATCATCACTGTGTCTTAAAGCTATATTTGGAAAATACCACCCAGCAGAATTTCCCATATAGAATTTATTGGCAGGTTTTATTTGTTTATAAAAAGGTTTGAACCATTCGTTAATAGTTTTATGTCTTGAATCTTCAATTTTATAATTAGCAAAATTAAGATTATAGATATAGTTTAAACCCATAATTATCTCTAGAGTTACAGTTGCATCTTTTATTGGTGCTAAATCTTGACCTTCTGGATCACTCCATTCACCTTCACAATCTTTTAAAACTGAATTTTTTTCTGTATTTCTATAACATTGTTTAGTTTGAGTGAGAGCTTTATTTTTTGCCCATACATAAAGTTTATCAAAGAGAAGTTCTTTTACCTGATCATTTTCAGATACACTTGCATATGTTACAACATCAGCATACTCTTTAAAGACATCCCGACTATGAACACCTTCTACTATTTTCCAATTATCCATTCTTGAATTATAACCAAGTATTTTTATTGCTAAATCTTTGTTAATAATGCCTTTTCTAATTTTATAGTTTTCAAAACCACAAAACTTGCTCTTATGTTCAGTAGATAATTTATTAAATTCATCTTGAACACTATCTGGAATAAATGGAGATTTGCTTAGCTGTTTTGCAAAAGATAAATTTGGAACTATTAAAAATAAAACTAAAATAATTAAATGTTTTTTCATAAATATTATGTAAATTAACCTTTAACTATTTAGCACACTTGCCAATAGAACCTAAAGAACATTTAGTTCCATCAATCCAGGTAGCATTGTTTAGATTGGCACCCTCAAAGGTGGCATTTAAGATATTAGCACCCGTTAAGTCTGCTTCAAAAAGATTACTGTTAGTGAAGTTCGTCTCAATTAATGATGAGCCTTTGAAATTTACTCTTGTTAAATTGGCACTTGAAAAGTTAGCTTTTTCAAAAATACCGCCTTCAAGATTTGCTTCATATAAATTAGTTCTAATAAAAGAAGATTCTACAAAATTACCATTAGATAATGTTGCATTCATCATTACTCCTTTATCAAAAGTAACTTTAATAAAGCTAATAAAAGAAAGATTAGAATTTGGTATATAAGCTCTACTTAAATCTTGGCCTTCTGAGAATTGACAATTAGAATAATCCACTCCATCAGTTGGAGCATCATCACAACCAGCTTTAGCACCACTAGTTAATAATAAGCTTAAAACTAAAATAGCAAAAAGCTTGCTCATAAAGCCTGCTCTTATTAATTTTATCATATCAAATGCTAACAAATCATAGATTGAGAGTCTTCTATTAATTTAGTTAAAGGTAAAATTAAGCTGCTATTATCGTTTAGGAAAGCCTTCTACTGTATAAAAATTTCTTATTTTTTTTAGAGACACATAATAAGCACTGTCTCTAAATGATCTTTTTATTTGTTTTTTAGCATTATAAATTTCAATAAATGCATTTCTCATACTGTCTTCTAGACCTGAAAAAGCTAAATCCTCTTCATCCGCTCCATGGATAATTTTTTTAATAGTGTCAAAATCTGTTTTGGTATTAGTTTTTTTATCTATCAAATCAATAATGTCTAATATTTTTTGTTCTTGAAATCTTTTTTCAACTCTACCAAAACGTATATGGGAAATATCTTTAACCCACTCGAAATAAGAAACTACTACTCCACCTGCATTGACATAAATATCAGGGATAATCATAACTCCTTTTTCAAATAATTTTTGATCCGCTTCAAATGAAATGGGTCCATTAGCAGCTTCAATTATTAATTTTGTTTTAATTTTATCTACATTATCAACAGTAATTGCATTCTCTAACGCAGCTGGAATTAAAATATCACAATCTAATTCTAAGAGTTCACTTGGGTTATTTTTAAATTCTCCAAGTTTAGGATTATTAATACTTTTATTTTTTTGAAAAAATTCAATTAGTGCATTTATATCAATGCCTTTTTTATTATATAAATAACCATCAAATTCACCTATGGCTATAATCTTTGCATTGTCTCTATTATATAAATGTTTGGCTAAATTACTTCCTACGTTACCAAAGCCTTGAACTATAATTTCATTATCTTTTAATTCTTTTTTTAAACCAGCTTCTTTAACAACATCTTCGTGTCTAAATATTTCTCTAACTACTTCTTCAATACCTCTACCGGTTGCTTCTGTTCTTCCAGCAATACCTCCACGATGTAAGGGTTTACCCGTTACACAACCTCTATAATTTATATCATCTGGTTTAAGTGTTTTGTATGTCTCCAAAATCCATTCCATTTCTCTTTCTGAAGTTCCAACATCTGGAGCTGGAACATTTAATGCTGGAGAAATAAAACCTTTATTAATTAGTTTACTTGCAAAGGCTTTGGTAATTTCTCTAAGTTGAGGCATTGTGTAATTCTTAGGATTAATTTTTAAACCCCCTTTTGCACCACCAAAAGGAATATTAACTATTGCACATTTGTAAGTCATTAAAGATGCCAAAGCTTCTGTATCATCTTGATCAACGGTTTCAGAATATCTTAGTCCACCTTTGGTTGGAAGAATGTGTTCTGAGTGAACCGCTCTCCATCCAGTAAAGTTATTAATTTTACCATCTAAGACAACACCCACATTTACTTTAATTAATGAATGAGTAGATTTTAAATGCTCAAGTAAATCATCACTAAAGTTTAGTAATTTAGCTGATTTGTCCACATGTAAGTTGACGTTATCTTTAAAGCTCATTTTTAAAAATTATATATTAATGAAATTTATTAACCACGTTTATCTTTATCTAATGAGGCTTAGTCCAATACCCATAAACACAACGTGTACCTCGTCTTGAACAATCATAAGTGTCATGTAAGACACCATCTTTAACAACAGTTATATGTTTTGAACAAGATATAATTAAAGTCCCACTTGGAAGTTCATTTTTTTTTAAATGAACCTTACAGCCTTGGCCTATAAACATTGTTGGCGTCCAATGCCATCCAAGTTTTTTAAGATATTTTTTGACTACTACTCTATGAGTGCCTGATCTTGGACTATCATTTTTTTGTTTTAAACTTCTTGCAAGTTTAGTTCTTGATGTGGTTCTAAATTCTTCATTTGCTTCATAAAGATCATCATAAATTTTTTGGTAAGGAAGACCTGATACAATTGCTATAGATCTAACTACACAGTCTCCAGCTTTACCTTTGTAACCAGCAGCAGCTCTTCCCCCGTCATTGATTTCTAGCTCTAGATTGCTACTTGAAAATAATCTCTTAAAAAAATTCAAGATTTACTTTTGTGATCTAATATCTCTACCATGCACTGAGTTGCATATTCACGCCATTCCTCAGCTGATTTATCCTTAAGGTTATTAAGGTGGTTCATATTACTGTCTATATTTTCCTGATGTTTAGCTTTGTCAGCTTCTTCTAAATTTTTTTCCATGTTAGTAAGATTGGTCTTCATTGCGTTAATCCAACTATTGCCAAGTTCTATACATTTAACATCATCTTTCTCATCACAAATTTGTTTAAAGAAATTGAAAATAACATCATCAGCTTTTATCTCTTTGCTCATGTTAATTTCCAAAAATACCTAATTTAACATCATAATCAACTGCAATTCCGTAATCTGGATCGTCATCACTATCAACGACAAGCTGACCTGCTCTGCTTAACAATCTATGACAATCACGAGTTAAATGTCTTAATTTAACTTTTTTTCCAAAACTATTATATTTGTCAGCAATGTCTTCAATTGCTTTTAAAGCTGATTGATCAATTACTTTTGATCCTGCAAAATCAATAATAACTACTTCTGGATCTTCTTCTGGTTTAAATAATTCTAAAAAACTATCTGTTGAACTAAAGAAAAGTGGACCTTCTATTTCATACACCTTAGCACCCTTTTCTCTAACGGAGGGTCTCTCAACCGCTCTAATTCTTGAAGCTGATTTCCATGCAAAAACTAATGCTGATACAATCACTCCAACAATTACAGCAACCGCTAAATCTTCTAAAACTGTTACAACAGTTACAAGGACAATAACTAACGCGTCACTCTTTGGTACAAAAAATAATATTTTTAGTGAGTTCCAGGCAAACGTTCCAATCACCACCATAAACATTACACCAACAAGTGCTGCAATTGGGATCATCTCAATATAGCTCGATGTATATAAAATAAAAATTAATAAGAATAATGCTGCAGCTATTCCTGCAATTCTTGTTCTACCCCCTGATTTTACGTTAATCATAGATTGTCCAATCATCGCACATCCACCCATACCGCCAAAAAAACCAGTAACTGTGTTTGCAAAACCTTGAGCTAAACATTCTTGACTAGCACCTCCTCGTTTGTTGGTAATTTCACCAACCAAGTTAAGAGTTAACAAGCTTTCAATTAAGCCAATTGCAGACAATATAAATGCATAAGGGAAAATAATTTTTAAAGTTTCAAAGTTTAAAGGAACACTTGGGATTGAGAATATAGGTAATCCTCCTTTAACACTTGCAAGATCTCCAACACTTGGGATGTCAATTTTTAATGCTAAAACTAATATTGATGTTGCTAAAATAGCAGCAAGTGTAGCTGGAACTGCTTTAGTAATCTTTGGTAGTAACCAAATGATTAACATAGTTAAAACTACAAACCCAATTGAATAATATAAAGTATTTCCTGAAATCCATACTGATTCACCCATTGCATTAAGGGTTTTAAACTGACTAAGTTGCGAAATACCAATAACGATTGCAAGACCATTAACAAAACCAAGCATTACAGGTTGGGGTACCATTCTAATAAATTTTCCAAGTTTAAAGACCCCTGCTAGTAACTGTAAAATTCCCATTAACACTACAGTTGCAAACAAGTATTGAGCACCGTGATCCATAACAAGAGAAACCATAACAACAGCTAAGGCACCAGTTGCTCCTGAAATCATTCCAGGTCTTCCACCAAATACAGCTGTAATCAACCCAACGATAAAAGCAGCATAAAGCCCTGATAAAGGTGCAACTCCTGCAACAAAAGCAAAGGCAATAGCTTCAGGAACTAAGGCTAAAGCAACCGTTAAACCTGATAAAACTTCAATTCTAAATAAAGAAAAGGATACCCCTTCCTTAGGAATATAATCTTGTGAATTAAAACCAATAGATTTTGCAAATGATGAGAGTGTGGTTTTAATCAATGTATTTTAATTTTAATTATTTATGAGTCTGTGTGTTATCTATTTAGTAAAGCAAGCGGTTGATAAAGTCTACTTTCAATTAATACGTGTTAACAAATTTGGGACGAATCAGATACATAATGATTAAGAGGTAGTGGCGGGAGACTAAAACTACCTCTGTCCTTACCCTTTAATCCTTAAAATAATTTTTAATCTTATTGATAGTTTTTGCTAATAGAATTTTTGTATAAGGTTTCCCTTTAATAACCCAAACTGACAAAGGCCACGTACTATCATTAGTAAATCTTGCTATTATATGAATATGTAATTGAGGAACAATGTTGCCAATCTTTTCAACATTAAGTTTTTTTGTTTTAAAGATTTTTTTCATTAACTTGCTGCAATGAACAATTTCTTTCATTAATAACATTTGATCTTTTGAGCTAAGTTCTGAAATATCGGTAATATTTTTTCGTTTAGGAATTAAAATGATCCAGGGAAATTTAGCATTATCAATTAAACGAATACTACATAGTTTTAAATCAGTTATTAAATGAGAATTTTTTATAAAACTTTTACTTACTTTATTGGTCATAGTTAAATATTAATATAAATGTGTTGTATAAGCAAAAAATATTATAGGCTAATTTTATTATGGCAGATAAACAAATACGTTCCGTTGCTAAAACATTTTCATGGAGACTTTTTATTTTTATCTACTGGGTAATATTTGGCTATATTTTTACTGGTAGTTTTAAAGGAGCTGGAATACTAGGGCTAGGTTCTATAATTCCTCTCTTTTTTTATTATTTTCATGAAAGAATCTGGAATAAAGTTAAGTGGGGTCTTAATTAAAAAATAAAGAATATATTTATAAATATTTCTTTATTTTATCAGAGACGATTACTTTATTATTATTCATATATTCTTCATGATTTTTTTCTATATTTTTAAGTTCATAAAGATAATTAACCATCACACCATAAGATCTTTTAAAACCAGTTTCTGAAATATTTGCATTAACAACTATATCATCAACAATTGCTCCATTGCCTAAATGAAATCTACTAACATCATTCACTGGTAGTCCTTTTTCATTTTTTTCATTAACAATATAATGAGCTACTAATCTTATTATAGCTTCTTTATTTCTTATAATTCTACTATCACCTAATTTTAAGTCTTGAGATTTTAAAAAGATCGCATCTTGATCTTTTAGATCGCCTAAAATATTTTTAATCTTAGTTTCCTCTAAATAGGTAAACCAATCAGCAAACCCTGGGATAGGTGATAAGGTACCAAAGTTTTTAATGTGAGGTAGTTCTTCTTGTATTTCATAAACCACTCTCTTTATTAAAAAATTACCCAAGGTTACTCTTGATAGACCTTCTTGACAGTTACTAATTGAATAAAAAGTAGCTGTATCATAAGATTTTACCTCATTATCAGTCGGCTTCATTAATTCTTGAATAGATTTACCAAGACCTTTTGTAAGGGCTACTTGAACAAAAATAATAGGCTCATCCTCAAGGGCTGGATGAAAGTAAGAAAAAAACCTTCTATCTTCACCTAACCTTCTTTTAAGTTCGTTCATATCTTTTATTTGATGAACTCTTTCGTATTTAATTATTTTTTCTAAAACTGCAGCCTTTGTATCCCATGTGATTTTAGCAAGTTTAAGAAATCCTGGATTAAACCAAGCTCTAAATAAATGTCTAAGATCATTATCTAATTCTGAAAGTTCTTTATTGTCTTTTAATATTTTTATTAAATCTTCTCTCAAGGCAACTATAATCGCAGTTCCATTGGGTGCCATATTCATTCTTCTAAAAAGTTCCCTTCTCTTACCTTCAGAAACTTTAAATAAATCAGACAAAGTTTTTTCATTTTGAGATTTCGTATAATTTTCAATTGCTTCATTAACTTTTGTAAAGCTGGGCTTATATTTATCGTTAATTTTTTTAAAAAATAATAATTTATTTTCTGGAGATAGTGATTGATATAGTTCAGTAATATCTCTAGCTACAGTAATACCGAATGCTGCCCCTTTGTGTGAAATTAAATCATCACATAAAGATATAATAGATTCTAAGTCATTTTTTTTAATATTTTTTATACTAAAAAGTTTTTGACCTGCATCAGCAATTGATGAAATTATCTCTTTAAAATTAAACATAATTAATTATATAATATTTAAATATTCAACGAAAGATCTTATGGATACTATAAGCAAAAAAGTACCAAATATTTTACTTAATAGTTTTTTATCTATTTTATAAACAGCCTTTGCTCCTAACCTAGCCATAATCATTGTAACTGGAACAAATACTGCAAACCCTAATAGATTTATATAACCCACACTAAAAGGAGTATTGATATTATCAATTATCTTTCCACCCATAATCATGGTGATCGTTCCACTAAGTGAAATCAAAAAACCAACTGCTGCAGCTGTACCAATCGATTTTCTTATGTCATAACCAAAAGTTCTCATAAATGGCACCATTAGAGATCCACCGCCAATACCTAGGGGCACTGAAATAAAACCAATCACAATCCCAGAAATGTTTTTAACAATGTTAGAAATTGTTTTAGGATTTTCTACAAGTTTTTCTCTAAGGAAAATAAAAAATAAACCCACCATAAAAGCAAATATTGAAAAGAATAATACTAGAGTTGGTGTCTTTAGATTTACTGCTAAAAAAGTCCCCGCTATAACCCCCAATAAGATAAATATACCAAAGGATTTTACCATCTTGAAATCCACCGCATCATACTCCATATGAGTCTTGGTCGAAATTATTGAAGTTGGGATAATAATTGCTAAAGAAGTTCCAACAGCTAAATGCATTCTAGTTGCTAATTCAAAATCTAATACAGTAAAAGCATAATACAAAGCTGGAACCATTATAATTCCACCACCAACGCCAAGTAATCCAGCCATAAAACCTGCTACAGCAGCGGATATTGCAAGGACCGCTAGTAGGTTAATTATCTCACCGTAGTTTAAGTTTTCCATTATGAGCTAACTTGATTAGCTTTCTCGTTATTTTGTACAATAGTCATTATATGTTTTGATTTTTGAAAATCTGAATCTCTTGCCATCATATTATCACTTAAATATCTCTTCCAATCTTTTGAACCAATTTGCCCATGATATAATCCAACTGTGTGTCTCATAATATGATTTACTTTTGTGCCAAGCTTAACTTCTTTCTCAAGGTACTCTAGTAGTTTCTCGGCAATCTCTTCTCTTGTAGGTCTTTCTTTTGTTCCAAAAATTTCATTTTCAATTTCAACTAACGAATAAGGATTTTGATATATGGATCTACCAATCATAACACCATCACATAAGGTTAAATGATTTTTAATCTCATCAATTTTTGAAATTCCTCCATTGATAATAATTTCTAAGTCTGGATTTTCTTCTTTTATTTTGTAGACCATTCCATAATTAAGTTTTGGAATATTTAAATTTTGTTTAGGTGACATTCCAGTTAAAATAGCTTTTCGAGCATGTAATATAAAAGTGCTACATCCAACCCCTTTCATCTTTAATATAAAATTATTTAAGTAATCAAATTCTTCAGTATCATCAAAACCAATTCTAGTTTTTGCAGTGACTGGAATTTTACAAGCATTCACCATTGAATCGATGCATTCTGCAACAAGATCTGGTTCTCTCATCAAGCAAGCACCAAACATATTTTTTTGAACTTTTTTACTAGGACAACCTAGATTAATATTAATCTCATCATAGCCCATGTCTTCTGCAATTTTTGCAACTTCAGCTAATTCTGCTTTATCGGATCCACCCACTTGTAAAGCTAAGGGTTTTTCTTCAGGACTATAAGATAAAATTTTTTTTCGGTCTCCATGTATTGCAGATTTTGTTGCAACCATTTCTGAGTACAGCATAACATTCTTGCTCATCAACCTTAAAAAATATCGATCATGACGATCGGTACAATCCATCATGGGTGCTACCGAAATTTTTCTATTAATGTCTTTTTTAGTATCCAAGAGGTTTACCCATTAATTTATCAGGTAACCACGATACGATCTCAGGAAAGATACACAATATCAATATGGATAAAACCATCATCATCATAAATGGAAATGATCCCTTTAAGATTGTGGATAAACTTACATCAGGTGTTATTCCTTTAATTATATAAAGGTTTAATCCAACTGGTGGTGTGATTAAGCCTATTTCCATATTTATTGTAAATACAATTGCAAACCAATATGGATCAAAACCCAATGTAGTTATAACAGGTAACAATATCGCTGAAGTCATCACAATAACGGCAACTGGTGGTAAAAAGAAACCAGCAACAAGTAAAAACACATTAACCATCAAAAAAATCATCCACTTATTACTACTTAATTCTATCATGCTTTGAGCAAGTGATTGAGTTACATAAAGTTGAGATAGTGTGAATGCAAAAAGGTAAGAGGCTGCAATAATAAACATTATCATTACACTTTCTTTCATTGAAATTTTAACAATATTCCAAATCTTTTTAGGCTGATAAATTTTGTAAACAACTGCAATCATTACAAAAACTAAAAATGCACCAACACCAGACGCTTCTGATGGTGTCGCAACTCCTCCATACAGTACATACAAAACTCCAACAATGATTGCAAGAAATGGAAAAATTCTAGGAAGAACTTCAAGTTTTTCTTTTAACGTTGGTGGCTTTCTATTTCTTAATAATTTAGCTGCGTTTTTATCAATGAAGTAACTGTGTATTAATGCCCAAATTGCAAAAAGACTTGCCAACATAAACCCTGGAATAATGCCAGATAAAAATAGTCTTCCAATAGAAGTTCCTGTTGCCATGCCATAAACAATTAAAACTATACTCGGTGGAATTAAAACTCCTAAGGTTCCTCCAGCAGCAATTGTTCCTGTAGCAATTTCGTCTGAGTATCCTCTTTTTCTCATTTCAGGAATTCCCATAGTACCAATCGCAGCACATGTTGCTGGACTTGATCCGCTTAAAGCTGCAAAGATTGAGCATGCACCAATATTAGATATAACTAAACCACCTGGAACTCTCCATAACCATCTATCAAGGCCAGTATATAAATCTTTTCCTGCAGGTGAATGAGCAACAGCCATACCCATAAGTATGAACATTGGAATTGATAACAGTACAAAAGAATTTAAGCCTGCATAAAATGTTTCAGCAAAGACATCTAGCATTTGCAGTCCTTCAAAAGTTACTAATAGTGTTATCGAGACAAAACTTAAACCAAAAGCTATTGGAATACCGGAGAATAAAACTATTAAAGTAAAAACTGCAACAATTATAGCAATTGTAAGTGGGTCCATTATTTAAAATCCCCCTCATCATAAAGTTTAATTATTTCAGCAATATATTGAAGTATCATTAAAATAGAACCTATTAGCATTGAAGAATATGGCACCCATAAAGGTGGATCCCAAATAGTTCCTGTCGTGTAATTCTTAGTAAATGCTTCTTCAACCATCAAAAAACCAAAATAAAATAGAATTAAGAAAAAACATAAGCTTAATAACGAAGTAAAAATTTTAAGCTTAACAATATTTTTTTTAGACATAAAATCATATATCCATTCCATGCTTACATGGGCTTTTTCACTTAAAACATAAGCACTACCAATAAAAGTAGACGCAACAAGCAGTATAGTCACTAATTCAGTTTGCCATGTAATAGCTCTTTGAAAAAAATATCTTTCAAAAACAAGCTCAACAATTACTAAAATTGATAAAATCAAAGCACCCACAGCAAAAGCTCCACAAGCTTGGGAAGTGTAATTACAAAATTTTAAATATTTTTTTTTCATAAAAAAAAACCCCTATTTATTTTCACAAATAGGGGTTTCTTATATATTGTTTTATTTAACTGCTAAAGCCATTTCCATAAGCTTAGCACCGCCAGGTACTTTCTCTGCAAATGCTTTATGAGAAGTTTTCTTAGCAATTTCTACCCATTCAGCATGATCTTCAGCTGTCATGTATGCTAATTCAACGCCAGCATCTCTATAAGCATCCTCAAATTTCTTATCAAGGTTCGATACTTGTGCTGTCATATATTTTTCAGCTACTTTTCCAGCTTTCATAAGAGCTTTTTGTTGCTTAGAATTTAATGCATCAAAAGATTTCTTAGACATAAGGATTGGCTCATACATAAACCATAAACCAAATTTTCCTGGAGGTGTTGCACATTTAACTTGTTCATAAATTTTGTAACTTACAAAACTTCCTGAACTAGTGTTTGCACCAGTTAATACACCTGTTTGTAGACCAGTATAGATTTCTGAAGATGGCATACTTTGAATACCCGCTCCTGCACCTTCAAGCATTTGATTAAATGCTTTTCCAGCTGCTCTCATTACTTGGCCTTTTGCATCACTAGGTTTTCTAATACATTGTGTCTTTGAAACAAAACCACCACCTAGCCAAGCATCAGATAAAACAACTACACCTGCATCATTAATAATTTTTTTAATCTCAGTCATCATTGGAGATTTATTAAATCTTAATGCATGCTCATGGTTTTTAACTGTCCCAGGCATTAATGTTGCATCAAATTCTGGATGAAACTTTCCAGCGTAACCTAATGGAAAAGCAGATATATCTAGCTGACCAGTAGTCATTGGCTTCCACTGTTCTTTAGGTTTATATAAAGATTTTGCAGGGTAAATTCTGATATCAATATCAACATTAGCTTTTTTTACTTCATCGGCAATAATTTGAACCATTTCGTGACGTGGGTCAAAAGATCCATCAGCTCTAGGAGTACCAGGCCATTGGTGACTTGCTTTTAACGTTACCGCATAAGCAGAACCAACTGTTGATAAAACTAAAACTAATGCTGTAAAATATAACGATATTTTTTTAAACATTATTATTCCTCTCATTATGTTATTTAAGAGATGCATATAATTAAAGTTATTGATAAGAGTCAACTCTACACAAACACATTATTTTATAAAATATGGACGGTCCTTTAAAAAACCTATTAGTTCTTGACCTAACTAGAGTGCTAGTTGGTCCTTATTGCACAATGATGCTCTCAGATTTAGGTGCACGAGTGATAAAGGTAGAAGCACCAAAGGTTGGTGATGACTCTAGAAAATTTGGGCCCTTTATTGAAGATTATTCAGCCTATTTTATGTCATTAAATAGAGGCAAAGAAAGTATTGCTCTTAATCTAAAAAATGAGGATGATAAAAAAATATTTGAAAAAATATTAGCTAAAGCAGATATCTTAGTTGAAAACTTTAAACCAGGTACGTTAGAGAAGTGGGGATATGGCTGGAAAGATATTTGTAAAAAATATCCTAGATTAATTTATGCATCAGCATCAGGCTTTGGACAAACTGGTCCATTAAAAGAATTACCTGCTTACGATATGGTTGTTCAAGGTATGGGTGGGCTTATGAGTGTTACCGGTCAGCCAAATTCTGAACCAACAAGAGTTGGTACATCTATTGGTGATATTACTGCAGGATTATTTACTACAGTTGGAATTAATGCAGCGCTTTATGATAGAGAAAAAACTGGCAAAGGAACTTTTATTGATGTTTCAATGCTAGACTGTCAAATAGCAATTTTAGAAAATGCTATAGCAAGATACCTTGCTAAAAATGAAATACCAAAACCAATGGGATCTCGTCACCCATCCATTGCTCCTTTTGAAGCTTTTAAAACAAAAGATAGTCACATCATTATAGCAGCTGGTAATGAAAAATTATTTGAAAAGCTTTGTAATGTTTTAAATATTCCTGAAATATCTAAAGATCCAAAATTTAATACGAATTCATTACGATCAGAAAATATGGATGATCTTAAAAAGATACTTGAAGATAAACTTATTGTTAAGAATACTAATGACTGGGTAAGTGAAATGGAAAAAGAAAAAATTCCATGTGGTCCAATATTTAATATTAAAGAAGCTGTTGAAAACCCTCAAGTTCAAGCAAGAAACATGATTGTTAAAGCACATCACAAAGTAATTGGAGATTTTAAATTAGCGGGTAATCCAATTAAAATGTCTAATTATAAGGATGAAACAACGCGTGGTGATATTCCAGACTTAGATGAACACAGGGAAAAAATCTTAAAGGAATTTAATAATTAACTATTAGGTTCTGTTTCTTCTGCATCTTCTTTTGCAGTTTCAGTTTCAGCTATTTGATCTAAAGAAATTTCAGTTTCTTCACTAGCAGTTTCAGTTTCTTCACTAGCAGTTTCAGTTTCTTCACTAGCAGTTTCAGTTTCTTCACTAGCAGTTTCAGTTTCTTCACTAGCAGTTTCAGTTTCTTCACTAGCAGTTTCAGTTTCTTCACTAGCAGTTTCAAGTTCTGGATTAACTTCTACTTCAGGTTCTGCTTTTGCAGTTAATTCTTCTAAATCTTCTGGTGCAACTTGAATTTTTTCTGGAATTTTTCTAGCTCTTTTAGATGGTAATATAGGTGTTCCACTTTTAGAAATTTCACCTTTGTACATGCTATCAAAATCATCACCGATAACTTCATCATCATCTGTACCATCGTCAACTTGTTCAACATGTTTTCTAAGTTTGTGAATAGCGCTATCTGTTAAGTCTGAAACTTTAATAGTTTCTTCTGCAATTTCTCTTAAAGATATAACTGTATTTTTATCATTATCTCTATCAAGAGTAGGCTCAAGACCTGAATTTAATTGAACTGCTCTTTCTTTAGCAACCAATACTAATTCGTAAGGACTTTCTACTTTATCTATGCAATCTTCTACTGTTACTCTAGCCATGCGCAATTATTTATACCTCATGATAAAAAATGCAAGGATTTTCTAAATTATTATTGGATTTAATTTTTTTCTTATCAAAAAAAGAAGGATTAAAGAAAAAAAAATATATAAGCCAGAGATAAGAGCAATACCATCCACTGTAAAACCTAAATCTATCAATAAACCAAATAAAGCAGTACCAAAAGCTGTGGCAAAAACCATCAAAGCAGTTGTGAGAGCCTTGATTGATCCAAGGTTTTTTACTCCATATAATTCAGCCCAAGTAGATGAACCTAGGATATTTGCAAATCCATTAGAAATACCAACTAACCCTAAAAATAAAAATGCAGTAATTGGAGTATCAAAAAAGTATAAAACAACAACTGATAATAAAAGTGGAATATTCATATAAATCAAAAGTTTTCTACTTGTAAATTTATCTATTAAAAACCCAGATAAAAATAAAGTTAGTACTGAAAATATTGAATAAGACATAAATGATTGAGCAATTACATAGGGTCCCCAACCTTTTGAGGTTTGCACAAAAGATTGAAAAACGGCAAAACCAGTAAAAATCCATGGCATGGCAAGCATATTTAAGCTTATTATATAAAATCTATAATCCTTAATCACTTCTCTCCTGTTCCATTGTTTAATCTCAACTTCTTTAATATTTTCATCACTAGTTTCTCTAGAATCTAAATTTAAATTTTTAATTAATAAAAAAGATGCAATAGGTAAAATAATTAAAACTGTAATTGAAAATATAAGCCAAAGATTTTGCCAATCTATGATTGTTAATAGATATACCATTAAAATAGGCATAATAAATTCTGCAGATGAAAGTCCAAACCAACTGATGCTTAAAGCTCTACCTCTTGTTCTAGTAAAGTACCTTGAAATAGTAGTTGATGCTGTATGAGACATCATTCCTTGACCTGAAAATCTCATTAAAAAAATTGCAATAAAAAGTAAAAAAACTGATGAAACTTTTGAGAAGAAAAAACATGCAAAAGATAGAAGAATAATTACAAATAAAGCAAATTTAAAAATATTTACATCATCTATTTTCTTACCAACCCAAATTAATAATAAGCTACTAAATAAAGTGGCAGATGCGTAAATTGTGCCAAATTGTCCGTGAGTGATAGATAGTGCATCTCTTATACTTGAATTAAACAGCCCTAAAAAATAACTCTGTCCAAAACTAGAAAAAAATGTAAAAATAAATCCAAATAGAATTACTTTAAACTTCAAACTATTAAACATAGGAAATAAAAATTATGTCTTGTAATGTTGCTTTCATAGGTCTTGGTGTCATGGGTTATCCGATGGCAGGTTATATATCAAAAGCTGGTCACAATGTAACTGTTTATAATAGAACTGCTGCTAAAGCTGATAAATGGATTACAGAATACAAGGGCTCAAAAGCAGATACTCCTGCTAAAGCTGCTGAAGGTGCTGATTTTATTTTTACTTGCGTTGGTAATGATGAAAATTTAAGAGAAGTTTCTCTTGGAGAAAATGGATTATTTAAAACAGCTAAAAAAGGTTCAGTTTATGTTGATAACTCAACTGTATCAGCAGAAATTTCTAGAGAATTATATGCTGCAGCCAAAGAAAAAGGATTTGGGTTTTTAGATGCACCTATTTCAGGTGGTCAAGCAGGTGCAGAAGGTGGAATACTAACTGTAATGGTTGGTGGTGATGAAGATGTATTTAAAAAAGCTGAGGAAGTTATTGATTGTTATAGCAGAAAAGTAAAACTAATTGGTAAAACTGGAAGTGGTCAATTAACTAAAATGATGAACCAGATGTGCATTGCAGGTGCTGTGCAAGGTTTATCAGAGGCTATTAACTTTGGAATTAATGCAGGGTTAGATATGGATATTGTAATGGAAACCATATCAAAAGGTGCTGCTCAATCATGGCAAATGGAAAATAGATACCGAACAATGACTGATGATAAATTTGATTATGGTTTTGCTGTTGACTGGATGAGAAAAGATTTAAAAATTGTAATTGAAGAAGCAAAGAAAAATGGTTCACCAGTTCCAACTACAGAACTTATTGATAGTTATTATGCTAAAGTTCAAGAAATGGGTGGTAACCGTTGGGATAGTTCAAGCTTGATTGCTCTATTAAAAAAGAAAAAATAATTATTAGTGACTAATACTGTTCCTTACTATGAGGACTTTACTGAGATCAAAAATAAAATTTGGTCGATGTTAGATAATGCTATCAAAGATAGAGGGTCTCCATTTAGAATTCCTGTATTTATTTGTGGTGGTCAAGATGACTTTGATGGAAGAATTGTAGTCCTTAGAAAATCAGATAGAGAAAACAATATTATCCAATACCATAGTGATATTAGATCTAATAAAATTGCTAAATTAAAATCAAGTAAAAATGCAGCAATGTTATTTTATGACAAGGATGAGAAGATACAAGTTAGACTTAAAGTTGAATGCATTGTTAATCATGAAAATGATATTACAAAACAGTCTTGGTTAAAAACAGGGCATATGAGTAGAAAGTGTTATTTAGTTGATAATGGACCTGGCACACTATCTGATACTCCAACTTCAGGACTAAAACCTGAGTTGGATAATTTTGAATTTACGATGGAGCAAAGTGAAGTTGGGTATAAAAACTTTACAGTTATTCAATGCAAAATTAAAAGTATGGAATGGCTTTATTTAGCTGCCAAAGGTCACCGTAGAGCTAAATTTGATTTAGAGAATAACAAAGATACCTGGTTAATTCCTTAATAAAAAGTATATCTCTCAATTCCAAATGTAGATGATAATAGAGCTTTAAAAAAAGAAAATAAAATTCAAGATATTCTAAAATAATTATTGTATTGAAATAGCAACAATTGGCTCAACTGGTTCAATATTACACAAATTTGTTGATGCAATTTCAGAAGCATTGACTGCTGCTTCGGTTTTAAATGATATGTCTAATACTGGAGCTATTAATGCAACCGTGTAAGGTGCTGTAAGAGTATAAATCATAACATGGTCCGTATCTGTTGATCCATCAGCATGCTGAGTTTGAAAAGTTGAAGAACCAGTTCCCTGTGCATAATTTAGGTCTTGATCATTAGCAACTGAACCACAGTTTGCTGCAGTACATATTGTGAATTGATCATTTACTAAGTAACTAACCATTTCTGCTTGAGTTGTATTTGGAGTCATTGCAGGTCTGTGTGTATGAATTTCATTTCCTGCTGCTGCATGGTCACCAGGGTATTTGGCATCTGCATAAGTTCGACAGGGCGTTGATATACCAGCAACAGTTATGTCTGCGCTGATAGTAAATTTTCTACTAATAGTTACTCTCATATGTGTATATGTTGTACCTAATGGCAACAAAGCTGTATCTCCATAAGCAGCGGCAGCAGTTCCAGCATCAACTGAAGCAATATCAATTTCTAAATCTCTCTCAGCTAACACTACTGCACCTACACAGTTATCCACTCCTGTGCTGCTTTCACAAAGTTCAATTTTTTTCATTATAATTTTATAAACTGTTGCTTTCCCAGTTTCTGCTTTTAGAACTGAATTTATTCCTAAAAAAATAAAACTTACTAAAAATATTTTAAATAATTTAATCATTATTATTCTGACCTTGAAATTGTTGCTGATCCTTTAAATTCAATCATAATTTTGTTATTTCTTTCAACTTTGCTTAATAATTCTCCTGACATATCTTTATTTTCTTTCCAAGCATTTTGACTAATCCCATCCATGACTGTTGGGCCATTATTTCTTGGTGGGTGTACAAATCTAATCTTTGCATACCAATCATCATCTAAACCTTTTTTGTTTTTATCATCATAAGCTATCTCAAAATTAAGAGAGTTTGTTAAATTCATTTCAGAACCTATTTTTGTCCCTTTAATGTCGTTTCTTAAAACGCCATCCCACTCATAATGATTAATAAATATTTTTGACCAATGTAGATAAGGCACTTGGCTTGCTAACCTGTAATCCCAACCGTCTAAAACATGCTCATCTTGTGTGTCATCTAATCCTTTATAAATATTAGAATTAAAATCTAATACTGAATTTCTTAATTCAAAACCTATGCTTGCTCTTCTATTTTCGTTATTAAAGTCATTATCAACAAAAGCATTAAATCCAGCTAACATAGTATTGTCACTAAATAGCTTTCTTGAACCTAGTCCAAAATTACCTATTATTTTTTCTTTATTTAAATGCTCAGTATTAAATAAAGAAAATTGTGTAAAAATATTTCCACTATCTAATTTTAGTAATTCTCTAACAGCTAAAATACTATAATCAGGTTTATAACCTTCTCTTATATCTATGCTTGCCTCTGTATGTCCTTCACCTGGAATTAATCCAACAGTATATTCTGAAATTTTTTCCGAAGCTTTAGACAATGATTGTCCTACTAAATCTGCATTAGCTACGGTAGATATAAAGAAAATGATAATAAGTGTTAATATTTTTTTCATCACACTAAATTTAATATAAATTATTATATCTTAAAACCTTAATGTCTAATAAAAAAAACACATTTTTAGCTTTAAAATATTGATTTAGAGTATTTTTTCCAGTTATCTTGATAATGAACAGCATTTTCAGTAATTAACTTTACCTCTTCAGTTGATACTTGTCTTACAATTTTACCAGGTGAACCAACAACTAAAGAATTATCTGGAATGACTTTATTTTCAGTGATCAGTGCATTAGCTCCTATGATGCAATTTTTCCCAATCTTTGCTCCATTTAAAATGACAGCACCAATTCCAATTAAAGAATTGTCTTCAATCGTGCAACCATGCAGCATAACTAAGTGACCAATAGTTACATCTTTACCAATTTTTAATGGGTAACCTGGATCGGTATGCAATACACTGCCATCTTGAATATTTGACCCTTCACCAACATAAATATTTTCAACATCACCTCTTAATGTAACATTAAACCAAATACTGGTATTTTTTTCTAATGTAACATCACCAATGATAGAAGCATTAGATGCAGACCAATTTTCACCTAAATTTTTAACTTTTTTATCTTCCAAATCATAAAACATAACTTATATATTATTATAACATGCCGTTAAAAACTCCAATATGTGATTTCGGACAAGCAGCTAAAAGCTTTGAATTAAATTCCACTAATAACGAAATTACTAAATTAAATGATGTTAAAGGGATAAATGGAACTTTGGTTATGTTTATTTGTAACCACTGCCCTTATGTAAAAGCTGTTATTAAAGATATTGTTGAAGATTGCAAAAATTTAGAAAAGCTTGGGGTAAAAGCAGTAGCCATATGCTCTAATGACACAATTAATTACCCTGAAGATAGTTTTGAAAATATGATTGAATTTGCTAAAAAACATCAGTTTAATTTCCCTTATCTATTTGATGAAACTCAAAATATTGCAAAAAGTTATGATGCAATGTGCACTCCTGATTTTTTTGGATACAACAATAATTTAGAATTACAATACAGAGGTAGAATAAGAGAATTGGACAATTTAAAACCAGTGAGATCTGGTGATAGTGATTTATTTATAGCAATGAAACAAATAGCTGAGACGGGCAAAGGTCCTGAAACACAAATTCCAAGTGTTGGCTGCGGTATTAAGTGGTTAGATAATTAATGTATTTAGTAGTTACAAAAACATTTCCTCCAGAAGTGGGTGGTATGCAAAATTTAATGTGGGGTTTAACAAATAAACTTTCAAAACACTACATGATAAAAGTATTTGCTGATTATCATGAAAATCATAAGTTATTTGATGAACAAGTTTCTTTTTCAATAGAGCGAGTTGGTGGAATAAAGCTTCTTAGAAAATATAGAAAAGCTCAATTGATTAATGAATTTATTAAAGAAAATAAAATTGATGGCATTATTGCTGATCATTGGAAAAGTTTAGAACATCTTAAAACAAATAAAAAAAAGATATGCTTGATCCATGGTAAAGAAATTAATCATGAGAAAGGCACCTCTCTTAATAAAAGAGTGTTAGAAGTTTTAGACAATGTTGAAACCATCGTTGCTAATTCTAAGTACACTAAAAATTTAGCTATTTCATTGGGTGTTCAGCAAGATAAAATTATAGTTATTAACCCTGGTGTTGATGCTGTTGAAGAATTGGATAAAAAAACTTTAGATAAAGTAGAGAGCTTATTAAAACATAAATCTCCTAGATTAATCACTGTCTCTAGATTTGATAAAAGAAAAAATCATGAAAAAGTAATCATGGCTCTTAGAAATTTAAAACAAATCTATCCTAGTATTGTCTATATTTGTGTGGGTTATGGAGACGAAGAGGAAAGCATAAAAAAGTTAGTAGCAGAACTAGGCCTTCAGCCTCAAGTGATGTTCTTTAAAGATATTTCTAATGAATTAAAAAATGCACTAGTTGCTAAATCTAATATTTTTGTCATGCCATCTATTGTTCATAAAAAATCTGTTGAAGGATTTGGTATTGCTTATGTTGAAGCTGCTCAATATGGATTGCCCTCTCTTGGAGGAAAAGATGGAGGTGCACCAGATGCAATCGAACATGAGAAAACGGGTTTAATATGTGATGGCAATGAATTGGATGAAGTTTATTCATCAATTAATCTAATGTTAGAAAATAATAAATTCCATGAATATGGAAAAGCTGCCAAAGAAAACTCTGCTAAATTTAAGTGGAGTACGATTATTGAAGAATATAAAAAAATATTAAATTAATATTTTTTCTAGCACTTTACTTGCGCTTAGTTTTTTTAAATCATCAACTTGTATTGCTTTAAAGTTTTCTCTCTCAATGCTAACCTTGTAGGCAGTTGTGTGTTTACCAAATAAAGTTAAGCCTTTTGCACCAAGATGTGCTGAAATATGAGCGGGACCTGTATCATTTGCAATAACAAATGAACTTTCTTTAATCAAACTTGCAAGTTGAGGAATATCTAGAGCTTTACCTTTATCTAAAATTGAAATGGCATTAATATTTTTTGCATCATCAATTTCAGGTGGTCCCGGAGCTACTACAACTTTAATTTGGTTTCCATATTTATTTTTAATTAACTCTATTAGCTCATTGTAATGGGGCCATTTTTTATGAGTTAGATGAGCTGAACAAAAAGGAAATAAAACAATATATTTATCTAAATTAAATTCTTGTTTAATATTATCAATATTGGTGAGAGCCCAACTAAAATTTGGCTTCATTGTGTGCTCAGTTTTAATTCCAGAAGTTTTAAGCTGATGATCAAATCTATCTAGAATAGGATTTTTATCAAATACTTCTTTTGAGATATTGCTCGGTAAAGTAGTTTCTGAACTAGACCAAGTATTAAAATTTACTTTTGGAAATAAAATATTCTTATAAAATTTTGTTCTAGACGAGTTTTGTAAATCATAAACTTTTTTTATCTTTATTTTCTTTAAAGTTCTCATCAATAAATATAGATAAATTAAATTAAATCTTGATAGACGTTTGTCTAAAATAACATTGTGAGTAAACGGATTTTTTTTAAATAATTCAAAATAAGGTTTTGTTGTTAATATATGTATTTGATCTTCTAGGTGGTTTTCAGAAATATCTTGAATTGCCCCACAAGCTTGCGCTATATCTCCTAAAGAACCATGTTTGATAATTAAAATATTAGACATATTTCTAACAACTTAACATAGTATAAATTTTTATGAATAAAATTCTAGTTGAAGTATCCGTTGGTGAACTTTTAGATAAAATTTCTATTTTAGAGATTAAACAAGAAAAAATTAAAGACCCTGAAAAACTAAAATTTATTAAGGATGAGCATGGTATTTTAAAAGATCAATTAGATAACAATGTAAAATCTGATGAAAAACTTAATACACTTTTTAAGTCACTAAAAGATATTAATGCAAAGTTATGGGTGATTGAAGATGATAAAAGATTATGTGAAAAAAATTCTGATTTTACTGAAAACTTTATAAAACTATCAAGAGACGTTCATTTTTTAAATGATAATCGTGCTAAGATAAAGCTGGAGATAAATACTCATACAGGCTCTAAGATTAAAGAGATTAAAGAATATACTTCTTACTGAAAACTATATTTTTTTTCTAAATATTTTATCAAGTTGTGAATGATAAAAGTCATAAATAAATAAATTCCACCTGCTAAAAGAAACACCTCTAAAGGTTTGTAAGTCGTTGATACAATGTGTTTTGCAACACCAGTAATATCCATTAAGGTTACGGTGCTAGCAAGTGATGTACCCTTCATCATTAATATAATTTCATTACCATAAGCTGGTAAAGATTGTCTAATTGCTACTGGAATTTGAATTTTATATAAAATAATTTTACTTGATATCCCTAGACTTTTACCCGCTTCTATAATTCCAGGTTTTATAGTTTGAAAAGCAGATCTTAAAATTTCTGAAGTATAAGCTCCCGTATTTAAAGCAAATGCAATAATTGCACACCAATAAGGCTCTTTTAATATTACCCAAAGAAAAGTTGATCTTAACCATTCGATTTGTCCAAGACCATAATAAATTATAAATATTTGAACCAATAATGGAGTTCCTCTAAATAGATAAGAATACCCATAAGCAAATTTACTAATAAATGGGTTTTTATTTAATCTTAAAACTGCAAATAAAAATCCAATAAATAAGCCAATGATTAAAGATGCTGATAACAATTTTAAAGTTATAACTGCTGCACTAAGTAATTTTGGCAAACTTGTTATCATTAAATCAAAATCCATTAAAAACCCCTACTATATTTAACTTCAAGTCTATTAATTAGCTTCATGCTCAAAAATGTTAGCATCAAATATAAAACTGCAGCAAAACAATAAAAGAACAAAGGATCTCTAGTGGAACCCGCTGCAATGTAAGATTGTCTCATGATCTCAACTAAACCTGTAACTGATATTAAAGATGTATCTTTTAAAGTAATTTGCCAAACATTGCTTAAGTTCGGAATAGCAAGTCTTAACATTTGAGGTAGAATTATTTTATAAAATTGTACAAATTTACTAACCCCTAAAACTTTGGCAGCTTCAAATTGACCTTTATCTATTGATTGGATAGCACCTCTAAATACTTCTGTTGAATAAGCGCCAGATATAATACCGATTGCAACTGAACCTGTAATAAATGCATTAATTTCTATGTATTCAAAGTATCCAAAAATTGAAGCAACATACATTATTGCACCACTTCCCCCAAAAAAGAAAAGGTAAATTACTAATAATTCTGGAACCCCTCTGATTACTGTTGTGTAAGTATTGCCAATAAAATTTAGAAATTTATTATTTGATAATTTAAGTGGCGTAAAGATTAATGAAAATAAAAAACCAATTAACATTGCAGTAACTGCTACTGCAATTGTCATGAGAGTTGCATAAAACAACTCGTCTCCCCAGCCTGTTTTTCCGAATGATAAAAGGTCCATATCGAAAGGGCGACTAAATAAATAGTCGCCTTTTCAAAATATTATTTACATAGAAGCGTCAAAGCCAAAATGCTTGATCGCTAATTTGCTGATGATTCCCTGTTTTCTAGCAGTGTTAATTGCTTTGTTGAAATCTTTAAGAAGTTTTGCATCTCTTGTACCGATTGCATCATCTCCACCTTGTCTAATTCCAACACCAACACCATTACCAAAAGCACCACCTGAAAAAGTAGGTCCAACTAATACTACTGGTTTTCCTGATTTATCCGCATAATCAGTGAATGCAACTGCTGCAGCTAATGCAACATCACATCTACCAGAAGTTAAGTCTAAGTTTACTTCATCTTGAGTTTTGTAAGTTCTAACATTTACTTTACCTACATCACCAGACTCTAAAAAGTTTTGGTGAATAGTTCCAGTTTGCGTACAAACAGTTTTTCCAGCAAGTGCAGAAGTTAAAGTTTTAAGAGTTTTTTTAACAGCACTTCCACCTAAAGTTAAATTAATACCTTCTGGTGTATCCATGCTCTCTAAACTTGAACCTTTCATTACTGCAAGGGCTGCAACTTCGTCTGCATAACCTTGTGAAAAAGTGATTGTTTTTTGTCTTTCAGCAGTAATTGACATTCCTGCCATGATTGCATCAAACTTTCTCATTAACAATGCTGGAATCATTCCATCCCAATCTTGTTCAACGATAGTGCATTCATGCTTCATGATTGCACAAAGTTCTTTTGCTAACTCTACCTCAAAACCAATAAGAGCACCTGAAGCGTCCTTAGAGTTCCATGGTGGGTAAGCACCTTCTGTTCCAATCTTTATTTTATCAGCGTAAACATTTCCGATTAATAATAAAGAAGCAAGAACACTTAATATTGTTTTCTTAAATATATTCATTTTTTCCTCCATATGATTTTAGAGATTTATTTCACAAATTTGAGAATTTAAAAAGAAATTTTTAATGATTAATTGATGATGAAAAGTTCCAAGAACAGTCAAAACTTGGGATGTAAACCCTATCCAAAGTTGTATTTCCAAAATTCTTGTTGAAAACATCTAACCATTTTTCTACTTGCTCTGGTTTCTTATCTTGGCTGCCAACTTGAGCAGTAATTACTCCATTTGGCTTTAATATTCTAATTAACGAATCCATATTTTTGGCTGCAAGATCTATACAAAACTGATCATCGTTAAGATCTACAAAAATTTTATCATACTTATCATCTTCAACAGATTTTATACTTTCAAAAGCATCTCCCCAAATACATTTAACTGAATTTTTTTCTGTTGATTTATTACTAATGCTTCCAAGGTGTTTGTTGCAAATTTCAACTACTTCTGGATCAAGTTCATACCAGTCTATAAAATCAAAACCTTTAGACATACACTCTCTTGCAACTCCTCCATCACCTCCACCGATGATTGCAGCAGTTCCCATGTCTTTATTTAATTTTAAAGCAGCATTTACAAATGTTGAGCTGTATAAAACTTCATCATTTGTTGCGACTTGAATTTCGTTATCAATAAACAGTGATTTACCGAATTGTTCTAAGTTTAATATTTCAATATGTTGACCTACTTTAGATTTAAAATCTTCTAAAACCTCATTTACTACATAAGATTTTTGTAATCCAGGCGAACTGTAAATGTCATGATACAAAGACTTAGTATCTCTATCAAAAGCTTTTGTGACAATTCTTTTATGTTTGAATTCTTTTTTTACAATATCAAGTGCAATAGAAGGACTTACTTTTCCACATGTGAAAAAATCAAAACTAATAATCCCTTTTTCTGGAAAGGTATGAAAACTGATGTGACTTTCAGCTAATAAGGCAAGTATAGTGAAACCTTGAGGTTTAAATTTATACTTTGAAATTTCGAGAATTGTAACTTCTGCAGCTTTTGCAATTTTACGTATTACATTCTCATAGACTGAAGGGTCATACTCATGAGTAGTACCAATGATATCTAAAGTTATATGCTCACCTACTTTAGTCATAAAAATTATCCCCTCTTATAATTTTTTGCTTTACTTAAAACTTTACTCATCTCTTTTGACGATAAAATTTTAGGCTTACCAATTTTTAGGGCTTTTATATACTGGTTCGAAAGATTTTCAACCTCTTCAGCTAATTCAAATGCCTTTGATAAATTTTCTGAAAATGCAATTTGTCCGTGATTACCTATTAAACAAGCTTTTCTCTGCTTTAGAGCTTTAATAATATTTTTAGATAATTCTCTTGTGCCATAAGTTGCATATTTTGCACATTTGATATCGTTACCACCCGCCATTGCCACCATATAATGAAATGCTGGAATTCCCTTTCCATGAGTAGAAATTGCAGTTGCATAATTTGAGTGTGCGTGAACAATTGCTTTAGCTTCTTTTTTATTTAAGTAAATATCTTGGTGAAACCTCCATTCAGAAGATGGTATTCCTTTTTTTTTATCAAACTTCCCTTTGAGAGTTATAAAAACTATATCTTTATTTTTTAATGATGAATATTTTGCACCTGAAGGTGTAATTAAAAAACCGTCTTTATATCTAGAAGATATATTGCCCGATCTTAATGCTGAAAGCTTTTTAGTATTTAGCATTTTAGCGTATTTAATAACTTCTGCTCTTAAATTTATCATTATTTAAACATTTTACTTAATGCAGCGCTTGATGCTTCGCAAATGCCTTTTTCTGTAATCAGTCCTGTTACGTATTTTGCTGGTGTTACATCAAAAGCAAGATTCATTGCTTTGCTTTTTTTTGGATAAATTAAAATTTTTTTAAGTTTATTATCTTCATCTATTCCCTCTATATGAGATAGCTCCTCAGAATTTCTTTCCTCTATTGGAATATCTTTAAAGTTTTTAATCTCCCAATCAATAGTTGAGCTTGGTAATGCCACATAAAAAGGTACATTATTATCGTGTGCTGCTAATGCTTTTAAATAAGTTCCAATTTTATTACAGACATCACCCGTTGATAAAGTTCTATCTGCTCCAACAATACACATATCAACATCACCTCTTTGCATTAAAATTCCACCTGTATTATCTGCAATAATTGTATTTGGAATATTTTCTTCATTTAATTCATATGAAGTTAAATTTGCACCTTGATTTCTAGGTCTAGTTTCATCCACCCAAACATGAACCGGAATTCCTTTTTTATGAGCATGGTAAATTGGTGATGTTGCTGTTCCCCAATTAATTGTTGCAAGCCAACCAGCATTGCAATGAGTTAAAATATTAACTGTATCTTTTTTTTTATTATAGATTTCCTCAATTATTTTCAGCCCATTAATACCTATGCTTTCACAAAACTTTTCATCCTCATCACATATTTCTTTTGCTTCATTTAGAGCAATATCTAAAACTTTATCACTTTTAACACCTGATAATTTTTTTATCATACGATCTACAGCCCACTTTAAATTTATAGCAGTAGGTCTAGATTGAATTAATTCCTCAGCACTTTTTTTAATAAATTCAGGGTCGTTATTTTCTTGAATCGCTAGAGCTATTCCATAAGCAGCTGTTCCTCCAATAAGAGGTGCTCCTCTTACTTCCATTATTTCAATTGCATTGATTGCATCTTTTACTGTCTTTAGTTCTTTAATGCTGAACCGATGAGGAAGTTTTGTTTGATCAATGATTTTAACAACATTTCCTTCATACCATATTGTTCGATATTTTTTTCCTTGGATTTTCATTAAAATAATTTTCCCAAATAATTAATTAAGTCATTTTCTTTTTGTTCTTCATCAGCATAACATTTTGTTAAAGCTAAACCATGATATCCGCCAAGAGTAGCTTTTTTTTTACATTTTGAATCTGAAATATTTACAAATTCAACATCATTGGATTTTTTAAGTAAAGAATAATCATTGGGACTGTTGTAATTATCTTTATCGTGCGTAATTATTATTGCGTTCAATTTAGTATAATCTCCAAATCCATAGTATCTAATGTCTTCCCACCATGGCCATTCTTTTCTATTTTTTACTGTTCCTCCAGCACCTGGATGAAGACCAATTACTCCATCAATTAAATTATCACTATTTGATTGTATTTTTAAAGATTGCCAACCACCAGACGAGTGACCAGCTAAGATAATATTTTTAAACCCATTATCTGCAAACTTATCTATTGTATTTTTAATTACTTTTAATTTTTGATTTTGCTTTTGTTTGGTCATTAAAAATTTACCATCATTGTTCTTTAAACTTAAATTTCCTGTTTTTTTATGATGTTTCCACATTTTATCTTGTTCTGATTGTGACCAGCCTCTAACACCTGAACAAAGTCTGTAAATTTTAACTTCATAATTATTTATTTTTTTATTATGTAAGTTTCTAATAACTTGGGGCACTAAATTCCATTTACTCAAGCATTTATCTAATTTTTGATCACCCATAGCTCCATGGGTATAAATTACCAATATTGTATTTTCTTTATTATCGATTTTATCTACAGAATAAATCTTACCTGTATTATCGATAAACACATTGTCTTTTGAAATTTTTTTTAAATCTTTTTCAAATTTTTTATCAGCAAATGTATTTGTATTTATTAATAAAAATATAATTAATATTAATATTTGTCTCATTTATTAAGAACTCTACCAGCAACTGTTTTAAGTTTATCTATTGTTTTTTGAGTTCTTTTCTCAGGTGCTGTAATAATTGCTACATCTAAACAGTTATTAGTAGGGTCATTGAGATCTATATGTTCTTCAAAATTATCAATTAAGTTTTTAATCATAACTTTTGCTTTCTCAGCATTTCCTAAAAGAACTTTAATAACTTGCTGAACATCCACATTTTCATGATCTGGATGCCAACAATCAAAATCTGTGACCATTGACACAGACGCATACTTAATCTCAGCTTCTCTTGCAAGTTTAGCCTCTGGCATATTGGTCATTCCAATTACATCTGCTTTCCATGATCTATATAAATTAGATTCTGCTAATGTTGAAAATTGAGGGCCCTCCATTACTACATAAGTTCCATTTCTTTGATAATCTATGTTTGATTTCTTAATCGCATCTTCACAGGCATTCATTAACCCATTTGATGTTGGATGTGCCATTGATACATGCGCTACTATCTCATCATCAAAAAAGGTTTTGGTTCTTGCAAAAGTTCTATCAATAAATTGGTCTACAATAACAAATTTTCCCGGAGGCAAATCTTCTTTAAGAGAACCTACAGCTGAAATTGAAACTATATCTGTAACACCTAGTTGTTTAAGTGCATCTATGTTTGCTCTAAAATTTATATTAGATGGAGAAACAAAATGACCTCTTCCATGTCTTGGTAAAAAATAAACTTCCTTATTGTGATAATTTGTCTTTAAAATTTGATCCGATGGTTTTCCCCAAGGAGTATCTATATCAAGTAATTCACGGTTTTTAAATTCCTCAACATCATAAAGACCACTACCACCAATAATTGCTAATTTATTTGTTGTCATAATCAAAAATTTATTTATCTATACTTTTATAATTAACTATTATGAATTTAAAAGATTATATTAGATCAATTCCAGATTATCCAAAAAAAGGTATTCTATTTAGAGATATTACAACATTGATTAAAGATGCGGATGCATTTGAAGAGTGTATTAACCAAATAATTGCAAGATCAAAAGATTATAAAATAGACAAAATAGCTGCAATTGAATCAAGAGGATTTGTATTTGCCTCTGCAGTTTCCTATTTACTTAAAAAACCTTTTATTATGTTTAGAAAAAAAAATAAGCTTCCGGCTGATACACACTCTGTTGATTTTGAATTAGAATATGGAACAGCGACTATTGAGGTACATAAAGATTCAATTGATAAAGATGATTCAGTTTTAATAATAGATGATTTAATAGCAACAGGAGGAACGGCTCAAGCTGCAGCAAAACTAGTAGAGATGTCAAAGGCCAAAGTTGCTGCATTTGTTTTTGCAATAAATCTTTTTGACCTGGGTGGTTCTGATATGTTGTTTAAAAAAGGCTATAATGTAGAAAATTTAATAGACTTCCCTGGTCATTAAAAATTAATATGGAAAAAATTAATAAAATTTCAAGAATTATTAAGAAATTATATTACAAAATTTTTATTGAAAATTTTAATAAAAAAATATTCTATAATTTTCCTATAGATTATTATCGATGGGATCTAATTAAATATTTACATGAAAAATATAAATTTAACACTTATTTAGAAATTGGATGTGATAAGAATCAATTATTTTCAAGAATAAATATTAAAAAAAAATATGGTGTTGACCCATTTTCAGGGGGCAATATTAGAAAAACTAGTGATGAATTTTTTAAAGATAACAAAGAAACTTTTGACTTAGTTTTTATTGATGGACTTCATGAATACTCTCAAGTCAAAAAAGATATACTTAACTCTTTAAAATTTTTAAATAAAGATGGTTTGATTTTAGTTCATGACTGTTTACCTGAAAGCATGTCAAAACAAGCTGTGCCCAGATATAGAATGATTTGGAATGGTGATGTTTGGAAGGCAATAGTTGATTTGAGACAAGATAAAAATATAGACATATACACTTGTGAGATGGATCAAGGAATAGGTGTTATTCAAAAAAAAGAAAATACTAAAATTTTAAAAATAGATAAAAATATAAAGAAATTAAAATTTAAAGATTTTTATAAAAATTATAAAGAATATATGAGGATAATTTCTATAAAAGATTTAAAAGAAATGTTTTAATTGGTGAGATTTATTTTAGGTCTATACCAGGAATTTTTTCCCATTATTGCATTTAATGTGCCTGACCCTCTTAAAAAATAAATTTGACTTATTTTTCTATTAAATAAATAAAATAAAATTCCCTTGGTATAGTTAAAGAAAATTGTTAAGAAAGTATTTCTAAAAACATAAAAAAAATTTTTATGCTTTTTGTTATAATAAACTTTAGACCACATCCAATGCCAATTACGGCATTTTTCAAATTCAAATCCTATATTTGATGATTTTGCACTAAGATGTGTTATTTTAGCCTTACCACAAATATAAATTTTTTCTGATGCTAATTTAAGTCTTTTACAAAGATCAATTTCTTCGAGATACAAGAAAAAATTTTCATCAAACATCTTAATTTTTTTAATTTTAGATAAATTAACTAACATTGAAAATCCCTTAACATGATCCACTTCCATTATTTCTTTTTTGATAATATTTTTTTCACTAGGTGCCAAGATTGCAAATTTATTTTTGATCAAATTTGCTTGGTGTATTAACTCTTTAATGCAGTTTTTTGATAAGATGGTATCAGGGTTTAACACCAATACATGTGATGTTTTTGCTAATCTAAAAATTTTATTATTTCCACCACCATAACCATTATTTTTTTTTGATAAAATAAAATTTATGTGAGGGTAAACTTTTTTAATTTTTTCTTTAAGTATCAAATCGTTAGAGTTATCTAGAATAATAATTTTCTTTATATTTTCTAAACTTTTTAAGCATCTAAAAATAACTTTTTCGCTTCTAAAAGTAACAATCCCTACTGTTATATCTTTAATATTCATTTGATTGAAACTTATTATAATATATCACTTAAATAATGAATAAAAATATCATAGTGACTGGCGGGCTTGGTTTTATTGGTAGTAACTTAATCGATCTATTAATAAGCAAAAAATATTCAGTAATTAATTTAGATAAAGTTAGTTATTCATCAAATTTTTATAACCTTAAGGAATATAAAAATAATACTAAGTACAAATTTATAAAATGTGATTTAAACAGTAAAAAAATACTAAACGTATTATTAAAATACAGACCTATTTGTATTTTTAATTTAGCAGCAGAGACACATGTTGATCGATCTATAGATGGGCCTAAAAATTTTATTAACAGCAATGTTCTTGGAACATTCAATCTTCTGGAAGCTTTTAAAACATTTTCATCAAAACATAATAGTAAACTAGTTCATATTTCCACAGATGAAGTTTATGGAGACATTTTAAAAGGCAGGTCAGATGAGAATTACTCTTACAAACCAAGTTCACCTTACGCTGCTAGTAAAGCTGCCTCTGATCATTTAGTCTACTCTTATACACGCACTTACAATATTCCAGCTGTAATCTCAAATTGTTCTAATAACTATGGTCCCAAACAGCATCCAGAAAAACTAATACCTAAACTAATATACAATATTATTAACAATAAAGAGTTGCCAATTTATGGAAAAGGAAAAAATTCTAGAGAATGGTTACATGTGAAAGATCATTGTACAGCGCTGTTTAAAGTTTTTGAAAAAGGACAAATTGGTGAATTTTATAATATTGGATCAAATAAAAATTTAAATAATATTCAAATAACAAAAGCACTGATTAAGATTGCTAAAAATTTTATCACTATAGGTCATAACGTTAAGATTAAATATATACCGGATAGACCAGGACATGATCAAAGATATGCCCTTAATAGCAACAAAATTAAAAAAAAACTTAAATGGAAGCCTCAAATTAAATTTGATAACGGTCTAAAAGAAACTTTTTTATGGTATTTAAATAATAAAAAATATTATTCTTCACTAGCAAAAAAAGATATTGTTAAAAGACTAGGACTAAAAAAATGATTACAAAGGGCATAATATTGGCAGGTGGAACAGGCTCAAGAATGAGTCCATTAACTAAAGCTATAAATAAACAGCTTCTTCCTATCTATGACAAGCCTTTAATTTTTTATCCATTATCAATTTTGATGCTTGCAAAAATAAAAGATATCTTAATTATTGTTAATAAAGGACAGGTGGAGCAGTATAAAAAATTAATTCCAAATGGTGATAATTTAGGAATTAAAATCACTTACAAAGAACAAGATAAACCAAGAGGTTTGCCTGATGCTTTTATCTTAGGTGAGAAATTTATTAATAATAAAAATGTTGCAATGATACTTGGTGATAATTTTTTTTATGGTCAAAATCTAAGTTCAATACTTTTGAAGAGTGCAAAAATTAAAGAAGGTGCAGGCATATTATTACACAAGGTTCAAAATCCAGAACTTTTTGGTGTAGCAAAAATGGATAAAAATAAAAAAATAATCTCAATTAAAGAAAAACCTAAAAAATTTATTTCAAATGATGCTATTACGGGCTTATATTTTTTTGATAAAAATGTTGTGAATTATGCAAAAAAGTTAAAACCATCCAAAAGAGGAGAGCTAGAAATTATTGATTTATTAATGATGTATAAGAATAAAAATAAACTGAGAGCAAATTTTATAGGTAGAGGTGGTGCTTGGCTTGATACGGGTTCAATTGATGATTACTATAAAACAATTGCTTTTGTACAAGCTGTAGAAAATAGGCAAGGATTAAAAATTGCATGTATTGAGGAAATAGCATTACTAAATGAATGGATTAATAAGGAAAAAATTAGCAGATCAATTAAATTTTATGGTAAATGTCAATATTCTGATTATTTAAAAAAATTATTATAAATGATAATCAAAACAAAATTCGATAGTTTAATTTTATTAAAAAAACATAAATTTCTTGATTCAAGAGGGTATTTTCAAGAATTGGTAATGGAAAAAAACATTAAGAAGAAATTTCCATTTCATGTAATGTCATTTTCTAAAAAAAATATAATCAGAGGTCTCCACATACAAAGTAAAAATCCTCAAGGTAAATTTATAACAGTTATAAAAGGAAAAATTTTTGATGTAGCTGTGGATCTTAGAAAAAATTCCAAAACATATGGAAAATATTATTCAAAAATTTTAAGTGAAAAAAACTCATTATCTGTTTATATTCCACCAGGATTTGCTCATGGGTTTTGTACTCTAGATAAAGAGAATTTTATAATTTATAGTTGTACTCAGTATAGAAATGCTAAATCTGAAATAGGCATAAAATATAACGATCAAGATTTGAATATTAAATGGCCTATCAAGAAACCTATCTTGTCAATAAAAGATAAAAAAAATTACTCTCTTAAAGAGTTTTATAATAAAATTAATGGATAATAAAATTTTAGTTACAGGTGGTGATGGAAGATTTGCTAAAATATTAAAAGATAAAAATAAAAAATTAAATTTAATCTTTTGTTCTAAAAAACAGCTAGATATTTTAAACCTAAAATCTATCAAAAAAAATTTTAAAAAACATAAGCCAAAAATAATTCTCCATTGCGCAGGTCTATCAAGACCAATGAGTATTCATGAAAAGAATATTGTAAAAAGTATAGATCTTAATATTATTGGAACAGCGAATTTAGTAAAGACTTGTAAATTGTATAAAGTTAAATTGATATATTTTTCTACAGGTTATGTTTATGAGGGTAAAAAGGGGAATTATAACGAAACAGATCCAGTTAAGCCTTTTAACAATTATGGCTTATCAAAATTAGGTGGCGAATGTGCTGTTTCAATGTACAAAAACTCATTAATACTTAGAGTAACAATGACAGAAAAACCATTTTCACATGATGCTGCTTTTACTAACTTAAAAACTAATTTCATGTTTCATGAAGATTTAGTTGAGATACTCCCAAAAATTATTAATAAAACTGGTATAATTAATGTTGGTGGTAAATCTCAATCTGTTTATAATTTTGTTAAAAAATATAACAAATCAGTAAAAAAAACTAAGTTGAAAAAAAATCCAAAATTACCCCTTAATCAAACAATGAATTTTTCAAAATTAAAAAAATATCTAAAGTGGTAGCGGGAAGTGGAATCGAACCACTGACCTCAGGCTTATGAGTCCTGCGCTCTAACCGACTGAGCTACCCCGCCACTTAATTATTGTTGATTTATAATAGATTTTTAATTTAGATCAATCAACTTTTGATCAATATGATTATTTTATAATTATTATAAGAGTTGAAAAAAGACCTAAGACTAAAGTTGTTAAGCTATAAAAAATGATATTTCTTTTAGTTTCATTTTTTTCATCCATTCGTACTCGGTTCAATAATTTATTGATGTCTACAATTCTATTTTGATCAATATATTGTAATGGAATAGTTTTTTTTTGAACTTTTTTTTCGCTGCTATGTTTACGGTTATGAAAATAAGCTTTTTGCATAACATTAGTTAACCACCAATTATTTAACTCAGCAACTAAAAATTATAAAAATCTAGCTTGTTTATCTTTTAGAGGAGTGATTTCTACTATTGCTGGGAATTTTTGTTTAGCGACTTCAATATATAGGTCCATTTTTGAAAGTTCTTCATTTGAATGTGATGAACTTACATATCCAAAAGATAGGTTTTTTTTATAATTAAAGGAATAGTTTCCAGATGTCGTTCTTCCTATAATCTTATCAGCAAGATAAATTGGCTCTTCATGTAATAATAGAGGTGTACCAGGCTTACTATCTTTAAGTGACAGCATAATAAATCTTCTATTTTGTTTTTGATCTTTTATTTTTAATAAGCTTTCTTTCCCAATAAAGGTGATTTCTTTTTTATAACTAATTGCAAAATTTAATCCTGCCTCGTATTGATTTTCTTCAGGTGAAATGTCGTGACCCCAATGCAAAAATCCACTTTCCATTCGCATGGTATCCATTGCGTGTGACCCACAATGAGATAAATTATGATTTTTTCCTTCATTAACAATTAATTGATAAATTTCTTTAGCATCTTTATTTTCTATATAAAGTTCAAATCCTAATTCACCTACATAAGATAATCTTTGAGCCCAAACTTTTTTTGAACCAAGTGTTACGATTTTTCCATAACCAAATTTGAATGCTTCATTGTTAAAATCATCATTTGAAATTTTTGAGATTAAATTTCTACTTTTGGGTCCAAAAATTCCTAAACAAACTAGATCATCAGTAATATCTTTAAATTCTAAATTGCGTGATAAATGTTTTAAAATATGTGCTTTATCATGGGTTCTTGTTGCAGCTGAACTTATTATTCTAAAATGATTTTTATCAATACAAATAACTGTTAAGTCTGTTTCAATTCCTCCAGCCTTATTCAGCATTTGTGTATATGTTGATCTACCAATTTCATTTTTAATATTAGCTGTGCATATTCTTTGTAATTCACTGTGCGCCTCTTCTCCTTTTATTTCATATTTAGAAAATGGAGAGAGTTCGTACAAACCAACATTAGTAGTTGTATTTTTTGTTTCAAATTCAACTGAAGGATACCAGTTTTGATAATCAAAACTATATTTGTATTCTGCTTTTTCATTATTTAGTGCATACCACATAGGTCTTTCGTATTCACCCGATACACCAAAGCATGCTCCTTCTTTTTCTAATTCTTCGTGATAGGGCAATAGTCTTTGATTTCTTGAAGTGTTATGCTGTTTATAAGGCCAGTGCATTCCATATAAATCACCAAGAGTTTCCGTTACCCTTTCCATAATAAATTTTTTAGATGAATGAAATTTTTGAAATCTTTTAATATCTAGTGAAAATAAATCTTCATTCATATATCCATTAATCATCCATTCAGCAGTAACTCTTCCAGCACCACCAGAGCTTGCGATCCCAATGCTATTAAATCCACAACACGTAAAAAGATTATTAACTTCTGGAGTTTCTCCTAAAAGATATTGGGTGTCCGGTGTAAAAGATTCAGGTCCTGAAAAAAATTTTCTAATTCCAGCAGTTTCTAACATGGGCAATCTTTGAAATGATTTTTCCAAATAAGGTTCAAAGTGATCAAAATCATCTGGAAACTCACCAAATGAAAAATCTTCTGGAACAACTCCCTTATCTTTAAAAGCAGGTTTTGCATTAGGTTCAAATATCCCAACTAACATTTTCCCGGCATCTTCTTTTAAATATAGACAGGAATTATAGTCTCTTAAAACTGGTAAGTTTTTAGGTAATTTATCTAATGGTTCTGTAATGATATAAAAGTGTTCATTTGGATATAACGGAATACTTACACCAATATCTTCTCCAATTTGTCTCGACCACATCCCAGTTGCAATTACAACATATTCACAGTCAATTTTGCCAAATTTAGTTTGAACGCCAACAATTTTTTTATCTTTAACCAATATTTTTTCAACTGGAGTTTTTTCAAATATTTGAGCCCCTTCCATCTTTGCAGCTTTTGCTAATACATTTGTAACCCCTATAGGATCTGCCTGACCATCTTCTGGCATATAAACTCCACCTAAAATGTCATCGTCATTTATAACTGGATAAAGTTCTTTTATTCTTTGTTTGCTAACACTTTCAACATTGACATCAAATAATTGTGCAGCTGTTGCTTGTCTTAATAATTCTTGTAATCTTTCAGGTGTGCTAGCAACTGTGATTGCTCCATTTTGTTTTAATCCAGTTGATAATCCAGTTTTTTCTTCTAATTCTTTATAAAGGTTTAATGAATATTTTCTAAGACGGGTAATTGTAGCTGACGCTCCTAATTGACCAACAAGACCTGCTGCATGCCAAGTAGTTCCTGAAGTTAACTGATCTCTTTCCAATAATATCGTATCTTTCCAACCATACTTTGCAAGGTGATAGGCAACAGAACAACCAGCAATACCTCCTCCTATAACTACTACTTTTGCTGATTTTGGTAATACGGATGACATTTATAATTTAACAATATTAAAATTTTCAAATGCTAACAACTAAATCTTAGTTTTCAGCTCTAAATTTTGAGTGACAAGACTTGCAGCTACTCCACATATATTTTCCAAGAGTTGCCTTCACATCTTCTGTTCTATCAATAACAGACGTTAGCTCAATCATATTATTAGAAGCTTTTGTCATTAATAAATTAAATTCATCTTTATTTTCCCAAATAGAAGGCAAAGCTTCTGTTCCAAATCCTACTTTTGAATTTTCAGGAAAAAGATCTATTAATCTTTTATAATTAACACTCATTTCAATCATTAGTTTTTTTGCTTCATCTATATCTCCATTAGAAGCAAGACTATTAACTCTTTTTGCAGTTTTATAATTTTTACTAAAAATAGATTTTCTTTCTTTAATAATCTCTTCTACAGTTTGCTCAGAAAAAGCACTGAAACTGTAAAATAATATAAATATAAAAAATAAAGTATTTTTAATTGTTGTCATAATGTGCTTAATTTAAATATGTCTATATTAAATAACAAAACGAAATATGGATTACTAAGTAAATTATTCCATTGGCTAACTGCCGCAGGATTAATAGTTCAAATACCTTTAGGGTTTTATTTGGTGGATTTAGACTTTGATCAATCTAGGGTTGATATAGAAAATTATCATATATTATTTGGATTAATCATATTTTACGTAACTTTAATAAGACTAATCTTTAAAGTATTAACGCCAATTCCTGATTTTAAAGGAAGTGCTTTTCTAGGACAAAAATTTATAGCAAAATTAAATCACTTATTATTATATTTGACTTTATTAACTGTCACATTCTCAGGTATCTTAAAAAAACTATTTAATGGTGAAAGCTTGATTATTTTTTTTAAAAAAATTAATTTAACTTATAATTATGAGCTTTCTGAGCAGTTTTATTCAATTCATATATTATCAAATTATGCATTGATTGGATTAATCATATTACATATTTTAGCTGTACTGTTTCATAAATTTTTATTAAAAGAAAATATTTTAAAGAGAATTCTTTAAACTTTAGTAAATATTATACATTTGAGTTTATCATTAAATAAAATATTTTTTTTATATTTAAGATTAATCTCATTAATTCCATTAAAAATTTGAAGTGAACTAAATTTTAATAAAGTAGATATATAGCGTTGTTTTATCATTTTTAAATATATGTTTTTTTTAATATTCACTTTAAAATAAAATTTAGTGATGCTTTTTTTTATATTTAGTTGAAGTAGTTTTTTCCAAATAAGAATGTCTCTTTTGAGTGACTGATTAAGTTTTTGTTTCATTAAAGAAAATGTAGGAATTTCGTTATTTTTGGTATCTAAAGTTAAGATTAAAATAATTCCTCCCACTTCTAAACTGGCGTATGAATAGCTTAATATCTTCTTAATGTCTTTTAAGTTAAATAAGTGAATAGTTTGTTTAATCAATATTAAATCAAATTTCTTTTTATTATTTCTAAGATATTTAATTGCATTTGCTTTTTTAAATATAATTCTTTTGTCAAAATCTTTATGATTTTCAATATCAAGTCCAATAGGCTTGTTTATTAATTTAAGTTTAAAAGATAATGAGCCCATTATCTTGCCACGACCACATCCAATATCTAAAATTTTTGAGTGTTTAGTTAATTTTTTTTGTTTTAGTAAAAAATTATTGAAGGAATGGATATATCTTGTAGATGAAATCCAAGTTTTGTTATCCCAATTTTTAAAACTTAACATTACTTAATTTAAAACATTTTAACTTATATTTAAATAAAGTATTAGTTATTGATGTTTGATAAGTTACATATATTTCTTGGTGCAACTGTCGCAGATGCAGCAGCAAGACCTTTGCATTGGGTCTATGACGACAGAAAACTTAAATCTTATATTAAAGGAAAAAAGAATATTGCTTTCTTTAGGAAAAATAGATCTCCATTCTATTCTATTAAAACAGGCGAAGTTTCTGGATACAACGATGTAGGTCAGGTGATGTTTAAAACATTAACAAAAACTGCCAACCATAAAGAAGTTATTAAGCTTTTTAAAAAGAATATTGTCAAAAATTTTGGACCAGGCTCAAGCTATTGGAAAAACTTATCTTTAAGAAAAAAATACAAAAAGATTAAATGGAAAACAGCCATGAAAGGTCCATGGATTCATCAAAATATCTTAGAAACTATTAAAAACATTAAATTAAAAAAAACTATCACGGGTGGGACTAAAGTTAACGAGTCAGATGGGTATTGCGCAAGTCTACCCTTTTATTTTTCAAACACATCTGACCAGAAAACAAAACAAATTATAAGAACGGTTGCTAATGGCAAGATTAGCGAACAATTCGCTTTGGCAAAACTTAAGATTATTGATTTAGCCGATAAAGGAGACAAGGATCCAATTAATAGTTTTTTAAGAAAAAACATAAAAAACAAATATTTTAAAAATGTTATTGAAAACATCAAAAAAGTTAAAAAAATAAAGTCAAAACCACACAATTTTGTTGTAAAGAAATTTGGTAAAGCATGTAGTTATCCAGGTACCTTTAATGGTGCAATACATGCAATCATCACCTCTAAAAATTTTAAAACAGCAGTTATTAAAACAATTAAAGCTGGTGGATGTAATTGTTCTCGTGCTAATTTTGTTGGTGCTTATTTTGCAGCTTACAAAGGTATAAAAGGTATTCCTCAAGATTGGATTAAAAAAACAATTCCTGCTAAATCTATACTGAAGTTTATTGCTTAAATGCAAAACCCCTCAATTAAATACATTTTAAAATTATCTATTCCTATTTTTTTTGCAAATTTAGCCATTCCAATGGTTGGCATTATTGATACTGGTTTAATGGGTAATCTTGGTAATTTATCATATTTATCAGCAACTTCTGTTGCTGCTAATTTATTTTCTATGATTTTTTGGAGCTTTGGTTTTTTAAGAATGGGAACTGTTGGTTTAGTTTCACAAGCTTATGGTAAAGAAGATTACACAGAAATATTTAATATTGTTGTTCGAAATTTAGTTTTTGTTTTACTAATTTCATTGATCTTAATTTTATTACAAAGTTATATATTCAATCTAAGTGTGGGTATCTTTAATTTATCAGACACTACTAAGCAATTTTATCAGGATTACTTTCAAATAAGAATTTATTCAGCACCTGGTGAGTTAACACTTTACATTATAACTGGTTTATTTGTTGGATTACAAAAGACCAAAATCTCAAGTTTAGCCGTTGGTTTTTTTTCAATTCTAAATATAATTTTAAGTATTATTTTAGTTTCAAAATTTAATTTAAATATTAAAGGGGTTGCTTATGGGACTTTATTCTCAGCACTTTTAATATCCACAACTTTTCTAGGTTATACATTTTGGTATCTAAATAAGATGTCTAAAATTTATATCAACATTAATAAATTAATAGATCTTAATAAACTTAAAAACATTTTTAATATTAATCTAAACATATTTATTAGAACTATATTATTAACCTTTTCATTTTTTTGGTTTACTTACCTTGGCAGTCAAATTGGTGAAGACTATATTGCGGCAAATGCCATCTTGATTAACTTAGTTTTTTTGTCTGCTTTCATTCTTGATGCTTACGCATTTTCAACTGAAGGTATGGTTGGATATTCTTTGGGTAAAAAAGATATAAATTTATTTAAAAAGATTGTTAAAAACTCTTTTATTTTAAGTACATTTACAGGATTAATTATTTCAATAATTTATTTTTTTATTAACAAGTACGTCATTACATTAATGTCTGATATTGAAAGTATTAGAAATCTAAGCTCATCTTATGTGGTATGGCTAATACTTATGCCCTTCATTTCATCATTTTGTTATCAATTTGATGGAATATTTATTGGTGCATCACAAACAAAAGAACTTAGAAATGCGATGATTTTCTCAGTATTTTCTTATTTATTAATATCTTTATATTTAACAAAAATAATGGGCAATACTGGAATATGGATTTCCTTGTGTTTGTTTATGGTGTTAAGAGCATTATCTCTATTTTATTATTTAGACAAAATTTATTTAAGATTTGGTACTATTAAATAGATTCTACTATTCTCAATATAATGATAATGTATTTAAATGTTATTTCGTCAATTATTTGACAAGAGTTCAAGTACCTACACTTATTTAATTGCTTCCGCTAAAGGTAGGGAGGCTTTAATCATTGATCCTGTATTAGAAAATGTTGAAAGATATATGCAGCTATTAAAAGAGTTAGATTTAAAATTAGTAAAAGTAATAGATACACACATACATGCAGATCATATCTCGGGGATTGCAGAACTAAGAGATCAAACAAATTGTGTAACAATTATGGGTGATAAAACACCAGTAGATGTCGTATCTATGCAAGTATCAAATGAAGAATTAATCAAAATTGATGGTCTAGAATTTAGAGCTTTATTCACACCAGGTCATACATCAGAAAGTTTTAGTTTCTTAATGAACGATAGGGTTTTTACCGGTGATACACTGTTAATTAGAGGAACTGGAAGAACTGATTTTCAAAATGGTGATCCACAAGATTCTTATAATTCTATTTTTAATAAATTATTAAAATTACCTGATGAAACTTTGGTGTATCCAGCTCATGATTATAAAGGAGATACTGTAAGTACCATTTTAGAAGAAAAAAAATTTAACCCACGGCTGCAAGTAAAGTCAGTTAATGAATATATAGAAATTATGAATAATCTTAATTTACCTGACCCTAAATTAATGGATGTAGCAGTTCCTAATAATTTAAAACTTGGAATAGATCTTGATAAACAAAAAGTTAATAACGGAATTGAACCTAATGAGTTTAAAAATTGTTTATTAGAAAAAGATATAATTTTAATAGATCTTAGAGAGCAAAATGAACTAGATAAAATTGGAAAGATTAAAAATAGTACAAGAGTTTCTTTCCCAGAAATTAATGATTACTTAAACAAAAATAAAACTAAATTACAGAATAAGAAAATTTTGTTTTATTGTGCTATTGGTCAAAGATCTACTCTGGCAGTACAAATATCAAAGTCTTATCAATATAATAAATGCTCACATTTAATTGGTGGTCTAAAAAACTGGAAACAAGCTGGTTTAGAATTGATTAAATAAATTTAATTATGAATGTATTTATAATTTTATCATTACTTGTAATTGTAATTGGGATTATCCTATTAGTAGCTTCTCCATCAGTATTATTTAAATTGAACTGGGAAGAAAAAACAGGAAAAGACAAAATCCTCATGTTCTTGTTTTATGGTATATTGGTTTATATAATAAATATCATTTTTTGGATTGTCAAATGATCAGTAACAGGCTTTATTATTCGAGATTAAGATTTTATTAATTCGTAAATTTTAGCTTTATCCATTTGGCCAATGCTTCTCTGTACTTCTTTATTATTTTTATAAACAACAATAGTAGTCCAATAATCAATACCTAATTGTTTTGCTATATCTTTATCTTTGGTTTGCTCAAAACTTAAAAAAAGAACATTTTTAAATTCTTTTTCAGCTTGATCTAAAATTTTTATCTGTGCTTTACAAGTTGTACAAGTTTCATTCCAAGAATTAATAACAACTGTTTTTCCTTCAAGTTGAGCTTTTTGAAAAATTTCATTATTAAAAGTTGTGCTTTTATCCACTGCAAAAGCTTTAATTGTAAATAATGCAAAAATTATAATTAATATTTTTTTCATGTTTTAATTATACGTCCTAAAAGTTTAACTAACAAGATTTTGATTTTATTTTATAACCCCAATCTTTTTTTGTCTTGAAATAATAATTAATCCACTAATAACAATTATTAAAGCCCCTATATAAGTATTAGTTAATGGCACCTCATCAAATAAAAAATGTCCATATAATATTCCCCATAAAATAACTGAGTATCTAAATGTTGATGTAACAGAAACTAGTGCAATTTTGATTGTTGCTATTGAAAAAATGTAGCCTAGAGCTAGAAAAAAAGCAGCAATAAACAAAACAAATATATCCTTTAAACTAAAATCATAAAATTTATAAATACTTAACAAGCCAAAAAGAGCTGTAACAACAAAACAGGTCATAAATGCAATTTGTAGACTAGGATAATCTTTTTTAAAATTTTTTGTATACATGTCTCTAATCGAAAGCATAATTGCTGCAATTATAGGAAAGATAAAATAATAACTAGTCTCTAATTTTCCAGGATTAATTACCACCACCACACCAACAAAACCCAATAACACTGCACTCCACCTTCTCCATCTAACTTTTTCTCTTAAAAATATTGCACCAAATGCAGTTAATAAAATTGGTGCCATGCTTAATAAAATATAAACATTTGCAAAGGGTAATAGAGCGATACCAATGAAAAAAAATAAAGCTGCTAAGGATTCTAAAATGCCTCTCACTCTCAATTCATTTGAAGTAAAGATTAAGTTAAAATTAAGCTCTTTCTTAATATAAAGAAATAATAAAATGAAAAGTAATGTAAAAATACCCCTAATAAAAATGATTTGGTTTAAAACAAATATCTCATCATAGTTTTCGTAAATAACTTTTACAAAAGCATCATTTGTTGCAAATGAAAATTGACATAAAAGCATATAAAATATGCCAAGTAAATCGTTGCTAACTTTAAATTTATGAAACATGAGAGGTTTAATTATAAGTTTTTCTATTGGTAATATACAAAAATCAAAAACCAATAAGAAATAAGTCCCACAAATATTGTGGCAATAATACTTCGACTAAAATAACCAATAATTATTGCAAATATAGAAGCTAATATTTTTGGATTATTTTCAATATCTATTGCGCCTGCACTATCTAGAAATATTGGTGGAAAGATTATTGCAGGGAAAATTGCAGAAGGTACATAAGAAAGTATTTTTTTTGTCTTATCGTTTAATATGTCTTCTTTTAATAAAAAAATCATAGAAAACCTTGTTAGATAAGTAATAATTCCACAATAAATAATTGTCGACCAATGCATTAATTTTTCTTTAAAGTTATCAAAGTTAATAATGTAGCAATTAGTAAAGCAGCTATGGCTGCAACGATAATATATGCTTGAAATGGTATTGTATTGTAGCCAATAGTTGCAACAATACCTGATACCAACATCACAATAATATTTTTAAATTTTCTAAAATCATTAATTAACAAGGCCAAAAAGGTTAAAGAAATAGTAAAACTTAAACCTAGCTCTTCAGGTATAACTGATCCTAGAACAATACCTAACATTGTTGATATTTGCCAAATTATCCAACAGGTAAAGCCAGCACCTAATAAGTGGTAATGTTTAAATTCATTTTCTTTATTCTTCTTAAAATAAGTATTTGAGACAGCAAATGCTTGATCAATTAACACGTAAGACAAAATTATTTTCCACGTTAATTTTAAATGAGATAAATATTCTGAAAAAACTGCCCCATATAATAAGTGTCTAGAATTTACTGCACCAACAGAAGTTATTGCAACTAAAGATGAAGCTCCGCCTGAAAATAATTGAAGTAAAACTATTTGAGAGGCTCCACCAAAAATTATAATGGACATTCCAAATGTCATGTACGCACCCAAACCTAATTCCATACCAATAACACCATAAATAATTCCAAATGGAACCACAGGTATCATTAAAGGACTTACGTCAATTATTCCTCCAGATAAGGTTTTTAATCTGTCATTCATATTAAGTTAAGTTTTGTATTAGAAACAAACTATATGATCAATATTAATTGGTCTCTTGATACCAAATTTTTCGTCTACTTGATGTTGATGAATATGGTGAGAGTGTACAAATACAGGAATTAATTTATTACTTACTGTTTTAAGGGTATAGATAAAATTTGTTCCTCTAAATTTTCTATCAACTACTTCTAATTTTAAATTACTCTGATCATCATGTTCCAGATCTTCTGGTTGTAATAAAAGTTGAACTTCAGATCCTTTTGGGTAATGTTTTATAAAATCACCAGTTATTGTACCTAAGTCAGCACTCTCTAAACTGTTTTCACCGGTAACTTTTGCTGGAATTAAAATTCCTCTATTCAAAAAGTTAACCACCTCTACAGAATTTGGAAAATGATAAACATTATATGGATCATCAAATTGTTTCAATTGTTCATCAAGAATTATTCCACATTTTGTGCCCAAGTAAAAAGCTTCATACGAGTCATGTGTAACGATGATTGTTGTTATTTTTTGTTCAGTTAAAATTTGCTTCAACTTAACTTGAATTTCTTCTTTAAAACTTTGATCTACATTTGATAAAGGTTCATCTAATAATAATAAGTCTGGGTTAGATAATAAAGATCTGGCTAAAGAGGCTCTTTGCGCTTCACCAGAACTTATTTGATGTGGAAATTTATCAACTACATGATCAATATGAAGAAATTTAATTATCTCATTTATATTTAATCCTTTTTTCTTCTTTTTATTTCTCTCTGCACCAAATTTTATATTTTCTAAAACATTATAATGAGGGAAAAGTGAGTTATCTTGAAAGGCCATTGATATGTTTCTATCTTCAGGTTCCACATGGACATCTTTAGAGGAAAGTAATTTATTCTTTAATTTAATTTTTCCAGAATTAATTTTCTCTAAACCAGCAATTGTTCTAAGAATTGTAGTTTTACCAATTCCAGATGGACCCAATAAACAGATAATGTCTCCCTGATTTTCAATAGTTAATGAGACATTGCTTACTTTGTTTTGTGCACTAGCGGTAAATGTTACATTATCAATTTCTAGAAAATTTTTTGTCATAATTTTAGTCTTTAAGAATATATTTAGATGTAATTAATATAAAGAAACTTGCAATAATTATAAGAAATAATGATGGGGCTGCTGCGGCCTCTAATAAATCCTGAGAAGCATAGATATATGCCTTTGTTGCAAAAGTTTCAAAATTAAATGGTCTCATAATTAGCGTAATTGGTAGCTCTTTAATGATTTCAATGGCTAATAAAATTCCTATCAATAAAATTGAGTTTTTTAGATATGGGATGTGTATGTTTTTAAATGTCTTAAATTTGGAATAACCAAGTAGATATGCACCCTCATCAATAGAATAATTAATTTTTAAATATCCTGATTTAATTCCATTACTTGCTAATGAATAAAATCGAATAAAATATACCAAAACTAGACCAAGAATAGAGCCTATAAAAATTGGCTTTATACTGTTCATTTCAAATTGACCTAGAATATTGCTGTCAAACCATGAGATAAAGGTAATGAATGCTACCGCTAAAATAATCCCTGGTATTGCATATCCTGATATTGAAAATGTAGTTAATACTTCTAAAAATTTACTTTTAGAAACTCTATTCCCATAATTTGAAATAAAAGCTAAGGCAATTAATAAACAGCTAGATAAAATTACTAAAATTATAGTATTTGAAAATAAGTTAATTAAATCCAAATCAGCTAAATGTTTTGGAAAAATAATTGTCCAATAAAGCATTTGCAGAACAGGAAATAAAAAACTTATAGAAAAAACTAACATGCAAAAAGAAAATGCTAAAAATGATTTATATCCACTTAAATTGATAACTGATTTAGATTTAAATCCACCCTTAGAAGATGTGTGATATTGGGCTTTTTTTCTTGAAAAATTTTCCAAAATAAACAATCCAAGAATAAAAATTAATAGGTAAAATGATAATCTGTTAGCAAGAGTAAGATCATCAAAAGAAATCCAAGCATTATAGATTCCTGTAGTAAAAGTAGATATGCCAAAAAAAGATACAGATCCGAAATCTGATAAAGTTTCCATTGCAACTAACGACAGACCAGCAACGATAGCAGGTCTTGCGGAAGGAAGTATTATTTTAAAAAAAGATTTTTTTTTAGAAAAGCCAAGATTTTTTCCAAGTTCTATTAAATTTTGTGACTGATAGTGAAATGATGTTCTGGTTAAAACATAAACATAACCAAATAATGAAAAGGATATTGAAATTATAGCACCCATCATTCCATCAAATTTAGGAATATGGGAATTATAATTCCCTTCTCCAAATAAATTTTTTAAAATTGAAAAAGCTGTTCCATAATTTTCAAAAAAAGCAGTTAAGGAATATGCGTAAATATATGCTGGGACAGCAAAAGATAAGATCAAAGACCATTTAAAGAAATTTACACCTGGAAAATTATAAAATGAAACTAAGTAAGCGCATCCAACACCAATTATAAATGTTAAAAATAAAACACCTATTAAAAGTACTAAGGAATTATAAATGTAATCGTAAAGAAAAGTATTCTTTAAAATTAAACTATAGTTTCCGGTGGTTTCAAAAAAACTACTGAATACAGTTAAAATTGGTGCAGCCACTACTAAAGAAATAAGTAGTGATGATACATACCAAATATTTATTTTTCCAAATCCCATATTTTATATTACCTTAATAATTATTTTTAAGAAACTTCCCTTGTTATCAAGGGAAGTCAATACCAACTCTAAAACCAATTTGAGAGAGAGATTATAGAGCTAATTCTTAAAAATTTCTTATACGCTTTAAGTTTTCAGCTTTTATTGTTTAGATAGATATTTTATGCAGTTTTCTGGAGTTGTTTGTTCATATGGATCAGGATCACTTCCATCATTATTCATACCGTCCTCTTGCCACCATTTTTCAACTACACCATCATTAATAATTGCACAATATCTCCAGCTTCTTTGACCAAAACCAACATGCTTTTTGTCAACTAACATGCCCATTGCCCTTGTAAAATCAGCATTTCCATCTGGTAATACCTTAACTTTTCTCAATTTTTGTTGATCAGCCCAAGCATTCATTACAAAGCCATCATTAACACTAATGCAATAAACTTCATTAATACCTAAGCCTAACAATTTGTCATAATTTTCTTCAAATCCTGGTAACTGTTTTTCAGAACATACCGGTGTAAATGCGCCTGGTAATGAAAATAGTATTACCTTTTTATCTTTGAATATATCTTCAGTACTAACATCAACCCACTTTCCAATTTTTCTTGTCTTCAAAATTACGTTTGAACATTTTTTTCCTTCTATCATTCTATTCCTATTATTTTTTAAGTGTTTGTTTAATTGAACTACTTGCATTTGAATTTTTTAGTGCTCATAGTTAAATTAGGTAGGGTAAATACCTTTTTTGTAGAGCTATGAGCACAATCATTAAAAAGAAAATTATGTATTAAAAGGAGAGAGGATATGCGCAACCTCTTCATCTTCAATATCTGATAATTCTCTATTATTTATTTTTCTATTGATTTTTTCACACTCTGCTGCACATGGGTCACAAGCTTTCAGAGATTGAGACCCATTTATGTCAGAAGATTTATCTAAATCAATATTAAATAAATTCTTTTTCACTAACTTGTTATTTCCAACTTGCAGCTAACATACACTCTAGTGCTGTAGCTTGTTGTTTTCCATAATTAGCAACTTTAGTTTCTAAATCTTGATTGTATCCAAGACCCATTTGTTTAACTAATGCATGAGGTTCAACACCATCAATCATTGGATATTCAAATGTATTATTAACTATGTGTTCTTGTGCTTCTATAGTTAATAAAAACTCAAGTAGTTTTTTTGCATTATCAGGATTTGGTGCAGTTTTAATTACTCCTCCTCCACTAATGTTCATGTGAGTTCCTCTATCTCCTTGGTTAGGGAAAAAAGGTAAAACTTTTTTAGCAGCTGCTTGTTGTTCAGCACCTTTTTTTCCAGATAGCATCAAAGCATAATAGTATGTGTTAGCTACTGCTAGATCAGCTTCACCTGCGGCTACAGCTAAAATTTGAGCTCTATCATTTCCTTTAGAGTCTCTAGCCATGTTAGCCACAACACCTTTTGCCCAAGAACAAGTTGCTGCTTTACCATTGTTTTTTACTAATGACGCAACAAGAGATTGGTTATAGATATTGTTAGATTTTCTTATAACAACTCTACCTTTCCATTTGGGATCAGCAAGACCTTCGTAAGTCATACCGTTAAGTTCATTTGCGTTTACTCTTTCTGGTGAGTAATACATAATTCTTGCTCTCTTAGCTATTCCAGTCCATTTAGCAGTTCTAAAGTTTGCTGGAACTGCAGCTTTGATTGCAGTTGTCATAGAATTTTGAAACATCCCTTTTGCAGCGAATGCACCTAATCTTCCTGCATCGGCAGTAATATAAAGGTCAGCTTTTGAATCAGCACCTTCTTCAGTTATTCTTTTTTGAAGAGCTTTATCTTTACCAGATACAACATTTACTTTAATTCCAGTTTTAGCTGTAAATTTTTCGTAAAGTTGAATATCTGAATCGTAATGTCTTGCACTAAATACATTAACTTCAGCAGCAAACGTCATGTTTGCAAATAAAGCCATAAAAAATGCAATAATTGTAAGTTTTATCATTATTATTTCCTGTTTTTATTGGTTATCTAGTTTGGAATGCTTATTATTAGCATTGCGAATGATTATCAATCGCATTAATTGTCGCAGTTTTAGGGCTTAATTAAGATAATATCTGAATAAGCAAATTACTTAGAAAAGACAGAGATATAACGAAAGCTGTAAAAAAATTACAATACATTAAAGTAACTGTGCGATTTCTAGTCCTTCTTTTTCTTACAAAAGGCTTATCATCGAGATCTGAAATATCTCTTTCACCAATAACCTTATAATCATAAGTCCAACGCCAAATAGAATTACCAAATCTTTTATCACTATTATTGTAATAGATAATCCAGGCAACAATATATCGATGAGAAATGTAGAAAATGACTAAAAGTGTTCCACTTAAGATCATTTAAATATTAAAACACATTTAAAGTTTAAGTAAAGACTAATTAAAATTGTTCAGATTCAGTAGAGCCTGCCATAGCTGTTGTAGAGCTTTTTCCACTACTTATAGTGTTTGAAACTGCATCAAAGTAAGATGTCCCAACTTCTCTTTGGTGTTTAACACTTGTGTAACCATCCTTCTCTCTGGCGAACTCAAGCTCTTGGATTTTAGAATAGGCAGTCATACCTTCTGTTTTATATTTTTCAGCAAGTTCAAAAATTGCAATATTTTGAGTGTGAAATCCTGCAAGTGTAATAAATTGAAACTTATAACCCATCTCACTAATCTTTTGTTGGAATGTTGCAATCTCTGCATCTGATAAATGCTTCTTCCAATTGAACGAGGGAGAGCAGTTGTAAGCTAATAATTTACCAGGAAACTTTTCATGGATTGCATCTGCAAACTTTTTTGCTTCCTCAAGATTTGGTGTTGCTGTCTCACACCAGATTAAATCTGAATAAGGTGCGTATGCTAAACCTCTTGAGATAGCCTGCTCAATTCCATGCTTAACATAATAAAAACCCTCGGGTGATCTTTCGCCAGTTAAAAATGGTTTATCATTTTCATCAAAATCATTTGTAATTAATTTTGCAGCATTAGCATCTGTTCTTGCTAAAATTATTAATGGAACATCTGCAATATCTGCCGCAAGTCTTGCAGCTTTTAAATTTTTAATCATAGTGCCAGTTGGAACTAAAACTTTTCCACCCATGTGGCCACATTTTTTTTCACTAGCTAATTGATCTTCAAAATGAACTCCTGCTGCACCTGCTTTAATAAATTTTTTTGTTAATTCAAAAACATTTAATGGTCCACCAAAACCTGCTTCTCCGTCTGCAATGATAGGTAACATATAGTCTGTTCTATCTTTTGATTGCATATCCCCATCTTGTAATTCCATATGCTGAATTTGATCTGCTCTTATTAAAGCATTGTTCATTGACTCAACTAATTTTGGAGCACTATCATAAGGGTATAAAGATTGATCGGGATACATTTCACCAGCAGTGTTTGCATCAGCTGCTACTTGCCATCCACTTAAATAAATTGCTTTTAATCCAGCTTTAGCATGTTGAATAGCGTGATTTCCAGAAAGTGAACCCAATGTATTAATATATTTTTCTGAATTTAACAGATCCCATAATTTTTTAGATTGATGCTTACACATCGAATATTCAATTTTGATAGAACCTCTTAATCGTTCTACTTCTTCTGGAGTGTAATCTTTTTTAATTCCTAAGAATCTTTTTAAATCGTATGAAACTTTAGCTTCTGAGCTCATAGGTAGGTCTTTCTAGATTATGTATTAAGAAAATTAAATCGTGTATAAATTAACAGTAAGAGGACTTATTTTTTTTCACTAAATTCTTGAGTGAATTCATTCATCCCACTAGAACCCCAATCACAATGATCGTCTCTTAGGTAAATACCTGATTGACTAAATTGATTCTGATTGTTGTTTTCATTAATTTCTCTTTGATTTTCTTGGTTTTTATTTATGTTTTTATCGTTCATGTAAACTTTATAATTTACTAAATTTACAAAATCTAATTAAATCGTTAAAAACCTTGTAAAACATAGAAACTTATTGTAAATTTAAATTTACAAAATTTACAAATAGAGCTTATGAGTCAAATTGATTTAAAAATTGGTCCAAAAATAAAGGCTTTTAGAAGACAGTTAGGACTGCAAGCTAACAAACTTTCAGAAGAACTAGGTATTTCTCCGAGTTATTTAAACTTAATTGAAAGTGGAAAAAGAAAAATAGATGGAGATTTATTACTTAAGGTTTGTGAAAAATTAAATATCCAACTCTCAGACTTAACATCAAAATCAGATGTTAACTTAGAAAATACTATTTCAGAAATTCTAGATGATAAATTATTTGAAGACCTGGATATTCTTGGTCCTGAAGTTAAAGACCTTGTTGGAACAAACCCAAAGATAGGTAGGGCCCTTGTTAGGTTGGGAGATATTCTTAAAAAGAAAGATCACGAACTAATTAATAAAATAGAAAAAATTTCAGGAAAAATAGTTGATAATAGAAAAAACTCTTTTCCTGGTGAGGTAATATCTGACTTTCTTCAAGAACATAAAAACTATTTTCCAAAATTAGAAGAGTTTGCAAATAAAGTTTTTGATAAAATTCAAAAAAATAATAGGACAAGATATATTGCCTTATGTGAATATTTAAATAAAGAATATTCAATTACAGTTAAAGATATTTTACCAGAAGAAGGAAAGCCTTTTTCTAAAATTTATAATAAAAATAAAAAAGAACTTCTATTAAGTGATTATAGTTCTTTGGAAACAAAGAAACTTCATGCAGCGGCTCAGATTGCACAAGAAGGTGCAATGAAAGATATTGATAATTATCTATCTAAATTTTCTTTTCCTTCAGAAGAGTCTAAAAAGTTAACTAAGGTTGCTTTATTAAACTATTGCGGTGCTGCAATTTTAATGCCCTACAAACCTTTTCATGCTGAATGTAAAAAATTAAAATATGACTTAGAGTTATTACAAAATACATTTGCAACTTCTTTTGAACAAGTTGCTCACCGTGTAACATGCTTACAAGATCCAAAATTACCTGGAATTCCTTTTCACATGCTAAGAGTTGACATGGCAGGAAATATCTCAAAAAGATTTTCATTATCAGGAATTGATATACCAAGATATGGCGGTGCATGTCCTAGATGGAATGTTTATTCAGCATTCACGCGACCTGGTATAATTCAAGCAGCTGTTAGCAAAATGACCAATGGTGAAAAATATGTTTGTATTGCAAGAACAGTTGAAAAAGGTGTAGGACGTTTTGGTCAATCAAAAAGTATATTATCAATTGGTCTTGGTTGTGATGCAAAATACGCAAAAGACTTTGTGTACACTGAAAATATTAATGTTAATGACAAAACGACTGAAATACCTATCGGTGTGTCTTGCAGAACTTGTGATAGATTGGATTGTCCACAAAGAGCTTTTCCACCTTTACATAAAAAATTTGATGTTGATATTAATTCTAGAGGTGTTTCAGTTTATGTTAATGATAATTCTAATTAACTAAGACTTCCAATCACCAATTTTACTAAACAAAAAGTTCCTAAAAGCAGTAATTCTTGCAGTGTTCTTAAGTGATTGAGGGTAGACAAAGTGAGCCTCTGTTATGGGCCCTTCTGAATTAGGAAGTACTTTTATTATATTGTTTGAATTTGAAACTAAATACTCAGGAAGCGCTGCTAGACCTACACCAGCTTCAACAGCTAAAAGTAAACCCATAACACTATTAACTTTCATTACTGGTTTTCTTTTTTTAGCATCTTTAATTCCAAGTTTTAAAGCCCAATCTGGATCGTAGACTGGTGATGGCGCCCCTTTACCAAATGAAATAAATTTATGTTTATTTAAATCAGTAATTGTTTTTGGCATACCATGTTTTTCTAAATATTTATTTGATCCATAAATATAGTATTTAATATCTACTAATTTTTTTTGAATATAATTAAGCTGTTTAGGTCTTCTCATAAAAATACCTATATCTGCTTGTCTAGTGCTTAAATCTAATTCTTTGTCATCAAAAATTAATTCAATTTCAATTTCTGGATTTAAAGTCATAAACTCTTGAATACGAGGTGTTAGCCAGTGAGTACCAAAACTTCTAACTGTTGTAATTGTTAGTTTACCAGTTGGTTTATTTTTTTGATCTCCTAGTGTAGACTCAACTTCTTTTAATTTACTAATTACATCGTGAGCTGTCTTAAATAAATATTCACCATTCTCAGTTAAAGTAAGACCTCTTGCGTGTCTCTCGAAGAGTTGTACTTTAAGATCCAGTTCTAATGATTGAATTTGTCTGCTTATTGCAGATTGACTTAAATTTAAATTTATTGTTGCGTTAGTAAAGCTTCCAGCTTCTGCAACTGCGTGGAATATTTTTAATTTATCCCAATCCATTTATTTATTAAGATCTACTAAAACTCTTCCTGAAATTTCACCCTTTAAAATTTTTGGATATGTTTCTAACAATTCATCTAAACTTACAGTTAAGATTGATTTTTCAAGAACTTCAAAATCAACAAGCTTTGCTGCTTCTGCCCAAATAAATTCTCTTCTTTTAATGCTACAATTTGCTGAGTCCATTCCCCAAACTTTAATTCCCCTTAGCATGAATGGTAATAAATTTGTATTTAGTTCATTACTATTTGCATTACCACAAACAGCTATAATTCCATTTGATCTAGTTTGAGCTATTGCATTAGCTAAAATTTTACCTCCTACTGTATCAACAACACCATCCCACAATCCTTTATCAATAGGTCTTGGATCTTTGTCAAAATCAGCTCTATTAACAACATTTTTTGCTCCTAACGATTTTAAATAATCTGTTTTAGAATCTTTTCCTGTAACAGCTGTTACATTGTATCCTAATTTAGTAAGAGCCATTACCGCTACACTTCCCACCCCACCGGTAGCTCCAGTAACCAATACATCATTTACTTTATCGCCTAATAAAATTTCTTCTCTAGCTTGAATAGCAAAAGCACTCATTAAAGATGTAAAGCCAGCTGTTCCTAACATCATAGCCTGTTTGCTTGTTAGATTTGAAGGTCTCTTAACTAAAAAATCAGCATTAACTTTTGCTATCTGAGAGTATCCACCAAAAAAAGCTTCTCCAACTCTCCATCCAGTTAAAATTATTTCATCACCAGTTTTAAATTTTTGATTTTCACTTTCAAGAACAGTACCAGAAAAATCTATGCCTGGAATATGTGGAAATTCTTTAACAAGACGACCACCATTTTTCAAAATCATTCCATCTTTATAGTTTAAATCTGAATAATCTACTTTAACAGTAACATCACCATGTTTTAAAAATGATTTATCTATTGATTTTACTTCTCGTGTAAAATTTTCTCCCTCTTGATTAATAACTAGTGCTTTAAAATTATCTAACATTACTATCCCCTCCCTGAGAAAGTTACTTACTAATAAATCTTAAATATCTATTTTGAATACTAAGGTCTTCTTTAAATTGTCCTAAGAAATAATTTGTAACTGTTGTTGCAGTTTCTTTTTTAATACCTCTCATAGTCATACATTGATGAGTTGAGTCGATTGTTACCGCTACACCTTTTGCATCTAAAGATTCCATTATTGTTTTAGCAATTTGCATTGTAAGTCTTTCTTGAGTTTGTAATCTTTTTGAAAAAACTTCAACAACTCTAGCAAGTTTACTTAATCCCACAACTCTTTCGTTTGGAATGTATGCAACATGTGCAATTCCAATAATTGGAGCCATATGATGTTCGCAATGACTTTGTACAGAGACATTTTTTTGCACAACCATGTCATCATACCCTTCAACATCTCCGAAAGTTTTATCTAAAATTTTATTAGGATCTTTACTATAACCAGCAAAATATTCTTTGTATGCTTTAACAACTCTTTTTGGAGTTTCTAATAATCCTTCTCTACTAGGATCTTCACCCATCCAAGTTAAAATAGTTTTAAAAGCCTCTTCAGCTTCTTTATCAGAAACTTTTTTGGTATCTAAAATCTTGCTATCTGTCTCTTCAACTAATTTCATAAGGCAAGTTTATACAGTAAATCCTTGTTTTTAAAATATTTATTATATTTGCTAATATGCTACATAATTACCTAATTATGTTTAGAAAAAGAGAAAATATAGTCGAAATTGAAGAAGGTAAACTTCTTTCACCAAAATTTGATAATGATGGGTTAATTCCAGTCATCACTATGTGTTCTAAGACTAAAGATATTCTTATGCATGGGTATATGAATGTTGAAGCTTTTAAAAAAACTATAGAAACTAAAGAAGCTCATTACTTTAGTAGATCTAGACAGCAAATTTGGCATAAAGGCAAAACTAGTGGCTTCACTCAAAAAGTTTTAGAGATAAGAATTGATGATGATCAAGATTCAGTTTGGTTAACTGTTGATATTGGTGATGGTTCAAGCTGTCACGTAGGTTATCGATCATGTTTTTATAGATCCATTCCACTTGGTCCAATTGAAAATGGTAGAGAAGTTGAAATGAAATTTGAAGAAAAAGAAAAATCTTTTGACCCTGAAGTTGTTTACAAAGGCCAACCAAATCCTACGAAAATATAATGAGTGATAATCAAAAAAATGTTCTAGGTGAAGATCTAGAGGAATGTTCTAACGATCCTTTAACAGGATGGCACCGTGATGGTTGTTGCAGTACTGATGAAAATGATCACGGCGTTCATACGGTTTGTGCAAAAGTTACAACGGAATTTTTAGAATGGTGTAAAGAAGCTGGCAACGATTTAATAACCCCTCATCCTGAATTTGGATTTCCAGGATTAAAAGCTGGAGATGGTTGGTGTGTTTGTGCTAGTTGGTATGCAAGAGCTGCTGATGCTGGGAAACCTTGCCCTGTTTATTTAAAAAGAACACATGAAAAAACTTTAAAGCTTGTTTCTATGGAAGTTTTAAAAAAGAATGCTATTGATTTATCTTAGTTAATTATAAGTTTTAAATCATTTACTTGATAAACCTAAAATGAACTAATAAGTTTTACCAATGGAAATAGCCACAAAAATAGCCCCATTAGGTTTGGCTCTTATAATGTTGGGGCTTGGATTGAGTTTGACTATTCAAGATTTTATAAGAGTAGTTAAAATTCCAAAAGATTTTTTAGTTGGTTTTATTTCTCAGTTAGTTTTACTGCCAGTCGTTGCTTTTTCTATAGCATTACTATTAAACCTATCAGCAGAACTTGCTGTTGGATTAATGTTGATTGCATGTGCGCCCGGTGGTGTTACATCAAATGTAATTACTAAATTTGCTGATGGTGACGTTGCACTTTCAATATCACTAACTGCAGTTGTTAGTTTGATTAGTATTATTTCTGTTCCATTTATAATGTTTGCGTCGATTAATTTTTTTGAAATTAGTGTTATTAAAGAAATATCAATGACTGGTATTGCTTTAAAAATGTTTCTTGTTGTTACAGTTCCAGTAATAATTGGAATGATAATTAAGCACTTTGCTAAAAATTTTGTTGATAATCAAGCTTCTTTAATTCAAAAAATTTCAGTTATATTATTCATATTAGTGTTTGCTGCTATTTATATAGAGGAGTGGGATAATATTATTTCTTATATTATGAATGCAGGTTTGGTTGTTTTAATCTTAAACTTAACAATGATGATTTTAGGGTTTTATATTGCAAAATACTTTACATCCGGAGTTGCACAACAAAGATGTATTTCAATAGAGTGCGGGCTTCAAAATGGAACTTTAGCACTTTTTGTTGGAACACAGATATTTGGAGAAAGTATAACTGTTTTCATTGTACCAACAGCTGCTTATGCTTTAATAATGATGATAACTTCGATAGTTTTTGTATTTATTGTTAAAAAAAATACTTAGATTTTAATTATTTTTTTCTATTAAACTCAAATTATAAATACGTTCAGCAAATTTAGATAGATTAATAAATGTTTTTTTTTGTATTGCCATTAATTTTTTTTGATGAACTGTTCTATTAGTTGAATAATGTTTTTTACTATCTATTACTAAAAATTTTTCTTTAACCAATTTATTTAATTTTCTAATAACTGTAGCTCTTGGTATGCCCGTAATATCTGAAATTGACATTGCATTAATGCCTGAAAATTCTTGTTTATCACCAAAAAAATACCTGTCTAAATATAATTCTTTGCTCATCTGACTATTATCATTTTTTTTTGCATTTAATACATGATTAGTTAAGCAAGTGCCGTGAACATGAAAGGTTTCTAAATCACCATGGATTTTTTTAAATGTTAATAGCATTGGCAATTGCATATCGTAGTAAAGTTTCCAAACGAATGAAAAATTATCTTTAACTACTCTTATTAAATCCTCTGAGCTAATTGGTTTTATCATTAATCCCTCATTAACTATCATTTTTGACAGAGTTGATAAAAAAAATGACATATTTTTCATTGTTACTTCAGGTTTTATATTTGGCCAAGTACTTCTATCAATTATAATTTTTTTATTTATTTTTTTGATTGCTCCTGATTCTTGTAATTCATTAATTTTTCTTCTAGCTGTCTCTTTTGGTATGTTAAGTTTTTTAGATATTTCCATTATATTAAATGTTTCTATTTCAACTTCATATTGACTAAAAAACTCACAATAATTTAATTTCACAAAATTTTTTGAATAATAATCAAATGTTTTAGTCATTAAATACATGACAATCATAAATTTTTCATAATCATAAAAAGTTCTATAAAGATTATTCGTCCATTCCATTTGTATTGGCAACCAAATAGGCTGAATGGTAGTGAAATTTTTATTTATTGTATTAAGAATATTCTTACTAAGAATTTGACTTGATACTTTGGGTAAGGTTATAGGCATATAATTTTTATGATTGTAACCCAAAATGAACATCAAAGTAAACAGCTTAGCCCATAATGAACTATTCTTTAATTGCTTAATATACTTCACAATGATTAGTTGCATACATGAGTGCAGAAAAAATAATTAATATACAGGTTAAAAACCTTCCTTCTCTAGCGACCCCTGAAAAGAGTGAGAAAGTTTCATCGTCAGGTCGAGTTGATATAAATACTCTCTTAAATAGAGCTAGAAAAGTTAAAGAAAAAGAAACTCTGACAAACCTAGTTTTTGTAGTACTAACACTCTCTCTTATTTTCGTTGTTGGGTTAATTTTATCTTTTTAAAAAAGATATTTTTCGTTGTGCTCTTCCTTACGATCTTGGAAGAGCACAACGAAAATTACATATTTCCGTACTTAGGTCCGCCACTTCCTTCAGGGGTAACCCACGTAATATTTTGAGAAGGTTCTTTAATATCACAAGTTTTACAATGAATACAGTTTTGTGAATTTATGACAAATTTATTAACACCATTTTCATTTTGAACTTCATAAACACCTGCAGGACAATATCTTTGTGCAGGCTCATCAAATTTTTCTAAAGTATAATTTATTGGTAAGTTTGGATCTTTTAGCTGCAAGTGTATAGGTTGATTATCAGTATGATTAGTTCCTGTTAAATAAACAGAACTTGTTTTATCAAATGTAATCACATTATCTGGTTTAGGGTAATCAATTTTTGGCATTTCATTTGCTGGTTTTAGTGTTTCGTGGTCAGCATGTTTGTGCCTTAAGGTAAAAGGTAATTTTCCTCTAAATAATATTTGATCAATTCCAGTAAATATTATTCCAAGAATTAAACCCCAGCTAAAACTAGGCTTAACATTTCTGGCAGTATGTAGTTCTTCATAAACCCAACTTTTTTTAAATTTATCTTCATAAATTGATAAATCTTGCTTTTCTTTTAAATGTTCATTTATAGTTTCAGCAGCAATTATTCCACTTTTCATTGCAGTGTGTGACCCTTTGATCTTAGGCGTATTTAAAGTTCCCGCATCACAACCGATTAACAAAGCACCTGGCATAAACATTTTTGGTAAACTTTGAAGTCCACCTTCAATTAAAGCACGTGCGCCATATGAAATACGTTTTCCACCTTCAATTATTTTTTTAATTGCAGGATGAGTTTTAAATCTTTGAAACTCATCAAACGGTGAAAGATGTGGGTTTTTATAATCAAGACCAATTACGTAACCTAAAAAAACTTGTTTGTTTTCTGCGTGATAGATAAAGCTTCCACCATAAGTATTATTATCTAGTGGCCAACCTGCAGTATGCATTACCATTCCCTCTTCATGATTTTGTTCACTGATTTCCCAAATTTCTTTAAACCCAATTCCATATTGCTGAGGATCTTTACCTTTTGATAAATTATATTTTTCAATTAATTGTTTTCCAAGATGTCCTCTGCATCCTTCTGCAAAAACAGTGACTTTTCCTAAAAGCTCTATGCCTGGTTCAAAGCCATCTTTTTTGTTTCCATCTTTATCAACTCCCATGTCTTGAGTTGCAACTCCCTTAACTGATCCATCTTCTTTGTATAAAATTTCACTTGCAGGAAAGCCTGGAAATATTTCTACACCTAAAGCTTCGGCTTGTTCTGCTAGCCATCTACATAGGTTTGCTAAACTGATTATGTAATTATTATGATTTTGTTGAACTGATGGAAGTAGCCATGTCGGCCAGCTTAATGATTTTGATTTTCCTAAAAATAAGAATTTTTCTTTAGAAACCTTAGTTTTTATAGGTGAATTAAGTTCTTTCCAGTTTGGTAGTAACTCATCTAAAGCTCTAGTTTCAAACACATTACCGCTTAAAATATGCGCACCAATCTCTGAGGCTTTTTCAAGTAAACACACATTTAATTCTGGGTCTAATTGTTTAAGTTTAATTGCCGTAGATAGTCCTGAAGGACCACCCCCAACGATTACCACATCATAATCCATTGCTTCTCTAGGCATATCTTGAATTTTTACAGTACTGATTATTTTTGTATACTATTTAATTTATTCAATTCTTCTAAGAATTGAGGTAACGCCTCAAATAAGTCTGCTTCCAGACCATAATCTGCGACACTAAATATTGGCGCTTCACCATCTTTATTTATAGCAACAATAATTTTACTTTCTTTCATTCCAGCTAAATGCTGAATTGCTCCTGAAATTCCAACTGCAATATACAAATCAGGCACAACAACTTTACCAGTTTGACCAACTTGATGTTCGTTACTAATGTATCCCGCATCAACTGCTGCACGTGATGCTCCAATTGCTGCATTTAATTTATCTGCAATATCAGTTATTAATTTGAAATTTTCTCCATTTTGCATTCCTCTTCCACCAGAAACTACAACTCTAGCAGTTCCAAGCTCAGGTCTGTCTGACTTAACCTCTTCTCTTTTAATAAATTTTGATAACGTAAACTCTTCAGTAGCTTCAATTTTTTCTATTGGAGCAGACCCACCAGAAGTTTCACAAGGTTCAAAAGATGTTGGTCTAATTGTTATACATTTTTTTGTGTCTGTACTTTTTACTGTAGCGAATGCATTACCCGCATAAATAGGTCTTATGAATGTATCAGCTGATATCACTTTAGTAATATCACTTACTTGAGATATATCTAAATTTGCTGCTATTCTTGGCATCAAATTTTTACCAAATGTATTTGCGGAACTAACAATATGGGAATAATTTTCTGAAACCTTAATAGCTAGTGGTGCAAAGTTTTCTGCTAAGTAGTTTTCATAATGGGCAGCTTCAGCATGTAATACTTTTTTAACAGCTGGCATTTCAGATAATGATTTAGCAACATCTCCACAATTATTTCCAATTAATAAAACATGTACATCTCCATCCATTTGTGATGCTGCAGTAATTGCGTTTAATGTAAAAGGTCTTACTTCTTTATTATTATGCTCTGTTATTAATAAAACTGACATTATATTACCTTTGCCTCATTTTTAAGTTTGCTAACTAATTCAGCAACACTTGCAACTTTAATTCCTGCTTTTCTTTTAGGTGGTTCTTCTACTTTAATTTGTTGAACCCTAGGTGTTATATCAACCCCTAGGTCTGCAGCTATAAATACCTCTATGGGTTTTTTTTTAGCTTTCATAATATTTGGTAGTGAAGCATAACGTGGCTCATTTAATCTTAAATCACACGTCACAATAGCTGGTAGATTAACTTCAATTGTTTCTAATCCTTCATCAATTTCTCTTGTTACTTCTAAAGTTCTGTCTTTTATTTCAATTTTTGATGCAAATGTTGCTTGAGGCCAATTCAATAAAGCACTTAACATTTGGCCTGTTTGATTACAGTCATCATCAATTGCTTGTTTACCCATAAAAACTAGATCTGGTTTTTCTTTTTCAACAATTTTTTGCAACACTTTTGCTACGGCTAATGGTTCAACTGTTCCCTCAGTTTTGATTAAAATTCCTCTATCAGCACCAACAGCTAAAGCTTTTCTAACAGTTTCTTGTGATTTTTCCTCACCCACAGTAATTGCAATAATCTCTGTCGCCTTACCTGCTTCTTTAATTTTTACAGCTTCTTCAATCGCATTATCATCGGGTGGATTGCTAGACATTTTAACATTATCAGTAACAACACCAGTTCCATCCTCTTTAACCCTGACTTGAACATTGTAATCAATTACTCTTTTAACTGCGACTAATATTTTCATTATGCTCTCAATAAATTGTTTTCTGGATCGTAAGGACTCTCGTCTAATATAGTAGCATCGTACATTTTTCCTAAAATATCAATTTTCAATTTTTGACCAGTTGTCGCAACATCAGGGTTCACCATTCCTAATGCAATAGATTTACCTAGTCTAAATCCAAAATCTCCTCCTGTTGCACGTCCAACAACTTTGTCGTTTTCATAAATTGGATTATTTCCTAGAACATCCGCATCTTCAACATTGTGAATTTCCATAGTAACCAGTTTATTTTTAAAACCTTTTTCTCTCCACTTATTAAGCGCTTCTAAGCCAATAAAGTTTCCTTTATTAGGATGTATAAATCTATCTAGTCCAGATTCGTAAGGTGAATATTCAATTGATAATTCTGTCCCAACAAGTTTATAAGATTTTTCAAGTCTTAAACTATTCATCGCTCTAATCCCGTAAGGCTTAATACCTAAATCTTTGCCAGCTTTCATCAATTTGTCAAATATATGGTTTTGGTATTCAATTGGATGATGAAGCTCCCAGCCTAATTCACCAACAAAGTTTACTCTCATAGCATTCACTGGTGCATTTCCAACATTTACATTTTTAGCACTTAACCATTTAAAGTTTTCACTAGAAAAATCATCACTGGAAACTCTTGTCATTAATTCTCTAGCCTTTGGACCAGACACAACAAGTACGCCCATACTATTAGTTAGATTTTCAAATTGAACTGTCCCATCATTTGGCATCCATTTTTGAATCCAATCATGGTCTAATCTTTGGTTTGCTCCTGCAGAAACTAAATAGAAACTATCTGGAGCTTCTCTCATTATTGTAAATTCAGAATGTACTCCTCCTTTAGTATTAAGGGCATGACATAAACCAATTCTTCCTATTTTTTTTGGAAGTTTGTTTGCTACTAAATAATCTAAAAACTCTTCAGCCCCAGGACCTTTAATTCTACATTTTGCAAATGCAGTCATGTCTAAAAGACCCACATTTTCTTTTACATTTTTACATTCTTTTTTTATTGCCTCAAACCACTTGGATCTTCTAAAAGACCAATCATCTTTTTGCTCCATTCCATCTACTGCAAAGAAATTAGGTCTCTCCCAACCAAATTTTTGCCCAAATACTGCGCCTAATGCTTTCATTCTATCATAGCAAGGTGATGTTCTTAATTCTCTAGCGGCACCTCTTTCTTCATCTGGGTAATGAACTTTAAATACATGGTTATAAGCTTCTTCGTTTTTTTCTTTTAAATAAGATTTTGTTGCATAATCACCAAATCTTCTTGGGTCAACGCCAAGCATATCAACAGTTGGTTCTCCATCTACAATCCATTCAGCAAGTTGCCATCCAGCACCACCTGCTGCAGTAATACCAAAGCTATGTCCTTCATTAATCCAAAAATTTTTAAGTCCCCAAGCTGGTCCTACGATTGGGTTTCCATCAGGTGTGTAACAAATTGCTCCGTTATAAACTTTTTTTACACCCACTTCTCCAAAGGCTGGAACACGATGAATTGCGCCTTCTATATGTGGAGCAAGTCTATCTAAATCTTCTTGAAATAATTCATATTCAGAATCTTTTGATGGTCCATCAACATAACAAGCTGGAGCACCATCCTCATAGGGTCCTAATATTAAACCACCTGCTTCTTCTCTCATGTACCATCTACTATCACTATCTCTTAAAACTCCCATCTCTGGTAAGCCTTCTTTTTTTCTTTTTAAAATATCTGGGTGTGCTTCTGTCACAATATATTGATGCTCAACAGGTATGGCAGGAATATCTAAACCAACCATTTTTCCAGTTTGTCTTGCAAAGTTTCCTGAACAAGAAATTACATGTTCACATTCAATAGCTCCTTTGTCAGTTTCAACAGTCCATCCATCTTTAGTTTTTTTAATTCCAACTACAGCTGTATTTCTATAAATCTCTGCACCCATATTTCTTGCACCCGTAGCCATTGCTTGAGTTAAATCAGCAGGTTGAATATATCCATCCTCTGGGTGTTGGATTGCGCCAAGCAAATCATCCGTACGACATAAAGGCCAAATTTCTTTTACCTGATCTGGAGTTAAAAATTTTACATCAACACCTATAGTTTGTGCCACTCCTGCATATTGATGATACTCATCCATCCTATCTTTAGTGCTTGCTAAACGAATATTTGAGACAACACTGAAGCCAACATTTTGTCCTGTCTCTTCTTCTAATTTTTTATAAAGATCAACTGCATACTTATGAAGCTGTCCAACTGAATAACTCATATTAAATAGTGGAAGCAGACCTGCTGCGTGCCAAGTTGATCCTGAAGTTAATTCTTTTCTTTCGACAAGAACAACATCTGACAAACCTTTTTTTGCCAGATGATAAAGAGCACTAACCCCTACTACGCCACCACCAACTACAACAACTTTAGCTTTAGATTTCATTAATCCGATTCCTACTATTTTTTTATTATTAACGAAACAAAATTCGTTTAGTTATTAGCTTAAACTGAAGATCCAAGAGGCATTGGTGCGGATACCATTGTAGTCAGCCAGCAGTCCTTTAGGGGACCATTTTTTGTATATTTTTCAACTGACCAGTTGAATTTATAATAGACCTTATCTCTATCAAGAACTGTTACTTCAAAAAGAGCAGTTAAATCAGTAGATTTTATCTTAACAACCTTATGGTCCAAGTGATTAAGAAGCATCACATAAGATTTTCCTTTTATCATCGTTTTAAATCGATCTAAAGGACCTGTATTTTTTTGATTATTTGGGTGTGCAAATTCCCAAGTCTGCTCAATTCCATTATCTTTTTTTGGATTATCATTCTGCTTTAAACTTCTTAATTGGATTTTGACAACTTGATAAGGTTCAATCCCATTATTAGGCTTAACTAATTCAGCAAATGATGGAGATGTAAAAAATAAAGTAATTAAAATTAATTTATATATTTTGTGCAGTTGTTCTGACGTCTTCCAAAAATTGTTCTCTTTTTTTATCACTGACAAACGGTACAGCAAAGTATCTTCTATAAACAATATTATAAATGCCACACATGTGAAATACCCCTCTTTTTAATCTTCTTATAGGTAAGTTTAAGAAGAAGGTTGTAATAGCGAGCCTTGGAGACCCATAAGTACAAAAAATTATAGCTTTTTTATCTTTTAAATTTCCCATTGGATAACCATAGTTTCCAACTAATTTTTTAAATGTAAATGCCCATGGTGGTGACAAAACTTTATCTATCCATCCCTCCACAATTGCTGGCATTCTAAAGTTCCAAATAGGTGCAATTAGAACAATTGTATCACACTTCTCAATTCGTCTACGATGATCTAAAACATCTTCACCAGCTTGTTCACCTGCAAAAACAGGGTTAAATTTTTCCTTATATAGGTCTACACAATCAACTGAATGACCGTTTGCTTCAACCGTTTTTATAAATGTATCTCTAATAGCAGCGTTAAAAGATTTTTCGTTATAATGACCGTATAAAAGAAATATTTTTTTCATTTGTGTATTTTTAAACTAGTTCTATAAGAAAGCCATGAAAAATTTTTATGTAATTGAAGGTGAGCATACCAACCCTAACGAGATTGAAACAATACTAAAGAATACTGAAAAAAAACATGGTCCTTTTGAGGAACAAGAAGCTACCCAAATTGCCAAAGGGTTAATTCAAAAAAATATAGATGATTTTTATCATCGAGCATGGGTAGTCGGTTCTGACAATTTAGCCAAATAAAACCCAACAAACATTGCAACTACAAAGACAGCTGAATTAATATTTAATAAAGCTAAAGATGCTATCGCAGGTCCAGGACATAAACCTACCAAACCCCATCCTGCTCCAAAAAGTGAAGAGCCAATAATTAACTTTTTATTTATCTCTTTATTAGTTGTGTAATTAAAGCTTTTAGCAAAAATAGGTTTTTTATTATTTTTAAATAAGTGAAAAAATGGAGAAGATATAATTAGGGCTCCGATCATCACAAATGCTAAAGATGGGTCCCAATCTCCAAAAATATTTAAGAAACCTAAAACTTTAGCAGGATCAATCATTTCTGAAACAGTAAGACCAATTCCAAATATTACCCCACAAACTAAAGATATAATTTTGCTCATACTAAGCTTTTTACCAAAACAGTTAAAATTCCAACAATCATGAAGGTTATTGTTGCAATAATTGACCTTAAAGAAAATCTGCCCATTCCACTAATTCCATGACCACTAGTACACCCCCCACCAATTCTCGTGCCAACACCAACCATTAAACCTGCTACTGATAATAAAAAAAATGAATTTGAAATTGAAATATTAATTTCTTGAAATGTAAAAAATTTATATAAAATAGGGCCAATTATTAACCCCACTATAAATAAAAAATTATCAAATCTATTATTTTTAGAAGTTAAAAAATTACTAGCAATTCCACTTATTCCAATTAATCGACCGTTAAAGACAAAGAATAGCACTACAGCCAATCCAATTAATGCACCCCCTAGAAACGCAGGCACAGGAGTAAAATTTATTATATTCATTTAATTTTGTAAGACAGGAAAAGCTGGATTTATATTTAAAAAAAGCTTTTGATATTCCATTTTAGTGCATCTATTTTCTATGTATTCAATATTCTTACTTTCTACTAACTTTTTAGCTTCTACACTTCTTATTCCTAGTTGTAGCCAAAGAACTTTAGCACCAATTTTAATACTACCCTCCGCAAACTTAAGTGCTTCTGCTGAAGGTCTAAACACATCCACAATATCTATTGGTATTTTGATATCTTCAATTTTTTCATAAACTTCTTCTCCTAATATCTTTTGTCCTTTTGCGCTTGGATTAACTGGAATAACTTTAAAGCCATACTTCTGCATATATTTCATAACAATAGTTGAAGGTTTTTTGTCGTCCTTACTAACGCCCACCATTGCAATTGTTTTATATTTTGAAAGAATTTCTTTTATTTTGTCGTTCACTACTTATGTTTCCACTTAGGTTTTCTTTTTTCTAAAAATGCAGATATTCCTTCGTTAGCATCCATAGCCATCATATTTTTAGTCATCATTTTACTCGTATATGCATAGGCTTTTTTTAATGGCATTTCTAATTGATTATAAAAAGTTTGTTTGCCGATTTTAATTGTAAAACTTGATTTTGAAGCAATAGTTTTGGCAACTTTTAATACTTCATTGTTTAATTTTGATTTAGAAAAATGATTATTAATTAATCCAATTTCTTTAGCATAATTTGCTTTAATGGGTTCGCCAGTTAACAGCATCTGCATCATTCTTTTTCTATTAACTTTTCTGCTAATAGCTACCATCGGTGTACTGCAAAATAAGCCTATATTTACTCCTGGTGTCGCAAATATTGCATCATTAGCACTGTAAGCAAGATCACAGCTTGCAACTAACTGACAACCTGCTGCAAATGCTGCCCCATGAACTTTTGCAATAACTGGCTTTTTTCCTTCAACTATTTGAAGCATCAACTTTGAGCAAAGATTGAAAAGTTTTTGATATTTTTCTCTTTTCTTTAATCCACTTACTTCTTTTAAATTATGACCCGCACTAAAACCTTTTCCAGACCCTTCAATAATTATTACCTTAATATTTTTGTCTTCATCTAATTTTTTAAAAGCTTTAATTAAATCTCCTAAATTTTTAAATGAAAGTGCGTTATATGTTTTTGGCTCATTAATGATGATTGAGGCAATATCTTTATTTAAAAGTTTAACTTTAATATTACTTAAGTTTGCCATCTTCTCTCATTTTAGCTCTAATTTTTGTTGCAGAGATTTTTTGAATTTCCTCAGATAAAACAACTTCTTCTATTTTGTAACCAACCCCTCTTCCATAACAAATATTAGTAATATTAGGAACCATCATTACTTTAAATCTTCCTTCAAATTCTGGGTTTAACTTTTCTTCAATATTTTTTTTAACTGTGTCAAAGTCAAATGGATTATCGTCAACACCTTGAACATCTCTTATTTGAATGCAAACTTGACCTGTTTTTTTAATAATTTCTTGAAATAAAGCATAGTGACCATCATGAAATGGTTGCCATCTGCCAAGCATTTGTGCTGTTGGTTTTTTATTATCCCATTTATGAGCCATAATTATATTTCCTTTGCTATTTTAGGAGCCCAACCATCAGCATCCTGTGTTGTTACATGATAATCATATTTTTCTGGTTTTACAAACATGGCATTTGTATCAGCAAACCTTCCTTCTTTTATTGTGTCCACCCAAACGATATAGTCTGCATTAAATAGCTCTCTAGCTGCTGGAGTTGGGCAAACAAAGTCAGCGACCACATAGTAGCCTTCTTGTTTATGTTTTTCTGCCATATCCGCCATTCTTTTCGCTTGTATTTTTCTTCCTTCTTCTGAAAAATCCCAATCATTAGCAGCTTTTCTAACTTCGTCTGCATTAAGCCATTTTGCATTTATCAAAGGAACTAATTTTGATGCTAGTGTTGTTTTTCCTGATCCAGGTAGACCCATAATTAATATTTTTTTCATAGTGTTATTTCTTTCTGCACATATGGGTTAAAAAAAACACTTATATAACAAAAGAAGATAAATATTAAGTTATTTTTTAACCTCAAATAGACCAAGCCAAGCATTAACATTTTTGCTTGCTATATAATTAGATTTAAAAAATTCTATTTCTTTCCATTTCTTATTATCTTTTAATTCTATTATTTTTTTATCAAATCCATATTCTTCATAAATTCCTTCATTAATCGTAAAACAAATTAAACCTTTATTTTTTGTAATCCTTACAAATTCATCTAAAGCGCTGGGTTTGACATGTGCATATGTAAAAGTTCCAACACACATAACCGCATCATAAAAATTATCTTCCATTTTAATTGGTTGATTTAGATCTACTTTATATAGCTTTTTATATAAATCTTTTGGTATCGTATCTAATAAGGTTTTAGATAAATCTGCTCCATGAAAATTTTTATATCCAAAATTTTTTAATTCTTTAGCAACAAGACCTGTGCCACAACCTGCATCAAAAATTAATATGTCTTTGCTTTGAGCGTATTTTCTAAAAGTGTTTACTGTTTCTTTTGGACCTGAATAATTCCAATTAATCATATCTTTATTATACTTATCGTTGTCGCCCCACTCGTCATAAAAATCCATTACTTCTTTGGTAGTTTTAAGTTTATAAATTGGGATTTTATTTCCCACATCTTTTAGAGACATTTACTTTTTCATTCAGTTAAATTATTAGCAATCCATTTATGAAATTCATGTGTAGGGTTATCCATTATTGGTGAAAAATTTCCACCATTATATGCTGGTGAATTTCTACCTTCCTGCATACCTTCTATGGCTTTTATATCTTCTGACATAACTTCTTTCCAAAATTCTGCATTTTTTTTTCTCATCTCAGTAAACTTAGATCCATTCGCACTATCATCACCAACATAATACATCATTAAATGTTCTTTAGTCTCACTAATTGATTTAGGTTCTAACCAAAAAGCATAAAAATGATCTATATGAAGACCAATCATTACGTTTGGAAATAAAGCAATATACTCAGCTTTTTTAGACAGTTCTGTTGGCCAATTTGGAAAATTATTAAAAGTTTGATTTCCTTTAATGGGTTGGTCGTATTTATTTGTACCTTGGCCAGCAAATCTATTTGGTAAACCTTGAATATGGTAATGGTCGCTAATATTTGAAACTTTATTTAATTCAGGATGAATCCAGGGCAAATGATAACTTTCACAATAATTCTCTATTGCAAACTTCCAATTACATTTAACATCAAGACTGAAATACCCATGATCTTTTGAGTGCTTAAGTAATTTTTGATCTTTCTTAGATATGAATTTTGACCACCTTTCCTCAAGAGGCTTGATATACTCATCAAACTCTAATTCATTACCATTTATATTGATAAATATTATATCCATCCAAACTTTGGTTTTAACTTCCTTCAAATTACTTGATGATTTATCAAATTTTTTTGTCTCATGAACATTCAGACCTCCTATATGGGGTGTCGCTACCAACTTTCCATCAAAATCGTAGGACCAGGAGTGATATGGACATCTTAAGACATTTTTTAAAGCACAAGGCTCATCTAAAAGCTTGAAGCCTCTATGGCTACAGACATTATGAAATACTCTTATTTTTTTCTCTTTGTCTCTTAGAATGATAAGAGGGATACCAAGTAGATTATAAGGTTGAGCATCTCCTATATTTGGCACAGAACTTCCAACGCCAATTACTGTCCATTTATCCTTGAAAATCCTCTCTCTTTCAATTCTTAGATAGTCAGAGCTAGTGTAGCACTCGTTTGGTAATCCGTGAGCTTTCTCGATGGAGTTCCCAACCACTCTAATCTTCTCTAAATCCAAGATCTTTGAAAGTTCAAGATTTTTAAGATTTTCAGACATTAAAAAAAATTATCACCAGCACAATTTTTGGCAACAATTATTTTTATCCACAAGATGAATTTCTTTGACAGCATTTACAAAAAAGATAATCATCGAGAAAAATGAATTTTTCACTTGAGGTTGGACCTCAAACAGATCTTGATACACTGCCTCCCGTTAAGGATGTTTATGTAACCATGCTTCCAGGAGGAGACTATAAAGAGACTGCTAACCAGTCAGCTGAATTAGTTAAAAAAGGATTTAATCCAGTTCCACATTTTCCAGCACGATCAATTACAGATGATGCTCAACTTAAAGATTACATTGCAAGATGTAAAGATGTGGGTGCTAAACAAGCATTAGTTATTGGAGGAAGTAGAGAGCCAGTTGGAAAATTTGAAAGTTCAATTCAAATTTTAGAAACAGGATTTTTTGATGGAATTAAAGTAGGAATAGCAGGACATCCAGAGGGAAGTCAGGATATTTCTGATAAAGAATTAGAAAAAGCTATGATAGATAAAAAACCTTACGCCGACTATATAGTGACCCAGTGGTTATTAGAGAGTCAACCTATTGTAGATTTCATTTCTAAGCAGTCAGTACCAGTGCATGTAGGAATTACTGGGCCAATGAAAATAACTAGCTTGATTAAATTTGCTAATATTGTCGGGGCGAAAAATTCTATAAATTTTCTTAAGTCTAATTTTAGTAAGGCATTAGATTTATTGAAACCTAAAGACCCTAATGAATTAATTGGGAAAGTGAAAGAGTTTACTGGCAACTTCCACATTTATACATTCGGCGGCTTGAAGGAAACTAACAAGTGGTTGAAGGAGAACGGTTATGTCTAATGAATTTGACTATACTAAACTAAATCATGTGACTTCAGTTGATCAATCAGATCGTGAAGTACCATATAACTTAAGACAGAGTGGGCCTACAAAAGTTGAAATGTTAATTTCAACGAGAGTAAGAAAATCTCCATACTGGCATCTATCAATGGAAGCTGGTTGTTGGAGAGCAACTGTTTACAATCGTATTTATCACCCAAGAGGTTATGTAAAACCTGAAGATGGTGGAGCGATGGTTGAATATGAAGCAATTAAAAATCACGTTACAATGTGGAACGTTGCTGTTGAAAGACAAATTAGAGTTAAAGGTCCTGATGCAGAAAAGTTTACTGACTACGTTATAACTAGAGATGCAACTAAAATCTCACCAATGAGAGCAAGATATGTAATTTTATGTAATGCTTATGGTGGAGTTTTAAATGATCCTATTCTTCTTAGAATTTCAAAAGATGAATTTTGGTTCTCACTATCAGACTCTGATATTGGAATGTATCTTCAAGGTGTTAACGCTGATGGAAGATTTGATTGTACAATTGAAGAAATTGATGTTTGCCCGGTGCAAATTCAAGGTCCTAAATCAAAAGCTTTAATGAAAGACCTTTGTGGTGATCAAGTTGATTTTGACAATATGCCTTTCTACGGTTTAGCTGAAGTTAAAGTTGGCGGCAGAAGTTGTGTGATTTCACAATCTGGTTTCTCAGGTGAAGCTGGATATGAAATCTACTTAAGAGAAGCAACTAAATATGCTGATGATATGTGGAATGCTGTTCTTGAAGCCGGAAAAAAACATAGCCTAATGGTTATTGCTCCTGCTCACCACAGAAGAATTCAAGCTGGAATTCTTTCTTGGGGACAAGATATGGATCAACAACACAATCCTTTCCAGTGTAATCTTGGTTACCAAGTGTCACTATCAGGTAAAGGTGAGTGGGATAAAAAAGCTGACTATGTTGGAAAAGCTGCACTAGAGAAAATGGGCGCAGAGCTTAAGGATGGGAAAAAACCTTACAAACTTCAGTTAGTAGGTCTTGAGTTGGGTGGAAAACCAATTGAAGAATATGCTCCTGACTTTTGGTTGGTGTCACCTGAGAGTGGTGGAGATCCTGTAGGATTTATCACATCACCTTGGTATCACCCTGAAAAAGGTCAAAATATAGCAATGGGATATGTACCATTTGAAGGAACATTAAATGCTAATGGTTTCCCTAAAGGTAAAGTTGGGACTAAGTACAAAGTTCACTTACCTGCTAAATATTCTGACACACCAGGAACACCTGTTGATGCAGTGGTAGTGGATATTCCATTTACAGAATCTTATAACGCAAACACAAGAGAAGTCGTTAAAGGTTAAATTAATTATTTGGGGGAGATGAATTCTCCCCCACTAATAATGACAAAATCATTCCTAATCGTAATTTGCATAATAATAGTAATTGCTTTAATACTCTTTCCACTATTTGTTTCTTACAAAGCTCAGAAGAATAGAAAAAAATAAATAATGTTTGGTCAATTTTTAAATATAATTGTTAGGTCTATTAAATTAGATAAATCTCTCTACAAAGATAATAAGAACTTTGGTGAAGCTGCAATATATTTTGCAGGCCTTATCATGATATTAGACGGCTTAGCTGGGGCTGTTGCTGCAAATACTGTTATTAAAACTGCTGTAGCAATGTCTGGTTTAACTGCCCTACTTACTTGGTTTGTTTGGGCACTTTTTATTTATGTAATAGGAGTAAAAATATTTCCAGAAAAAGATACTAAAGTTTCATTTAAAAAAGTATTAACAGCTGTAGGCTTTGCTCACGCGCCAGGTCTTTTAAGATTTTTTGCTGTAACACCAGATTTAATGATCCCAATTATATTTTTAACTCAGTTCTGGATATTTGCGAGTTTAATCATTTCAACAAAACAAATTTTAAATCTAAAGTCTAATTTTAAATCATTTGGAATAGTCTTTTTAGCTTTTTTAATAATTGCTTTTCTTTCAATATCTTTTGTGATGAGCAAAATGAATGCTCTACCTATTAGCAATATTAGTTAAATTGGAAATATAGTTTTTGAAAGTTTACAAGAATTACAGGTTTTAAATCCTGTTAATATTAAATTTTGAGAAACACTTTCATCCTCTTTTTTACACTCTTCACAAAAATTATCTAATTGAAGAACTTCTTCATCATTATTAGTTTCATCATCAAAGTCTTTAGTCATTATCAGTAAGACCAGCCCCTGCTCCACCTTGTTTTAGGCTTTCATTTTCTTCTACAAACGTTTCTTCTGAAAGCTTATAAAGCTCATTCCATTCTTTTTCTTCAAACGAGTCTCTATTTTCTAAAACTTTTAAATAAATATTTTCAGCAGACTCGATAATTTCGTTTTTAGTATAATTAGAATAAATATTATTATTAAAGTTTAATAAAAATTCCCTGTCATCCATTTTTAAGAATATTCTTTTACCAATCACCTCAGCTGCTCTGCTTACAAATGGTAGAAATAGTAATGGATATGAGACTTTTTTAAATGTTATCTCGTTTAAAGTTTCTAAAGTTTTAATCTGATCTAAAAAATTTACCCCTGCAATTATTGGACAATATTCATTTTTATTGGCCTCATTATCTTGCTTTATGATGCTGATATTCTCTAATCTTAATTCTTTTTTTTTCTTAAAAAAACTATTTAAGTTTTTAATTCCAGGTAGGCTAAAAATCTCAAGTAATCTTATATTTTTTCCAATCTCTTCTGCAATCCCCCATGAATATCCAGCAGCCTTGCTCGATCTTTTGGAAACTGTATCTATTTCACTTAATGATCTCATGTTGATTAATTATAAACCCAATGTTCATCATAGTTTTTTAATTGCTCTGGTAAGGGTGCTCCTTGAAACATACATATTCTTAGCCATTTATCAGAACGTGGGTCAAATTTTAATGCTCCAAAAAAAGATAATTTTAATCTCAACATATCAATAGGCATTATTTTTTGGCCAATAGTATTATCTTGTATTTCTGAATAAGGAAATTTCTCTACTATAAATGCTCTTCTAACAACGTGTCTTAATTCATTATTAGTTGATAAAAATTTAGCAATGGTCCAGCTATTTTTAGTAACTTCTAATAATTCATAAAGTTTTTTAATATCCCTTGCAATTGCTAGAGGTTGCTCTAACTCAGCACCCACTTCATCAAATCTATTTGCTAGTCTTGGTTCTTCTTTATTTTTTGAAATAAACCAAAAATTTAAATTATTTTCATCTTTAGTAAAATCTATCGTTAAGATATCTGGATATTTTTTTTCTAAAATCAGCTTTAACTCTTCTACTGTTCGCTCAGTTGGAATATTAAAATATTTTTCTTCTTCAGAGCTCATTTCTTTAATCAACGGAGACGTAATATCATCATAAGGCTCCATCATCATTGAGACGACATATTCAATACATTCTTCACAATATTCTTTTTCTAAATGCAGATACATTTCATTAAAAGCATAATCTTGCTCAAAATTAAAATCATTATCTAAGTAGATAATAAATTGATTAAGATCTTTTAATAAAGATTTAATCTTATTTATTTGATATTCGCTTTCAGTATTCCAAGAAGTGATGTTCTTTATTGATTTTTTTAAACATTCTAAAAATAAGTTTTTATCTTTCTCTAATATTGTTTTTATCTCTCTTATTTTTTTTAAAGAAATCTCTCTTGCAGAAATCCAACTATTTAAAAGAGTTGGATGGTTAACAATAAATGGAGCCATTCCTAGACCAGTAGAGTTTCCTATTCCTAAACTTTTACAAATATTAATATCAAGGCTTACAGCTTTTTTTGGGTTCTTGCTTTTTGCAACGTGATTAACTTGATCAAAAGTAAATTGTCTAACTAAATAAACCAACATCATTTCCAATCTAAAAGGGCCGTATATTTCTTCTCGGTCTTTAATTCTAAACCTATCAGCTAAGCCAAATTTACCTGACCCATAAACTGCAGTTGTTCTATATAAATAACCTACGCTAGTTATTAAGTCATTATCAGGCTGCTTGCCTTCGCTTAAGCATTCAACTACATGATTGAAAACTCTAACTGATTTATTAGCCCTTGAAAGGGTTAGCTCTTTATATGAAAGTCGGCCAAATTCTTGTCTTGGTACTTCATTTTGTAATCTTTCAATATCTTGTTTTAAAGGAACACCATCAAAAAGCGTAAAAGCTGCATCCCATTTAGTAGCTATAACTCTATCTGATCTTTCATTTTCATCCAATTCGTTTGCAAAACAAATTAAAGAATACACTCTATTTTTTTTCTTAAATGAATAAACTGCAGTTCCATAACCATGTTCATTTAATTCAAATAAATCTCTTTTATAATCCCAGTCCTTAAACTCTTTTAAAAAACTTCTTAAAAATGAAAGTTTAGATTGATGAAAAGACCCTAGTCTTGATAGCTTCATTACTACATTTGGATCTCTTAAGGTGATATTCATTGGTTCATTTTTTTGTAAAAATTGTACCAGTTGTTTCCAAGAATTCCATTAACTTCACTTTCTGAAAAACCAACTTTTTTAAGTCCTGACTCTAAGTTTTCAAACCCTCGTGAATCTAAAAACCAATCAGGTTGTTTTGGAAAACCAGGTTTATTTTTTGATCCTTCTCCATAATTTTTACTTTTAGTCCAAGTGCCATTTCTCATCCACTCTACAATAGTATCTGGTTGGTTTAGACAAAGATCTGAGCCTATCCCTATTTTTTCAACTCCCATAATTTCAGCTGTCTTAGCTGTCATTTCACAAAAGCTTTCTAAAGAGCAATCTGTTCCATCTTTTAAATGATGAGGATATAAAGATAGACCCAATATTCCTTTATGTTCGGATAAAATCTTTAATAGTTCGTTTGACTTGTTTCTCTTAGCTGGATGCCAAAATGATGGGTTTGCATGGGTTATTGCAATTGGTTTTTCACTTATCTCAATTGCATCAATTGTACTTTTTTCTGCTGAATGAGACATGTCTATTACAAGACCTAGTCTATTCATTTCTTTAATCACCTCTTTACCAAAATTAGTAACTCCACTATCTATCACTTCATAACATCCTGTCGCTAGTAATGACTGATTGTTATAAGTAAGTTGCATAAACCTGCATCCCAAATCATAAACTTTTTCAACCAATCCAATATCATCTTCTATAGGTGAGCAATTTTGAAAACCAAAAAAAACTGCAGTTTTATTTTCAGTTTTAGCTTTTTCAATATCTTTAAAACTTTTGCCATGAAAAATTAAGTCAGAATTTTCTGAAAAGTGATTTTCCCAGTTTTTTAATACTGTCTTTAGCTCATCAAAATCTTCGTGGTAAACTATGGTTACGTGGATTGCATCCAGTCCTGCTTGTTTATTGATCTGAAAAATTTCTCTAGACCAGTTACAATATTGTAAATTATCAATTTTAAAATTCATTGTGATCTTATTTGTTTTAAAGAATATCAATAAGATAGATAAATTCTATTAATTTTATTGAAATTTTAGACTTAATTTGAAATAACAATTTACGTTAGAATAAAATTACAACAAATGACTAAAAATAAATTAAAGAAAGTATCGATTGTTATGGGTAGTCAATCTGACTACAAAACCATGATATTTTGCCAAAATATTCTTAAAAAATTAAATATAAAATTTGAATCAAAAATTATATCAGCTCATAGAACTCCTAATAGAATGTATGAATTTGCTGTTAATGCTGAAAAAAATGGTATCGCGGTAATTATTGCTGGAGCTGGTGGATCTGCGCATTTACCAGGAATGATTTCAGCCCTTACATCTCTACCAGTACTAGGAGTTCCAATTGAGAGTAAAAAGCTAAAAGGACTTGATAGCCTTTTATCCATTGTACAAATGCCAAAAGGAATACCTGTTGGAACATTAGCAATTGGAGAAGATGGTGCAATTAATGCTGCCTTATTAGCTGCATCTATTATCGGTCTTAGTGATTTAACTGTAAAAAAAAAATTAAACCAGTTCCGTTTAAGTCAAAGCAAATCTGTTAAAAAAAAACCAAAATAGTTTTAAAATATGTCTAAACCAATTCTTGGAATTATAGGTGGAGGTCAGTTAGGCAGTATGCTTGCTATTGCTGCAAATAAACTTGAAATTAAAACAGTTATTTTTTGTGATGATATTGATGCACCTGCACAAAATTTTTCTAATGATTTTGTACACGGTGAATATAACGATCAAAATAAGATTAATGAGTTTTTGAATAAAGTTGATGTTGTAACCTATGAATTTGAAAATATTCCATATGAAACATTAAATGAAATTAACAAGATAAAACCTGTTTTACCAAAACCTTCTGTAAATAGAATAATTCAACATAGATTAGCAGAAAAAGACTTTATCAATAATCTTAATATAAGAACTACAAGATATGTATCCATTGAAAAAAAATTTGATATGGAAACAGTTGAAGATTTACTACCAGGTATACTTAAAACTACAACACTTGGGTATGATGGCAAAGGACAATACCCCATTAGTAGTTTAGAAAATTTAGATTCAATTAATGTTGATTATTCAAAAGATTATATTTTAGAAAAATTAGTAAAATTAAAAAAAGAAATCTCAATAATTATTACTCGTTTTAATGATCAAAAATATGAAATTTATGAGCCTATAGAAAATGTACATGAAGACCAAATCTTAAAAAACTCTAAAATTCCAGCTGAGATTAGTGATAAAATATTAGAGCAATCAAAGCTATGGGCAACTCAAATTTCTGAAGAATTAAAATATATTGGAACTTTGTGTGTTGAGTTTTTTGTTGATAGAAATGATAACCTTTACGTAAATGAGATTGCACCAAGAGTTCATAACTCAGGGCACTTAACAATTAACGCATATAATGTTAGTCAATTTGAAAATCATGTAAGAGCTGTTTGTAAGTTAGAACAAATACCTCTTAAAAAAATATCGAATGCAATGATGACAAATATAATTGGCGACCAAATTACTAATTATAGAAATAAAGAACACAATGAAAATGAATATTTCTTTGATTATCTTAAAAAAGAAATTAAACAAAAAAGAAAAATGGGACACCTGACAACCCTTCTTAAGTAGCTATTACTCAAATGTTAAAATCAATCGAAGGAAATTTTGATAATCCAGAAGTTCATGAGTTTCTTATCAATCATTTCATTGAGTTAAGATCTGTATCACCCGAAGGGAGTGCTCACGTGCTTGATATAGCTGGATTAAAAGACCCATCTATTAAATTTTGGAGCCTATGGGAAGAAAATGACTTAATGGGTAGCGGAGCACTAAAATTCCTAGATAAAGAACATGGTGAATTCAAATCTATAAGGGTTAGTGACAACTTTAGAGGCAATGGAAATGGCACAAAAGTCATAAATCATTTAATTAATGAGGCAAAAAAGCTCAATATTAAAAGATTAAGTTTAGAAACTGGTGCTGGTGACTTCTTTTTAACTGCTAGAAAATTATTTAATAAGTGTGGTTTTGAGCCCTGTGAGCCCTTCTCACACTATAAAAAAGATATCAATTCTATTTATATGACCGTGCTTATAAGCAACAAATAAGTCTTTAATTATTTAATCTTTTAAATTTAGTTGACAAAACCTCAATAACTCTAAACAAAGCCTGAATTGCTTAATTATAAGTAATAAAAGTAACATAATAAAAAGTAAGAAGATAAATATGAGTCTACAAGGAAAAGTAAAATGGTTCAATCCAACTAAAGGTTTTGGTTTTATTGAAAGAGAAGATAAAGAAAAAGATGTATTCGTTCACGTTTCAGCTGTTAGAGATGCTGGTATGAACGGTTTAGATGAAGGTCAAGCTTTGACTTTTGAAGTTGAAGATGGTCCAAAAGGTCCTTCAGCGGTAAATTTAAAAACTGCATAATATTCACACTTTCTATTGGCTGCGATTTTTTAATTAAATTAATTTTTTAATTATTTAGCTAAATATTTCAGCCAATACCAATCAGTTTTTTTTAAGAAATTCACTCACTATTCTATTAAATTCATCCGGCTTCTCTAAATGAACATTGTGAGAGCATCCCTTAATTATTTTTAAATTACTATTAGGAATATTATCATTCAGGGTTTCTACTTGATTAAAATTATAAGCCTTATCTTGATCTCCCCAAACTATTAATGTTTCATTTTTAATATTTTGTAAATTTTTAATTCCATCCCAATTTTTCATAGCAACCAATCCATTATCTGTAGCCACTATTGAAGTTTGCTTTCCAGCTTCTTCACAAAGATAAAAATATTTTGCTTTTTCTTCTTCTATAAACCAAGTTTTTGCTATCCTGTATGCTGTATCCTTTAATCCATTAATTTTTAATTTTTCTCTGGATTGATCAATAGTTTCAAATCGACCAGGAATATTTCCTCTTGGTCCAGTACCATAACAAATCAATTTATCAATTTGATCTTCTGCTAATCTTGAAATTTCCTGTACTATCATTCCTCCCATAGAATGCCCTAATAAATGAAATCTTTTAATTTCTAATTTCTTTAGGGACTCAAGAATTGACTTGGCCATACAAGTAATTGATTCACAGGAATTTACATAATTACTTTTTCCAAAACCTGGTAGCGCTGGAGCAATAACCCTAAAATCATTTTTAAAATGTTCTATTTGTAATTTCCACATGTCCGATGAGCCTAAAAATCCATGGACCAGTACTAAAGGGAAGCCCTTACCAATATCATCAACATATATATCTTGCATAATTTTATAATTAATATTTAAATAATCAATATATATACTTATGACTGAAAGAAAAATAACTGATTTAAAAAATGTTAATTTTAAACCTTTTGATAATTATGGAAAAGTTATCCCAGGATTAAGTTGGCACAACATTAGTTTTGATAAAAAAAATGGTGGAGGTGGAACCTTTATTTTAAAATATGAGCCTGGTGCAAAAGGTATTTCTCATATTCATACAGGTTATGAAGAGTTTTTAATGATGGAAGGTGAATTAACTGATCCAGATGGTAAAATTTTTAAAAAAGGTGACTTTGTAACTTTCGAACCTGGATCTAAACACTCTTCTTTTAGTAAAAATGGTTGTTTGGTATTAGTTTTTATGAGAGGTATAAATAAAGCAATTTAAAAACTCAAAAAATAAATCTTTAAGAATTACAAATATTATGATCGGAATTTTAGGTGGAATGGGAACACAAGCTGGGCTTGATTTTTGCAACAAACTTGCCATGCTTAATAGAGGCAAGATTGATCAAGAGTACCCTCTTTTCATGCTTTACAATAAGTCCAATATACCTGGAAGACCAGAATCAATTGGCGTTCAAACTAAAAGGTTTACAGACCTTCCTAGAAATTTAAAAAATAATTTAAAATATAATAAGGTTCTTAAAAGCTTACTTGAAGGTTGCAGATCACTCGAGAAAAGTGGTTGTAAATTTATTGTCATACCCTGTAATACTGCTCATTATTGGTATGAAGATTTAAAAAAAAAAATAAGAATTCCAATTATAAATATGCCTAAAGAGGTTTTTTTATATACTAAAAAAATTTATAAAAAGAATTCAAAGATTGGACTTCTTGCTACGGAAGGAACATTAAAAACAAAGATATATGAAAAACTATTTAAAAATAACTATAAATTAATTACACCTATTCATGATTTACAAATTAAATCAGTCAATAAAACTATTAAACATGTCAAAATGGGGAACATAAAACTAGCTGAAAAATCTATTAAACCAGCTATTAATTATTTAATTAAAAATAATTGTAAGAAAATTATATTGGGTTGTACAGAACTACCTATAGCTATCTTTGCATTTAAATCATTGAAAAATGTAAAAATGTCAAAACTATATTTAGATCCAAATTTAATATTAGCCAATGCAGCTATGGCAAAATATAAAAAATAAAATATGCTTCCTATAGTCAAAAAACCTTATGTTATTTATTTAGCTGAAGTTATTTATAAAGATATAGCTGATATTAAAAAAAATAATTTAGATATTTCTAATATAGATGCCATTGAGGGTTTTATAGGTACAAAAAAATATGAGGAAATAAGCAGTGGTAATTTTCATGATGATTGGTTTAAATATTTAAAAAATAATAAATTTATTGATAAGGATAGTGGAGAAAAAATACCTGACGAAACTATTAAACTTTTAAACGTACAAAAGGATGCCACAGTAAAACAGCTAATGAAGTATCCAGAGCTATATTATGCTAAAAGTTCTTTTCCACTTGAAATTTCTCAGCGTGCTTTTGATTTTTTATGGAGAATGTGTGAAAGTTATGAACTTTGGTGTAAAGAAACTGGGCAATCAGAACAGCTTTTATTAAATATTACTGATTAGCTAATTTAATAATTTTACTTGTTTTTTCTATTCTACTTTTTACTAACGCAAAAAACTCTTCCTGTCTTTCTTCTTCCTCAATTTTTATTTTTTTATTATCTACAAGACTCTTAATATTTTCAGTAGGAGACTTTCCTGTAATTTTTTTAATTGCTTGGTTAGAGCCATATGAAAGACCAGCTTGATAGATGTTGCCAGTACTAGTTAATGTGTATGCAGGTCCTAATAAAGCTGTGCTTTGCACACAACCATTAAGAAAAAATAGCAAAAATAATCCAGCAATTATCTCTTTTAAAATCATTAAACTCCTTCCTAATCTTAGGTATTTATAAGTGCAACTCAAGAGAGAAAGTGCTCATTTTGATATTAATCTATAATATTAGCAATAAATATAACCTATAACCTCCAAATGGTTAAAATTTTTTCATTTATTTTTATTATTTTGTGGTCCTCAGCTTTTGTGACAACAAAGCCAATAATAGACAATAGTGATCCTTTTGCTGCATTAGCCTTTAGATTTTTTGTTGTAGCTTTTGGTTTCTTTATTTTTTCAATTTATACAAAACAAGAAATTTTAACCAATACTAGAAACCTTTTTCAATCACTTTTTAGTGGAGTGCTTTTTCATGGTGTTTATTTGGGAGGTGTTTTTTATTCAGTTTCAATTGGAATGCCAACAAGTATTGCTGCATTAATTGTTACCTTGCAACCAATTTTAACTAATGCTTTAGCAGGAAAATTCTTGGGTGAAAAAGTTACTTTCAAACAATGGATTGGGGTGATCCTTGGATTTATTGGTGCTGCTTTAGTTTTAGGTTTTGATATTGGATCAAGCCTTCCTGTTTTTGGAGTGATAGCTTCCTTTATAGCTCTGTTAGCTATTACAACTTCTACCTTGTGGCAAAAAAAAATAAGTAACAATTTACCTTTATCAGTTAGCAATATGTATCAAGCAATAGGTGGTTGTTCTTTTCACATAATAGTTATTTTAATTTTTAGTGAACCTTATATTAATTTTACACCTACATTTCTGATAGCAATGAGTCATCAGATATTTCTTGTGTCTTTTGGAGCATTCACAATCCTAATGTATTTAATTAAAAATAACTCTGCAAGTAAAACAGTTTCTATCTTTTTTTTAATACCCCCAACTACTGCAATAATGGCTTGGTTATTTTTAAATGAAAAACTAAACAATCTAGATCTAATTGGTTTTGCTGTGGCAACTCTTGGTGTTTATATTGCAACTAGAAAGCAATAATTTTTAAATACCTTTGTAGCCAAACTCTAAGCAAGCATCGGTAATAGAATGATAAAAGGATTCTCCAAAACTTCTTAGAGTGAATATTCTAACTTTGTCTGGATTATCATCTAACATGTCAATTGTGGCCGACATTCCGTTATAAGTTGAATTTAGGCAAGTATCTTTTTTTAATTCATTAAAATTAAAGGGACATCCTTTTTTTAATATCTCTTTTGTATTTTTTCCCTCTATTTGAATTATTGCTCTACTATGAGATATATTTGTTATAGCAAAATCTGCTTCTGGTAATTTTTCATTAATTTCTTTTAGAGTTTCTTTTTTTGAAGAAACTAAAAGCCAGTTATTTGGGCCATTCCATAAAATTCTTGTATTAGTGTTGCTGTTTATGTTTAGAGTTTCATTTTTAAAACTCAAATTATCTATCTTGATATTTTCGATAGCTGTTAAGGAGTTCTTGTATTTAACTATTTGAATGATTAAAAAATCTTTTAATTCACTTACTTTCAGCAACTCATCATCATTTTTTCCTTCATGATCACCAAATAACCCTTTGTTATGTGTGGTATTTAAAGCAGAAGTTGAGCTCATGATCTTACCCTTTCACCCTTTGGATCTACATAGTGTGATGAAACTATCTCAACAGGTATTGTTTTATTTTTTAAAGGTGACATTGCAAATAGTTTTTGCCCTATCATATTTTTTCCATCCTTAAGAATTGCTAATGAAAATGGATTATCATATTCAACGCTCCAACAAGACGCAGATATATATCCTAATTTAGGATTTGGTATTGGAGCCATTGAATCTTTGACTAAATGAGATCCTTCAGGGATACTTGTTTTCTTATCAATTGGAACAACACCTACTACTTTTTGTCTATCCTCTGCTATAAATGCTTTTCTATCCAAAGAACGTTTTCCTATAAAGTCTTTCTTTTTACTAACAAGACCTTCTAAAGAGTTATCATAAGGAATGGTTCTGCCATCAAGTTCTGATCCTGCAATGTGACCCATTTCAATTCTTAGAGTTGATAATGCTTCAGTTCCATAGGGTTGAATTTTAAATTCTTGCCCTACTTCCATTATTTTCTCCCACATAAAGTTTCCATTGTCAGATTCAATATTCACCTCATAAGCAAGTTCTCCTGAAAATGAAATTCTAAAAATTCGTGCATGAACTCCAAATAAATCAGCTTCTAAATACCCCATAAAAGGTAACCCTTCATTTGAAGCATCAATATTTGGAAATAGTTTTTGTAATAAGTCTCTAGATTTTGGTCCTGCGATTGCTGCTCCAGCCCATTGCTCTGTAGTTGATACTACATTTACATTTAGCTCTGGCCATACAAGTTGTAAATAATATTCTAGATGAGATAAAACATTTGCTGCTTGTGCTGTTGTTGTTGTCATATGATAATGATTTTCAGAAATTCTTGTTGTTGTTCCATCATCCATAACAATTCCATCTTCTCTTAGCATTACACCGTATCTTGCTTTACCAACAGGCAATTTTAACCAAGCATTAGTATAAACTCTATTTAGTAACTCTGCAGCATCTGGTCCTTTAATATCAATTTTACCTAAAGTAGTTACATCACAAACTCCTACATTTGCTCTAACATTTTTAGCTTCTCTTTTTGAACCTTCAAATAAAGTTTCTTCTCCAATTTTGTAATATCTTGGTCTCAACCAAACACCTGCATCTACAAACACTGCATTATTTTTTTCATGCCAAATGTGCATTGGTGATTTTCTTGTTGGTTTAGAATGTTTGCCAATTTCTCTTCCAACAATCGCACCAATAGTAACTGGCGTATAAGGAGGTCTAAAAGTTGTGTGACCTACTTCTGGTACTATTTTGTTTTCTATATTGGATACTAGTTGCAAACCATTGAGATTACTTGTTTTTCCTTGGTCAGTAGCCATTCCAAGTGTCGTGTATCTTTTTACGTGTTCAATAGATCGATAACCCTCTTTTAATGCAATTTCTATATCGGAAACAGCTACATCGTTTTGAAAATCTAAAAATCTTTTATACGTTTTTCCTTTAGGCAAAGGTACACACCAAAATTTATCGTGTTTAGTTGATTTTTTTTCCATAACTATTGGTGATGATGTTTTATTATCATTATTAGTTATTTTTTTTGAAAGTTCATAGCCACTATCAAATGAATTTTTTAAAGTTTCTTCTAACGTAAAAGTTCCATTTGCTGCACCTAAAGTTGTTTCATTTTGTTTTGATAGTCCTGGCACAAATGCATCTATATCTTTATCAAAGGTAGTTTTATTTCCTGATTGAGAGGCTAAGTGAATTGTTGGTGTCCAAAAGCCTGAAACACAAATACAATCACAATTAATAGTTTCTAAAGTTCCTAATTCATTTTTATCATCTGAAATTTTGGCAACTTCAGCAGATTTAACTTTTTTATAACCTTTAGCTGCAACAACTACGTAAGAAAACTTAATATTAATATCTAATTTTTTTGCTTCATCTATGATTTCTGATTTAGGTTCTTTTCTTGTATCTAAAATAATAGGATCAACACCATTTTTTTTAAATTCTATAGCCGTTTCATATCCACTATCATTATTTGTAAATATTAGAGGTTTTTTGCCAACTAAAACTCCATAGACTTTTAAATATTCTTTTGCTGCAGAAGACAACATCACACCTGGTGTATCATTGTTCCCAAATACTAAAGGTCTCTCAATTGATCCTGATGAGATTAAAACTTCTTTAGCTCTAATATACCAAAGTCTTTGTTTTGGATTGTATTTTTTAGTTTTAGGCAAGTGATCACTTAATTTTTCTGACATCACTAACATATTATGATCGTAGTAACCAAATACTTGAGATCTATTCTTAACAATAACATTGGGCATTTCTTTAAGTTCAGAAATAATATTTTCTGCCCATTCTTTTCCTGTTTGATTTCCAATATTAACTTCACTCGTTAATAAAGTTCCACCAAATCTAGGTTTATCTTCTGCTAAAATTACTCTTGCTCCATTTTTAGCCGCAGCATATGCACTTGCTAAACCAGAAGGTCCTGAACCTGCAATTAGTAAATCACAATACTCATATTTGTGTTCATACCTTTCTTTGTCATGTTTAGTTGATGCAACACCAAGTCCTGCTGCTTTTCTTATAAATGGTTCATAAACTTTGTACCAAAAACTTTTTGGCCACATGAAAGTCTTGTAATAAAATCCCGCTGGAAGAAATATCTTTAAAAAATTGTTAATTGCTCCAATATCAAAATTTACACTTGGCCAACAATTAACACTTGTTGCCTCCAAACCTTCAAAGAGCTCTTGTTCTGTAGTTTTTACATTTGGCTCAGTTTCATTATTTCTATATAGTTGAACAATTGCGTATGGTTCATCCACCCCTGCACCAAAAAAGCCTCTAGGTCTATGATATTTAAAGCTTCTTCCAATTAAATGAACTCCATTAGCAAGTAATGCTGAGGCTAGGGTATCACCCTGATAACCAAAGTAAGTTACTCCATTAAATTTAAATGAGATTTTTTTATCTCTATTTATTAATCCAATATTATCCAATCTATAATTTTGAGTCATATTAAATGTCTTCGTTAGCTTTAACTGTTTTAAATATTTCGTGAGTTGCAGTGTCTCTTTCTACTTTAATCCACTGTCTGCATCCTGATATATGTTGCCATAACTCTTTATGCTTTCCTCTTAAGCTTTTTCTATTATAGACAAAGTTATCCCAATCATGATCTGAAACTTCCTTATTAAGCTCTGGTCTTTTAACGGTTGCATCACCACCATATGAAAATTCATTTTGAGATCTCATTCCACAATGAGGGCATTTAATATGCAGCATTTATGAGATCCATGTTTTGGTTCCAAGTCCCTTTTCATCTAGTAAGTGACCTGTATTAAATCTACTCAAACTATAACCTTCATTTAATTTGTGAACTCTATCTTGTGCAATTGTATGTGCAAATGTCCAGCCTGAAGCTGGAGTTGCTTTGAACCCACCATAACACCATCCACAGTTTAAATATAATCCTTCAATATGAGTTTTATCTATTATGGGTGAACCATCCATAGACATATCCATAATCCCACCCCAAGTTCTAAGCATTTTTAATTTACTTAAAAAAGGCATCATTGCAATTCCTTCTGTTAGTACATGCTGGAGTGTTGGTAAATTTCCTCTTTGGGCATAACTATTATATCCATCCAGATCACCCCCCATTACCATTTCACCTTTATCAGATTGACTAATATAAAAATGTCCTGCTCCAAAGGTAACCACACTATCTAATATAGGTTTTACAGGTTCTGTAACACATGCTTGTAAAAGATGTGTCTCAACTGGTATTGTCATATTTAGTTTTTCAGCTAAAATATTGGTACTTCCTGCAACACATAAACCAATTTTCTTTACTTTTATGTCTCCTCTAGAAGTTCTAACTCCTTGAATTTTTCCACCCACAACATCAAATCCAGTTACTTCACAATTTTGAATTATATCTACTCCCATTGAATCTGCTTGGCGTGCATAACCCCAAGCTACAGCATCATGTCTTGCTGTTCCTGCACTTGGCTGCATTAATCCACCAAATACAGGAAATCTTACATTGTCTGAAAAATCTGCCATTGGAATAATTTCTTTAACTTCTTCTCTATTTAATAAAACTGCGTCAATACCATTTAAACGCATTGAGTTTCCTCTTCTTGCAAAAGTATTCATTTGAGCGTCTGAGTGTGCAAGGTTAATTATTCCTCTTGGAGAAAACATTACATTATAATTTAAGTCCTGACTCATCTTTCTCCAAAGATCCATTCCAAACTCACTAAATAATGCATTATCATCGTGCATATAATTTGATCTTATGATTGTAGTATTTCTCCCCATATTTCCGCCACCAAGCCATCCTTTTTCAATGATAGCTACATTCGTAATATTATGTTCTTTTGCAAGATAATATGCAGTTGCTAGGCCATGACCTCCACCACCAATAATAACAACGTCGTATTCTTTTTTTGGAGTAGCATCTTTCCAGGCTAGGTCCCATTTTTGATGACCGGAGAAAGCATTTTTGATTAAATTAAATATAGAATATTTTTGCATGAGATAATTTTATACAAACGAATATAAATAGTTCTTATTTTTTTTATATATATTTTTTAGAAGTTTCCAAAAAATTAAAATAGGATATCAATTGAGCATTAAAAAATAAATCTTATAGGAGTTTCAAATGAGCGAAGTTAAGTCAGACATTCAAATAGCTAGAGAAGCTAAAATGCAACCTATAAATGATATTTTAGCCAAGATAAATGTACCAGATGAAAGCTCAGCTTTTAGTCCAATGGGCAGACACATTGCAAAGATTAATTTAGAATATTTAGATACTTTAAAAGATAAACCAAATGGAAAACTTATATTGGTGACAGCGATCACTCCTACTCCAGCTGGTGAGGGTAAAACTACAACTTCAGTTGGTTTAAATGATGGATTAAATAAAATTGGAAAAAAATCGATTGTTTGTTTAAGAGAACCAAGCCTTGGCCCTTCTTTTGGAATGAAAGGTGGAGCAGCAGGTGGTGGTTATGCTCAAGTAGTTCCAATGGAGCAAATTAATTTACATTTTACTGGAGATTTTCACGCAATAACATCAGCTCATAATTTATTATCAGCATTAATTGATAACCATATCTATTGGGGAAATAAATTAGATATCGATGTAAGAAGAATTGCATGGAAAAGAGTGATGGATATGAATGATCGTTCTTTAAGATCTATAAATATAAACTTAGGTGGAGTTGCAAATGGTTTTCCAAGAGAAGATGGTTTTGATATAACTGTTGCATCTGAAATCATGGCAATCTTTTGCTTATCAAATGATTTAGAAGATTTAGAAAAGAGAATAGGAAATATTACAATTGCCTATACTAGAGATAAAAAACCAGTTTACGCTAAAGACTTAAAAGCACACGGTCCAATGACTGTATTATTAAAGGATGCTATTAGACCTAATGTTACTCAAACTTTAGAAAACAATCCTGCAATTATTCATGGTGGACCTTTTGCTAATATTGCACATGGTTGTAATTCTGTAATTGCAACAAAGACTGGGCTAAAACTTGCTGACTATGTTGTAACAGAAGCAGGATTCGGTGCAGACCTTGGTGCAGAAAAATTTCTTGATATTAAATGTAGAAAATCAGATTTAAAACCTAGCTGCGTTGTAATTGTTGCAACTATTAGGGCTTTAAAAATGCATGGTGGTGTAGCAAAAGATGACCTTAAAACAGAAAATGTGGAAGCCTTAAAAAAAGGTTTAGTTAATCTTCAAAGGCACGTGGAAAATGTTAAAAAATTTGGTTTACCAGTTGCAGTAGCTGTTAATCATTTTATTAAAGATACAGATAATGAAGTAAAAGCTTTGATAGAATTTTGTGACACTATTGGTGTTAAAGCAAGTCTCTGTACTCATTGGGCAAACGGCGGTGAAGGTGCAAAAGAACTTGCAAACCATGTTGCTGAATTATGTGAGAAAAACGAAGATAAATTTAAATTCTTATATGAGAGCAAAACTCCCCTATTTAAAAAAATAGAAACAATTGCAAAAGAAATTTATAGAGCAGATGAGGTTATTGCTGATACTAAAATTAGAGATCAATTAAAAAGCTTTGAAAATGCGGGTTACGGAGATTTCCCAATTTGTATTGCAAAAACTCAATACAGCTTTTCAACAGACCCAAGCTTAAAAGGTGCACCAATAGGTCATGCTTTACCAATTAGAGAAATTAAACTCTCTTCAGGAGCAGAGTTTATTGTTGTGATATGTGGTGCTGTTATGACTATGCCTGGACTACCAAGAGTTCCAGCAGCAGACTCTATTAAGCTAAATAAAGATGGTGAAATTGAAGGTCTATTTTAAAAATTAGTTCTTTATATAATTTAGCCAATTTCTAACTTCACATGTTCTATCATTGAAATTCAATAATTCATTTTCGGATTTTATATATGAGACATGGTTTTCATACTCTTCTTCAGTTAAAAAATTTTTATTTACAAATAATCGCTCTTTACGACCATTAATAAGATTAAGCATCTGAAAATATTCATAATCAGGATGATATTGTAAACCGATAATTTCTGAGCTTCCTACATTAAAGCTAACACCCATTACATTGTTAACTTTGTCACTTGATAAAAGAGTAGTATTTTTTGGCAATTCACTTACTTCATCAAAATTGAATGCTGGTGAGGTAAAAACTTTTTTTTTATCTTTGTATATAAAGTGTTTTTCACCTTCATTGTTAATAATTACATCTGATGCAATTCCAATATGAGCACCATTTTTTCCAGGATTTACTTTACCCCCAGCTGCTGTCGAGCAGACTTGTAATCCCCAACAAATTGCTAAAATCTTATTTTTATGATTAAAGCAATTAGATGCAAAATTGATATGTTTCTTAATGACATCTGTCATATCATTTATTCTCATTGCACCACCAGTAAACACAATGCCATTATATTTACTCATATTTTTTAGAGCATTCGTTGTCTCATCATCATGACCAGGATTTATGATTTCTGTATTTGCTGATGGTTCTATCTTTAAAATTAAATTTTTTAAATTATCTGCTGCAGAACTTCCAGCTGCTTTAATAAAAAACTCACTATCTTCTCTAATATTTCCTTCAACAATTAAAATATTCAAATTACTCATTTAAACAATTCACCATTCATACTGTGCTGATACATTATCTTCATATCATTTTCGGTTAATTTTTTTGGATTTCCTCCAGTAGATGGATCTACTAAAGCCATTTTTGATAATCTATCAATATCAAAATCTTTTTCATCAATCACTTCTGATAATTTATGCGGCATATCTAGTTTTTTTCTTAAATCTAAAACCCAGTTAACAAATCCATCAAAAGATCTATCTTTAAGTTCTAAATAATCACAAATCTTTATTATTTTTTTTTCAATTACATCTTTATTAAAGGTTAATACATAAGGCATGAATATTGCATTGGATAAACCATGATGAATATTATTTAAAGCATTTACTGGATGGCTTAATGAATGAATTGCCCCCAAGCCTTTTTGAAATGCTGTTGACCCCATGCTTGCTGCTGTTAACATGTTTTGTCGAGCTTCAATATTTGATCCGTTGTTAACTGCTTCAAGTAACCATTCATTAATTAATCTCATACCCTCTAAAGCAATTCCATCAGCCATTGGGTGATATCCTGGAGCGCAATATGCTTCCAAGTTATGAGCTAGCGCATCCATACCAGTTGCAGCTGTAATCTTTGCAGGCAAACTAAGTGTTAATACTGGATCTAAAATAACTATTGAAGGTAAAAATTTAGGATGAAAAATTATATTTTTTACACCGGTTTCTTCATTTAAAATTACAGATGCTCGTCCTGTTTCCGATCCTGTTCCAGCAGTTGTTGGTACAGCAATAATTGGTGCAATTTTGTCAGAGTTCGCTTTAGTCCAATTATCACCAACATCCTCAAAATCCCAAATAGGTAAGGTTTGGCCTGACATAAATGCAATAGCTTTACCAACATCTAAGCCACTACCCCCTCCAAAAGCTATTACTCCATCACAATTATTTTTATTATAATAATCAGCACCCTCAGTTACATTGGTGCCAGTTGGATTACCCACAACATCTGAATATAATTCAGCTGAAATACCACCTTCTTTTAAATTCTCTAGAACATTGATTACAATTTTTGATTTAGCAAGACCACTATCGGTCACTAACAATGGTTTATTAATGTTTAAATTTTTGCAAGCAATACTTAGATCTTTAATCCTATCCTTTCCAACCCACATGGTTGTTGGATAATTCCAATTTGACTTCATTTACTGGTCTCTTTTTAATTTTTATTTTTTTTAATTTCTTCTTCACAAAATTTTTTAGCTACTTCAAGATCTGTAATTTTTGATTTAGATAATTTTTGACTTCCGGCTAGGCAGGCATCGACGGCTCTTTTTAAATTATAATCACTAAAATTTAGAATAACTATCATTCCAAGCACTATAAAAACAAATATTAATATATTTTTTACCATTGAATTTCTAATTTCTTATTTTCACATATAGTGTTTAGCATACTAAACATTAATGGAAAATGTTTAGAATTAAGGTCTTGTAAAATTTTAGGTCCAATTTCTAATGCAAGTTGCGCACCCTCTACTGTAATATTTTTCATAAATTTTTCTTTAGCTTCTTTATATAAATATCCTTCACCTAAATATTTTCCCATTAAACTATTTCTTCCCCCTATTGCACTTACATATAAATCACCTAAACCAGCTAAGCCATAAACAGTTTCTGCTCTTCCTCCATAGAAAGAAACAAATTCAACCATTTCAGAAATTGATCTATGGATTAATGAGGCTGATGTATTTAAATAATATTTAGATTGAATTTCTTTAGGTGCTTTTGAATTGCTTAATCCTTCAGAAGCTCCAATTAACATTGAATAAATATTTTTAATTGCACCTGATAACTCAATGCCAGTTAAATCATCTGACACTTCTGTCGAATAATAATTTGTTGATATAATTTTTTTTAATCTTTCTGTTTCTTTAATATCCGGGTTTGCGATAACAGTGCCTGTTCTCATTTTATATGCAAGACCTGCCGCTAAACAAGGTCCTTTGATTGCTGAAATATTTACTTCTCCATGACCCTTTTCCTTGAGAAGTTTTTTAATTTTATCTGAAAGTGTTATTAATTCATTGTCCTCAATGGCTAAACCTTTTGTTAATAAAATAATTGGAAGATTCTTTTTATAATTTTTTGATATCTGATTAACAAACCATTCAATTCCTACAGAACTCACTCCAGCAACAATTATATCTACCTCACCTTCAAGTATTGTTTGTAATTTTTCAAATTTTTCTACCTTTAATTTTGATGGTAATTCAATATTTAAGGCTGGATGGAAATTATTATTTAATTGAATTTTATTTATTAAATTATCCTCAAGATGAGTGCCGATGAGCGTTACATCATTTTTATTTTCTAAACATGGTACAGCGAATGCTGACCCCATTGCTCCAGCACCAATAATAATAATTTTTTTCATAATACTGTATTTTTTTATATTAATTTTTAGCATTTTGTTGGTAAAGTACAGTTATAAATTTATTAGGGAGAGGTGATTTTATGACAAAAGTAGCAATTATTGGTGCTGGACCTTGTGGTTTATCCGCTTTGAGATCTTTTGAACAAGCTGAAAAAAAAGGTGAAAAGATACCTGAAATAGTTTGTTTTGATAAACAAGAAGATTGGGGAGGCTTATGGAATTACAGTTGGAGAACAGGTTCTGACCAATACGGCGACCCTGTACCTAATAGTATGTATAGATATCTTTGGTCTAATGGTCCTAAAGAATGTCTAGAATTTGCTGACTACTCATTTGATGAACACTTTGGGAAACCAATTCCATCTTTTCCACCTAGAGAAGTTTTATACGATTATATCTTAGGTAGAGCTAAAAAAGGAAATTTAAAATCTAAAATAAAATTTAACACCTCTGTTACTAATATTTCTTATGAAGGTAATAGCTTTGAAGTTACTTATCGTGATAAAAAAAATGATAAAATTTCAAAAGATATTTTTGATTATGTAATCGTATCTACTGGTCATTTTTCAGTTCCATTCATCCCAGAATATCCTGGAATGAAAGCATTTCCTGGAAGAATAATGCACTCTCATGATTTTAGAGATGCAGAAGAATTTCGAGGTAAGAATGTTGTTGTTTTAGGAAGTAGTTATTCTGCTGAAGATGTAGCTCTTCAGTGCCATAAGTATGGGGCAAAAAGTGTGACCATAGCTTACAGACATAATCCAATGGGATTTAAATGGCCCAATGGAATGAAAGAAGTTTTTCACTTAGATAGACTTGAGGGTAATAAGGCAATATTTAAAGACGGTCATGTACAGGAAACAGATGCTATAATTTTATGTACAGGATATCTTCATCACTTTCCTTTTATAACTGAGGATCTTAAATTAAAAACAGGCAACCGATTATATCCACCAAAATTATATAAAGGTGTGGTTTGGCAAAATAATCACAAATTAATATATTTGGGTATGCAAGATCAATTTCATACTTTTAATATGTTTGATTGTCAGGCTTGGTTTGCAAGAGATGTTATAATGGAAAAAATTAAAGTTCCAAATGATTCAGAAATTGAAAAAGATATTAATAAATGGGTATCTCTTGAAGAAAAGTTAGAAAATGCAGATCAAATGATCGATTTCCAAACTGAGTATACTAAAGAACTTCATGATTTATCTGATTATCCTAAAATTGATTTTGAATTAATTAGAAAAACTTTTAAAGAATGGGAACATCATAAAGTAGAAAATATAATGACTTATAGAAATAAGTCATTTGCTTCACCTGTGACTGGTTCAATTGGTCCAAAACATCACACAGAATGGGAAGTTGCAATGGACGATTCTTTAAAAACATTTTTAGATCAGCCTAAAAAATAAGCCATAAGTTGTAATTGTGTATGATATTTGTAAAAAACCTTAAATCTGTCTCTGACCAAGAGTGGTCAACAACCGAGAAATATCCAGGTGTTAGGTGGAAATTTTTAATTGATGCAGATTTTATGGGAAGTTCTGGGCTTTCACTTGGTTTTGCAGAGATTGCTCCAGGGGGTAACTTAACACTCCACTATCATTCACCTGTGGAAATATATGTAGTTACTAATGGCACAGGAATATTGAATAAATCTGGTGAACTTGAAGAGATTAAGAAAGGTGATGTAGTTTATATTTCAGGAAATGCTGAACATGCTTTAAAAAATACTGGAAAAAAAACCTTGGAATTTTATTGGATTTTTCCAACAGATCGTTTTTCTGAAGTTGAGTATATTTCAACAAGCTAAAATCTTAAGTATATTAGCTAAAAGTAATTAATTAAAATATGGGATTATAATGAAGATTGGCTTTATAGGACTTGGAAATGTAGGTGGTAAACTTGCCCATAGTTTATTAAGAAACAAATTTGAATTAACTGTTAGAGATCTAGATGAAAACCTTACAAAAGATTTTAAAAATAAAGGTGCAAAAATTGCAAATTCCCCTAAAGAGTTAGCACAACAAGTTGATTTAATAATAACATGTCTCCCTTCTCCAAAAATTTGTGCTGAAGTGATGGAAGCAGAAGATGGAGTCATAAATGGACTTACTAAAAATAAAATTTGGCTTGAAATGAGCACTACCGATGAGTCTGAAATAAAAAGATTGGGTAAGTTTGTTAGGGAAAAAGGAGCAATACCACTTGATGGCCCAGTTAGTGGAGGCTGTCATAGAGCAGCTACAGGAAATATTGCAATATTTGTTGGCGGTGAAAGAAATGCTTTTGAAAAGATATTATCTGCATTAACTATGATGGGTAGCAAAATTTTACATACTGGAGAACTTGGTTCAGCAACTGTTTTAAAAGTAATTACAAATTATTTAGCCTCTACTAATTTAGTTGCTCTTGGCGAAGCTTGGACGGTTGCTAAGAAATCTAATTTAGATTTATCAAAAGTTTATAAAGGTATAGCTGTTTCCTCTGGAAATTCATTTGTTCATGAAACTGAAAGCCAAGTAATTTTAAATGGCTCATATAATATTAATTTCACAATGGATCTTGTTCTTAAGGATACTGGTCTGTTTGATAATTTAGCTAAAAAGTTAAATGTACCTTTAGAAATTTCTCCCTTAATTGTTAAAATATTTGAAGATGGTCAAAAAAAATATGGCTCAAGAGCTTGGTCTTCAATGATTGTTAAGAGAATGGAAGATTTAAACAATGTAGATTTTAGAGCAGATGGGTTTCCAGATGAGTTAATTGATAATGAACAAGAAAAAAAGGGATATGAAATATAGTTATCATGCTAAAGTGTTATTATGTTAGATAAGAGAAAATTTTATATCAATGGTCGATGGGTTGAGCCAAAAAAACCAAATGACTTTAATGTAATCAATCCATGTAACGAAGATCCATGTGCAATCATTTCTTTAGGTTCAAAAGAAGATACGAATGCTGCAATTAAATCTGCAAAAAATGCTTTTGAAACATGGAAAGAAACTACCAAAGAAGACCGCTTAGACTATCTAGAAAAATTACTCTCTGTTTATAAAAAAAGGTCTAGAGAAATGGCTGAAGCTATATCGTTAGAAATGGGTGCTCCTATGGATTGGGCAACAGAAGTACAAACTGCCTCTGGTCGATCACATTTAGAAGATTTTATTCTAAGACTTAAAAATTTTAAATTTCACGAACACTTTAATGAAAAATCCAATAACCATATTTCTTATGAACCAATTGGTGTTTGTGGACTGATTACTCCTTGGAATTGGCCAATTAACCAAATTGCTTTAAAAGTTGTTCCTGCATTAGCAACTGGGTGCACAATGATTTTAAAACCCTCAGAAATTGCTCCTATTTCAGGAATGTTATTTGCTGAGATGATTGATGAGGTTGGCTTTCCAAAAGGTGTCTTTAATTTAGTTAATGGTGATGGGGCTGGAGTTGGGACACATTTATCTGGTCATCCCGATGTTGATATGATTTCATTTACCGGATCAACAAGAGCTGGAAGATTAATTTCTAAAAATGCCGCTGAAACAATCAAAAGAGTCTGTCTAGAGTTAGGAGGCAAAGGTGGAAACATTGTGTTTGCTGACTCTTACCCTAATGCAGTTAGAGATGGAATTAGGAATGTTATGAGTAATTCTGGGCAATCATGTGATGCGCCAACAAGAATGTTGGTTGAAAAATCTATCTATCAAAGAGCTATTAAAGAAGCTGCAGAAGAAGCAAATCTAATAAAAGTAGATGAAGCCTCAAAAAAAGGAGATCATATTGGCCCTGTAGTTTCAAAAACTCAATATGATAAAATCATTAATCTAATTAAAAGTGGTATTGAAGAAGGCGCTACATTAGCAGCAGGCGGCCCCGACCTACCAAACAATTTAAATAAAGGTTACTTTATTAAGCCAACAATTTTTACAAATGTTACTAATGATATGGGAATAGCAAAAAAAGAAATTTTTGGCCCTGTTCTATCCATCATTCCTTTTGAGACAGAAGAAGAGGCAATAGAAATTACTAATAATACTGAATATGGTTTAGGAAATTATTTACAAACTGAAGATAAAGAAAAAGCTCATAGAGTTGCAAAAAAACTTAAATCAGGCTGCGTGTATATAAATGGTAATGCTGCAGATCCAGGAACCCCCTTTGGTGGATTTAGACAATCAGGAAATGGGCGTGAAGGTGGGGTTTGGGGTTTAGAAGAATACTTAGAAGTTAAAACTGTGACTGGTTGGAAATAACTTATGATTGGATTTGTAATGGTTGGGACTAATGACCTTGATAAAGCAATTAAGTTTTATGACCATTTGCTTCAAGTAATAGATTTAAAAAGAATAGTGACCAATAAAAAATATGCAGGGTATTCATCAAAAAAAGAATCTGGAGATATTGAGTTTTATGTAACTAATCCTGTTAATGAAGAAAAAGCAACTTATGGAAACGGTACACAAATATCATTCGTAGTAGATTCAAAAGAAACTGTTGATAATTTTTATAACCTAGGAATTAAGTTAGGTGGAAAAGATGAAGGAACTCCAGGGATAAGATCGGATGATTATTATTGTTACATTAGAGATCTTGATAGAAATAAAATCTGTGTATTTACTAAATTGAACAGTTAATATGCACTTAATACATAGGGGAATTGTAAATAAAAACTACAAAGAAAATCTTTTAAAATCATTTAAACAATCATTTAAAAAAGGCTATGGGATTGAAACAGATATACATGCAACAAAAGATTGTGAATTTATTTGTTTTCATGATTTTACTTTAAAAAGAACTTTTAAAAAAAATCTAAGCATAAAAAATCTTAATTATTCTCAGATTAATGCAATTAGCAGTAAGTATAACAAACCAATTCCACTCTTAAAAGACTTGTTGAAATGCTCAAAAAATAGGTACCCCCTACACATTGAAATCAAACCAATCTTTTCAAAATCTCTTCTAAAAAAGCTCTTAAAAGAAACATCAAAATTTACAAAAAGTGTGTTCATTTCCTTTAAGCATGAAAATATTTATAATCTTCTAAAAATTAAAAAAAATACCAAAGTAGGATTATCTTTTTCACCACCAACAAGTATTAAAAAGATAATTAAAAAATCAAACAATAAAAATATTAATTTTTTAATATTAGATAAATCTTATTTAAAAAGTAGAAATATCCAGAATTTAAAAATTGAAAAATATTATTATACGATTAAAACAAAATTAGAATTTAACAAATATAATAAAAACAATAATTTAATATTTGAAAATTTATAAGATTATTTTTTTAAAAAGTTTAACCTTCCCAAAATTTCATCTCTGTCCATATAGTATCCCTGTAAATGACGATGACCAGAATTTGGATCAAAAGCTGTTCTTCCATGAAGGGCTCTTCTATTATTAAATGAAAAAATATCACCTGGTTCTAATCTAAACTTAATTTGAAATTTATCATCGTGTAAAAGATTTCCAAATCTACGATGTGCTTCGTATACCTTGTCCATAATATCAGGGTGGCAGTCTAACGTATCCATTGTAGCTACACTAAATCTTATATCATTATAGTCTCCGTCCTTAGTTAGTGAAATCGCAGGAGCATGGAAGTTTCTAACCGTTTCTTGCGTATAATCTTTATCTCTAAATTTAAGAGGTACACTTACAAGGGTGTTAAAAATTTCTTTTTCGTTCTTTTTTAAATAGTCTGCCACTGCAAATCCATCTACACATGAAGAATTTCCTCCTTCTGCAGAATTAACCAAACAGTGAAGAAACTGATAACCAGGGGGTGTCTCGAACCAAGGTAGGTCCATATGATTTCTTAAGGCATGTGCCGTATATGCTGAGTTATTTGGTTTTGGAACATTAATAACTTCAAACGGTGTATTAAAAAAAGTCTGCCTTGTATGGCTTATTCTGTTTAAAACTGGAAATGCAGACTCTTTTCCAATTGGTGTATTTTTAACAATTGCTATTCCCTTGTAATGTAAAAGCTCAAGCCATTTTAGTAAACCCTGTTCACTATTTAAAATTTTATCGTGATCAATGGTTACAGATTCTAAATTGTTTTCTAAAGAGTTATCCCATAATTGATAGGGAGAATTATATTTTTCTTTGTTTTTTATCGTATAACAATTTTCTCTAAGCCATTTTGGATCATAGTGACTTATATGATTTCCCTCACTCCATTTTACTACTAATTTACCCTCTTCATTTACTTTTGATTCTTCAGCAATTAAATTTTTTGAAACTTCAAGAATGTTAAACATTCTATGATTGGTATCTTTATCGTGTGCTGTAGGACAATTATCTCTCAGCCAAAAATAGTTAAAACTGCTCTCCTCTCCATCGCTCCATTTAATAAGTAGATTTTTTTTATTTTTTTCTACTTTTGAAATACTTGTCATATCCCTATGATTATTTAGTTTTAGGTACTTTTCAATGCAATTTATAGTTGTAAATTAAATTGTTACTTGAATTTCAAAGTCATACCTTATTAACTATCCTCAATAAAACTTAACTATAGGGAGAAAAAATATGAAGTTTTTAAAAAGATTGGTTCTTTCGGCCTTCTTTATATCGACATTATCATTATTAGGTACTAGTGCGAATGCTGCTTGTAAAGCGAGATTGGGAGATTTTGATTGGAGTAGTGCTAATATTCATACAGCAATTACTTCTTTCATTCTTGAAAAAGGATACGGATGTAATGTTACGGTAACAAAAGGAAGTACAACACCTATTATGGCTGCCCACTACGATGGTCAACTAGATGTAATCACTGAGGTTTGGTATGACAATATTATAGCAAACTATGAGCCACATGTTGAGGCTGGTACTATTAAAAATATTGGAGTTAATACGCCAGATTCACAACAAGCTTTCTACGTGGACAAAACTACAGCCGATAAATACAATTTAAAATCTGTTGAAGATATGAAAGATCCTAAAATAGCTGCACTATTTAAAGATCCTGAAAACCCTTCAAAAGGTAGAATGACTAGCTGTATTTCAGGTTGGACTTGTTACACTGTAAACTTGGTTAAACAAAAGGAGTATGGTTTAGATGAACTTTATACAAATTTTGATCCAGGTTCTGGAGGAGCGTTAGATGCTGCTATTGCAGGTGCTTTTGCTAAAAAGAAACCTATCTTTACATACTATTGGGCCCCTACTGGCTTAATGGGTAAAGTTGATCTAGTTAGATTAACTGAACCTAAGTGGAGCAAAAAATGTTGGGATGATATGTCTGTAGTTGTTGAAAAAATCAAAGCAGAAGGACCGGAGGCATATACTAAATCTTGTGCTAGTGAATACAGAGATATGGCGTTAACTAAATCTGTATTGACTAAATGGGCTGCCGCTCATCCTGCAGAAACTAAGTTCTTATCGCAGTACTCAATTCCTACTGCTACTGTTAATAGAATGTTAGCCTACTATGAAGATGAGTCAGATGGTGACATGGATTTAACAGCTAGAGAATACTTAAAATCAGAGTCAGCTTGGACTTCATGGGTTCCTGCTGATGTTGCTAAAAAAGTAAAAGCAGCACTTTAATTTTACGTAACAAATAATTTGAAAGAGCCCTACGGGGCTCTTTCTTCACAAAAAAAGAAATAATCATATGTTTAAAAATAAAAAAAATTTATTTAACTTAAGTCTATTGGGAATTTTTATATGGTTATTAATTTCAAGTTATAATTCATCGAAAAGAAAACCTGAAACTGTAGGTGAATTATTTAAAGATTTTTCATGGTTAAGTGATTGGCCCAAATGGTTAGATTTACCATTAATGCCATTAATTAATAAATGGTTCAAAGCACTTAATGAAAATTATGGTTTTATCTTTGAGGCAATAAATAATGTTTTACTTGCAATGTTAATGGGACTGAAAAACTTTTTAGTTCAAGCTCCATGGCCTTTAGTAATTATTGGTGTTGTAATACTTGCTTATTATGCAAGTGGTAAAAAAATCAAAACTACTGTTGCAGTAGGTTTTTGTACATTTTTTATTGGATTTTTACATCCTCGTTTCTGGGATAAGGCAATTGAAACTACTTCAATTATGTTAATTAGTATATTTTTATGTCTCATTATTGGTGTTCCAATAGGAATTTGGATGTCTAGAGCTAACAGGGTAAGAGAGAAAATTCTTCCTATACTAGATTTAATGCAAACAATTCCGGCATTTGTGTATTTAATTCCAGGGATAATGTTATTTGGTCTTGGTGCTGTTCCAGCAATCATTGCAACTTTTATTTATGCTGTACCTCCATTAGTTAGATTAACTGATCTAGGTATTAGGTTGGTTGATACAGAGGTTACAGAAGCAGCAGACGCCTTTGGAGCTAGCAAAAAACAGAAATTATGGGGAGTGCAAATTCCACTTGCACTACCTAATATTATGCAGGGAGTTAACCAATGTACAATGATGGCATTATCGATGGTTGTTATCGCATCAATGATTGGAACAAGAGGTTTGGGTGATGAAGTTCTTCTAGGTCTTCAACAATTAAATGTTGGTAGAGCTGCAGAAGCAGGAATAGCAATTGTATTATTGGCAATTGTACTGGATAGAATTACTCAATCTTATGGCGAAACACTTCAAGAAAGAAATTCTCCCACCAAGGAAGTAAAAAAATAATGTCAAAAATAGAAATTAAAAATATCTATAAAATTTTTGGCAATAAACCACAATCTATAATGCCCATGGTTAAAAATGGTGGAACAAAAGATGACATTCTAGAACAAACTGGACATACGGTAGGATTAGATAATGTTTCTTTAAATATAGAAGAAGGTGAAACTTTTGTTTGTATGGGTTTATCTGGTTCAGGAAAATCTACATTAATAAGACATATAAATAGACTAATTGATCCGACAGAGGGTGAAATTCACATTGATGGTACCAATATTATGAATTGTAATCCAGAGGAGTTAATTGATTGGAGAAGAAATCGTATTAGTATGGTTTTTCAAAGATTTGGTTTATTTCCACACAAAACTGTCATGCAAAATGTTGGCTATGGTTTGGAGATGCAAGGTAAATCAGAAGAAGATAGAGAAAAAATTGCTATGGAAAAAATTGATGACGTTGGTCTTAATGGTTTTGAAAACCAGTTTCCAAATCAATTATCTGGTGGAATGCAACAACGTGTTGGCTTAGCAAGAGCTTTAGCAACAAATTCTGATATTATGTTAATGGATGAAGCCTTTAGTGCATTAGACCCTTTAATTAGAAGTGATATGCAAAAACAATTAATAGATCTTCAATCAGAGTTAAAAAAAACAATAATTTTTATTACCCATGATTTAGATGAGTCATTAAGATTGGGTGATCATATTGGAATACTAAATGCTGGAAAACTAGTTCAAGTTGGAACACCTATAGATATAATAATGAAACCTGCAGATGATTATGTAAAAGCTTTTGTTAAAGACGTTAATAGAGCAAGGGTAATTAAAGCAAAAGTTATTATGAAAAATGTAAACGAGGTTAATGGAATTGATAAATCAAATTTAATCAAAGTCCAAGAAGATCAATTCATTGAAGAATTTTTACCCCAAATAGTATGCACAAGTGCTAACTGTGAGGTTGTTGATAAAAGTGGAAATGTTAAGGGATATATAACCAATAAAGAACTTCAAGAATCTTTAACAAAAACATAATTAATGATTAACCAATCATTAAAAAATAAAAAGATTATTATATCAGCTGGTGCTTCTGGGATTGGTTGGGCAACTACAAAAATTTGTCTTGCTAGAGGTGCTTATGTTTATCTTTGCGATATAGACAGTAAGTCTCTAAGTAAATTGAACAAACATCCTTTAAAAAATAAAAAATTATTTACTTATCTTTGTGATGCTTCAAATGAATATCAAGTCTCCGATTTTTTCGAAAAAGTTAAAAAAAAAACTAAGAAAATTGATGCTTTAATTAATAACGTAGGTATTGCTGGACCCACAGGTTCTCTTGAAAAATTAAAATCAAAAGATTGGGAAAATACTTTGCATGTAGATGTTAATAGCCATTTTTATTTTACTAAAGAATCTATACCTCTAATTAAAAAATCTAAGAACGGATCAATAATTAATATTTCATCGACAGCCGGAATACTAGGCTTTCCACTTCGTTCTCCTTACGCTGCAAGCAAATGGGCAATAATTGGTGTCACAAAAACATTGGCCATGGAGCTTGGAAAATTTAATATTAGGGTTAATGCTGTTTGTCCAGGAACTATTAAGGGCGATAGAATGAAAAGAGTAATAAGAGATAAATCAAAATTTACTAAAATTTCAACAAAAGTAATTGAAAAAGATTTTGTTTCGATGAGCTCAATGAAACAATGGATCTTAGAAGAAGATATTGGAAAAATGTGCTCATTTTTAATTTCAGACGATTCTAGCAAAGTTTCAGGACAAGTAATCTCTGTAGATGGTCACACAGAAAGAAATGATTAATTTATCTTAATTTTTTTTCGTATTTCTTTCTCATTAATAATAAATCTAATAAATATTCATCTCTGATATTTGAAATTTTTGCTACTGACTTTCCTTTTGCTTGCTTTTTAGTTCCATCTACTAATCTTTTAATTAATTTTTTTGATAAGTTTGGGGCTTTTAATTTTGTCCAAGGTAATTTTAAAGCTGGTCCGAACTGCTCCAACATATGTTTCATTCCTGATTTTCCACCTGCTAAATGAAAGGTTAAAAAGGTACCCATTAATGACCACCTTAAACCAGGTCCATCCTCTATTGCTCTATCTAAATCCTCTGTTGTTGCATAGCCTTCATTAATGATATGGAGACCCTCTCTCCATAAAGCTTCCTGCAACCTATCAGCCAAATATCCTGGTAACTCTTTTTTTACAGCAATAGGATTCATTGAAATAGATTTATAAAAATCATTAGCTTTTTTTAAAATTGATTTAGATGTTTTTTTTCCCGGTACAATTTCAACAGCAGGTAACATGTAGACTGGATTAAATGGATGACCAATAATTCCTCTATTAGGATTTTTGCATTTTGAAAAAATAACAGAAGGTAACAATCCTGATGAACTTGAGGATATAATAGCATTGGGTTTGGAATATTTTCCTATGTCTGACATTAACTTTGTTTTTAATTTATAGTTTTCTGATGCACATTCTTGAATAAAATCCACATCTTTTAATGTTTCTAATAATGATGTTTTAAAACTTAAGTTTTTTAAATTAATTAATTTTTTTTTATAAAGTTTTTTTACAAATGGAAGGGATCTTTTAATTTCTTTAATTAATATTGCTTTTTGTTTAAAATTTAAATCAAATGCTGAAACTTTTTTGTTGTGCGCCAACATTCTAATAATCCAGCCAGTACCAATAACTCCAGTACCAATTACTGCAATTTTATTTATCTTACTCAACATGAATTTTATTTATGCTTAATAAGTTTTAGTTTTTCTCTTGTTTCTGCTGGTGTCATAATAGAAGAACCAAGATCATCCACAATTCTAATAGCTTTTTCAACTAATTGCGCATTAGTTGCTAATTTACCTCTAGATAAATATAAATTATCTTCAAGTCCAACTCTTGGATTGCCTCCCAACAAAACAGTCTGAGCAACAAAAGGCATTTCATTCCGTGAAATTGCAAACCCCGACCAGATACCTTCTTTAGGCATTATATCTAACATGGCTTGCATTGCTAAAGTAGTTGCAGGCGCCCCCCATGGTATTCCCAAACACATTTGAAACATTGGTGGATCACTTAATAATCCTTCTTTGTAAAGTTGTGCACCAAACCACATATTTCCTAAATCAAATGCTTCAATTTCTGGCTTAACACCAATTTCTTTTAATCGTTTTGCAGCTTTTCTTAAATCATTTGGTGTGTTTACTGTGATTGTAGAGCTGTCACCGAAGTTTAAAGTTCCAGCATCTAATGTGCAGATTTCTGGCAGGAATTGTTCAGCATTAGCAATACGCTCCATTACATTTGCCATATCTGTCATTGGACCAAAGTCTAATGGATTATTTCCTTGTCCAATATCAAGGTCGCCGCCCATGCCTGTCGTTAAATTTAAAATAACATCCGTATCACTTGATCGAACAAGATCAACTACCTCTTTATATAATTCTAATCTTCTACTTGGTTTACCATCGTCTTCTCTGACGTGAATGTGTGCAATTGCTGCTCCTGCTTTAGCAGCTTCTATTGCTGCAGTCGCTATTTGTTTTGGTGTCTTTGGTAAATCAGGATGTTTACTAGCCGTGTCACCAGAACCTGTTACTGCGCAAGATACAAAAACTTTATTGTTCATCATTTATAATTCAAATATAGTTTAATTTAATAAAAATGGAAATAACAGATTTACAAAAAAATTTAGCTGCAACCTTCAGATGGACAGCTAGACTAAATATGCACGAAGGCGTTGCAAATCATTTTAGTGTCTGTTTACCAGGCTCATCTACTGATTTTTTTGTAAACAAAGCTGGAATACATTTTAGTCAAATAAAAGCTAGTGATTTAATTTTGGTTACAAAAGAAAATATAGAAAAATTAAAAAAAAAACCAGAAATTGTAGATCCAACTGCAATCAATATTCATGGAGCAATTCATAAAAAAGTGGCTCATGCTAAATGTATTTTTCATGTTCATTCTAAATATGCTACAATTTTATCAACCCTTACAGATCCCACTTTAAAACCTATAGATCAAAATACTATGATGTTTTATAATAGAGTTTCTGTCTTTAATGAATTTGGTGGCTTGGGTTTTGAAGAGGAGTCAGAAAAAATGGCAAGTGCCTTAGGAAACAAGCAGCATATGCTGCTAGCTAACCATGGGATAATAATCACAGGTGAAACTATTGCAGAGGGTTTCAATGCCTTATATTATTTTGAAAAAGCTGCAGAAACTTATTTAACAGCATTGTCAACTAACAGGGAGTTGAATGTAGTTAGTCATGAAATTGCAGAAAAAACAGCTCAAGAAACTGCAAATTATCCAATTGATTTAGCAGGGATGCATCTTAATCAAATAAAATTGATTTTAGATAAAGAAGAACCAGAATATAAGAATTAAATATGTCTATATTGTTAAATACACAGAAGATTATTAAAGATTGGACTGATTATAATAATCATATGAATGTCGCCTATTATGTTTTAATTTTTGATCTTTACGGTGCTGAAACTTTAATGACAAAATTTAATATGGGAGAAAATTCAGCAAAAACAACAAAAAAAAGTACCATGGTTGTTGAATCTCATATCACTTATGATCAAGAAGTTAATGAGGGTGACGAAGTGAATATAAATTTAACCTATTTTGATCATGACAAAAAAAGACTTCAGTATAAATTTGAAATGATCCATAAAGAAAAAGAGTATTTAGCATCATCAATAGAATTCTTATCTCTATATGTTGATTTAAATAAAAGAAAAGTTGCTGAATTTGAGGATGAAAAAATTAAAATAATGAATGAATTTATTAAAAAAAATAAAATTAATTTTAATAATATAGGTTTAAAATTCTCAACTAAATTAAAAAAAATAAACTAATTATCAATATTTGTATTATTCATCACATTAATAATTACAACTCCAACTACAACTAAAGCTAGTCCAAAAATAGTTGCTAAATTTGGAACTTGCTTATATTTAATAATTCCAATCAGAGTTAAAGCTACTATCCCAACTCCTGACCATGTAGCATAGGTAATACCCACTGGTAAAACCTTCATTACATGAGACATTAAATACATACAGCCACTGATAGCAACGACTGATATTAAGGATGGAATCCACCTGGTAAAACCTTCGGTTGCTTTTAATGATCCTGTTGCAGCAATTTCTAGAAAAATAGAAACTATTAATAGCATATAAGCCTGAGTTAAAGTCATAGGAACCTTATATATTTTGACAAAATAAATTTCCAGAAATATATTCTTTTAATGGAAATCAAACTTTTATCAGGAGCTCTTGGGGCTGAAATAACAGGTATAGACCTTAAAGATTCAACAAAAGAAAATTATGAAAAAATAAATAACCTGCTTTTAGAACACAAAGTAATTTTTTTTAGAAATCAAGATATCACCCACAATGAACAAATTGCATTAGCTCAAAATTGGGGTCCATTGGAAAACCATGCTTATGTGAAGGGATTAAACAATTATCCTGAAATAGTAAGAATTGTAAAGACTAAAGAAGAAAAAAATCAATGGGGGGAGAATTGGCACACTGATGTTAGTTACAACGTTAAACCAACTAAAGCAGTAATTTTAAAATCAATAAAGATCCCTCCTGTGGGAGGAGACACTTGTTTTTCTAATATGGAACTAGCATGGGAAACTCTCGATGAAAAAATTAAAAAAAAGATAAAAGATAAAAAAGCTATTCATAGCTCTCTTGGAGCAGAATTTTTTATAGACAATTATAAAGGTATGTCAGGTCATGAAAAAAGAAATTATGATGAGTATTCGAATGAACATCCAATAGTGAGAACTCATCCAGAAACAGGAAAGAAAATACTGTATGTAAATTGGACTTATACAAAACAAATAATTGGTTTGGATAAAATAGAAAGTGACGAAATATTAAAAAAGATATTTGAGCATCAGGCAAGATTAGATCTAACTTGTAGATTTAATTGGACAGAAAATGCAGTTGCGATATGGGATAACAGAAGTGTTATTCATTATGCGATAGCAGACTTTTATCCTGGTAGAGGTTTGGGTTATGAAAGAATAATGGATAGAATAGCTATTGAGGGTGATCAACCTCATTAATTCTGATTTATTAAGAATCTATTAGGGAAAACTATATGAAATATGATTATATTATTATTGGTGGTGGATCAGCAGGATGTGTTCTTGCAAATCGTTTAACTGAAAATGGAAAATACAAAGTAGCTTTATTCGAAGCTGGAAAACCAAGTGATATTTGGAAAGTAAAAATGCCACTTGCTATTCTTTATACAATGCATGATCCAAAATATAATTGGAAATATTATTCTGAACCAGAGCCTCATTTAAATAACAGAAAACTATTTTGTCCTAGGGGAAAAATGATTGGTGGATGTTCTGCTCATAATGGTATGGTTTATGTACGAGGTAATCCTAATGATTATGAAAGATGGGCTTCATTTGGACTTAAAGATTGGTCTTACGAAAAAGTTCTTCCTTATTTCAAGAAAATTGAAACTTGGTCTGAAGGGGAAAATAGATATCGTGGTGGGAATGGCTTGCTACCTGTTAATCAATCTAAAAATAAAAACCCATTATTCAAAGCATTTGTAGATTCTGCAACTGAGGCTGGTTATGAAATGAACCCAGATATGAACGGTAAAAATCAAGAAGGTTTTGGTATGTATGATGTGACAATTGATAAAGGAGAAAGAGCAAGTGTCTCTAAACATTATTTAAATCCAGCTAAAAATAGAAAGAATTTAACAATTTTCACGGACTCTTTCGTAGAGAAGATCATCTTTGATGGAAAAAAAGCCATTGGTATTAAGGTTAAGATTAAGAATAAAGTCGAAAATATTTTTGTTAATAAAGAGGTAATATTAAGTGGAGGCTCAATTAACTCTCCTCAATTACTCTTACTATCTGGCATTGGAGCAGCTGAGCATTTAAAAGAAAAGGGAATTGAAGTTATTCACAACCTAAGTGGTGTTGGAAAAAACCTACAAGATCATCTTGAAACTTATATCCAGCAAGAATGTAAAACGTCTGACACGCTGTATTCATATGTTAATAAATTCAATATGCTTAGAATAGGAATTCAATGGTTTTTAAATAAAACTGGACCCTGCTCAACGTCCTTCCTAGAAGCAGGTGGTTTTGCTAAATCCTCTCCTGAAAGAGACTATCCAAATATCCAATTTCATTTTTTTCCAGCTTTTGTAATTGATCATGGCTTAGTTGAGCCTGATAGACATGGATTTCAATTACATGCCAGCCCTAATCATCCAAAAAGTAGAGGTTCAGTTACATTGGACACTTCAAACCCTTATGATTATCCAAAAATTTTATTTAATTATCTTGAACATAAAGATGATCTCAAACAAACAGTGGAGGCTATTAAAATAGCTAGAAAAATTCTTGGACAAAGTTCAATGAAACCATTTGCTGGTAAAGAAATTGGTCCTGGATCAGATATTCAAACTCATGAATTATATGAAGAATACGTTAGATCTAAAGCAGAGACTGCTTACCACCCTTCTTGTACTCTTAAAATGGGAATTGATGATATGGCAGTTGTAGATCAAAAACTTAAAGTACATGGAATTGAAAATTTAAGAGTAGTTGATGCTTCAGTAATGCCAGAAATTACCAGTGGAAACTTAAATGCACCAACATTAATGATAGCTGAAAGAGCATCTGATTTTATTCTTAATTCATGACGCCAGTACAAAATAATCCAAGAGGCATTCTATTTATTCTTCTTGGTATGATACTATTCTCCATTCAAGATGCTTTGATAAAATTTATTTATCAAGATGCAGCATTATATGAATTATATTTTGGAAGAACATTTGTTGCACTAATTTTATTAGTTGGGTATCTCAAGCTTTCTAAACAAGAAATTATTTTAAAAACACACTACCCTTTTTTAACAATCTTAAGAGTTATATGTTTCTTTTTTGGATTTAGTTTTTTCTATATCTCTCTTACATATATGTCTCTTGCTATGGCCAATGCGTTATTTTTTTCTAGTCCTTTTTTTGTTTCAATTTTGGCTACAATATTTTTAAAAGAAAAAGTTGGTATTAGAAGATGGTCAGCAATTTTTATTGGGTTTATAGGGGTATATTTGGTTTTAAATCCAGATTTTACAAATTTTGATTATATGAAATTAGCCCCTGTTGCTTGTGCGTTATGCTACTCAATATCAATGACAATCACAAAAATCACTTCTGATAAAGATAATGTTTATACACAAATGTTACATTTATATTTTGGTGCTGTTCTAATAAGTATATTATTTTTTATTTTTACAGGTGAGGGACAATTTAACAACTTTAGTGATCCAGCACTGCAATTTATTTTTAGAGAATGGTTTACAAACCCATCTTATGCCTGGCCATTTATAATAGTTATGGGGTGTATTGGGGCTTTTGCATTTTATTTTATACTTAATGCTTACAGTATTGCGTCTCCATCTGTTGTCTCGCTTTATGAATATTCTTTAATAATTTGGTCAATACTAACAGGGTATATATTGTTTAATAATATTCCAACAACAAGAATATTTGTTGGTGTTTCAATAATCATAAGTGCTGGAATATATATTTACTTTAGAGAAAAAGTAAAAGATCAAATGATTGTTACAGATACTCCACATAGATAATGAAAAAATATTAACTAGTCTATACCAAGGTGTTTTTTTCTTTTATTTACCCAGGTTCGAATTAAATGGTCAAATACCAATCCTATGAAAGCAACACAAAGACCTAGTGTTAATCCTATACCTGCACCTTTTTTATCAGATATAGCTTTTAAAATATATTGTCCCAAATCCTCAGTTCCAATAAATGCTCCAATAATTACCATAAATAAAGCAAATACAATTGTTTGATTTAAACCAAGCATCATGTGAGGAAGTGCTAAAGGGAATTCAATTTTCAACAACCTTTGTATCTTCGTTACACCTGACATTGAAGCTGCATCATGTAAAGAAGATGGAACACTTCTTAATCCTTCAATCGTATATCTTGTGGCAGGTATAGTTGCATAAACAACTACTGCAATTAATACTGATGTGTCTGTAACTCCAAAAAGCATCATAACTGGAATTAAGTATACAAATGAAGGGAATGTTTGAAAAATATCACAAACTCCCAACATAAAATTTGTGGTATGCTTATTCTGAAAACATAAAGTACCAACAGTAAAACCAATTATACAAGATAAGATAACTCCAAAAGTTGCCATATAAGTTGTAACTAAAGCTCTGTCCCACCATGGACTTAAAGCTATAAATAATGTTAACCCCCCTACTGTTAAAGCTGAACGTATTCCTCCAATTATATAACCAGCTCCCATAACTAGAACAAATGTTGCAACAATAGGCATACGCAAATAAGCAGCTCGCATTGGCTGCAGTACATCTACTATTAACCATGTATTAAAAATTTTTAAAGTTTGAAAAAAAGTATCCCAAATCCAATCAACCCCTTTATTCCAAAAATCTGCAGTTGATATTCCTTTGTTGTGAGGAATTTCATATAAATAATTAAAACCTTCTTTAAAGTAAAAAGATCCAACATAAGCAAATATAATTCCAATCAATATTGCACCAGAAAAAAATAATAAATTTTTATAACGTTCAAAGAAAGTTAGGTTGCCAAAATAATCTGTTTGTTTATTTGCCCAAGCTAAAGATAATTTATCTAGTAATATCGCAATTAAACTAATGCATAAACCTGCTTCTAACGCTAATCCGATGTTTAGCTGATTTAAGGCTAACAATAAATTAAATCCTAAACCTTTGGCGCCTATAAAAGCTGAAATTACTGCCATAGAAAAACACACCATAATAACTTGATTCACTCCAATCAAAATATCTCTTCTTGCAGTTGGGATTAGTACTTTAAACATAAGCTGTAAATTATTACATCCACTCATTCGGCCAGCTTCAATAACCTCAGGCGATACTCCTCTGAGACCTAACAAGGTTAGTAGTATCATTGGTGGAACAGCTACAACCATGGTTATAATTACTCCAGCATGATCACCAACACCAAAAAGAACAATTGCAGGAACCAATACAGCGTATTGAGGCATAGTCTGCATAACTAAAAGTATTGGATATAAAGCTTTTTCAACACGTTTACTTTTGAATGCTGCAATCCCTAAGCCCAAACCAAAAATAAAGGATAGTGGTGCTGCAACCAATATAAAAGAAAGTGTTTGCATCGAAGGTTTCCATTGACCAAAGATAGAAATATAAATCATGACTATAGCAGCGAATAAAGCTAAACCCTTGCCACTTAATTTATACCCAAGTATTGCTGCACCCGCTGCAACAATTGTCCAAGGTAACCCTGGCAATTCTGCCCAAGAATTTTCACTTATCCAATCCCAACTTGTAAAGGCAACAATAGTTTCAACGCCACCTAATAAAATCTCTCTAATTAATTCAATAAGAAATGTTATAAATGAAGTTAAATTTCTTGTTATTTGTAAAACTAAAGGGCGAGTTTTAAATTCTTGAGTATCTTCATTCCAAAATTCCATTGGCATCCAATCATTCATTAAGAAAAATAATGAATCATTTATCCAAATAGGTAGCCATCCAAGTAAAGGAGGTAATCTCCAAAAAACATCAAATGCATAATACCTTACTTCTGCGCCAAAGAGTGTGTAAGTGCTTTGATTTGGATCTTTAATGAATTCTGCTTGACCTCTAATAAATTTATAAGTTTCTGGAACATCAATTGCAAAACATAAAGTAAAAAAAGCAACTAACAAAAATAACCATTGAAATATTTTTGGATATTTTTTTAATAATTCCATATTCTAATCATTTTTTTTTTTTCCACCAAAAACTGTGTGTATTATTTTTGATGGATGAACAGTGCCAACAATTTGATTGTTTTCATCAATTACAGATACAGACTTTTCTTGAGTTAATATTTTTTCAGCTACATTTTCAATTATTTGATTTCTTAAAACTTTTAAATCACTTAAATTTTCATTATTTGGTTTTTCCATTACATCTTCTATTTTTAAAACCTTCTCTCTAGGAACTTCTTCAGTGAATTTTTTTACGTATTCTGTGGCCGGATTTAACACAATGTTAGCTGGGGTATCTAGTTGTTCAATTATACCATCTTTCATTATTGCAATACGGTCAGCAAGTTTTAAAGCTTCATCAAAATCATGTGTGATAAACATAATTGTTTTTTGTAATTTTTCTTGAAGTCTCAAAAATTCATCTTGCATCTCTTTTCTAATTAATGGATCTAATGCAGAAAATGGTTCATCTAAAAACCAAATATCAGGTTCAACAGCCAATGATCGAGCAATACCTACTCTTTGCTGTTGTCCACCAGAAAGTTCTCTTGGAAAATAATTTTCTCTACCATCAAGACCAACAAGCTTTACCATTTCCATTGCTTTATTGATGCTATCTTTAGTTTTAATGCCTTTGATTTGAAGTGGGAAAGCAATATTTTCCACAACTGTTTTATGAGGAAGCAAAGCAAAACTTTGAAATACCATTCCCATTTTATTTCTTCTAAGTTCAATCAGTTCTTTGTTATTTAATGAGAGTAAGTCTTGACCTTCTATAAAAATCTTTCCAGCAGTTGCATCTGTTAATCTAGAAATGCATCTTAACAAAGTTGATTTCCCTGAGCCTGATAAACCCATCACAACTAACATTTCACCTTTTGAAACCTCAAAAGAGGCATTATTCACACCCACTATACATCCGTTTTCTTGAAATGTTTTAGCATCTACATTTCCATTTGCATCTTGAAGCATCTTTTTGGCATTTGTTCCAAAAATTTTGTAAACAGATTCACATTTGATTACTGTATCGGTCATAATGTTTTAATAAGTTATATGAAATAAAAATAAAAAACACTTTTTATATTATTTATACTTATCGTTTTTCTCCTTAAAAATTTTTAATAAAATAAACTCTTGTATCAATTCCAGTACTTAAAAAATTTAAAACCTCTCCTTTAACAGTAATTTTTTCATCTACCCCAACATTATTTCCACTAACTGTAAAACCTGCAAAGCATTTATTATTTTCCTTATTCCATTTAACAAACGTTTCATCAATTTTATTTCCATTAATAGTATAAATATGATGTGCTCTAAAATTCAAAAAATTGGCACCCATAATTGCGCGCTGAGGAATAATCTTTGTTGCGTTGCAGACTTTTTCATATTGCTCTAAAGACAACTTATAATGATCAGTTCCATCATAAAATACTAAAATTCCTGATGGCAAACTTGAAATCAGTTCATTTTGCTTTCTTGTCTCCGCAATTCTTTCTTCTTCTTTTTTCATTTTAGCAATTAGCTCTTCACCCTCACCAAAAATATTATTTAAGATAGCAAAGGAAAAAATTACAATAATTATTAAGATGATAAGACCTCCAAACTGTCTAACTGGCTCAGATATCTTCTTTAATTTATTTAAATATATATTTTGTAACATTTTTATCTATTCTTGAAATTTGCCATTTTTCCAAATTCCTTTTTTTTCTTTTCCATCGGACCATGTAAATGTTCCCTCTCCATTCATAAACCCATTGGCCCATTCCCCATCATAAGTTGCACCGTTTGGAAAGGTCAAAATACCCTTTCCACTCCACACACTATTTTTAAATTCACCTTTATAAATATATCCATTAGGCCAAGTCTCAACTCCTTGTCCTTGTTTTTGTGTGCCAATCCAATTCCCTTCGTATGTTGTTTTGTCAGTGTAAGTCCATTTACCAAAGCCATCTTTACAGTTTCCTTCGCAACCTGTCTTTCGAGCTGATACTGATGTTGCAACTAAAAAACTTAAAGCTATATAAAATAAATATTTTTTCATTTTTTTAAATTTAGCTACATAAGTAAAAAGAAATATTTTTTTCAAGATTATCACTTTTTATACCTATTGTAATTTCGTGAACTAATTCACCTGATTTTCTGTTAATTATACCTGATTCTGAGTAATTTTTTCTTTCATCAAAAGCTTTGAATAAAACTATGTCTTTATTTACAACTTTTACTTCAAATTTTGCAGTTTGTGAGAGGAACAATGATAACCCATTAATCAAAAGTTTTTCTGGTCTCTTTGCATCGATTTCAAATTTATCTAAATTTTGATTATCTAAATCTTTTGCTAAAAAAGTTTTATAATTATATTCTGAGTTCTTGAGTATTTTCTTTTCTAATTCACATACAAAACCAATCTTAATATCCTCTTGTATGTCTATATTTTTTGCAAAAGAAGAATTAAAAACTAATAGACTGATAGATATATATAAAAAAAACTTTATCATTTAATTAAAAAGTCCGTAATTTGAATTTGTGCGAAAGCACATTCTTTAAAAAAAATCCCCCCCAACATTGTTGGGAGAGATTTCAATTTATTAACTGTTACCCTTATTTAGTAAAAGCTTGCCAAACACTCTTATTATCAGCTAACCATTTTTTAGCTGCATCTTCATGAGTCAATTTGTCAAGGTCAACTAAAGCAGCCATTGCACCAATGTGACTTGTAGAGAATGACATTTTTTTAAATGCCGCTGCTGCTGCTGGATGTGTTTTTGGAAAGTCTGCAGTTACAGCTTTTTTCAAATAACCATCTGGCGAACCACATTTTCCATCACCACCATCTTCTGGTCTACAACCTGCTGAATATGGAGGGAAATCTATAAAAGTAAAACCAGCACCATCTGTGAAGTTTGGTGTCCAGTTGAATATTATAGTTCCTCTTCCTTCTTTTTCAGCTGATTTAAGTTCTGCCCAAAGTGCATCTGCACTTCCAGCAAATTTAACAGTCCAAAGATCTCCAAGTCCTAAAGCATCAACCCTTTGAGGTATTAAATCTCCATGCCAACTTTGCGGACCTTCTAGCATTCGTCCTTTTCCACCTGAGTCAGGTGTTGTAAAGTTTTTAGCACAAGCTGGATTTTTTAATGCAGTCCAGTCTGGAAGACCAGGACATAATCCTTTTTCAGTAACCCAGTTTGGATATCCCATATCTTCAAGCGTTCGAGCTTCATGATCTCCCCAGTCAACTAAACCACCTTTGTCTAGCGCTGTAGTAAATGATTTTCCAAACGCAGATTCCCACACTTCATGAGATAAACTTACATCGCCGATACGAATTGCTTCATAAACTGCTTGTGAGTCTGTATTTACATATTTTACATTATTTCCCATACTTTCGAAAATTCCACCAATAACATGAGCCATTACAATTTGGCTAGACCAGTTATGAGTTGGAATAACGATAGGTTTTTTACTATCTGCTGCATTAGATACTCCAGCAAAACTAACTGCTGAAATTACCAAGGCAGATATTAATGATACTATTTTTTTCATTATATTCTCTCTCCTTAATATTAATGTTTAAGTAAGCATGTTCTCACTTATTAAATTTATAGTCAATGGCCTTTGATTATATTAAGCTAATGTTAAATTATTTAAATTTATACCGGCAATGCTGCATACTAGTAACGATATACGAAATCCTGGATTAAGAACATTACCACCTGGAGTTGAAAGATATTTTGTAAGAGGTGGCGGGCTCTCTATAATAGAAGTTTTGCCAGAAGATAAAATAGAAATCATTAATGAAGAAGGAAGACAAATTTGTGAAATAATTGTTTTTAATTCAAAAGGTAAATCTGATTTATCTATTTTAAATTTGAAAGAAAATGCTAATGCAGATTTTTCAAAAAAAACTATTGTTAATGATGAAAAAATTTCAAAGCTGCTAAAGAATAAAAACCTTGATTTAAATAATGCTAAATCATCAATTGTTTTTAGTGAAGATTGTTTTGTGGGTGAAAAAATAACATTAACCTCAAAAGATAAATGTATTGTAATGATTGCTGCACCTGGTGATGCAATGAATGTCCATGAACAAAATCCACCTACAGATTTAACAATTTTTTTAAATAAAGCTAAATTTATTGAAACAGATGAACAATTTATTTTGCCAGATCCGCTTGGTGATCCAATTATTGAACAACTTGTAAAGAGAAGAACTGCTGAAACTTATGAGGTAAAAGCTGGTGAATATATTCAGATAATTGATCCAGGCGGAAGGCAATGCTCTGATTTTCTAGCTTTTGATACACAAAAATTAAATGACGGCATTGAAAGTATTATTGATGATAAAGCAACACGAACTTTTATGGGTGGTGCTTACCCTGGGCCTGGTTTGTTTTCAAAGTTTTATGATGGTGATCATGAAGCTATGATTGAAGTTGTAAGAGATACAGTTGGAAGACATGATACTTTCAATCTTGCTTGCACATCAAAATATTATGAAGATATGGGCTATATGGGTCATATTAATTGTACTGACAATTTTAATAATAGACTGGATAAATATGACATCAATTCTAGAAAAAGTTGGTCTGCAATAAATCTTTTTTTTAATACTGCAATTGATGCTAATAATGTTGCATCTTTTGATGAACCTTGGTCTAGACCTGGAGATTATGTTTTATTTAGAGCTTTAAAAGATCTAACATGTATATCATCAGCTTGTCCTTGTGATGTTGATGGTGCAAATGGCTGGAATCCCACTGATATTTTTGTTAGGACTTATTCAAAGGAAAAAAAGTATTCAAAAGCAATAGCATTTAGAATGAAAACAGACTCAGAACCTAAACTAACTCAAGAAACAGGTTTCCATAAAAAAACTTCAGAGCTAACAAGAAACTTTGTTGAGTATAAAGGTTTTTGGCTTGCTAATAATTTTACAAATTCAGGAACTATAAAAGAATATACAGCTTGTAGAGAAAGTGTGATTGCAACAGACTTATCGCCTCTTAGAAAATTTGAAATTCTTGGACCTGATGCAGAAAATTTAATGCAATATACTCTTACTAGAAATGTAAAAAAATTATCTATAGGACAAGTTGTTTATACAGCCATGTGTTATGAAAATGGGTGCATGTTAGATGATGGTACTTTATTTAAATTAGGACAAGATAATTTTAGATGGATTGGTGGAGATGAATACAGTGGTGAATGGTTAAAAGAACAAGCTAAAAAAAAAAATTATAAAGTTTGGATTAAATCTGCAACAGATCATATTCACAACATTGCAGTTCAAGGACCAAATAGTAGAAAAATTTTAGAAAAATTTGTATGGACGCCTCCTATACAACCATCCATCACTGAACTTGAATGGTTCAGATTTAATATTGCAAGAATAGATCATGAAACAGGTACGCCAATTGTTGTTTCAAGAACAGGTTACACTGGTGAACTTGGCTATGAAATTTGGTGTCATCCAAAAGATGCTGCGGAGGTTTGGGATAAAGTTTGGGAAGCTGGTAAAGAGTTTAATATTACTCCATTAGGCTTAGAAGCTTTAGACATGGTTCGTATTGAAGCTGGACTAATTTTTTATGGTTACGAGTTCGATGATCAAACAGATCCATTTGAAGCAGGTATTGGTTTTACCGTTCCACTTAAAACTAAAGAAGATGATTTTATAGGTAAAGAAGAGTTAGTTAAAAGAAAAGCAAATCCACAAAAAAAATTAGTTGGTTTGGAATTGGTTGGTCATGAACCAGCAGTAAATGGAGATTGTGTTCATATTGGTCGTGGTCAAGTGGGTGTAATAACAAGTGGAATGCTATCCCCTAAACTTGGAAAAAATATTGCACTTTGTAAAATTGACGTAAAATATGCAGAGATAGGAACGGAAGTTGAGATTGGTAAGCTTGACGGTCATCAAAAAAGAATTGGTGCAAAAGTTGTTCCCTTCCCTTTCTATGATCCAACAAAATCAAGAGTTAGAGCATAATAAAATGACCGATAACAGCAAAGATCTTTTAAATTTTTGGGAAGACCAGATGAAGCAATCACATACATCTAGTAACTATTTTTTTAGAAAATCTCCTTCACATTATCATATGATGTTACTTGTAATGTCAGCGCATAAACTTAATGAAAAGCTTTCTGTTGAAGGGCTAAAAACAAAATTATTTAAAACCTCTAGGCCAAAATCTGCTTTGATAATTAATGAGGCTTGTGAGAAAGGATTCTTTCGTTTGGAAAAAACTTCAACTGATCAGCGAATAAAAAATATTATACCTACTGAGACTTTTATTAATGAGTTTAAACAATACCTGGCTACTTTAAAAAAGCTAAGCTATTAGCACCTAATTCAACAATCTCTTTAAGTTGATATCTTTTATATATAAAATTTAGTTATAAATATAATTATATTAATTACTTTTTAGAAAAAATAATGTTTTCATATGTCAACACTACCAACTAAAGCTAAAGTAGTAATCATCGGAGGCGGAATTCATGGCCTTAGTACAGCTTGGAAACTTTCAGAAACTTATAAAAATCCTGGTGACATTGTAATTCTTGAAAAAAAAGATACTGCAGCAGGTGCAAGTGGAATTGCTTGTGGTGTTATAAGAAATAATTATTTTCAACCAGCTATGAGAGAGTTAATGGCTCATTCTGTATCAGTATGGGAAAGTGATCCAAAAGCTTGGAAATATAATGCTGTAGGGTATTTACAAATATCTCCAGAGGTTATGCACGAAGATGTTGCTACAATTTATGAGCAGCAAAAAGCTATTGGTTACGAATCAGAATTTATTGAAGGTGAAAAAGAATGTACTAAATACATGAAAGGTATGTTTGATGATTGGCAAGCACAAGGCATCACATCCATACTTCATGAAAAAAAAGGTGGTTATGCATTCAACAAAGCTTCCATAAAAGCTCTAGAAGAAAAATCTACTACAAATGGTGTTGAGGTTATTAAGGGTGTGACGGTTACAGGATTTAAAAGAGGAAGCAATAGCAAAGCTGTTACAGGTGTTGAAACAGATAAGGGAATTATTGAGTGCGAACAAGTAGTTGTTGGTGCTGGTCCTTGGGTTAGAGATTTTTGGAACATGTTAGATCTTCCAAAAGTTGCAAATATTAAAGGACAAGATGGAAAATTTCATAAAGAAGATATGTGGAAATATTGGATGCTACAAGAAGGTGTTATTGGTGTTGATAAAGATTTTTTAAGAATGAATGATGGTGGTCAGCCTCCTGTAATGCATGTTGACTCAACTGCCCCTCTATATTCTGACACAACTAAAAAACTAATTACAGATGAACTTTGGGGAATTTATTATAAGCCAGACATTGAAGGGCTTGGTGTTCAGGGTGGAACATCTCCTTACATAGTTGATAAACATTTTGATAAAGTAAATATTGATCCTTATGGACTTGAGTCTCCTGAATTTCAAACAACAGAATCATTTAATGATATGTGGTGTTCAGCTTTAGCTCATTGTCATAAAAGGTTTGAAGGTAAATCTGGTCTATATAGAAAAGGACCCTCAGGTGGTCTTGGATGTATGACACCAGACAATTTTCCTATATTCGATAGATTTTTAGAAAATGTTTACATGATAGCAGATGCAAACCACGGATATAAAATGATTGGTGTAGGTGAGCTTGTTGCACAAGAAATTTTGGGAACTGAAAGTGAATTATTAAAACCGTTTAGATTCAACCGTTACGAGAAGGGTGAACTTCATCCAACCTCTAACAGTCCTTTCCCTTGGAGTTAAACTTCAAGCCTAGACACAAATAATTTTTTCAGTTACGGTTCCTTAAATAAAAATTCATTAGAGGGAGAGATAATGACAGATTTAGATAGACACGTTAGACAACCAGGTAGAGACAAATTAGTTAAGCAAGTTAGAGCTAAAATTAACGAGTTAGGTGTTGAATATATTTATTTTCAATTTATTTCTGTAACTGGAAGAGTTGTAGGTAAAGGTATTCCTACTGATCATTGGGAAAGAACTTGCGAAAAAGGATTTCAATTAGTTTACGGGGCTACAGCAAACTTATTTGTCGATCGTCATGGAGATTATATTGGTTATGGACCAGAAGCTAAAGAGCTAGTTGGTATACCTGATCCTGAAACATTTTGTCAGCTTCCATGGGATAAAAAAGTTGCAAGAGTATTTGTTACTTGCTTTAGAAATAGAGAAGAAAGAGATAATCCAGGTGCACATTTAACATCAGATTGTCGTGGAAATTTAAGAATACACGCTCAAGAATTTAAAAAGAAACATGGTTACCAATTAAGAGTTGGGACAGAGCCAGAAATGATGTGGTTAACTAAAAATGAGGATGGTTCGCCTACTGGTAAAGGTTTTTCTAAACCTTATTGTTATCATATTGATCAATTTGAATCGTTAAGACCAGTTTTCATGCAAGTTTTTAAATACGCAAGAGCAATGGGTTTTGACATGATTCAAGGAGATCATGAAGATGCACCAGGACAATTAGAATTAAACTGGATGTATGATGATGTTTTAAGAAATGCAGATAGACTTTCAACTTATAGACAAATTTGTGCGCAGGTTGCTAGAGAGTTTAATTTAATAGCTTGTTTTATGACAAAACCATTTATGGGTGTTTCCGCAAGTGGTTGTCACACTAATATGTCTTTATGGAAAGGTGGAAAAGATAAAATTAATAAATTATCTCATAAATCTATACCGGCGATGGATGATGTTTTTACTTATGTTGAAGGTGGAACTAATTATTTTATGCCAGACACTAATGATATTCAATTACCAGGTAAAATTGGATTAAAAGCAATTGGTGGAGTAATGAAGCATTTGGGCGCCTTAACAGCAATCGGTTCTTCAACCGTAAACTCATATAGAAGATTATGGGATACTGGTTTTTGGGCTCCTGTTTATGCTGACTGGGGATTTCAAAATAGAACTTGTGGATTAAGAGTATCTGCGCCAGGAAGATTTGAATATCGTTCAGTTGATTCAATGCATAATCCTTATTTAATGGGATCTGGGTTATTAAAATGTTTTGATGACGGAATAACAAATAACATTGATCCAGGAAAACCTGAGTCTAGAAGTATGTATGATGCTCAAGCTGCTGGAAAAATAGTTAAAAAACTACCAATGAGTCTTGGTGAAGCTTTAAACCGTTTAGCAGATGATGAGGTTATAAAATCAGCTATGCCAGATGAAATGTATAAAGTTTTCCATTGGTATAAAAATGATGAATGGGAAAAATTTTTAGGTGCAACAACACAGTGGGATCTAGATACGTATCTGGACTGCCTACCATAGTCTTTAATAAAAATAGGGGAAATATATGTGTGGAATAGCAGGATTAATTTATAAAGATAAATCAGTGAACATTGGAACTCAATTGCAAGGAATGCTTCAAGCATTAAAGCATAGAGGAGAAGATTCTACTGGCTATGCACTTTATGGAGATACAGATGGGAAAAATTTCATTATGCGGTTTAAGGTTGGAGAAAATGTTGGTGAAGGTAGTTCGTCAGTAAGTGAAGAGACTTCTGTTTATGATGAAAGAATTAAAATAGTTAAGTCATATATTTTAGGTATGGGTGCAAAAATTATTAAAGAAGAAAGAATACTTCCCTACTCTTTAAGATATGAGGTTAATTATGACGAAAAAGACTTAAGAGAGTTTTCTAGAAAAATCGAGAGCGTTCCTGGTGTTGAAATTCTTTCTATGGGTAAGTCTTTAGAGGTTATTAAAGATTTGGGTAATGCAAAAGACGTTTGTGATAGATATAATTTAGATAAAGTTGTGGGGACACATGCAATCGGCCATGCAAGGATGGCAACTGAATCTGGTGTAGATATTAAATCAGCCCACCCTTTTTGGGGATATCCATTTAGCGATGTGTCTGTAGTTCATAATGGTCAGTTAACAAATTATTGGAATAATAGAAGAATGCTAGAAAACGAAGGTATGAGATTTATGTCTGAATGTGATTCAGAATTAATTGCAGTATATCTAGCAAAAAAATTGAGGGATGGTGCAACCCTTGAAGAAGGTATGAAAGATTCTTTAACAGGTCTTGATGGAGTATTTACTTACTTTGTTGCAACAAAAGACTCATTAGGAATGGCAAAAGATACAATGGCAGCAAAACCATTAGTTCTTTATGAGTCTGATAATTTAATAGCAATGGGATCTGAAGAAATTGCAATTAGAGCAATTCTTCCTCAAGAAATTGATACATATGATCCATATGATGGAGAGGTAAAAGTATGGCAAATTTAAAGACTACAGAGAAAAAAACAAAGTCCCAGTCAATGGGTATGCACACAGAAGTTTTAACAGGAAGAACTCAGCAAAAATTTTTTAATCCTGACGAAGGTGAAAATCTTTATTATTTTGGAACTTATGATGTAGATTTTAATAAAAGAACAGATCTAGATGTTAAAGAAATGACAGCTCCAGAAGCTAATAAAGAAATTGATAACTTAATGAGCCAAGGTTTTGGAACAATTGTTATTAAAAACCCTCAAGGAAAACATAGTTTAGGTGTTGGTATTTTAAATAAATTAAACTTAATTTTTGAAGGAAGTTTGGGTTATTTTGGTATGGGTTCTTGTGATGGACCTACTGTTAGAATTAATGGTAGAGTTGGCTGGTCTTGTGCTGAAAACTTAATGGCAGGAAAAGTTGTTATAGAGAAAAATGCAGGATCTTGCTTTGGTGCCGCTATAAGAGGTGGTGATTTAATTTGCAAAGGAAGTGTTGGTGCAAGAACTGGTATTGACATGAAGGGTGGAACTATCATTGTTGGTGGTGATGCTGGAGCTTTTACAGGTTTTATGATGCAAAGAGGAAGAATTATTATTCTAGGTGATGTTGGAATAAATTTAGGTGACTCAATGTATGATGGAACAATATTCATTGGTGGAAAAATAGGATCATTTGGAAGTGATGCTGTTCCATCAGATCTTACAGACAGTGATCAAGATTGGTTAAAAAGAAAATTAAAAGTTGCAGAGATAGGTGAAAAATTTGATGTCAGTAAAATGACAAAAATAGTCGCAGGGAAAAAACTTTGGAACTATGATAACCTAGAACCTCATGAAAAGAAAGGAGCTATCTAATGGCTAAAAAGAAAGTTAAAAAAAATAGTAAAAAATTAAAAAAAACTAATGGAAGTGTTGGTGGTAAAGCTGATGTTCATGCACACGAAGAGGGCAAAAGAAACAAAAGTCTATTAGGTCACAACGCTATTTTTACTCCTGAAGTTATAGACGATATTCATATTAAAGCTCAACTTGGAAGATACAGAATGCGTGGAATGGCATTAATGAAAAAAATTCCTACATTTGATGATTTGGTTTTTTTACCAGGAACTCTTACAAGATTTGTAATTGAGGGTTATAGAGAAAAATGTGAAACAAAAACTATAATCGGACCAAATTGTGAAAACCCAATTGAACTAGATATACCAGTATATATTACAGGTATGAGCTTTGGTGCACTTTCTTATGAAGCAAAAACTGCTCTAGCAAGAGGAGCAACTATGGCTGGAAGCGCAACATGTTCTGGTGAAGGTGGAATGATTCCAGATGAGAGAAGATATTCTGAAAAATGGTATTACCAATGTATTCAATCAAGATATGGTTTTAATCCTCATCACGCTCAACTAGCTGATGCAATTGAAGTATTTATTGGTCAAGGACAAAAAGTTGGAATGGGTGGACATTTAATGGGTCAAAAAGTTACTGATCAAGTTGCAGAAATGAGATCTCTACCATCTGGTATTGATCAAAGGTCTCCAGCAAGACACCCCGACTGGTTAGGTCCAGATGATCTAGCTTTAAAAGTTGAAGAATTAAGACAACTTACAAAAAACAAAGTACCAATTCAATTAAAACTAGGTGCATCAAAAGTTTATGACGATGTTCGTATGGCTGCAAAATGTAATCCTGACTCAATATTTTTAGATGGTATGGAAGGTTCAACAGGAGCCGGTCCTCACATAGCTGCTGCGAATACTGGTATCCCAGGAATTGCCGCAATCAGAGAAGCAAGAAGAGCTATTGACGATGTTGGTAAAACTGGACAAGTAACTTTAATTTATGCAGGTGGTGTTAGAGATGGTGCTGATATGGCGAAGGCTTTAGCCTTAGGTGCTGATGCAATAGCAATTGGGACTGGTGCTTTAATGGCTTTAAACTGTAATAAAGATATACCAGAAGCAAATTTTGAAAAAGAAATGGGTGTAAAGGCTGGGGAATGTTATCACTGTCATACTGGTCGTTGTCCAGTTGGTGTTGCAACGCAAGATCCTAAATTAAGAGCTAGATTAAATCCTGATGATGCTGCATTAAGAGTTTATAATTACCTTCATGCAATGACATTAGAGGCTCAACTTTTAGCAAGAGCTTGTGGTAAAACTAATATTCACTCATTAGAGCCTGAGGATTTAGCTGCTCTAACAATGGAATCATCTGCATTAGCTAAAGTTCCGTTAACAGGAACTAACTTCACTGTTGGTGTTGATAACTATCACAAAATATAAGGAATATTTATGGTTAAGAAAAAAACAAAAACAAAAGTAAAAAAAGAAAATCTAGGTGGAAAATCTAAAGAAACAGCTAGAGAAAAAATGATTGGGCAACATATCGGTTATAGATATGACGTTAACCTATTACCTGATTATAAGAAGATGACTCCATTCTTAAAAAAATATGTAGAAGCTATGGGATGGGATGATCTTAACTGGTTAGAAGATATTCATATGGGTTATGAAGAGGATAGACCTGCTGTATTTTGTAGAAATGCAAATGGTTGGGTTACAATTCCAAAATCAATCAAATTACCAGATAACCAACAAGACAGAGATATGATTGCAAGAGAGCTTCTAGTTAAGTTTCAAATGTCTAAAAAGCACCCTCTTGTTGATTTGAAAAAAGCTTACCTTAAGTTTTAGTCCATCAATCAAAGGTTGATTATTTTTTTTAAATATACCGTCATTGCTTATCTATTTAAGCACTGTATAGTTTGTCACACCTATTAAAATCTCGTAAGCTTTCCTAAATTAACAAGGAGAGAGAGATTATGGATGATCAATTAGGTGCTCTTACAGTTATATTTACAGAATTTTACTACTGGGTAACAGTAGTATTAATGTTCCTGATTCACGTCGGGTTTTGTATGTATGAAGTTGGAGCCTCGCGTTATAAACATCACCAACACACTTTAATGAAAAATACCATGGTAATACCTCTAGTAACGGTAACCTGGTTTTTCTTTGGTTGGTGGATTTACTGGGCATTCCCAACAGGACCGGGGATAGCTCCATCAATAATGAATGAGAGTTCAGCATTAATTACTGACGAAAGTACTTTTAGTGCGAAATGGTATTTAGCAAATACTGAATTTATGGCTGTCAACTTAGGTGACCGTATAAGTGGAGTATTCTGGGCTGCATTCTTACTATTTTCATGGACAGCTGCTTCAATTGTTTCTGGAGCAATCATTGAAAGAATTACAACTTTTGCATTTGGTATTTTAGCAATTGCAATTGGTTCGTGCTTCTGGGTAATTGATGCTGCTTGGGGATGGCACTTTGATGGATGGATGCTTAAAATTTTAGGATATCATGACGCTTACGCATCAGGAGTAATTCACGCAATTGCGGGTGGGTTTGCTTTAGGTGTTCTAATCGTTTTAGGACCTAGAATTGGAAAGTTCTCATCAAGTGGTGAACCAAGAAATATAGGACCAAGAAACCCATGGCTAGTTACAGTTGGATTATTTTTAATCTATACTGGTTTCTGGGGATTTTATGCGGCATGTAATATACCGATATTTGATCTTGGACCTGAGTATGGAATGGAAGGTGTAACGTACTGGACAGCAACAAATATATATGTAACCCCAACCACACTGAGCGGAATAACCTATAACTTTCTGATGTCATTATCAGGTGGATTATTGGCTGGATACGTGGTCGCAAAAGGTGATCCATTCTGGACTTACTCAAGTGGACTAGCTGGGATCATCTGTGCATCTGCAGGTAATGATTTGTATCACCCGATACAAGCAATGCTTATTGGTGCGATCGGTGTTGTTATAGCATACAAAATGCATTACTGGGTTGAACGTAAATTCAAAATTGATGATGCAGTTGGTGCAGTAGCAGTACATGGTTATGCGGGTGTTGTTGGTCTTATAATTTGTGGATTTGTTTTAAATGGTTACCCAGCATCTGGATATAATGTTGGAGCTATGTGGGACGGATCAACTTATGCATCAATCAATCCACTGGGGCAATTTCTTGGAGCAATTATAATGTTCGGAGTTCTTGGAATGCTACCAGGCTACGTTATTGCTAGAATACTAAGCGCTTTTGGTAAATTAAGGATACCACGTGAAGTTGAAATAGCAGGACTAGACTATGAAATAATGGAGGACGATAGAGAAGCTGAAAAAGCGGTCGCCTCTTCAACTAGGTAAAGGAGAAAAATATGGCTACAGTTACAAACTGGATAGATCATTTAAGTGCAAAAGAGGTTGTCGGAGCAGTTTATCCGGGAGCTGGATCCACTGAAACTTTACTAGTTATTCTTGGTGTAGTTTTTTGGATTGGCTGGCATGTTTTGACTGCTAGATCTGAGAGTGAAAAACTCTCAAGATTGGCTAGAAAAAGACATGGTGCTAATGATCATAAAAGCAATATTACCGACTGGTAATATAAAATAAACTTTGGGCACTACATAATTGTGGTGCCCTTTTTTATATAGAAATTCAATATGACTGAAAATAATAACGAGGATCAAAGACCAAGCAAAATGATTGGTGTAGTTTTTCCAAAAGCAAAGTATGGGGTTATTACAGCTATAATAATTATTATTGGTGGAAATTTAATCTATTACAAGGAAGCTATTTTTTCTTTTTTAAAATAATGGCAAAAAATTTATCTAAAATTGCTAAAGTAAAAAAGATTAAATACTTCTTAATTAGCTTTGTAGATTTATTTGGTATCTTGAGATCAAAATTAGTCCCAACCGAAGCAATTGGAGATATGCAAAAAAATGGTGCTGGCTTTGCTGGCTTTGCAACATGGCTGGATATGTCACCCGCTGATACAGACATGTTTGCTATTCCAGATCCAGATAGTTTAATTCAATTACCTTGGAATAAAGAAGTTGGTTGGCTTGCATCAGATTTATGGATGGGTGGGAAACCTGTAAAAGCATCCCCAAGGGTTATGCTTAAAGAGCAAATAGCTAAATTGAATAAAAAAGAATTACAAATGAAATCTGGGGTAGAGTGTGAATATTTTTTGATTTCTCAAGATGGTTCAAGTATTGCAGATCTACGAGATACTCAATCGAAACCTTGTTATGATCAATCAGCATTAATGCGAAAGTATGATTTAATTAAAGAAATTTGTGATGCTATGATTCAAATGGGATGGCATCCATATCAAAATGACCATGAGGATGCTAATGGACAGTTTGAAATGAATTGGAATTATGATGATTGTTTAATTACAGCAGATAGACATGTCTTCTTTAAATATATGGTAAAATCTTTAGCAGAAAAACATGGGCTTAGAGCAACATTTATGCCAAAACCTTTTAGTAATTTAACTGGGAATGGTTGTCATGCTCATGTTTCTCTTTGGAATAATGACAAGAATAGATTTTTAGATACCAGTGATAAACTTGGTATAAGTAAACTTGCTTATAATTTCTTAGGAGGTGTAATGAATTTAGCCCAACCACTTTCTGCATTTTTTAACCCAACAGTTAATAGCTATAGGAGAATAAATGCACCACCAACAAAATCTGGTGCAACATGGTCACCAAGTAGTATTTCTTATACAGGAAATAACAGAACACATATGATTAGAGTGCCAGATGCAGGTCGATTTGAGTTAAGATTAATGGACGGTTCATCTAACCCCTACTTACTTCAAGCTGGTATTATTGCTGCAGGACTTCACGGTTTAAATAATAAGATTAACCCTGGTGAAGCATTAACTTGTAATATGTACACTGATTACAAAAATTACCCAAATTTAAAAAAATTACCTAATGAAATTGAGGATGCTTTAAATTTTCTTCAAAATAGCAAAGAACTTAAGGAAGCATTTGGAGATGATGTTATAACAAGCTACATAAAATTAAAAAATATGGAAATTAAAGATTTTAACAAAGAAGAAAAATTTGATAAGAAAAGCTCAGTAACTCACTGGGAAAAAAATAGCACTCTTGATTGTTAATAAAAATGAAATCAATCCTTCAGAAAGACCTTTGGTCCATTACATCTTTTTTAGAAAATAAAGAGTATAATTTTAATAAAAAAAATATACTCACTCAATTACCAGAAAAATTTATAGATGAAGCGATATTGGCTATATCTAGTTGGGATAACTACGCGCCTACTCCACTAATTAAATTAAACAAATTAAGCGATGAATTAAAATTCAAAAATATTTACTACAAGGACGAAGATAAAAGATTTGAACTTAAATCATTTAAAGCATTAGGTGGGGCCTTTGCTGTTTACAAAATTGCAAGTGAAAAAAAGAATATAATAGTTTCAACGGCTACAGCAGGAAATCATGGAAGATCAGTTGCTTGGGGAGCACAAAGACTAGGTTTAAAATGTAAAATATTTATAAGTGAATTTGTTAGCGAGTCTAGAGCTGAAGCTATGCGAAATCTGGATGCTGAGGTTATTAGAGTTAAAGGGAATTACGATAATTCATTGAAGAAATGCATCAAACAATCTAATGCAAATAATTGGGAAATTGTACAAGATGTGTCTTGGGAGGGTTACAAAGAAGTACCAAAATTGATTATGGCTGGGTACACAATAATGGTTAAAGAAATTTTAGATGAAATAAACTCAAATTCAATAACACACGTATTTCTTCAAGCAGGTGTTGGGGGAATGGCAGCGGCAATGATTGCTGGCTTTGCAAAATTATCTAAAAATATCCCAAAGTTTATTACTGTTGAGCCAGAAAATGCAGACTGTGTGCTTCAAAGTATTAAAAATAATAAGCCCACAACTGTTGATATAAAAAAAGAAACAATAATGGGTGGAATGTCTTGTGGAGATGTTTCAAGTATTGCCTGGGAAATTTTAAAAAATTCTACTAACTACTGCTTAACTGTTCCTGATGAAGCAATCTCAACTACTGTTGCACTGCTAGCAGAAAAACATTTATCTGATGAAAAAATAATAGCTGGTGAATGTGCCGTACCAGGTATAATTGCGTTAATAGGCTCATTTAACAATAAAGAATACTTGGATAAACTGGAGTTAAATGAGCAATCAAATGTACTTTTATTTGGTTGTGAAGGTTTAACTGATAACGCAATGTACCAAAAACTACTGAGCGATGGATTGCAAAAAATCTAAGTAAATATGACAAAAAAAGCTGTTGTTTGGATAAGAGAAGATTTTAGAATTGAAGATAATGAAGCCTTAGCTATTGCAACTCAAAATCATGAGTTTGTAAGTGCTCTTTATATTTATAACCCAAAAAATTTTGATAAAAAAAGGGAAGCTCAAAAATGGTGGCTGTCTAAAGCTTTAGAAAATTTTAACCTAGATCTAAAAAAGTTAAATATCACATTAGAAGTTCAATTAGGTGATGAACTAGAGATATTGTCAAATTTAAAGAAGAAAGATGATGTTACTGTTTATTGGAGTAAAGTATATGAACCAGATGTAATTAATAAAGGTAAAAAAATAAGGGATCTATTCATTAAAAATGAAGTTCAATATAAATATTTTAAAGGGAATATTCTTGTAGAATTTCAGGAAATGACTAAAGATGATGGCACACCTTATAAAGTATTCACTCCTTTTTGGAAAAAAACTGAGCAACTTTATATCTCAAAAGTACCTTCTAAATTTATAAAAGTTAAATCAAAAATAAAAAAAATAAATATATTTAAAAAATCAATTTCTATAAAAGAAATTTTACCTAAAAAAAATTGGCATAAGAAATTCGAGAAATATTGGATACCATCTGAACAAGAAGCTAAAAAATATTTACAAGAATTAATAAATAATAGAATTGAAAGCTACGGTGAAGCACGAGATATTCCAGGTGTTAACGGAACCTCCAAGTTATCTCCTTTCTTAAAATTTGGACAAATACATGTGGAGACAATTTGGAAGAAATGCCAAGACATTAAAATTAAAAAAATTGGATATAGAAAATATATTAATGAGTTAGGATGGAGAGAATTTTCTCATAGTTTAATTAATTACTTCCCACAAATGCTAAAAGGCAACCTTAGAAAAGATTTTGATAATTTTCCTTGGGTTAAAAATGATAAATTTCTTAAAGCTTGGAAAACAGGTATGACAGGATACCCCATTGTTGATGCAGGGATGAGAGAATTGTATGAAACAGGATGGATGCACAATAGAGTAAGAATGATTGTTGCTTCTTTTCTTGTAAAGCATTTAAGAATTCATTGGAATGAAGGAGAAAAGCATTTTAAAAATTGTTTGGTTGATTATAATGAAGCTAGTAACGTTGCCCAATGGCAATGGGTTGCAGGCTGTGGTGCCGATGCAGCACCTTATTTTAGAATATTTAACCCAATTCTTCAGGGTGAGAAATTTGATAAAGATGGGATTTATACAAAGAAATGGGTTCCAGAACTTAAAAACATGCCTAATAAATTTTTATATAAACCATGGGAACTAGAAATCAAATACCAAGAGCAGATTAAAGTAGTTGTCGGTGTCAACTATCCAAAACCAATTGTAGACCATGCTGAAGCAAGAAATGCTGCACTAGACGCTTTTAAAACAATTAAGAAAAGCTAATCACCTAAATAATGAAGAACAATCAATCTTTTTTGTTTCTCAATTCTATGCTCAAAAAGATATAATCCTTGCCAAGTTCCAAGTAATAACTCATAGTTCTTAACACTTAAAGAGATTTGATTATTAGTTAACACAGATTTAATGTGTGCAGGCATGTCATCTTTTCCTTCAGCTGTGTGGATATAAAGGGAATTATCCATTGGCACGAGCTTATTAAAAAAATTTATTAAGTCAGTTTGAACATCTGGGTCAGCATTCTCTTGAATTATTAATGAAGCACTAGTGTGTTGAATACTTATATTAATAATTCCATTATTAAACTCATTATCACTAACCCATTGATTTATTTGTTTGGTAAATTCATACAGCTTCTGTCCATTTGTATTCAATTCTAAATTGAAAAATTCTTGTCTCATAGCTTGTTATATTTGATAGAAGTTAATTCATATAATCGACTAATAGTTCTTTTAAATATTTTTTTTAAATCCTCTGAGGAACTTAATAAATCTAATTGCAATTGAGATGATATCATTAAAGGTATATTTTTTTCATAAAGAATATCAATTAGTGTAATAAATCTTTGTTGTTGATTAGAATTATCAATATTAAAGACAGGAATATTTTCTATAACAATAAAACTACACATTTCAGCTATTTTTATATAATCCTCTGCTCCAATGTTTTTAGAACATAATTCTTTAAAATCAAAACGTGCTATTCCATTAAAATAATTCTTAATAATAAACTTTCTACTTTTAATAATTAAGGTCATTTCTTTGTTAGGAAGATTTTTTGTTATTTTTCTAAAAAACTTATTAAGTTTAAAATTTATTGTTTCATTTAATGGAAAAAAATATCTTTCATTTTTATTTTTCAAGGATTTTCTATAATCTTCTTCGATAATTAACTTTGCTTGAAAACATCTTTCTTTCATTATTTTAATAAAGGGAAGAAATTGGTCTCGTTGCAACCCATCTTTGTAAAGATCATTTAATTTAGCATTTGATGTAAATAAAACTTTTATATTTTCATCAAATATTTTTTTGAATAAGTTACCCAAAATCATAGCATCTACAATGTTGGTGACTTGAAACTCATCAAAATAAATTAACTTAGATTTACTTTTTAATTTTTTAACAAATTTATCTATAATATTTTCTTGGTTATTTTCTTTATTTTTAAAAACAAAATCATGAAAACTAATCATAAACTCATTAAAGTGAAATCTTTGTTTAGTTTTATCAAAATTATTATAAAAAAAATTCAATATCATGGTTTTACCCACACCCACATCGCCCTGTAAATAAAATCCTGTTTTAGAATTCTGTTTAGTAAATATTTTTTTTAAAAGTGATTTATTGAAGTTCTGATTGTAAAATAAATTCAGCTCTTCTATTAAGTCTAGTTGATTGGGATTAATTTCTAAATTATTTTTTTTACAATAATTTAAAAATGATTTATTTAAATTCATTTTTTTGTTTTAAAGTCTATACCATACTCTGACCTGGGCCCTTTTCTTAATCCGAAGGGACCAGATATAAACAGTGTAAGAGGCTTTGTTCCTAGTTTAAGATCAACTCTATGCAAATTGTTTGCTGACCTAAAACCGATATATCCAGCTGGTCTCCAAAATCTTCCAGAACTTGATGTTTCCCAATAACCTCCCCTTAATATGATGGTTATATATGGAAATGTATGGTTATGGACACCTTCCCCATGATCATCAGCTAACATTTCATGTAATAGAATATTAAACGGAAACCATTTTGGTCTATGTCTTAATAAGACATAATATCTATTCATCCAAGGTTTGGCTTCGTTGAATTTGGGGTGAGAAGGTCCACGATCTAAAACAACTTTTTTTCTTCCTAATTTATCAAGTAACTTAAGAAACATTACTAATTAAATTTAATAATAGAACCATTGCTTATTAAAAAGAGTTTACTTTCATTTATAAAAGGTTTTGAAATTTTGCCACTTGAAATTTTAATTGTTTCAAGAATGCTACCTTCATTTCCATTTATTATTATTAATTTCCCATCATCATTGGTTAAATAAATCTTGTTCATGCCCACAAAAAAACCTGTAGGTTTAGTTTGACCTCTTTTTATCTTTTTATAATTTATAAACAAATCATTAATTCTGATTATATTTCCTGTTTTTTTATCAGCTACGTACAAATATCCTTTTTCAGAAACAGTTATTAAAAGCTTGCCAATAATGACAGGTTTAAGATCAGAACTAATTTCAGTTTTCCAATTAATTAATCCTGATGCTGTATCAATAGAATAAAATTCATTTTTATTATTAGAAAAGAACATTGTATTTTCATTGATCACCAATTCTGAATTTGATAATTGAAATGCATTTTGACTAATATTGTTATTTTGTGTGGGTAGTTGCCAAATAAGTTGACCAGATTTTATATTTACAGCAGTGATGTCTCCAATTGAGTTATTAAAATAAATATTTTTTTCATCAAGAGCAATTGATATTTTTGTATTTGATTTTGTTAAAGATTCTTCAGTCTTTAAGTTCCATACTTCTGATCCATCTTGAGTTGATATTGACCTTAGAATATTTTTATAATCTACAACATAAAAAACATCGTCTTTTATTTTAATGTTTGAGTTGAAGGGAACTATATTTGTTTTTGTCCATAATAGTTCGCCTGTGTCAATATTGATTGCATAGTATTTTGCCACATTATCTGTCACAATTAATGTATTATTTTTTATAGCAAAGTTTAATCTTGGATTTATTTTTTTTTCACTTTTATTGTAAAAGTTATTTTTCCATACTATTTTTTGATTTTCATCATAAAAAATAATCGTTCCTTTATTGTCATAAAAAATTAAATCTTTATTATAAAATAAAGGATTTGGACTTATAAAATCAAAGTCATTGAATTTAGAAAATTTATATTTTCCAATTCTTTGTAAGTCGCCCTCATATGCAAGTTCTCCACTGTCATTTTGATTATTTAAACTATTTTGATTAAGCTTTTCACTGGATATCTTAATGTACAAATTTGCATTAAACTCTTGTTCAAGTCTTGTTTGTTTTGTTAAAATAGTTTTATTATTTACGATTGGCGCTTCTTTTTTATTATCTTTACCAAAAAATCCTAATTTTTTATTTGTTGAACAGTTGTTTAAGATTACGAGGATTAAGATTGATAATAGTACTTTATTCACCGAGATCTCTATTTAGTCTCTTTTGTGACTCATTTTTGATTGTGATATTAGCATTAGGTAAAACTAAAATCTGGTTAAAAAACTCTTTAGCTTTTTGTTTTTCATCTTTTGAGTAAAAAAATTCTGCTAGTAAGTATAATGCGTGGGATTTCCAAATACTTTCAGAATTAATCACTGGATTTAGTATTTTTAATAATTCATTTTCACTTACAAAGTCTGAATTAAATAATGCTTTTTTATATATAATTAAATTTTTGATTTCATTTTCAAGGTTTGTTTTTTCAATCAATTCATTAAATAATATATTTATCTCATCATTGTTTTCTAGTAAATTATTATCTAATAAGTGGTATAAGGCTAGTGGAGAATAAGTTGCATCATTACTTTTTATAACATTAACCATTTCATCAATTATTTTTTTTTTATTTTCTGGACTTAGATCTATTAAAGCTAAGTTATATTGATTTGCTAATTTAATTTTGGTTCTTTCTTTAGATTTTTCAAATGATAGATACCCAATTATAATTACTAATATTATTGAGACAATTATTATAAGTTTTCTTTTATTATTTATAAAAAAATTCTTTATTCTTTCATTTCTTGCGTTTGAATCTATGATTGTAATTTCTTCGTCCATTTTTATATCATATTTCTTAATACATATTGAAGTATTCCACCATTTTTATAATACTCTAATTCGTTTTTAGTGTCTATTCTACATAGAGTTTTAATCTTTTTAATATCTCCAGAGGCATATTTTATCTCAACCTGAACATGATCTGATGCATTTATACCCTCTTCTATTTGAAGAACAGTTATTAACTCTGATCCAATTAATTTTAAGTTTATCCTATTGTTTCCTTCTGTAAATTGTAAAGGTAAAACACCCATTCCAATTAAATTAGATCTATGAATTCTTTCAAAACTTTCTGCTATTACAACTTTTACACCTAATAACTTTGTTCCTTTGGCAGCCCAATCTCTTGACGATCCTGTTCCATATTCTTTTCCACCTATAACAGCAAGGTCTGTTCCTCTTTTTTTATATTCCTCTACAGCATTATAAACTGGCATCACTTTTTCTTCTGGATAAAGTTTTGTAAACCCACCCTCTGTTCCAGGTGCCATTTCATTTCTTATTCTAATATTTGCAAAAGTTCCTCTCATCATTACTTCATGGTTGCCTCTTCTTGATCCATAGGAGTTATAATCTGCTGGAAGTATTTGATGTTCCATAAAATACTCACCTGTTGGACTTTCTTTTTGAATGTTCCCTGCTGGAGAAATATGATCAGTTGTAACCATGTCTCCTAAAATCAAAATTGGTCTTGCATCTTTAATGGGCTTAAATCCTTCTGGTTGATCTGGTAAATTTTCAAAGAATGGTGGTTTCTTTACATAAGTTGAACCAGAATCCCAATTGTAAATACTTGTATTTTCAGTTTTAATTTCTTGCCACTGCTTAGGGCCCTCTGAAATATTTGAATACCTTTTAACAAACATCTCTGCATTAAGAGATTCTCTCAATGTATCTTCAATTTCTTTATTCGATGGCCAAATATCTTTTAAAAATATATCCTTACCATCTTTGCTTTTTCCTAAAGGTTCCTTGTATAAATCAAATTCCATATGACCAGCAAGTGCATAAGCTACTACAAGTGGCGGTGAAGCTAGATAATTAGCTTTTATATGTGGGGATATTCTTCCTTCAAAATTTCTATTTCCTGATAAAACTGAAACAGCGTAGATGTTTTCCTTGTCTATGGCTTGAACAATTTCTTCCGGTAAAGGTCCTGAGTTTCCTATACAAGTTGTGCAACCATATCCAACCAAATTAAAACCAAGTTTATCTAAAAATACATTTAGTCCTGCTTTTGCTAAATAATCAGTAACCACTTGCGAGCCTGGTGCTAATGATGTTTTTACCCATGGTTTAGTTTCTAAACCAAGTTCAACTGCTTTTTTTGCTAACAACCCAGCTCCAATTAATACATTGGGATTAGAGGTATTAGTGCATGAAGTAATAGCTGCAATTAATATTGAACCATCTTTAATTTCATAATCTGTTCCTGATACTTTTGAAACATGTTGTTGTTTTCTGCTAGTTGCATCTTCAAAAACTTTTTTAAATCCAGTGGACGCATCTGTTAACAAAACTTTGTCCTGAGGCCTTTTAGGTCCTGAAATAGTTGGAACAACTGTAGACATGTCCAGTGATACAGTATCAGTAAATTCAACTTGATCATTAGCCCACAAACCTTGTTCTTTTGCATACTTCTCAACTATATTAACTGTATTCTCATCTCTTCCTGAGAATCTTAAATATTTTAATGTCTCTTCATCAATTGGGAAAAAACCACATGTTGCTCCATATTCTGGTGCCATATTTGCAATTGTCGCTCTATCAGCAAGAGTTAAGTTCTTTAAACCTTCTCCATAAAATTCAACAAATTTTCCAACAACCCCTTTATCTCTTAACATTTTCACAACTGTTAAAACTAAATCTGTTGCAGTCGTGCCTTCTGGCATTTTATTTTTAACTTCAAATCCAATTACTTCAGGAATTAACATAGAAATTGGTTGGCCTAACATTCCAGCTTCAGCTTCTATTCCACCAACACCCCATCCAAGAACAGATAAGCCATTAACCATGGTAGTATGACTATCAGTACCAACTAACGTGTCAGGAAATAAATAGTCCTCGTTTTGAAATTTTTCAGACCAGACTACTTTTGATAAATATTCTAAATTAACCTGGTGACAAATTCCTGTTCCAGGCGGAACTATTCTAAAGTTATTAAATGCTTGTTGACCCCATTTTAAAAATGAATATCTCTCACCATTTCTTTTAAATTCAATATCAACATTTTTTTCAAATGAGTCTTTATTTGCTGATTTATCTACTTGAACTGAATGATCAATCACAAGGTCAACTGCAGAAAGTGGATTGATAGTATTTGGATCTTTATTTTTTTCTTTAACAGCCTCTCTCATAGCTGCAAGATCAGCAACTGCTGGTATTCCAGTATAATCCTGCAATAAAACTCTAGCTGGTCTATAGGCAATTTCAGTTGATGATTTTTTTGTCTTCAACCACTCTTTAATTGCTTCTATTTGGCTTTTGGTAACAGATAAATCATCTTCATATCTCAATAAATTTTCTAATAAAACTTTAAGGGATTTCGGTAGTTTTGAAATTCCATCTAAACCATTTTTTTCTGCTTCAGATAGGGAATAATATTTATATTTTCTATTGTTAATATCTATAGATTTTAAAGAATTATAAGAATTTTTGTTACCTGGTTTCATATTATAAATAAAAAGTTGCGATACAGCTTAATAGAAGCAGTGACATAGCATAATTAAACAACTTAATAAATTTATCATTTGTCGCAAATTTCCTCATAAATTTACCTATAAGCACCCAAAAGATGATACTTATTATTGCAAAAACGAAAGCAACACCAATTACCCATAAAGAATAGTTTAAAAAATTATTTCCTACCTCAACATAAGTCGATACAGATATTATTGCTACGATTACACCTTTTGGATTTAAAAATTGATACATAAAAGTTTCAGTAAAACTTACAGGGTTGAGACTCTTTTCTTGGGTGCTAGTTTTAGAAAATGATATCCTATAAGCTAAGTAAACTAAAAATACAGTTCCTGTGAATATCAATGTTTTTTGAATTATTGGATAAAGCTTAAATATGTTTATTAATCCAAAATTCACAATAGCAATCATTGTGGTGAATCCAAAAATGACCCCTAACATAAGTGGTATAGTTTTTTTTACTCCATGGTTAAAACCTGAGTGTGAAGCAACAATATTATTTGGTCCAGGCGAACAACTGGTTACAAACATAAACAAAGAAAGTGACAAAATTTCAGGGTGCATTTTTATGCAATAGGTAATCCGTTTTTAGATTCTTGAGATGGATGAATTAATATAACTTTTCCCTCTTTATCAATTGAACCTAGAATAAGAACTTGTGAAACTATTCCTGCAATATTTTTTTCAGGAAAGTTACATATACCAATAACTTGTTTGCCCTTTAGATTATCTTCATTATAATAATGAGTTATTTGAGCTGAAGACTGTTTAATTCCAAGTTCTTTACCAAAATCTACTTCAATAACTAAAGAAGGTTTACGTGCTTTTTCATTTTTTTTTACAGATATTACAGTTCCAACTCTAATATCTATTTTGTCAAAGTCATCATAGGTTATTTGTTCTTTCATATATTTAATATATAATAGATGTTATTTATGAGTACAGAAAATAGTTCAGATCAATTATTTAATAATTCAGTTAAAATTTTAACTGATTTAATTGCATTTAAAACAATATCTGGAGAAGATAATAGCTCTTTGATTAACTATTGTGATGATATTTTAAAAAAGCTAGGTGCCACTTCTTTTAAAACTTACGATGATGAAAAAAAAAGAGTAAATTTATTTGCTACACTAAAAGCTAAAAATTCAAATAATAAGAAGCCAATTATTTTATCAGGCCACACTGACGTTGTTCCTGTTTCAAAGGGCTGGAGTTCAGATCCTTTTACCGCAACTATTAAAAGCAATAAATTATATGGTAGAGGTTCATGTGATATGAAAGGTTTTATTGCATGTACTTTAGCTTATGCACCTATTTATTCTAAATCAAATTTAGATAGAGATATTCATTTCTCATTTACATTCGATGAAGAAACAGCATGCCAGGGTGCTCCTATACTAATAGAGGAATTAAAAAAAAGAGATATTAAAGATGGTATTTGTATTATTGGTGAACCAACTAATATGAAAATTATTGATGCTCATAAAGGATGTTATGAATACACAACTTATTTTAAAGGTTTAGCAGGACATAGTTCAGCACCCCATAAAGGTGTAAGTGCTGTTGAATATGCATCGCGATATGTAAATAAATTAATTGAGCTTAGAGAGAAGCTTAAAAGTAAAGCGCCAGAAGACTCTATTTTTGACCCACCACACTCTACCCTTTCTATTGGCGGTGTGTTTGGTGGTATTGCTCATAATGTAATAGCAGACAAATGTCATGTTAATTGGGAAACACGACCAGTTGTTAAAGAAGATGGGGTTTTTTTAAATCAAGAAATCGACAAGTATGCAAATGAGGTGTTATTACCTGAAATGAAAAAAGTTTTTCCTAATGCCTCAATTGAAAAAGATATTATTGGTGAAATAGTTGGTTTTGATAGACAAGATAAGTCAGATGCTTGTGAATTAATTTCGAGTTTAACAGGTGATAATTCTAGGCAAGTTGTTTCATTTGGAACAGAGGCTGGATTATTTCAAGAAATTGGGATTAGCACAGTGGTTTGTGGTCCAGGATCAATTGAACAAGCTCATAAAATAGATGAGTTTATAGTTTTAGATGAACTTAAAAAATGTTTAGATTTGTTGGATGGAATTAAAAATAATTCTATTCCTAATTAATCGTTCCAGCCACTAACAACTTTAACTTCAAGATACTCTTCAAGCCCTAATTTACCAGCTTCACGACCAATACCAGAATGCTTATAACCACCGAAAGGAGCATCTGGTGCTAAACCAGCTCCATTAATATCTACCATTCCTGATCTTAGTTTTCTAGCAACTCTATTAGCTTTTTCTTGATCTTGAGTTTGAATAAAATTTAACAATCCATAAGGAGTATCATTTGCAATTTCAATTGCTTCTTCCTCTGTTTCAAAGGGTATAATTGATAAAACGGGTCCAAATATTTCCGTTCTTGCAATTTGCATTTGATTATTAACATCTGCAAAAGCAGTAGGTTTAACAAAATATCCTTTATCAAGTCCATCGGGTTTACCGGTTCCACCAGCAACTAATTTAGCACCTTCATCAATACCAACTTGAATTAACGCTTGGATTTTATCAAATTGAGCTTTTGAAACAACAGGTCCAATATGATCACCTTCTTTTGTTGCAACATCAACCTTCATTGAGTTAGCAAAATTTTTTACTCTTTCAACAGTGTCTGCATAAATTGATTTTTCAACTAACATTCTTGTTGGAGCATTACAAGATTGTCCTGAATTTCTAAAACATCTAAGAGCACCTCTTTCAACAGCTTCTGCATCTGCATCTTTGAATATAATGTTTGCTCCTTTTCCACCAAGTTCAAGGCTAACTCTTTTAAAATCACTTGCTGCATTTTGAGAGATTAAAGCACCTGCTCTAGTTGAACCTGTAAATGAAACCATGTTTACATCGGGGTGACTTGTTAATGCATTTCCAGTAACTGCACCATCTCCATTTACTAAATTGAATACACCTTTTGGTAACTTAATTTCGTCAATCATTTCTGCTAAAATCATCGATGATAATGGAGCTATTTCAGATGGCTTAAGCACCATTGTACAACCTGCAGCGATAGCTGGTATTACTTTTAAACAAGTTTGATTCATCGGCCAATTCCATGGAGTAATTAATGCACAAACTCCTTTTGGCTCATGTAAAATATTATTATTAAGAGCATGTTCTCCTAATTTTGCTTCAAACGTATATTCTTTTAAAACTTTTATATAAGATTTTATATGACTAGCTCCAGTTCCAGCTTGCAATTGAGTTGAAAAATCAATTGGCGCTCCCATTTCAAGAGTTATAGCTTTAGCCATATCAGCCCATCTTTTTTTATAAACGTCATATAAGGCTTCTAAATATTTTAATCTCTCTTCTTTAGAAGAAAACGCCCATGTTTCAAAAGCTTTAGCAGCAGCACTTACTGCATCATTTATATCTTCTACTCCGCCTAAAGATATAACCGCACAGTCCTCTTCGGTTGACGGGTCTGTTACGTTAAAATCATTTGGTTTTTTTGGGGAAACCCATTCACCATTGATATAAAATTTTTTCTTATCTAACATTTTCAGAAACTATCCTTTCTTTATGATTTTGCAAATAAATTTGTTAATTCATAAACAATTGTTGCTGCAGCTAATGAAGTAACTTCAGCATGATCATATGCAGGAGAGACTTCAACAACATCAGCAGAAACAAGATTTAAACCAGACAAACCTCTTAGAACATTAACCATCTCTCTTGTGGTCATACCAGCAATTTCAGGTGTGCCTGTACCTGGGGCAAAAGCTGGATCTAAAACATCTATATCAATAGACAAATAAAGTGGATTGTTACCAACTCTTTTTCTAATTCTTTCAGCAATTTTATCTGTGCCTTGTGTTTGAAACTCATCACAGTGAATAATTTTAAAACCAAATTCTTCATCATTTTTAATGTCATCTCTACTGTAAAGTGGACCCCTAATACCAACATGCATTGAAGCATCATCTAAAAATAAACCCTCTTCTCTTGCTCTTCTAAAGGGAGTTCCATGTGTATAAGGAGCACCAAAATATGTATCCCAAGTATCTAGGTGTGCATCAAAATGCACTAAAGCAACTGGGCCATTACATTTTTTATTAATTGCTCTTAATAATGGTACAGCAATTGTATGGTCTCCACCTAGGCTAATTATACCACCAACTTTATTTAATAAGTCTGTTGCTCCAGCTTCAATCTGTTTTATCGATTCATCAATGCTAAATGGATTACAAGTTATATCTCCAGCATCTGCAACTTGTTGCACTTTAAAAGGTTCGACATCATAGCTTGGATGATAATTGGTTCTTAAATGTCTTGAAGCCTGTCTAATACTCATTGGACCAAATCTAGCTCCTGGTCTGTAACTAGTGCCAGCATCAAATGGAATTCCAACAATTGCTACATCACAACTTTCTACATCTCTTAGTTCTGGTAATCTTGCAAATGTAGATGGCCCAGCAAATCTTGGGACTTTAGTTCCACTAACAGGTTGAATTGGGTTTTTATTTCTTTCTTTTTTCATTTATAAATAAAATGTACCACATTCTTTGATAATGGAATATCTTCTATCTTTATAATTATGAACTTAATAAGAGCTATTTTACTATTAATTATTTTTATTACCCCACTAAAAGCCAATACTATTTATAATCTCATCAAAATACCCAACTTAGAGGTTTATGAAATAGATACTAAAAATAAGCTTAAATATTTTTATGCTGTCAGACCGTTTAGGCTAGGTACTCAAAAAAATATTGTTTGTTCAGATTCAAATAAAAAAGATTTAGATGCAAAATATAAAATTATTCATAAAAATCTTAGTAGATATTCCTATGATTATTTAAAAAAAATTAATCTCAAATATATTGTTATGTGTGAAAATTTGACAATTTCAGAATTATATACAGCTGGTATTCCAGATAATGTAATGAAAACATTAATACTGGATATTAAATTTAATGAAGATTACTTTGAAAGAGTAATCCATCATGAAGTTTTTCATGTAATGCATCTTCAGCATAAAAATATTTTTAACGAAGAAGAGTGGATTAAATTTAATAATTCTAGATTTAGATATGCTGAATGTTCTACATGCACAAAAAAAATAAGCTTAGAGCAATACCAAGAAACAAAAGGTTTTTTCACAGAATACTCTAAGTCGACGGCCTCAGAAGATATGGCAGAAGTTTATTCGCATATGATCTTTTTAGAAGAAAAGGAAATTAACCAAATTCGTAAATCAGATCCTATTTTAAATAATAAAATTTCATATATTGAAAATAGAATAAAAGAAATAGATAATTCTTTTACATTTTAATGATAAAAAAAATTAGCGCTTCTACATCAGAAAAATTTATTTTTATTTTTTTAATTTTATTAGGAGTCGCTACTTTCTGCACATACTTCATAGTTAAAAATAAATGTTTATTTGTCAAAAATATTAATCCAAAGAATATTGCTTTTAAAAAACCAAACAATATAGCAATTTTAGATGCACCTTGTGGAAATGTGATTATAGAACTTTATCCAAATACTTCGCCTAATGCAGTTCAAAGATTTGTAACTTTAATTAGATCCAATGCTTATGAAAATATTGCTTTTCATAGGGTAATTGAAAATAGACTTATTCAGGCTGGTGACCTAGAGTTTGGAAAAAAAGGAAATTTAGATTATAGAAAAATTGGTACTGGAAAATCAGGTTTAGGTACAATTAAATCAGAGATCGATAATAACTTTAATTACACCAAAGGTAGTGTCGGATTAGCTCGAACATTTAAGAACGACACTGAAGATAGTCAATTTTTTATAATCTTACAGGATGAGCCATTATTCGAAGGTGAGTATACACCTGTTGGTAGAGTTCTTTATGGGTTAGAAGTCCTAAAAAAAATCAAACATGAAAGACGCTCGGAGTATATATTGAGACCTGACTTCATTAATTCGTTTAAAATGCTTAATTAGTGAGGGGTAAAATCTCAAGTTGAACCCATTTTAGCCAGTCTATTACTATTATTATTAGTTAAAATTTGATCAAATATGTATGTGAAAATTGTCCTAAATAATACAATTAGGAAAAAAATTAATTTAAGTAGAAAAAAATTAATTGACCAACCATTAAAAATTTTAAAAAAAATTAATTTAGAAAAATTAACAAAGTTCACATCATCATCACTAGCAGAAAAATATAAGAACTTCAAAGAAAAAGCTAAACAAAAAGAACTTAATAGAATCAAATTATTAAAAAAAGAAAAAATTAAGGAGTTAAAAAAAGAAAACTTGGAACAAGAAAAACAAAAAAATGAAGAGATAAGGTTAATTAAACAAAATGAATTAAATCTAATAAAGGAAGAAAAACAAAAAATAGAGAAACAAGAAAAACTAAAAGCAAAAATTATAAAACAACAACAGCAAATTGAAAGAAAAAAAATTAAACTTGAAGCTCAAAGGATTAAAGCTGAAGAGCAAAAACTAAGAGATGAAGAAGAGGAAAAAACAAGACAAGATGATTTAAAATTAAAAGAAGAAAAACTAAGATTAGAATTTTTTGAAAAGCAAAGAATAAGACAAGAGCAACAAAAAGCCAAAATTGAAAATGATAAAATAATGGCTCTTGAGAGACAGAATGCCCGTGAAGCTAAACAAAAAATAAAAGATGAGGAAGAAAGATTAAAGAATATTGAGATTGATAAACAAAAAAAAAATGAGCAAAGATTAAATGAAGAGGAACATAAATTAAATTATCAAAAACAAAAACTCGAAGAAATTGAACAAAATATCAAAAAAATTGAGGTTGAAAGATTAAGAGAAAAAGAAATAAAAATATTAAAAGAAGCTGATGAGTTGAGAGAAAAAGAAAAACAACTTAGACTAAAAGAACAATTAGAAATAGAAGAACTTAAGGAATTGAGACTAAATGATCTCAATCAAAGAAAAACTGAGGAAGAATTACAATTAAAAGAAGAAGAAATAAAATTAGAAAATCTAAGGGAACAAAAAATAATTCAAGCCAGAATTCTTGAAGAGAAAAGAGTCAAAGATGAAGAAGAGAGAATAAAAGAATGGGAAAGAAAATTTGATAAGGAGCAAATAGTAAAAGAAGAAGAATTGATTAAAAAGTTTAATGACCAATTAATTAGAGAAAAAGAAGAAAGTGAAAAGATAATAGAATTTAAAAAAGAAGCAGTAATAGAAGAAAAGAAAGAAGAAATATTAGAAAATGAGGTAAAGAAAGAAGAAGACGAAAAATATTAGTTAATTAAAGGTTTTCCTGTTGCTAGTGTGTGTTTAATTCTATCTCGAGTTTCTTTTGTTTCGATTAATCTCATAAATGCATCTAATTCTAATTTAAATAAATCATCTTCTGATAAAATTTTATCAATAGTTGTGTCTCCACCACTCAAAACATGGGCCAATTCTTTTGCAACAGTCACACCATGATCACCAATTATTTTTTCATTATAAAGCTTTTCTACAATTTTATTCATTTCTATAAAAACTTCTTTCCCTGGTAGGTTAAATTCTGTTTCTAATGGGACTTTAAATTCTTTATTGTCATCTAAGATTTTTTTTGAAACTTCTAGTAAACTATTTCTATTCATTATCTTTTTATCTTCAGGTTTTAAATATTTCAATGGTTCTGCTTCAACTGGTGAAGTTGCAGTTTTTCCATAACCAATAATATCAAACACTTTAAGAGGTGCGTAATGAGGATCTTTTTTAGCTTCATCCGTATCAAGCCATCTTGCTAACATTTCTTTACATCCTCCACCTGCTGGAATTAATCCAACTATCGTTTCCACTAATCCAACTACAATATTTGTATGTGAGGCTACAAAATTACTTTGAACCATAACTTCAAATCCGCCACCAAGTGTTAACCCTGATGGTGCAGATACAACCGGATGATTAGAGTACTTAAGATGTTTGCAGGTTTCTTGAAAATATCTAATAAATTTTTCTATGGATTGAAAATCATTCTTATTTGCAAAATCCATCGTATAACTCAAGTTTACTCCAGCAGAAAATTGCATACTTTCATTTATTATAATCAACGGTTTATCTATAGCTTTTTTTAAAGCATCCATTGAATCGTAATCTAGAGTATTTGCTTTAGTGGTAAACTCGACAATATTATAATCATTAAATCTATATATCTGAGCTGAGCTATTTCCATCCACACTTAATGCTTTCTTTTTTGCTTTTCCAAATGTTTCAATGTCGGTATATTTTTGTCTAGATCCATAAAAATTTTGATTTCTATTTTGAGATAAATTTTCTAAAAAAGTATTTCCTTTGATATCATCAATCTTACCAAAAAAAGTTTCTACTCCAATTTCTTCCAACATTTCAAACGGACCTTTAGTCCAGTTAAAACCCAACCTCATTGCTTCATCAATATCATTAAAATCTTTTGTAATTGACGGAACTAAAGAAGAGGCATATTTAATAATCTTAGAAATAACAGACCAAGCATACTCGCCATACCTATCTTCTCTTGAGATCAATTTTTTAAGATCTACTTTATCTGATTTAATATTAATCTTTTTACTTGCTGAATATTCACCAGTTTCAAGATTAATTGCTTCCATAACTTTAACTTCACCAGTTTTATTAACCCTGTAAAACCCACCCTTGCCTTTTCGACCTGTGTACCCAGTTTCAATTAACGTCTTTACTAAAGGAATTTCTTTTGCAACTGTTTGAAAAGGATCATTTTCTGGCAATTCTTTAATAAAACTTTTTAAAACATCGGCCATTAAATCAATACCAATTAAATCATAAAGACCAAACACACCTGTTTTTGGTATACCCATTGGTCTTCCAAAAATTGCATCAGCTTCTTCTATCGTTAGTTTCATTTTAAAAGCCTCCGTCATTGCAACTTGCATTGCAAAAACACCTATTCTATTTCCTAAAAAACCTGGAGTGTCATTACAAATAATCGCACCTTTTCCAAGTTCTGTTTCACAAAAATTTTTTAAAGAGTTTATTTTATCTAAATCATTATTTTCATTTTTAACTATCTCTAATAATCCCATGTATCTAACTGGATTAAAAAAGTGTGTGATGCAGAAATCTTTTTTTTCTTCTTCTGATAAATGTTCAGATAAGATTTTAATAGGTATAGATGAGGTGTTTGAGGATACTATTGCACCTTTTTTTCTTTCCTTAAATATTTTTTCATAAATATCATGTTTGATATCTATTCTTTCAACAACAGCTTCTACTACCCAGTCAGCTTCTTTTACTTCATCAAAATTATCTAAAATATTTCCTACTTTAATGTTATTTATTTTTGACTTATCTAATAAAAGTGGAGGTCTTGATTTTTGAATTTTATCTCGTGCTTGCTCACTTATTTCAGTTCTTAAATCTAATAAAGTTACTGGAATATTTGCATTGCATAAATGTGCTGCAATTCCACTACCCATAGTACCTGACCCAATAACTACTACTTTTTTAATTTCCATAAGATTTAAAAATTGAAGAACTATTTATAATAAAAAAAATGAACTTAGTAAATAAATTACCTATTAATTCCTCTTAGTCTTTCAGACCTTCTTCTTAAAAGTTCTGCACTAACTAGAATTAATGTAGACATTATAATCAAACAAGTTGCCACAGCCATTATTGTTGGACTTAACTGCTCTCTAAGACCAACCCACATTTGAATTGGAATAGTGGTGTTTTCTAATCCTGCTAAGAATAATACAACTACAACTTCATCAAATGAAGTCACAAATGCAAATAGTGCACCAGAAATAACACCTGGTAAAATTAATGGTAATGTTATTTTCATAAAAGTATTTACTGGATTACTTCCCAAACTTGCAGCAGCTCTTGTAACACTATGATCAAAACCTGTTAATGTTGCTGTTACTGTAATAACTACAAATGGTGTTCCTAAAATAATGTGTGCTAAAATTATTCCTGTATGTGTTGCAGCCAAACCTACTTTTGCCATAAAGAAAAAGATCGCTGTTCCTGAAATAATTAGTGGAACAATCATTGGCGATATTAATAAAGCCATGAATGCTGCTTTATAAGGCATATGCCTGCTGCTTAAACCTAATGCTGCAACCGTTCCAAGAATTGTTGAGCCAATTGTTGCAAAGAAAGCAATAATAATACTATTTTTTGCAGCAAGTCCCCATGGATTTTTAGTTCCATAAATCATGTCCTCATACCATCTTAAAGAAAAACCATCTGGATCAAGTGCTAACATTTTTGCTGAAAAGTGAATGTATTGCTCGGCATTAAATGAAAGTGGCAAGATTATAAACAATGGCGCAATTAAAAAGAAAAATACTAATCCACAAATAGTTAAATATGTGTAGTGCCAAATTCTATAATTCCATGCTGTATAAGTTGGTAATGACATAATTTATCCTAGTTTAATATTATCTATTCCTACTAATTTATTATAAATCCAGTAAATAGTTAAGACACCAACCAACAGCATTGTGCCTAATGCAGCTGCAAATGACCAATCTAAAGAACTTTTCATATGATAAGCAATCGTATTACTAATTAAGGATCCACTTGCTCCTCCAACTAATGCAGGAGTTATATAATAACCTATTGCTAAAATAAAAACTAACAAGGACCCAGCACCAATTCCAGGAACTGTTAATGGAAAATATATTTTTCTAAATGCTACAAATGGTGTTCCACCCAAAGATTTTCCAGCTCTCATTAAGCTTGGAGATATTGTTTTCATTACACTGTAAAGTGGTAATACCATAAAAGGTAGTAAGATTTGAGTCATCGCAACAAAAGTTCCAATTACATTATACATTAACTCAGGCCTATTATCGTTTGCTGCAAGTCCAAGAAATACAATTAAATCATTAATTGGGCCTTGCTGTTGAAGCAAAACCATCCAACTTGAGGTTCTAACTAATAGTGATGTCCAGAATGGAAGAAGTACACATATCATTAGTAAATTACTATATTTCATAGGTAATGTAGCTAATAAGTATGAAATTGGATAAGCAAGTATGAAGCAAAATATAGTTACCCAAAAAGCAACTTTGAGAGTTCTTAACCATAGTATCTTATGAATTCTTCTATCTTCATCTTGTTGAATTATTTTTCCATCTTGATTAAACTTTAAATCCACACCTTTTAGATATTTAGCATAAGTCCAGTTTGGTGCAGCATTCTTTAAAGCAACCAAATATTCAGGTTGGCCCCATCTCTTGTGAACAATTATAAATTGCTCTTTATAATTACCTTCTTCAAATTTTCCAATTTTTCTAACTGTTTTTTTAATTAAGCTACTAAATCCACCTTTTTCATAATTCAGTCTTGCTATAATCTTACCATAAGTTTTAGTCTTTTTTAAATATGCTAAATCTTTATAAAGTGCTGCATATACTGGTTCATCAGGTAAATCTTTACCATCCCATTTTTCAATCGCTGTAAAGGTATTTGGTAGCATTTTGGTGATCATTCGATCATCAACACTTCTAAATAGCATGTCACCTATTGGAAATACGTATGTGATTATAAGAAATAAAAATAATGGAGCTACAAGCATCACTGCTTTTAACTTATTTTTTCTCTCAGCTTTCCTTAAACTTACCTCTAGAGGTAGTCCATCTGATGATAGTATTTGTTCTGTACTCATATTTTAAAAAATCTTAAAAAAAAAGGGCGGTTATTTTGTAACCGCCCTAATATTTTATAATAAAAACTTAATCTATAAAACTAAATTATAGTCCAGCTTTCATTGCTTCCCATTTCTCGTTGATTTCATCTTGGTTATCTGCCCAGAAATCAGGATTCATTAGGATATATTTTTTAGTGTTAATAGGTGCTGTAGGCATGTGTTGTACCATGCTTGTTTTACCATCTTTATACCATGGCTCTCCAGCATCTATAATAGCAATTGAAGACTTTCTCCAAGGAGCGTAAGCAATATACTTAGCACTTCCAGCTAAACCTTCAGTACTTGTCATTTCTCTAAGTACTTTCATAGCTTCACCGTTAGCATCGTTAGGTCCACCTTTAACCATTGCAAAATATTCATAGTCAAGAATTTGTCCATCCCATACTTGTACAAGAGGAGTTCCTTCCATTTGCGCGTTAAAGAATCTACCGTTCCAACCAGTTGCCATTACTACTTCACCATTAGCAAGTAATTCAGGCGGTTGAGCTCCAGCACTCCAGAATACACATCCACCATTTGGATCAGTACAAAGGTCTGTAATCATTTTCATTGCTCTATCAACTCCACCATCAGCTTCAAGTTTTCTGTAAGTTAAGTCAGAACCTTTACCAGGGTTTACACCGTCTGCAGTGATAGCAATTTCTAAGTTAGACATTGCACCTTTGTAAATTGATCTTTTTCCAGGAAACTTCTTAGTGTCAAAAAAGTCTTTTAGTGTAGTAGGCTTTTTGTCACCAATTGTTGCGTCATTGTAAGCATAGTTCCAAGAGTACAAGATGTTTCCAACTGCACATTTAGAAGGCATGCTAGTGAAGAAGTCTTGACTTGCAGGAGTTCCATCTGGAGCAGGTGCGAAGTCTTTATCGAAATCGAATTCAACAAAAATTCCTTCGTCACAACCAATGATAGTATCTTTTGCGTATACATCAATGATGTCCCAAGTGATTTTTCCAGCTTCTTTTTGAGCTTTAATCTCTGATAATCCACCTGTGTAATCTACCCAGTTTACAGCTATACCTAATTTAGCAGCCGTAGGATCACCGTACCCTAATTTTTGACTTTCAGTGTAAGCACCACCCCAAGACACTACAGTAACTGCAAATGCTGAAGTTGTGATAGAAAGTACAAAAGATAGGGCAAGTAATAATTTACTTAGTTTTTTCATTTTCTCTCCTATTTAACGTTAACGTTTTGTTAATTTATAAAGTGAAAGTAAAACAATATAGGTACGTTTAGTCAACAGTCAATTATGGCTTATTTGCCTTTATTTATTTAGGAAATTTTTATAGCTTATTTTGGATCTAAAGCTCTACAGTCAACACTGTTCCAGCCTATATTAAGCACATTACCCTTTTTAAGGTCTAGTCTTGCAGTGCTATTTGGTACTTTAAGGATAAAATCTTTATTTCCAAGTAAATCAACTCTTAGTCTTGTGTGATCACCATGATAAATTATTTCTTCAATTTTACCTTTATGATTGTTATCCATTTTATCTATAGGATCTATAATTGCTCTTTCAGGTCTTAGTGAAACTTTAGTTTTATCCCCTTTTGTTTTTACAGCAACTGGATTTGCTAAAATTTCAGTACCATCTTCTAATTTTACTTTACATTTGTCACCTGAAATATCTGCAACTTGACCTAAAAATTTATTATTCTCTCCAATAAATTCAGCAACAAAAGAATTAACTGGTTTCTCGTATAATTCATCTGGGCTTGATAACTGTTGAACTTTTCCATCATTAAAAACTGCAATACGGTTTGACATTGTTAACGCTTCAGTTTGATCGTGTGTTACATAAACAACTGTTACACCAATGCTTTCATGAATATGTTTAATTTCATACTGCATACTCTCTCTTAAATTTTTATCTAAAGCTCCAAGTGGCTCATCCATAAGTACAACTTGTGGATCAAAAACTAATGATCTTGCAACAGCAACACGTTGTTGTTGTCCACCAGATAATTGCATCGGCATTCTTGCTTCAAAACCGTGTAGTGAAACCATTGATAAGGCTTTATCAATTTTTTTATCTGCTTCATCTTTTGGAATTTTTCTAACTCTTAATGGAAAAGCTAAGTTTTCATAAACAGTCATATGAGGGAACAAAGCATAGTTTTGGAATACCATTCCAATTCCTCTTTTGTGAGGTGGAATGTTTGAAATCACCTTACCATCTAGATAAATTTCTCCATGAGTTGGAGTTTCAAAACCAGCAAGCATCATTAAACAAGTTGTTTTACCAGAACCAGAGGGTCCCAACATAGTTACAAACTCACCTTCTTCAATGTCCAGATTCAATCCTTTAACGACTAATATTTTGCCATCATAGCTTTTGTCTACATTGTCAAATTTTACAAATTCTTTGTTTTTTGCCATATTTTTTTCAAGGGATTTAAAACATTTGTTAGCTTGTTTATCAAGTTTTTTTTATTTCAATTACTTAATATGCAGATTTTTTGAAAAATTACAAAATAACTCACACCCTTTATCAGTTATTCGTATTGCTTCTGATGCTTCAACACCCCACCCTCCAAATTGCATTACAGCAATCATATGAAAAGTAACATTTGGTTCTAAAATAGTCATATCGCCTTTAGATATATTAAGAGTATGTTCACCCCAATCAGGTGGATAGCCAATTCCTATTGAATAACCAGTTCTAGAGGTTTTTTCTATTCCATATTTATCTAGAATTTTCCAAAAAGCTTGCGCAACATCATCTGCCGTTTGTCCAGGTTTTGCAGCATCTATTCCAGCTTGAAGAGCCTCATTTGTTTTATTCATAGTATCAATTTTCATTTGATCAGGTTTTCCAAGTAAAACTGTTCTTGCCATTGGGCAATGGTACCTTTGATACACCCCTGAAAGCTCAATAATTGTAGCCTCACCCTCAACAAACTTATCTTGTGTTGCTGTTAAATGTGATGCTGAAGTACCTTTTCCTGTTGGAAGTAGCGTTGCAATACTTGAATATTCACCACCAAATTCTGGGGTTCCATAAAATAATGCTTTTTGAATTTCACCTACGGCATCGCATTGTCTGACACCAGGATTTATAACATCAATTGCTGTTTGCATTCCTTTTTGAGAAATTATTGCTGCAGATTTCATAAGTTCTATCTCTGCATTAGATTTAACAACACGAGCCCAATTAACCAATCTTTCAGAATCTTTTAACTTAGCATTTGGCAACCCTTGTTTCATTTTTTTATAACAATAAGCTGTAAAATAATGACTATCCATTTCTAAACCTATTGTAAGTTTATCCCATTTTCTCACTTTTATAATTTCTACTAAATTATCGTAAGGGTGCACTGGCCAAGTATGAATATATTTTTCATCATAAACTAAAATATTTTCATTTTTTAAATAAGTTTTTATATAAGCTCCACCTGAGTCTTGCTTTCTAACCCAGCATAATGGTTCATCAGCATTCACATGTACAATTACAGCTTGAGCATAATAAAATGACCAAGCATCATAGCCAGTTAAATAGTTCATATTGGCTGTATCACTAGAGATTAATAGTTCTATGCTTTTTTCTTGCATTGAGCTTTGAACTTTTTTTAATCTTGCTTTGTATTCCTCTTTGCTAAAATTCATATACTTTAACTATTAAATAATTTTCCAAAACCGTCAATCTTTTCTTTATAATTAATCACATTAAGAGAATCCCAAATTAAAGTTTGATTACTTGATAGAACAACTTTCTTTAATTTTTCTTCTAGCTTGTTAATTATAGATAGTACTGGTAAAGCTGTACACGAAACAAATAACGCCTCACTATCTTCAAGATCTATTTTTGACAAGACATCAAATAAATGATCCTCATCAACTTTTCCAATATCTAAATCAGAATCAATATCAAAATAAGTTAAAGAATTAATGCTAATGTTTTTTTTTTCAAAGTAATTAACTACGGAATCATTTATTGTTTTTGTATAAGGTGTAAAAATAGATATCTTATTAATGCCTAATTTATTTAATGCTTTAATAGCTGCAGTTATTGGTGTTGTTACTTTTGCTTCTGGTTTAGCTAAATTTACTTTTTCTTTTATCACATCATACCCAGCTGCAACTGTTCCGGATGTGCAACCATACGCTACACAATCTATTTTTTGATCTGGCAAAATATCCTTTGTAACATCGGTAATATCATCTGACATTTTAGCTAACGTTTCATTGGTTAGGGGATTATAACAATGAATTCTATTTACATAGAGATCAATGTCTCTTCCATAGATCACATTATTAAAATCCTTTTCAATTCTAAAATCACTTCCTAGCGTTATAAGACCAATTCTTGGGTTGGATTTTGAAATGTATTTTGGCTCAACCTTGTTTAATTTCATAAATTACCTGTAATATTTTAATTAAATATATATTGAATAAGGAGTTTAGTTAAAATAGAGTTTAGGAAAAAGCGTACATAACTCGTCGTTACTTAAGGTTTAAACGGTACTAAAGAATACGGAAGTGGGATCAGTCGCCCTTGAATAGCAAATTGCTATTTTCCTTTAACATCCTCTGACACCCTAAATTGTTATCTCATTTAAGATTTCATTTAAAAAATGTTTATAAAAATAAGCACTATTGATGAAACAACATACTGAAAAACTAATAAAAAATCTGGGTCATAACAATCCCCAAACGATAATTTCTATAAGTTTTTTTTTATTTAATTTAATCTCTCTAAATATTCCTTCAAAACTACCATCATCTTTTCGTTGTATTCCATCATATGATTGTCTTTTTCAGGAAAATAAAAATATTTTGGTTCATTAGCTAATTCATACATTTTTTTACCCATCCAAAATGGCACTATTTTATCTTCTTCTCCATGCATAATTAAAATTGGAGACTTAAGATTTTTAATTTTTTTATCACTTTCGTATTTATCTTTAAGTAAAAATCTAATTGGAAAATATGGATACACATTTTTTGCTGCATCAACCATAGATGTAAATGGGGATTCCAGTATAACGCCTGCAAATTTATGGTTTTGGGCAACATGAGTTGCAATCCCAGTGCCTAAAGACTCACCATACAGAACAATGTCATTATCTTTAAGTCCTTTTTCTTTTAACCAATTAATTGCACTCTCACCATCCTCATATAAACCTTTTTCTGATGGTTTGCCTAAGTTTCCACTAAATCCTCTCCAAGAAATAATTAAAAAATTTATATTCATGTCTTTAAAATGATTAATTTTATGTATTCTATTTTCTAGTGTTCCTGCATTACCATGGAAGAAAACTAAAGTTTTAAAATTGCTAAGATCTTTTTCATGAAACCATCCAAGTAATTCAAAATTATCACTCGTCTTAATTTTTACTTTTTCTATTTTAACTTTTAATTCGTCACCAAAGTAATTATTTTCTTTTGGCTCATATAATAAATTTCGTTGAAATATAAATATAATAAAAAGTAAAGAAAAGTAGGCTATTGGTATAATTAAAATTATTTTCAACAAATACTCTTTAAAAAAAAAATTCATCTTCTTCTTTGTTTTTAGAACAAGAAACTAACAACAAACCCAAAACCAAGATCCCCAAAAACTTTTTCATTAATTAAATTTATCCATAATTGATTAATAAAATTATTATAGCGATAGTTATTAACACAGCACTCACAATAATATAATTCAGCCTGATATTAAATTTTTTGAATACTATTTCAGTAATTTTTTCCCAGAATACTACAATCAAGAGGACAATTATAGCTGGTAGAATATATTTGATCATTACGGTAACCTACAAATACTTTTTTTAGGATCCACAAAACATATTACGTGAGCACTAGATTATCGAAACGTTTATATAGCTGCGTTATATTTCGCTAGTATTGACTTATTTTATCCTTTGTATTGTTCAAGGAGATCATCTCCCATTGGTGTGGTAACAGTATTTGCTAAATCTACACCAGCAGCTGCTCTTGCTTTATGAATTTCATCGTCAGCTTTAAAAGCTTCAAGACCTTCCATTGTATCAAATTTAATTATTGTAGTGAATTTAGTGTCATCACTTTTTTCTGATCCTGCATAAAGAAATGTCATTCCATATTTTTTTATTTTTTCTGAATGCCCGTGAACCATTGTTTTCCATTCTGCAAAAGTTCTTATCTTTCCATCTATTTTTACTATCATCATTTTCTCCTTTTGTTTATTTTTATTATTTATTTATAAAATCTGTTAAATGTTGGTTTTCATCTTTATATTGTTCAATAATATGATTTACCACATCTCCAATAGACACAATGCCTAATAGTTTTTTTTCTTCTATTATAGGGATATGTCTAATTTTATGATTAGAAATTATTTCCATTAATTCTGTAACAGAAGTGTTTAGATTACAAGATATTATATTTGTAGTCATTATTTTGGTAACCAGTAATTCACTGCTGAATTCATCTTTATAAATATATCGAGCAAGATCTCGCTCAGAAATAATTCCAATTACACTTTTATCGTGTCCACTTAATACCGGCATCACACCAACGTTATGTGTTTGAAGTTTGTTGCTTGCTGTCTTTAATGTATCTTTTTCAGTTAATGTAAAACATTCTCTATTAGAAAGTTTTGTAACTAGTTTTCTCGCCATTTTTATATTATATGTTTATTTTATTGCCATCAAGATCCTAGCACAAAAATGTTACTCGTAGATAGGTTTTAATTTTGTTCAAGCTTCTAATTTTTGTTCTATCAACTTGTTGCTAATTAAGAATTACAGAATAACACCATTTATTTTTTTGACAGCTCATCTTTCATAGCTAATTTAAGCTTTTTTAAGATTCTTAAATCGTACCAACTTTTAGGTCCTCTTTTTGAGCTTCTTTGTTTTTCAGCAACAGTTACTTTTTTTTTAAGATCTTTGTGTTTTTCTTTTATTTTCATTTATTTGATCACTCTGAACAAAACAATTTATCATATTAATTTTTATTCATCTGACATTGGACAAGGTGATAATGGTTCTAATTTCTCTTGGAGTTTTTCTGATGTAGTTCGTTCTTTTTTATTTCTTTTAGATTCCTCAGAACTTTCTGCTAATTGATTTCTTTTTTTTTCAGCTTCTTCTTCTAAATATTTTTTAAATCTTATTCCTCGAACAATCTCCATAAATTTATTATCTTGCTTATCTTTTCGTACTCCAATTAAACAATCTCTACGTATTGTGTAATTTTACTAAGTTTATAATGCAAATTAATGTTAAGACTTTTTAAAATCATAGTAGACATAATTATTTTAAAATTATATTTTCTAATTTTAAGGGGGTCACCCTTTCGGTAAACCCCAAAAGAGTTCCCCTATAAGTGGCGGTCTACGCCAAAATCCATAATAATGGATTTATGTTTTCTTGATCTTAGTTAGTCTTTTATTATTTAGTCACAACCAGCTAAATTTCAGGTGGTGATAGGCTCATAATCGACCTCCTTTATTGATTGTTTAAATCATACCATCTCCAAATACCCTATTCAAAACATTTATTTTCTTTTATGTTAAATATATTTATTGAATATGATTTAGCAGAATAATATAATTTCGAAAATTTAAACAAACCTTCTTCCCATGCTTTTTCCCGTATAAAAAATACTTTAAACCGTCTCAATTTTATTGAAATAATCTTATAAAAAATATAAAATTTTTATAAGTAATTAATTAAATATATTGTTTTAATGAATATACAAACAGAAGCGACTCCAAATCCTTCCAGCTTAAAATTTTTACCAGGTAAAACTGTAATGGAAAAGGAAACGGCCGATTTTCGTAATGTCGAAGAAGCAAAATTCTCTCCATTCGCCTTAAATTTATTTAAAATTGATGGTGTCGAGGGAGTTTTTTTTGGCTCTGATTTTATTTCAATAACAAAAGCTGACAATCATGATTGACAATATCTCGAATCTTCAATTGTTGAAACTATTAGAGAGGGTTATAAATCAGAGACTGCTTTCATACTTGCTGGTCAAGATAATGCAGGTGACACAAGTACTACCGAAGATACAGAAGCAGTAATTCAAATAAAAAAAGTAATAGATACTCAAGTAAGACCTGCTGTTGCAAGAGACGGTGGAGATATTACTTTTCAAAGTTTTGATAACGGTATTGTCTATCTTCAGATGAAGGGTGCTTGTTCGGGTTGTCCAAGTTCAGCCCTAACTTTAAAAGCGGGTATTGAAAAAACACTTAAACATTATATTCCCGAAGTGCTCGAGGTCCAACAAGTAACCTAAAATAACAATTATGAAACTATTAAGATGTATAATTCCATCAGTAATTAATTTTTTTGTTTATTTAATCTTATCGCTTATAGCAATTTACTGTTTAATTTTTATTGCTAGTTATTTTGCAAGCCAAACTTATGCCATAACTCATGGAGAATATTTTTTAATTTGGATTGTGATGGCAGTTTTTATTAGACAAGTCAGCGGAGATGTTTCGGTATTATTTTTTAAAAAATCTAAAAGAAAATAACCTTAAAATATAAATATTATTTAGTTCTTAACTTTCTTTTCAAGGCTTTTCACTAAAATATTTTTTGATGTAATTTTTTCAGAAATATTTTTTATTTAGAAACAACTTCGGCCACTTTAACTCTCTGAAATAAGCTATATAGTGTAAACTATTAGGAGTCACATTTGAGATAAGGTGTATAGGTGGTCCTAAAAACAGTCAAAAACCCAATCTGTTTAGGGTCCTACTTATTTATTGCTTTAGATATGGGGTTATTGAACTAATGAATTACTAATGAATTTTCCGGATTCTGCGTTAATGTTTCCATAAGGCAATAGAAGATAGATACATAACTCGTCGTTTTACAGGGTTTAAAAGATACCAAGTGTTTTACGAAAGTGGGATCAGTCGCCCTTCAATTGACATTTATAATAATCAAATATTAGTATAAAAAAGATTATTATGAGTAATAGAAATTTAACTACAAAAGAAGCCTTTGAACTTGCTGTTAAAAATCATCAAAAAAATAATATTAAAGAAGCTCAAAATTTTTACAGTAAAATATTAGAGATAGATCCTAATTTTGCAAATGCACATTATAATCTTGGTAATATATTTAAAGAATTGGGAGAAAATCAAAAAGCAAAAGAATGTTACGAAAAAGTAATTAAGATTAATCCTAATCATGCAGATGCACATTATAATTTTGGTAATATATTTAAAGAATTAGGAGAACATCAAAAAGCAAAAGAATGTTACGAAAAAGCAATTAAGATTGATCCTAATTTTGCAAATGCTCTTAATAATCTTGGGGTAATATTTAAAGAATTAAGAGAAAATCAAAAAGCAAAAGAATGTTTTGAAAAAACAATTGAAATTAATCCTAGTTATGTAAATGCACATAATAATCTTGGGGCAATATTTCAAAGATTAGGAGAAAATCAAAAAGCAAAAGAGTGTTATGAAAAAGCAATTGAGATTAATCCAGATTTATTTGATACTTTAAGCAATATTGCAAATCTTTATGTAAGTCGATTGACAGATTTTGAAACAGCTATCAGCAAAAGTAATGAAGCTTTAAAAACATTTCACAAAAATTATAGATTTATTGATCAAAGCATACCTTTGTTCAAGCTTAAACACGATATTGAACAGGCAAACTATCTTAATTCAAAGAATTATAAAATTGATGGGATTGATGAATTTATAAAAATTGGTGATGAAATATTAGGACGCAAAGAAAATAAAGAAGAGAAAAATGACTTTAATAAAAAAATATTTTTAAATAATGATGAGATTAATTCATTGTTACCTTATTTTAAAAAAAATCATACTTATCAAACAAAAACTATTTCTGGAAGCTGTATTAACCTAAATAAAAAATGGTTGGATGTTGAAGATGAATATTTAAATAGTACTAATCAAATAATGTACATTGATGATTTTTTATCAGATGAAGCTCTTATAGAGCTTCGTGAATTTTCTTTAGTATCAAAGGTTTGGTATAAAGAGTATGATAATAAATACCTTGGTGCTTTCTCAGATTCAGGTTTTATTAGTCCAATCCATTTACAAATTGCAACTGATCTTCAACAAAAGTTACCTAAATTATTTGGTCCTCACAAATTAGAAAAGTTTTGGGGATTTAAATATGACTCCACACTTGGCAAAGGAATTAATATTCATGCTGACTTTGCAATTCATAATTTGAATTTCTGGATTACCCCTGATGAGTATAATAATAATAAAAATTCAGGTGGACTAAAAGTTTATGATGAGCCAGCACCAGATAATTGGTCTTTTCATAATTACAATAAGAATCCTAATAAAATTCTTAAATTTTTAAAAGAAAATAACGCGAACTGTATTAATGTGCCTTACAAATTTAATAGAGCTGTTTTGTTTAACTCAGCATATTTTCATGAAACTGATGAAATAGATTTCAAAAATGAATACGAAGGACGTAGGATTAATAATACCTACCTCTTTGGTAGCAGATTGGTTTAGTCATCTCTTGACTAATAAATAGATATATAAATTTTATCTATTATTTATCTCTTTCTTTATTGAATTATAAAACTTATGTATTTACTTACTATATTTCTGTGTGTTAACTAATCTTGTCTTAAAACAATAAAAGATAAATACATAACTCGTCGTTTTACTTGGGTTTAAATGGTACTAAAGAATACGAAAGTGGGATCAGTCGGCTTTAAATTGTAAAACCTACCTTCCCCCTACCATCCCTTAACACTACTTATTCCTATCTAATTTTCCTAATCATCAAACAAATGATCTAAAGATTAAGGACTAATGATGAAAAAACCTACTGACAAACTAGCAACAAATCCGGGTTATAATAATCCACCAGTTAATCCAAAGAGTGTAGATTTCATTAACTTAAAGATTTATAATGTTAAGATAATTTTATGGACCAAACTAAAAATTTAACTGTTAAAGAAATTTTTATTCTTGCTCATCAGAATCATCAACAAAATAAACTTAAAGAAGCTACAAATTATTACAATCAAGTTTTGAAAATTGAACCAAATCATTCACAGGCTCTTAATAATATTGCTCTTATATTTGCAAATTCACAAGAATTTCAAAAAGCAAAAAATTGCTATAAAAAAGTAATTGAAATTAATCCTAAATATGAAGATGCACATAATAATCTTGGAACAGTATTTTATCAATTAGGAGAAAATCAAAAAGCAAAAAACTGTTATGAAAAAGCAATTGAAATTAATCCTAATTATGAAGATGCTCATTATAATCTTGGTAATATTTTTAAATTATTGACAGAAAATCAAAAAGCAAAAAATTGTTATGAAAAAGCAATTGAAATTAATCCTAATTATGAAGATGCATATAATAATCTTGGAGCAGTATTTTATCAATTAGGAGAAAATCAAAAAGCAAAAAATTGTTATGAAAAAGCAATTGAAATTAACCCTAATCATGCAAATGCACATTATAATCTTGGAACAGTATTTTATCAATTAGGAGAAAATCAAAAAGCAAAAAATTGTTATGAAAAAGCAATTGAAATTAATCCTAATTATGCTGACGCACATAATAATCTTGGAACAGTATTTTATCAATTAGGAGAAAATCAAAAAGCAAAAAACTGTTATGAAAAAGCAATTGAAATTAATCCTAATTATGCTGACGCACATAATAATCTTGGAAAGGTATATAAGTTAATTTATAATCATAAAAAATCCGTTGAACATTATCACAAAGCTCTAGTAAATCGAAGTGACATTAATCTTGAAATATCTAAAGAAAAAAAACAAGAGCTTCAACCCGCTACATCTTCTTTTTTTTTAGAACTAACAAATAAGTGTAATTTTCATTGTGAGTTTTGTCCATCTGACTCACAAACACGTCTTCATGGTTATATGGAAATGTCATTGGTCAAAAAAATTCTTGATGAAATTTCACAAAAAAAAATAGTTCCTACGATTAATTTACATTTAATGGGTGAACCAACGTTGCATCCAAAGTTAAATGAAATACTGGCTTATGCAAAAAGTAAAAATGTAAGTGTTGCCCTCACTACAAATGGTAGCACTATGGTTAAAAAAAGAGTACCTAAGCTTTTAGATAATATTTCAGGAACGATTGTGGCAAGTCTAATGACACCAACAGAAGAAACTTACAAAATTCGTGGAGAGGTTGGTTTAAGCTGGGATAGATATGTCGATAACTTCAGATTATTAATTCAGGAACATTTAAAGAAAATTTTAAGAGGTGATAAAATTGAATATGAAATAATATTTAGAGTAATGGTTTCAAATGAAAACAAAAAAGGAATAGTAAAAGTTTTACAATCACCTAAAAGTCTTCAAGAAAATTATGATGAATGGTCTAATTTTACTGAAAATACAGAAAAAGAGTTAGGCTTAACACCTTTTAATCGTCAAAAAATAAACCCAGATAAAACATTTACCCGGTTGGGTGATGGCACGGCAGAAGTTTCTTACTTTTTACAAAGAAATATTAAGATACAATTTTGGCGAGCTTTCACCTTCGCTAATACAAGAGTAAGTGATGAATATAAGCTAGAACCTAAGGAAAAAGCAGAATTCTGTCCTCATCCATTTACAGATTTTGGTGTTTTGTGGAATGGTGATGTTTCTTTATGTTGTCTTGATTATGATGCCACTTTGAAAGTCGGTAATATAAATACTCATTCTGTTGAAGATGTCATGAAAAACAAAGCTTCAAATAAGCTCAGAGCAAGCATGTATGGATTAGAAAAATTACATCCTACTTGTGTAAAATGTCAATCTGGAACTGTAGAAAAATAAACAATTATAATTCCTTTCAAAAAAAAAGGTTATAAGTGATCATAAAAATCCTCCTGTTAACTCAAAGTGTGTAGATTTAATTAACCTGAAGATTTATGATATTAAGATAATTTTATGGACAAAAATAAAAACTTAACAATAGATGAAGTTTTTAATCTTGCTGTTAAAAATCATCAGGAAAATAAAACTGATATTGCTCAACAACTCTATAATCAAGTTTTAAAAATAGATCCCAATCATTCAGCAGCCCTTGGTAATCTTGGAACAATATTTAAAAACCTAGGTAACCATCAAAGAGCAATGAATTTCTATGAAAAAGCCATTGAAATTAACCCTAAATGTGCAGATGCACATAGTAATCTTGGAGCAGTATTTTATCAATTAGGAGAAAATCAAAATGCAATAAATTGTTTTAAAAAAGTAATCAAAATTGATCCTAATTATAAAAATTCATATTATAATCTTGGAGTAATATATCTAGATTTAGGCGAACTTGAAAAAGCAAAAAATTGCTATGAAAAAGCAATTGAAATAGACCTTAATTATGCAGATGCACATAATAACCTTGGTATAGTATTTAAAAACTTGGGAGAGAATGAAAAAGCAAAAAATTGTTATGAAAAAGCAATTGCAATTAATCCTAATAATTTAAATACACATAATAATCTTGGTAAAATATTTTATATCTTAGGAGAAATTCAAAAATCTGTAAACTGTTATGAAAGAGTACTTAAAATTGATCCTAATAATATAACTGCGATAAATTCTTTATCTTATTTATTGGAGTTATATAAATTTAACCTTAAATCTAAAGCAGATAAAGCTAGTTTTAAAAAATTAATTTTACTTATATCAAAATCAGACAATATTGATCTTGTAGGTATTTCTACTCACGCAAGACTACTATTACTTTCAGATAATGAGACTAATAATCTATTGAAAATAGTTAATACAGGCAAGCTATTGAAAAATGAAGTTATTCAAAATCTTTTAAAAGAAGAATTATTTCACTTAATGCTACAGAAATCTTTATTTGCAGATGTTTTTTGGGAAAAATTACTTAACAAACTTAGATGTGAAATGCTTATTAATTTAGAAAATTCTAATAAAGATGTTTTAAATGAACACTTAGTTTTTATAATTTCGCTTGCTGAACAATGTTGGTTAAACGAATATATTTATACTCAATCTGAAAAAGAAATTAATTTTGTAAATAAACTAAAAAATAAAATAGAAAAAAATAAGGAAGTTAATGAATTAGAAGTAGCAATTCTTGCTTGCTATATTCCTCTTAATAATTCAAAAATTATTATACAAAAATTATTAGATCATAAATCTTCAAATATTTTATTTAATGATTTAATTACTTTACAAATTAAGGAGCCTTTAAAAGAAAAGGAATTAGTAAAATCAATTAAATCTCTTGGTCAAATTGTTGACCCAGTGTCTAAAAAAGTACAAGAACAATATGAGGAGCATCCCTATCCCAGATGGAGAATAACTCGCAAAACATTTCCTCAATATTTTTTTGATATAATTAATCAAGACATAAAACCAAACTTTATTGATCAAAATAATAAATTTAATAATCCCAATGTTCTTATTGCAGGGTGTGGAACTGGTAGTCATTCCATTTCAGCAACACGGTATAAAAATTCAAATATACTTGCTGTAGATCTAAGTTTATCAAGTCTTGCTTACGCTAAAAGAAAAACAGAAGAAGTGGGTTACAAAAATATTGAGTACATGCATGCTGATATTCTACAATTAAATAAATTAAATAAAAAATTTGATATTATAGAATGTGGTGGAACACTTCATCACATGAAAGATCCGATAGCCGGACTTAAAGTATTATTGGATGTATTGGAACCACATGGTTTCTTAAAATTGGGATTATATAGCAACACCGCAAGACAACATATAGTTAACACAAGAGAATTGATTAAAATTAAAAATCTTAAAAACACAAATAAAAGTATCAAAAATTTTCGACAAGATGTTATAGATAAAAAAGTAAATTCACTAATTCAAAAAGTAATTCTCACTGAAGACTTTTATTCAACATCTGCAGTAAGAGATTTATTATTTCATATTCAAGAACATCGTTTTACAATTCCACAAATTTCTAAAATACTTGAAAATTTTAATCTAGAATTTTTAGGTTTTGTTCAAAATCCATTAATCATACAAAAATATTTGAAATATTTTCCAGAAGATAAAAAGTATACTTCTTTAAATAATTTGCATAAATTTGAGGAAAGAAACCCTGATACTTTTTGGGGCATGTACCAATTCTGGGTAAGAAAATTATAATAAAAGACTAAGTTTTGAAGATAATTTAAGTCCTAATCATTATAATGCTTATATATATTGGATTGTAGAACTAGTGAATAATCTGGGTCCTACTTATTTATTCCTTTAAATATGCGATCGTTAAACAGATCAAAAACAGATCAATTTTCTGGATCTGTGGTAGAGTTGTTTAAGTATAAGAAAAGATAGATACATAACTCGTCGTTTTACTGGGTTTAAAAGGTACTTAGGTTTTTACGAAAGTGGGATCAGTCGGCTTTAAATTGAGTATCCTACCTTTCCCCTACCATCCCCTAACACTACTTATTCCTATCTAATTTTCCTATTCGTTAATCAAATGGATTAAAGATTAAGGACTATTAATGAAAAAACCTACTGACAAACTATCAACATTCCTGGGTCATAATAATCCCCCAGAGGACATAAATTAATTCTTTTATATAGATTATCTACGAAGGTACTCTGGTAAGGATTACAGTCTTTGCATTAGAATATTGCCCTTCTACAGCTTGTTTAGCTTCTGACATCGTTCTTGCTTTTTGAATAACTTTAAATCCTTTGCCATCTTGTAAGGTCACATAGAATTCGTATTCTTTCATTTCCATAATATTAAACTTTTAAATACTTAGAGTGAGTCAGGCTCATTCTCATCATACCAAGCTTGAACTATATTTCTTAAAGCCAAAGCAACATACTGATCTAATTTCTCATCTTCAGCTGCTTTATCGATTTCACTTATTTGTTCTTTGGTTAGTTCTATAGAATCATTAACTCCGTGTAGATCTTTAATATAACTTTCCAACCAATCAGTTGCCTCAACCTCTAAATGATCTTGGAGTTTTCCTATTTTTTTATATTCAAAAGCCATTATGAAATAATATACATTATTTAAATCTTAGTTAAAATAATTATTTGAACTACTAATACAACTGCTGGTATTACTGTTCTTATTAGTTCCATTGTATGATTTATTTCATCAAGTTTTCTCTCTAGTTTTGATCTTTTATTTTTCATATTTAATTCCTTTCTGTTTTTTAATTAATACTTTTAGAGGAAAATTTTCTTGTTCAGCGAGTATTGCTGTTTCCAATTTTCTTTGTCCTGCAATTTCATGTATATAAGAACCAACAATACCTTTCCCTTCTTCATGAACTCTTGTCATGATCTTTTCTGCTTTAAAGTGATCTGTACCAAAAATTTGCATTAACACTCTAATTACAAACTCCATTGTTGTCTTGTCATCATTAAAAAAAATGACATCATAAAGTTTATTTTCTAATTTCGATCTTTTATTTTTCATATTGAATTACTTTTTTTATAAAAAATACTTATTAATCTGGACGATCTAATTTAGTTATTATGGGTGTCCAATACCTTCTACCTGTGCATGTAACTTTCATATGTTGAGTTAAGCCACTTTTAAGTAAACGTCCTCTTTTATAAGGCTTAGGTTTAGGAAATCTTATCTTTTTAGGTTTATATGTTTTCATAATTTAATCATAAATCAGAATCCTAATCCGTCAACCAAGCTAGGGGTGAAATGTTAATTGATAAATTTCACTAGATATATTAAGTTTTAATTATGAAGTTTTTTAAAACAGAATGGCATCAAGTTTCTGCAAAGTTTATTTATGATATTCCTGATGAAGAAATTATAAAAGCTTTTGAATCTGTTGAAAGATTTAAAGAAATTATATCGCATCAAGAAAAACAAAATTTTAGTGGATTAGAGCCACAAGGTGAAAAACCCTCTGGAGAAGAATTTGATAAATTCGATGAATTTTGCATGGAGTTTGGATACTCTGATCGAGAAGATGATTGGTGGATGGAAAGAAAAGGTGGTTATGAAACTACTTTTGAATATGAAGGAGAAAGTGAAGATCAAAAGAAAGGTGAATAAGATTCAATATGTCAAAAGATTACGATAGGTTTAATAAATTCTGTGAACAATACGATATGTATGCAGACGGTACTGAGGAAAAGGTTGTTGAATTTTTAAAAGGTAAATTCCCTGAAGAATATAAAAAAGCTCTTAAGGAGGCTGATGATGGAATAAGTGATTTTCCACCCGAACAATCAGTAAGTCCTAGCATGATATGGGGTTATATACAAAATGATGATGAATTCTTTGAATCTGTAGAAAATTGGTTTAAAGAAACATTTCCTGATGAAGACTTTGGATAATTATTATGGATCTTCAAAAGTAAAATCCAAATCGGAAGATAAATCAGAACTCTCTTCTCCAAAGGAATCATCACTCTCCTGAGCCTCTAATTTTTAAAATCTGTCATTTATTTCAAGATTATTTAAGAATGTGCTTATCTTAATTATATGGTCATTTGAAGGTATTATTTGTTTATAATTATTTAAATTTTCTTCATTGATTTCCTCATTGGCTATAGGTTTAAAATTTTTAATACATTTTTCTTCTACTTGATTTTTTAATATTTTTTTAGAAAGTTTTTTATCACCTACATATCTGAAATAAACGCATTCAAAATGATCTAGAATATTCTGATTATCTTTTTTTTTAAACTCGTCCCAATTTTCTAAACAAAATTTTAATCTATTAACTGTAGTATTTGAGCCTTCACTGGTTAATAATTGAATAATTTTTTTATTATCAATAATTTTAATTTTATCTAAAAATATAAAAATTTCATGGTCCTTACTAAGAATATTTTTATATTTATTTCTAAACTCATTTTTTTTTAATTGAATATGATCTGATAATATTTTTTCTATTATCATTTTTTGATTATCATTTTTATTTTTAATTTTAAGATAATAGTCAATTAATTTATTAAAAGTAAGATTTTTATAAAATTTGGTAAACTCACTATTTTTCTTATTAGGGTATTTAGTCTTATCAGCTGATAAAAAATTAAGAGGTAAAAATCTAGATGTAAAACTTTTTATGTGTTTTTCCCAACGATCCACAACATTACCTTCTCCGTGATGCAATCCTATGTAGACCAATTTATCTTTAAAAAAAATAGCGTAAATACCTTTAGACTGACCTCCATTAAGTCTCTTTATTTCTTCAAGTTGTAAATTAAATGGATAATATCCAGATTTTTTTTCCTCAATAACTTGGAAATGATCTTTAAAATTTACCTTTGGGATAGTTTTAAACATTAAGAGATATAATCATCAGCAGTATCTGCTAAGTTTTGAAACCATTTAAACAAATAATTTTTAAATTCTTTAATTCTGTTGTCAGTCATTTATCTTCCTTGTAAAATTCAAAATTCTTATCTTTTAATAATGCAGTTAAGTAACCAAGATGAGGTTGAGGTATTAATTTATCATCTCTAATTTTTACTACATCTTGTTCAGTTAGATTATTTAAAATCGTAAATTCCCTCATATCGTCACTCAATTGTAATCTTAGCTTATTTTTAAGGTCATACTTAGTCATTGGTTTATTATAATATGTGTAAATATCTACTTTGATTTACCATTTCTAAATCATTAAAGTTTGCAATAGTTATTAATCGATCTCCTTGATCTAATTTAACATTTTCTGTTTGTTTAGGATTAATTGATATATTTTTAATTTTACGTCTTTGATCCTTATCAAATTCATAGTCAATTATTCCAATTAAGGTTTCATTTTTATTTTGAAAGTATTTTTCTAATTCACAGAATGTAGCTGTTAACTGTTTATCAACTAATGTGTGGGCTTTAATAGTGTGCGTTCTACTAAAGAGTAAATCAATTAACTTTGTATTTTTGATATCAAATGTACCTGCTGCTAAATATTTACTAACAATTGAGTTCATCTCAATTACATCGTTACCTATATAAGGACTAAAGTACTTTTCTTTATAATCTTCTAATATTCTTTTACTTCTATAACCATTAATCTCTGTAATCATTGAATGATCTGCCATTTTACCGTCATTTAATCTTAAGTTTGAAAATCCAACAAAGTTATTAATCATTACATGGTCTTCTGTAGGATTTTCTCTAAATTTTTGAATTTGTTGGTTAGTTTCATTAAAGAAGATATAGCAATTATCTTTTTCATGTTCCATCACCGTACCTATGCTCATTTCGTTTGTTACATCATCTAAGTTTTTCTCTTCAAAAGTTATATTGTCAGTAAGATTATTAATCATTTCTTGGCGTTGAGATTGTATTTCTTTAAATGATTGATGAACTTGTTGTTGATCTTTTGAAATTTGATCTTTTGTGATTTCAATAAATTCTATTTCTTTAGAATTAGACTTTTTAATAATTAAAATAATTTCATTATTTTCATCAATTAATTTTATTAATTTTTCTTTAAATCTCTTCTGAACACCTCCTGGTACCGACTTATAAGATAGCTCAAGTTCAGATTTCCCTTTAAGGGTTACCGCTTCTACCTTTGATGCTACGTTTAAAATAACATCACCAGAGCTTAATTTTTCACTTAAAGATGATTGTTTATTGATTGAATATATTTGAAAACCACATCTATTTTTTTCTTCAGTTTTTAAAATATGAAATATAATTCCTAATATAGGGTGATTTACTTCATCTTTATTAATCTTGTAATCAGGTGCAGCTGGTAGAAACTGCTTATCAGTTAAACTTCCATCAAATTTATCTCTATAAACTTTGAGACTTTTAAGATTATTATAATAATTACTGTCTATAATTGAATTAATCAGTTTAGTTAGATAAAGATTGTTACCTTCTTTGCTATAATCAAACATAGATATTTTAGTATCTTTGTTATCTTCTTTAAAATTAGGTGAAATATCTGCAACTTCTTTGCTTTGGTTTTCTATATTATTTAGCTCATTAATTATTTGATCTTCATCTTTAGCAACACAGATAATTCCAAAGTTGTCTGATAATGGAAAGTCTATTGGGCTATTAACAAATAATTTATTCCAAGCCAAGTTGTGCCTTTGATCATCTTGAAAAAATCCAATGACTATAATGTTGTCACATAATGCATTTAAATCTTTAATCGTTTTGCCTTGATTTTTTTTAAGGATATCAGAATATTTTTCATTATTAGGATCAATGAAATAAACTTCTGATCCTTCATAACCAAATAAGTTGTCATAAATTTCAGATAAATCAGGTGTATTTGTACATTGGGCTAATAGAGTGTTTTTTAAATTTGAAGAACTTATAATATCAGGATCTTGCCAAGTATTGCCCCGCTCTTTCATTTTATTTACAATTATATCTCTTGAATAATATAGGTATAAAAAACCCCTCTTTTCATCATGAAACTCAGCTAAAACTTTACATGGATTTATATCCCAATGTTTACTTGCAAGTAATGAGGCTAAACTTTTTCCAACCTCAACATCACAATCTAACTCTGTTTTATAAGTCTCTCCAACATCTGGTTTTAAAATAATAATTTGTTTTGCTTTTTCTAAATTAATTCTATCTTGCAGACTTTTTTGCCAGGCATAGCCCTTTCTAGCAACTATCGTTATATTTTTTGGGATCTTGATAACATTGTTTATTTTTTCCATCACCATTAGTGGCTCTTCTGTACTAACAATGACAAAAGACTGCTTTTCTTTTACATAAGCGTTACATAGCTCAGTTAATAGTGGAATTAATCTTCTGGAAAAATTAAAAAAGATAATATGATTTTCTTCTTCAATTTTAGTTTTACCTGATCTTAACGATTCAATTCTTCCAGATATATAATTTGTAACAATACCAATAATTGAAGAAAATATTAAAATACCAAATATGGTAATATTAAATTTTAATAAAAAATCGAAAAAATTATTTTTACTACCATCAAGGCCAAAAATTGCATTTTGGTCAAAAAATAAATTAAACCCTTGCCATAAGGTTTCTACAAAAAAATTACTTTCAGATAAAAGCCCTATCTTTTGAAAAACGAAAATAATAGTGGATATAATAAGAACACCAATAAAACTAAGTGCTATAAAAAATATTATTAAATTTAATAAGTTTTTTTCAAAGGCTTTATTAAAACTGTACTTTATAAATTTCCACATAGATGCTTAGTTAATATAAAATTTAACTTAAGGTTTTATCTCTAAATTGTCGATAATCTTTTATGAAATTCTTGATTAATCCATAATATTCATCATCTTTAATTTCTTTAAGAATCTCACTTTTTGCAATTTGAACAGATTTATCTTCTTTAATTTGGCTGCCATTAGAAATCTTAAGTCTTTGATGAAGAATTCTTGCAACCAAGATTAATTCAGAAGCTACTTCAATATTATGAATAACTTTTTCATTTCTATATTGCTCTAAAATAAAACTAATAACTTCTGTTACCCGTGTTTCAGATTGAGAAAGTACATTACCTTTCATTACTTCATCACCTTTCTGAAATTACATATTCCACATGTCTCACCAGACTCAGGTGTTTCTTTAGAGTATATAACATCCTGAACTTTAGTTATGTAGGCTAGAAGATTTTTATCATCCCTTGGTATCTCAAACCATTGAGTGTCCATATGAATGTTGCAATTTTTTCCTTCTGCTTTTGAAATATCACTTGGTTCAAAACAAAAAATACCTAATCGTTTTATTGGAGTTAATTTTAGGCTACCCTCCTTAGGTTTTTCCATCATTAATGCATAACTTTGAAGCTGTGTTGCATAAGCATCAATTTTATTCTCACCAATCTTTGTTGTTTTAAAGTCTACTATAGTGAATGAGTCTTTATGTTTGATATAAGCATCAATTTTACCACTCATAGTAAAGGGCCTGTCTTTAAGATCATATAAGACTTCAGATCTTAACATTTTATTAAAATCACCTACAATTTCACCTTCTTCAAGTGTATCACTAAGTGTCTTACTTGACTTACCGTGATAGAAGTTTTTTTGTAAACTATCAAATTTAGAAAAAATTCCAGGAAAAGGTACTTTAAGTACAATGTTATTTACTTTTTTATCATAATAACATCTTTTGCAAGATTCAAAACCAAATGCAAATTCACTTGGTGAAAAATTAAACATCTCAGTTTTTTCTTTCATGGGGTTAATCTTAACAACCTTTTCAGTCTTGGTCTTCATTATAGTTTCATTTGTATTCAATATTACTTCCTTTTTTTGATGATTATGATTTATTAGCATGATCTAACAATCTCATACTTTTCTATTACGTCAACTGGGATAGGGGTGAAATGTTAGGTGCTACTTTTCACTAAGCTTATTAGCTCTTTCAATAATTAATTTTAACTCTAAAATTTTGTCCTCAACATCATTAAGGGCTTTACTAATATGTTTTTTTTCAGTCTCTGATATTTTTTGACCACTTTCACCTTCAGGGTTAATTGCTTTTTGAGTAGTTTCCATTAATCTACCTATCTTTGCTCCAATATTTATCAGCGTATTTGATGCATTATCTAAATTTTTATATTCAGGATTAGTAGCTTCCAGCATATCTTCATGAGCAGTAAGCATGGGACTACCCAGGCCTCTTTTTAAGCATTCTATATCTATTTTAATGGAGTCGATATGATGAATATCTTGTGTATCATTTTCATCACTACATTTTCTAAAATGAGATTCAGTTTTACCAGTCACATCTTTTAAGGCTTCACTTTTTAAATCTTTAATAATCTCTTTAAGTGCACCTTCTAATGAAATTAATTTTCTAGAATAACCTGACATGCTTTTATCTTACATAGGTGAAATTCATTTGTAAACATTTCACTGCTCCCTCGGTTGACGTAATAGGAATTCGTGCAATTATAAAAATATGAAAAACAACAAACAAAAGACGGAAATATCCAAAAAAAAGACAAATACAATAATAAGTTTTTTAATATTCTTTATAGTTGTTCAGTCATTTTTTGCTTACGAAAATATAATAGATAGATTAAGCCAAAAATTTAACACTATTACTTCGTGCTTTAAAAATAATGATCAAATAAATGAAAATTATAAGATCAAAAACTGGTCTGAAGCAAAAAAACTTAGCGATAAAGATAAACGAGTAACTGAAAATAAATTAACAGGTTTTTTTTCAGACTTACCAAACTTGGAGGTTAATTAATGATTAAGAAACTTTTTTATATTTCAGTGTTCTTATTAACTAGTTTACTTTTAAATCAATGTTCAACTTATACAGTTAAAAAAGACATTACTAAAAATGGTGAATTAACTAAAACACCTAAATGGTACATAAAGTATAAGCGTGAAGACAAAAACTGGATGTATGAAACGGCATCTAGCGTTTCACCAGACCTTGAATTAGCTGTTAAGAAATCAACACTTTTAGCTAAAGCTAAGCTAGCTGATCGTATTAACGGTAAAATGAACAATCAAACAAGTATTAATAAAGAGGAAGTTGGTATTGATGAAGATAACAATATAACAGGCCAGGCTGAAGATACTATCGTTAACATTGTAGGTGATACTATAGTAAAAAATTATATTGTTGAACAAGTTGAAATATTCTTCACTCATCACAAATCTTATCGAGCTTATGTAAAAGTTAAGGTTTCGAAAGAAGATGTTGAGGTTATTATAAGCGATATTAAAACTGAAAAAAAACTAGCCCTTGCTAACAAAAGACCTAATAAATTAAAATTAAAAGTTAAGGAGGTTCTAAGTAACCTTGACTAAAAATATAATAATCTTAATTTTAGGTTTTATTGTTTGGTTCGCTTACAACGATGAGGCTCATTCTGTAAACCAGGAAAATCAATATTGTGATATCAAAACTACCTTAATTAGAACTGTTGATGAAAATGGAAACACCATAAGTGAAAAAAATGAAGAGATAGTTGAATGTGATGATGGTGTTAAAGACTTTTTACAAGATGCAGGTATAGCAGATGACTGTAAATATTATACTTGGACAGGTATGGAGGGCTATACACCAGTAGAATATAGAACTCTTGCTTGTCATAAACTGGATGGAGGTTATGAGATTATTCCAAATTATTCTGGTATTGAGTAGTTTATTATTAATTAACTGTGTTGGGGTTCATCCTCAAAAAGTTGATATAAATAAGATTAAAAAAGAAAGAAAACTCCCAACACCAGATTTCTTTATTCCAGATGCTCAATATATAACTTCGGGTAATGGTTCAGGCTGGAACTTAAGACAATTTTTAGATTTTAGGTTTTTTTCTCCACCCTTCTTTAATAGTAAAGAGACTAAACAACATAAGGCTGCTGTTTACATGGCAATAAAGCATATGAAAGATTTTGAAGTTGTAAGCTGGTACAGCAAGTCAAGAGATGCTGGCGGTAAGGTTAGACCTATTTTTACTTATCAAATTAATTCTAGTATCTGTCGTGATTTTCAAGTTCTTTTATACATAGGGAAAAAAGCAAGATCAAAAACTTTAACTGCATGCAAAATGAATTGGGGGTATTGGGGTTTTAATTATTGGGATTGGCCTGGTGCAGAAAAATATATAAATTAATTATAAATATTTAATGAAAAATAATATTAAAAAAAAAGGATTTACTTTAATAGAACTTTTAGTTGTTGTCGCAATCATAGGTATTCTAGCTGCAGTAGGAGTGGTTGCTTATAATGGGTATACTCAGAGCGCAAAAAGAGCCGCAACATTACAAAATTACAAAATGGCCTCAAAGTTTATAGATCATACCTTTGCTCTTTGTGGAATTCAGAGTGGTAGTATTAAAATTAGCGCTGGAAATATTATTGACTGTGATGCAATTAATAATCAAACAAATGTAATCAAAATGGCAGAAACATTTAGGAGTCATTTTCTTAAAATGGGATTTAAAAATCCATATGATAACAATGCAGACTCAATTATTAGAACAGGTAGTGGTGGTGATACTGTCAATGGTAGGTTAAGACTTGACGAAACAGACTGTAGAAATTCAGGTGGTAAGGGTGGATATAAAAAAATGGTATTATGGGCCAAGACTCATAAAGACCATGAAAATAGTATTTTTTTATTAGATAGTTGGAGTCAGTGGTGCAGCAAGTAAACCGCAAAGCCTTCACCCTAATAGAACTTTTAGTCGTTGTAGCAAACAAATTCCTATTTTAATTAAAAAAGATGATTGGTGTAATTAGCTTAATGTTTTTAATAAATTTTTTGAAAAAAAAGTTTTTTATAATAATTTTTTTTAAAAAAATATTTTTATTGATTGCTGCTATATTAATATTATCTAGCTGCACTAATACAAATCAAACTAAAATAGATAAAAAAATATTAGATTATGAAAGTTCGGGGTCTATCACTAATGCTTATTCTTCTGGCTCACCAAGTGCTGCAATTCTATTTTTAGCATTAGATATAAGTAATTATCTTAGATTTAATTTAAATAAAAAAGAAATAGACTTACACACAAATTCTATACAAGTTGCCTTGAATAATACATCTAATGGCGAGATAGTTTCTTGGCACAATGGAGAAAGGCTATCTTCTGGCAAAGTAAGAGTAGTAAGTACTTATTATAAAAATGAAAAATATTGCAGAATTTTTCAATCATATATTAAATTAAATGGGGCTGAAAAACACACCACCAAGCATGTTTGTAGAATCAAAAATATTTGGCAATTTTAAATTTGATTCTCCACTAGGACCCCTATTTTATGCACTCCTACTTATTTATTGCTTTAGATATGGGGTTATTAAACCAGCAACAAACTATCAACATTCCTGGATCTGTGCTAACATTGGCATAACAATAATAAAGAGAGTGACATAACTCGTCGTTTTACTGGGTTTAAAGGGTACCAAGGAGTATACGAAAGTGGGATCAGTCGTCTTTAAATTTAATTATTTAAGGAGGTTTGAGTGAAATTTGGATATTTTTGTAACACTACTAATTGGAATCATAAACCATACAATCAACTATTAAATGAAACCCAAGAAATCACTACTTACTGTGATGAAAATAATTGGGACTCTATTTGGTATACAGAACACCACTTCAATCACGAAGGCATGGAATCTTGTACTAACCCATTAATGATGGGGGTTGATGCTGCTGCCAGAACAAAGCAAATTAGAATAGGTCAAGCTTGCAATGTAATTACATTTCATAATCCTATCCGTCTAGCTGAAGACATAGCTTTGCTAGATCAATTGTCCGGAGGGAGGGTTGACGTTGGTATTGGAAGGGGAATTTATGGAAGAGAAGCCATCAATATGAACAAAGAGGCTGACCTAAAAGATCAAGCTAAAAATTTTAGGTTGTTTGACGAGACTTTAAAAATAATGAAAAAGGCTTGGACAGAAGAATTTTTTAGTCACAAAGGTGAATTTTATACTTATCCATCACCAAATTTTACTTGGCAACATGACATGAGTCCTCCTAGTGAAAAGTTTTTAGATATAAAAACAAATGAAATAAAAAAAATAAGCGTTGTACCAAAACCAAGACAAGAGCCACATCCACCAATATGGCAAGTTGTTGATGGTGCACGTTCAATTGAATGGGCAGCACAGAATGGCTTAAATACAATAATGTGGATTCCTACTGTTAAAGCTTTAAAAAAAAGATTTGAAATTTATAAAGATGCAAAATCTAAAGCAGAAAATAGAGATGTTCCATTAGGTGAAGGCATATCTTTGGTTAGAGACATGTTTATTGCTGAAACTATGGAGGAAGCAGAAAAAATGGCTGGTGAACATATTATTAATTATATGAAATGGGTATGTCACTGGAGAGGATTAGGCAATCATATGGATCCGGAAGAAGAGCTACCAGAAACAAAACATAAATTAGACTTACTTAATTATGATTTTTTACATAAAAGAAATTTATTATTTGGAACACCAGAGTATGTTGTTAATAAAATAAATGAATTAAAATCAGAGTTAAACTTACAAAATCTCCAAGTTTGGTCTAATTTTCCTGGAATAGATCATGAGGCTTGCATGAGAAGTATAAAGCTGTTTAATGATGAGGTCATACCGAAGATTAATTTAGATAATTCAAATATAGAGAAAGCAAGTTAATGAAACTAGAACTTAGAAAATTTACAAAATTTGTAGATAAGACTTTTATTGAAGGAGGTAAAGAAGCTAAGGAACCTGTTCTACTTGTCTCTGTTGCAGCTGTTTTTAAAAATCCATGGAGTGGAAAAGGTTTTGTTGATGATCTTAAACCAATTATTTTAGATTTAGCACCAAAATTAGGAGACATATTGGTACCAGAACTTATAAAAGAAGTTGGATCACCTGAAAAAATTTTGGCCTATGGTAAAGCTGGTACAGTCGGCCTTGACGGTGAAATTGAGCATGCATCAGCATTTATTCACACTTTAAGATTTGGAAATAAATTTAGAGACGCTGTTGGTGGAACATCTTATTTAAGCTTTACCAACTCGAGAGGTCCCGCTGGATCAAAAATTTCCATTCCAATGATGCATAAAACAGACTCTGGTCTAAGGCCTTATTATCTAACTCATGAGTTTACTATACATGACGCTCCTTTTAATGATGAAATCGTTATTGCTATCGGTGGAGCCTCGAGTGGTAGAGCTCATGCACGAACAGGAGATCGTTATCAAGATATGAAAGAAATGGGACTAGACCCTAAGTAATTGGATGTCTCAAAATTTTGACTCAAATCAAAATTATTATTCATTTATTGATAATAATACAGATCCATTAGTGTTCATTCATGGTGTTGGTCTAGATCATAGAATGTGGGAGCCTCAAATTAAATCTTTAAACAATTATTCAATAATTGCTTATGATTTGTTAGGTCATGGAAGAACTCCATATAGTAAAGAGGAAGTTACTTTGAATGATTTTTCAAACCAATTAGATGATTTATTACAATTTTTAAAAATAGATAAGATTAATCTAATTGGATTCTCTCTAGGTTCATTAGTTGCATTAGACTTTGCTTCAAAATTTCAGGATAAATTAAAAACCTTAACATTGCTTGGAACTACATATGGAAGAACTATAGAGGAAAGAAGTTTAGTCATAGAAAGGTTTGAGCAAGCTAAGTTAAATAAACCTATTTCAAAACAAGCACTAAAAAGATGGTTCACAGATCAATACTTAAAAGACCATCCAGAAATTTATGATCAATTTATAAAGATCTTAACAAAAAGAGATGAAGATCATGTAAATTTTTTAAAAGCCTATAAACTATTTACTTATCATCAAGACGATATCAATATGATTAAAAATATAAAAACTAAAACTCTGGTGATGACAGGATCAGATGACTTAGGTTCAACGGTTGAGATGTCAAAATCCTTATCTAATGATTTATTAAATTCAAGTTTTATTGAGATAAATAATGGCAAACATCTTTGTAGTATAGAGTGCGCAGATGATGTAAATATAAGACTTAAAAATTTTATTAGCAATTAAATGACTCAAATACAAAAATTTAAAATGTATATTAATGGAGAATGGGTTAACTCATCTTCAGGTAAAGAGATTAAAACATTAAACCCTGAAACTAATGAAGTATGGGCAACTGTACCAGAAGCAAATGAGGAAGATGTTAATAAAGCAGTACAAGCAGCACAAAAAGCTTTTGATGGCTCTTGGTCCAAGCTGCACCCCAAAGAAAGAGCTAAATTTTTAAGAAATCTTGGTGATCAACTTAGAAAAAATGCAGAACATCTTGGTAAGATAGAAACGATTGATACTGGAAAGCTTTATAAAGAAATAAAGTCTCAAGCCGTTTATATAGCTGAGTATTATGATTACTATGCAGGCCTTGCAGATAAAGTTGAGGGTACAGTTGTTCCCATTGATAAACCAGATATGCAAGTTACTACAACAAGAATACCTATTGGCGTAATAGCAGCAATAATTCCTTGGAACTCTCAGATGCTTTTGACTGCTGTAAAATTAGCACCCGCTCTAGCAATGGGTAATACAGTTGTAATAAAAGCTTCAGAACTTGCACCTGTTACCTTGTTAGAGTTTGCAAAATTGGTTGAAAAATCAGGTATGCCTAAGGGTGTAGTAAATGTAATTACAGGGCTAGGTGATCCATGTGGAAAAGCTTTAACCACTCATGATTTAGTAGAAAAAATTGCCTTTACAGGGGGGCCTGAAACCGCCAGACATATAGTCAGAAATTCTGCAGAAAATTTATCACAAGTAAGTTTGGAATTAGGTGGTAAAAGTCCCGTAGTTCTTTTTAATGATGCAGATCAAGAAAATGCATTGAATGGAATAACAGCTGGTATTTTTGCTGCAAGTGGACAAAGCTGTATTGCGGGCTCAAGGTTATATATTCAATCAAAAATTTATGATGAATTTTTAGATAAATTAATAGCAAAAGCTGAAAAGATAAAATTAGGTGCTCCAATGGATCCTGATACTCAAATGGGTCCTTTAAATAGCTTTAAGCAGTTAGAGAATATTGAAAAAATTATAAAAGCTACAATAGAACAAGGTGGAAAGCTCAGGTGTGGAGGGAAAAGATCTAATATTTCAAATAAAGGATATTACTTTCCAGCAACAATAATTGAATGCAAAAACCACAACTTGCCTAGTGCTGAAAATGAATTATTTGGACCAGTTTTATCTGTGATGAAGTTTGAAACTGAAGAGGAAGCAATTAATCAAATGAATGATAACCAGTATGGCTTATCATCTGGAATATACACTTCTAACTTGGGCAAAGCCATGAGAGTTTCCAAGGCAGTAAGAGCAGGAATTGTTTTTGTAAATACTTATAGGTTAATTTCTCCTTCAGCTCCCTTTGGTGGCATTAAAGATAGCGGCTATGGTAAAGAGGCTGGAATTGAATCTATAAAAGAATATACAAGAATTAAAACTACTTGGTTTAATTCATCGGATAAACCAATGGGTGATCCATTCACGATGGGTTAATTGTTTGACTACAAAACATTATTTTTTAGTTTTATTTATTATGCTTATTTTTGGAAGTTCATATCCAGTAAACAAGCTTGCTTTAAATACATCCTTACCCCCCATGTTAGCAGGATCCTTAAGAATGTTTATACTTTTTATTTTTCTTATTCCATTTTGTAAGTTTAAAATCCCAGATAAAAAATACTTTTTTCCTTTAATAGGTTTTTCATTAACTATGGGCTTTGGAGTTATATTTTTTTTAAATTTATCATTAGGTAAAGCAACTTTAGTTGCTCCTATTATTATTGGAGCTCAACTAGCAATACCCTTTGCTATTCTTGTAAGCTCAATTTTTCTTGGTGAAAAAGTTAGTACGAAACAGTGGATACTAATACTTATTTCTTTTTTTGGAATTTTTCTAATTGGTTATGATCCAAATTTAAAAGGAGAAATTTATGCACTTTTTTTATGTGGCATTTCTGCTTTTTTTTATGGGATTGCAAATGTGTTATCAAGGTACATCAAAGAAGTTGATGTAAAGTTTTCAAATATGATTATGGGACTAACAGGCTTTAGTACCATCTTAATATTTTCAATTTTTACTGAAGGAAATACAATTAATCATTTAAAAGATATTGATATAAACACGTGGTTTCTTTTGCTTCATAATGGAGTAACTGTCTCAGTTATTGCTCATACTTCTTTATTTTATCTCTATAAATTTTATTCAGTTAATAAAGTTATGCCCTTCTATTCTCTATTTCCAATATTTGGTTTAATTCTAACTTTCTTAATTTTTGGAGAAATTCCATCGATATTAAGTACTATTGGTGGGGCTATTGTGATTATTTCAGTCTATCAGCTTCAAAAAATTAGATAATTCTCCTATTGAAAATTCATTTAAATAGTCTTTAATTTGATTTTTATAAATTGTTAACAATCAAAGAGGAAAATAATGAAAAAACTATTTATTGCTGCATTTATATTCGTTTCTACTTTCACAACGAATACATTCGCAGAAGTTAAGATGGGAATCATCCTAGGATTTACTGGTCCTATTGAATCTCTAACACCAGCTATGGCTGCATCTGCAGAGCTTGCATTTAAAGAAGCTTCTGATTCAGGTTCGCTATTAGGTGGAGAAACTATTTCAGTAGTAAGAGCAGACTCAACTTGTGTTGATTCAGCAGCAGCAACAGCAGCAGCAGAAGGTGTTATTGCACAAGGTGTTGCAGCAATTATGGGTGCTGACTGTTCAGGTGTAACTGGTGCTATCGCATCTAATGTTGCTGTACCAAATGGTGTAGTAATGATTTCACCATCAGCAACTTCGCCAGGACTTACAGCTTTAGATGATAAGGGTTTCTTTTTTAGAACAGCCCCATCTGATGCTAGAGGTGGTCAGATTTTAGCTGATATTACTAAAGACAGAAGAATCAAAAGTGTAGCAATTACTTACACTAACAATGACTATGGAAAAGGTTTAGCTGATGTTTATGCAGCAGCTGTAAAAGCTCATGGTATTAAAGTAACAATTGTATCTGCTCATGAAGATGGAAAAGCTGATTACTCATCTGAAGTAGCTACTTTAGCCTCAGCAGGTGGTGATGCGGTAGCAGTAATTGGTTACCTAGACCAAGGTGGAAAAGGAATTATTCAAGGTTCTTTAGACTCTGGTGCATTTGATAAATTTATTTTATCTGATGGTATGATTGGTGACTCATTAACTGATGCTTTTGGAAAAGATTTGAATAAATCTTTTGGTTCAATGCCTGGTTCAATGAATGAAAAAACAGCAGGTACTTTTGCGTCTGTTGCTAAAGCAGCCGGTATCGACTCGTCTGGACCTTATACTGGTGAATCTTATGATGCAGCAGCTTTAATCGTTCTTGCGATGCAAGCAGGTGGATCAGCTGATAGAGCTTCTATTGCTAAGAATGTAATGGATGTTGCTAACGGTCCTGGAACTAAAATTTATCCAGGTGAACTTAAAAAAGGTTTAGATTTATTAGCTAAAGGTAAAAAAGTTGACTACGAAGGTGCAACTGGAGTTTCTTTTACTAGCGTTGGTGAAGCTGAAGGTTCTTTCTTAGAGAAAGAAATCAAAGGTGGAAAATTTAAAAATAAAAAACAAAGATAATTAATATCTTAATTTTAAAACCCTCAGCAGTGAAAATTGCTGGGGGTTTTTTTTATCTAAAAATTGCTGATAATCCTAAATAACCCAAATATTGAGATGAATATAAGAAAGTAAAAGACAACTTTTCTATAAGTCTCCTCTTTACTTTTAACAAAAAATTTATCACCAAAATAAACACCTATTGGTAAAATAATAATCAGTGGAACGGTTCTATAAATAGTTGTGACATCTACAATTCCAGCAAAAAAACTAAGAGTAAAAGCATAAATATCTGTTAAGAAAAATAATGCTGCTAATGAACCTCTGATTATCGCAGGTTGAATGCTTGTAACCAATAAGAATAGTGCAACAGGCATTCCTCCTAAAGTAGTTAATCCATTTAATGTTCCAGAAATTATTCCTGTAAAGAGTTTTCCATAATTGTTATTGATCTTTTGATTTATATAGCCTCTCATTAATAAGAATGAAAAAAATATGATTAGTGCACAAACAGATAGATGTGTGACGTCAGGGGTTAAATATTTTAATAGATAAATACCAACAGGAGAGCCAATAATTATTCCAAATAATAGTTTTACAACAAAATTCCAATCTATTTTGTTCCATATATATGGAACCATAAAAATACTAATAATGACCTCAAGTATTAGAATAATTGGAACTATTTCTATCGCTGGAAGAATAAAAGAAAAACCTGAGATGCATGTTGCTGAAAAGCCAAAACCATTAAATCCTCTTATAATAGATGCAATAAATACGGTAAATATTACAAAATAAATTTCGACTAAGCTGAGTTGAAAATAAGCTAGTAAATCCATCTTACTTTCTTTCTTTTAAATCAGCTCTTAATGTTGACAAAATAATTAAAACTAAAAATATTATACAAACTAAATTCATTGTTTTCCAACTTGTTAAGGTTAAGAAAACTCCTGCAGATAAACTTGCAGTTGCTTGAATTGAATAAACTATTAGATCATTAAATCCTTGTGCCTTAAATTTTTCGTTTTCCCTATAAGATAAAACTAATAAACTTGTTCCAGATATAAATAAAAAGTTCCAACCAAATCCTAAAAATATTAATGCAATTAAGTAATTAGTAAAATTTTGATCAAAGAAACTAGTTAAAACTGTTATTAAAAATAAAAAAACACCAGCATACATTATTTTACTATGTCCAAATTTTCTAATCAAATTACCTGTAACCAGTGAAGGTAAAAACATTGCTGCGATATGAAGCTGAATTACAAGTCCTGTTTTAGTTAAGCTTATTTTTTCCATTACATGCATGCTTATTGGTGTAGCTGTCATTAAAAATGACATTACCGCATATGCAAACGCAGATGCTACTAAAGCCTGTAGAAATCTCGGTTGAGAAATTAACTCTAGATAGCTACGTGAAGTTTTTTTATTAATACGATTTGGTTTATGTCCGTCTTTATAGAATAATAAGAAAATTATTGAGGTGAGTGTTAAAGCTGCAAGTGCGATGTAGGAACCGGCATATAAATGTTCAGCAATAATATCTTTTGTTATATTAGCAACATTTGGTCCTATAAAAGCTGAACCTATTCCTGCTAATAATATTATTGAAATAGCTTTTGGTGCCATATCCTTTTTTACTGTTTCAACAGCTGCAAAACGATATTGATGACTAAACGCAACCCCAGCCCCAAGTAAAAAACATGCAAAATTAAATAATATAAAACTTTCAATAATTATTGAATAAGCAGCAAGTAATGATGACAATGAACTAATGATTGATGCAAATATAAAGCCTGCTCTTCGACCAATTATACTCATAACCTTTGCTGCAAAGATTGCAAAAATTGCTATACCTACAATTGATAAAGCCATCGGTAGAGTTGCTAAAGATTTTACTGGACTAAACTGGGAACCAATTATTCCACTTAAAAAAACTGTCACTGGTGCTGCTGTGAAAGCAAAAATCTGACTTAAAATTAGCAGCCATAAATTTTTATTCATTAAAAAAAATATTTATCACCGATGTACATAGCCCATGCTACTGCAGCTCCGAGTATAATATATTTCATAATAAATTTATTTTATTTCGATTTTCTCAGGAAGTATACCTTTAGGTCGATACCTCATGATCAGTAAAAGACCCATACCCATCATTAAATATCTAAAGTATGGAACACTTTCAATTAAATGAATTTTTAACGAATGTGTGTCTGCTAAACCTGCTGTAAATAGATTAATTAAGAATAATGCAATTGGTGCTGCCTCAATCCACAAAAACCAGACTGCAAAACCACCTAAAATTGCTCCAAAATTGTTTCCACTTCCTCCAACAATAACCATAACCCAAATTAAAAAAGTATACCTCATAGGCTGGTAACTACCTGGTGTAAATAAACCATCTTGAGTAACTAACATGGCACCAGCAATTCCAACTATAGCTGAGCCTAAAATAAAAATTAATAAGTGTTGTTTAACAACATTTTTTCCCATTGCGTTAGCAGCTTCTTCATTATCTCTTATCGCACGCATCATTCTTCCCCATGGGGAGTAAAGAGCTTTTTGAGTAACTATTAATAAAGCTATAACAACAATTAAAAATAAACCTGAATAACAAAGTTTTACAAAAACTGATGATCCTTCAATTACTAATTGATTAAGGGCTGCCTGTTTATCGTTAATACTTGAGATTAAATCTAATTTTCCAGAATTAAATTTTGCAATTAGATTTATAAACCATTCTTTAGTTTGGAGTTCAATTTCATAAGGTACTGGTCGATCCAGTCCAATTACATTCTTAACTCCTCTTGTTAACCAATCTTCATGTTTAATGATGGCTATAACTATTTCTGAAATTAGTAATGTTGCAATAGCTAGATAATCTGCTCGCAAACCTAACGCAACTTTACCAACTATAAATGCTAGACCTGCTGCAAAAAATGCACCTACGATCCAAGAAAACATAATTGGCAATCCTAATCCGCCAAGAAATCCTGTTGTTGCAGGGTTAACATTTTCAATAGCCTCAATACTTGTCTCTGATGTAACTCTTATAATGATAATTCCAGTAATAATAATTGTAGCAATACCATAAGTTCTAATTTTAGATTTTTCAAAATTTTTTAATACAAAACGTATTGCAAAGACCATCACGACTATTAACCACAAAGACATTAAAATACTAAAACCACCTGCAACCCATGCCTCTTGTACGGGTTCAACAGATATCAAAACTGCAGCTAATCCACCTAATGCTGCGTAACCCATAAGACCAAAATTAATTAAACCTGCATACCCCCATTGAATATTTGCACCCATGGTCATTACCGCAGAAATCAAACACATGTTAAAAATTGATAGAGCTACATTCCATGATTGAAATATTCCAACTAAGATAATTAAACCCATCATTATTGTGTAGGCTGTAATCACGTTTAAGTGCTTTCTCACAGTACCTTCCCTTTGAATATTCCGTTAGGTCTATAAAGTAAAACGATCACCAGTATAGAAAATGATACAGCGAATTTATAATCTGTTGATAATAGTTGAACTAAAGTTTCTGGCTCCATGCTTGCTGGTAAAACATACATAAAGAATTTTTTATAAGCATAAGTTAAGAATATTTCCGAAAATGCTATGACATACCCTCCTAAAAATGCTCCAAACGGGTTTCCAATACCCCCAACAATTGCTGCAGCAAAAATTGGTAACATGTTATTAAAGTAGGTAAATGGCTTAAAACTTTTGTCTAAACCATATAAAGCCCCACCAATTGTCGCCAAAATACCTGCAATAATCCAAGTAATCATAACCACTCTTTTAGGGTCAATCCCAGATAATAAAGCTAAATCCTCATTATCAGAGTAAGCACGCATGCTTTTTCCTGTCTTAGTTTTGTTTAAAAACCAAAATAAAATAGAAACTAATACAATTGTTACAAATATTGTTAATACCTGGCTAGATTTAATTGCTAAACCTTCATTAAGTCCAGTCATTTCTTTGAACTCACCTGCTTTGATAATAAATTTTTCTCCATCAAAAAATCTTTGATCTGATGGTCCAATTATTATTCTAACTACTGCTTGTGTTACAAACATCACACCAATACTAACCATTGCAAGCTGAACAGGAGGACTTTTACTTACTCTATAATATCTAAAAACAAATTTATCGACTAAGAGCATGTACCCAATTGTTAAAACAATTGCAAAAGGGATGGCAAGTAATGCTGTTGGTAAAACTCCTAAAGAAATTCCAAGTGATTGGAAATACCAAGTGAACAATATTGTAACCATTGTACCAAAAGCCATCATGTCTCCAGTTGCAAAATTAGCAAATCTCAGAATTCCATAAATTAAAGTTACAAATATTGCACCTAATGCTAGTTGCGAGCCATACGTAAGTGCTGGCATAAAAATATAATTTAATAGTAATATAATTGCGTTTAAAAATTCCATACTATCCACCTAAAAAAGAGCTTCTTACTCTTGGGTCGTTTAATAATTCTTTTCCTGTTCCTGAATATTTATTTTCACCTGTAACTAACACATATCCTCGATCAGAAATATTAAGAGCTTGCTTAGCATTTTGCTCGACCATTAAAATTGCAACATTAGTTCTTTTAACTTTAATTATATGATCGAATAATTCATCCATTACTATTGGAGAAACTCCAGCAGTTGGTTCATCTAACATTAACACAGATGGTTTTATCATTAATGCTCTACCAAGAGCTACTTGTTGTCTTTGACCTCCTGATAATTCTCCAACTAATTGATTTCTTTTTTCTCTAAGTATTGGAAACAGTTCATAAATTTCTTCTATTATATTTTGATAATTATCATCTCTTAAGTAAGCCCCCATCTCTAAATTTTCTTCAACGCTCATTCCTGAGAATACATTTTTTGTCTGCGGTACAAATGAAATACCTTCTCTCACCCTATCTTGTGGTGAAAGTTTTGAAATATCTTTGCCATCAATTATAACTGAGCCTGATTTTAAACTTAAGAGACCTAGTAATGCCTTCATGGCTGTTGATTTACCAGCACCATTAGGCCCAAGAATTGAAACTATTTCACCTCTATTCACATCAACAGAACAAGAATTGATGATATCAGGTCCATTACCATAACCACCTGTCATTTTTAAGCCTTCAAAAAAAGCCATTAATTTTCATCCTTTATTTTTGATCCTCTGCCTAAATAACTTTCTATAACCTTTTCATCTTTCTTAGCTTCTTCAGCAGTACCCTCAAATAAAACTGACCCTTCTGCCATAACAATAACAGGGTTACACAATCTACTTATAAACTCCATATCATGTTCGATCATACAAAATGTGTACCCCTCTTCCTTATTTAACTTAAGAATTGCAGTACCTAGATCCTTAAGTAGTGTTCTATTAACACCAGCCCCTACTTCATCTAGTAATACTAATTTTGCATCAACCATCATAGTTCGTCCAAGTTCTAATAATTTTTTCTGCCCACCTGATAAATTTCCAGCTAATTCATTTGATAGATGTGTCAGATTTAAAAAATCAACTACATCCTGAGCCTTTTGTTTTACAGCAAGTTCTTCAGTTCTAACTAAACTTGGTTTTAGTAAGGCTGTCATTAATTTTTCACCTGATTGGTTTGCTGGAACCATCATTAAATTTTCTAAAACAGAAAGATTGGTAAACTCATGAGCTATTTGAAAAGTTCTTAATATTCCTTTTGAAAATAATTCATATGAAGGAACATCTGTTACGTCTTCATCATAAAATAAAACTTTTCCACTTGATGCTTTAAGGTTTCCAGCAATTAAATTAAATAAAGTAGTTTTACCAGAACCATTAGGTCCTATAATTCCTGTAATAGATCCTTCTTTAATTTTTAAAGAACAATCTGAAACTGCAGCTAACCCTCCAAAATATTTAGATAGGTTTTCAATTTGTAAGATATTCTGTTCTTGATCCATGGAATTTTATTTATTTAATCTTTTATGTATACTACTGAGTGTCTTCTCTAAAGATTTATAAAAACCAGCTTTTGTTAACTCTTTAACACCTTGTTCATTTAATCCTTTTGGTGTTTGAGATTCTTTTACTAAGTGTTTTAAATCTTTTTTAGAATTCACAACCGCATCTTCAGATAACGCTAAAAATAAAGAAGTTATATATTTTTGTGCATCATTTCGCTTAACTCCTCTTTTAACCAACCAGTCAGTCATCACTCTTAACAGTTCATAAAATGGAGCCATCATTCCAGATGTTGACCAGAAATTAATTGAAGATTTTTCATTTTTAATTTCAACTGTTGTACCAATTTTATTAAAGAAATCTTTTACCTTTTTATTGGGTGGGCAAATTGGTACTGGTCCTTTTTTTAATGATATTGGAGGTAACGGTATTGCTCTTATAATTTTTGCCTTAACTTTAATTGCTCTTTTAAGTTGAGCTAAAGTAATTGTTGATATGAAGCTGATTATAGTTTGATTTGATCTAAACTTTAAATTTTTAATAATTTTTTCACCCACAGTTGGAGTTACTGATAAAAATATCCAATCACATGAATTAACTATTTCCTGATTATTTTTGCTAATAGTTATCTTTTTAAATTTTTTTTTTAAGGTGCTAGATATAGATTTATTTCTCTGCGAGATGATTATTTTATTATATGGAATACTAGAGCTACAAATACCAGTAACTACTGCAGATGTAATTTTACCTGTTCCTATAAAGCCTAATTTCATAAATATAGTTACTTTATAGTGATATTGGTGAATTAATTAATAAAAAAAGAGCCTCTAATTCTCAACAGTTCTCTACTTAAATCTTTAGTCTCTTTGAAAGGTTTTCTTCCATGTAGCCAAAAATAATTATTAGCTACAATACTTGACCCAGGTGCTAGTTTAGTGATTACTTTATTCTTACTCTCCTCCAAACCATCTGATAACTTTTGTAAGAAAATTCCTTGATCCATATTTTTTGGCTCAGGGAATTGATCAATATAAGAAATTTTTGGCTTACCCTTATCATCTGATGTGAAAACTGGATGTTCAACTTTATATTCTATATTTTTACTTTTAGGAGAACCCCAAACAAAATCTTTTCTTCCAACTGGATCATTAAATAAATCTTCACAATGTTCCCAGTCGTCAAGATGAAGCATTGCTGTTTCTCCACCCTGCACATTTTGTTCTTCAATTTTAGTCATAAGTAGCCAATCTGTGGTCTCCTTAACATATGTTCCGTCTGTATGAAGATCCATATTTGTGTAGGCTTTTCTCAAATACGAATCACTTTTATCTTCGTGCTTTACAAAAAATCTTGCATAATATTTTCCAGCCATTGCATCATGGTTTGGATTGCCAATTAAATAAGCAATTGCTGTTGATAGTTTAACTAAAAACGTATCATTAATTTTTGGACTTATATTTTTTGGACCAATTATAAAACAGCCTGTGTCTCTGTCTCTTACTATTGAATTAAGTAATTTGCTTAATTTATTAGAAGTTAAATCGTCTAAACTTTTAGCAATAGTAAATCTAGTAAATGGTTTATACTCTAAAGCTGTGATATCAAATTTGTTGAATGGAAATATCAATTTATCTAAAATTTCATCTTCAATTCTAATATCAATTATTCTTTTTGAATCTTGATGTTCGGTTATTGTTATTCCAGAGATATTTTCCATTAGAGATAATTACTTAGTACTGTCATCATGATAGCAGAAATCACAGTTGGATAAACAAAATTTCTTTTTGAAATAAAAAATATGAATAAACAAAATAAAACTACGACAATTCTACTTAGATAGCTAGCATCAGACAAAACACCTACCGGAAATATAATTGTTCTGGCTATTAATGCAGCTAGTGTTGAATAAGCAAGACAATTAAACCATCTAAATAACTTTGAAGTTTCTTTTATTCCTTCTGATGAAATTACACCCAATAATCTAGATGAAAAAGTTGCTAATGATGTAACTAAAATTGCAAGAACCACACTAGTTGACATTTAGTTCTCCTATAAAATAAGCAATAGTTCCACCAACTAACCCACCTAGTAAAATTGACCACTCAGGTGATAGAAAATAAAATATTGGTCCCAATAATAGACCCAAAATTACTGCAGCTGTAATTTGAATGGTCTTCATTGCACCCACCATCATACATAAGAAATAAATTGGGTTTAAAATTGCTAAACCCATCATCATATTTTTATCTAAATAATCTGAAGCATAAAAACCAATAAAAGTGCCTATTACTGCTGTAGTCCAGGTTGCACAACCAATTCCAATCCAAAAATCAATTCTGTATTTTTTTTCAATACTTTTATAATTACTCTTCATTATCAACCATGCAGACACAGCTATGAAGTGACAAGAAAAATAATATTTCCACTTAGGTTGGCTTTTATGCATCATTAATGGGAATAAAGAAACTGCCATTGGATACAATCTTGCATTAACAAACCAAACAGCCAAAAATATATTAAGTAAAGATGCTCCAACTAATAACGACTCCGCCATTACTAACGATCCAGGTAGCGCATAAGTAAGCATTGTTGAAAAAATACTTTCTTGAATATTAAAACCCAAATTTTTAAGAAGTGCACCTATTGCTATGAAACAACAACCGAGTGCAAGAGCAGGACTATCAGGAGCTAGAATTGATCTAAAACCTTTAAAGAAAAATTCTTTATTAATCATTAACCTCCAAGGAATAATCTACCAACATCAGGATTTTTTAACAAATCATCCCCTTTGCCAGCAATCGCAGTTTGTCCAGATACTAAAACGTAACCTATATCTGCAAACTCTAATCCCTTTTTAGCATTTTGTTCTACTAAAATAATTGTTTTCTTCTCTGTTTGTTGAAGATCCCTTAAAATTTCAAAAACCATATCAATATATCTTGGTTCTAAACCAATAGAAGGTTCATCAACGAGTAAGACAGATGGTTTCATAACTAATGCTCTAGAAATCTCTAATAATCTTCTTTCACCACCTGATAAAACTTTAGCAGGTTGGTTTCTTCTGTTTCTTAACCTTTCGTATTTTTCAAAAATTCTTTCTGCTTCTTGATAGGATTCATCTGTATTTTCTTTAGCGTAACCGCCCATCAATAAATTTTCTTCAACCGTCATATCTGGGAAAACAGAATTATCTTGAAGAATATATGCAATACCACATGATGTAAGTTTTTGAGCTGGTGTTAAATGTGTAATTTCTTTTCCATCAATTTCAATCTGTCCTGAAAAAATATTTGTAAACCCATAGATAGAATGAAGTATTGTAGATTTTCCTGCACCATTAGGTCCAATTAAGCATAATGATTGTGCTTTACCTGCATACAAATCAAAATCATGAAGTATTTCCATTTTACCATAACCAGCTGATAGTTTTTTGATTGTTACATGATTATTATCAGGAGATAATTTCTTTAACTCTTCTGGTCCTGGTGCTTTTCCTAATACATCGTATTGATTTGACATTATTGAGCTCCCAGGTAAGCGTCTAGCACACGCTTATCATTTTTAATTTCATCTGGAGTTCCATTTGCTAACATTTGACCATGTGCTAAGCAAAAAACTCTTTGTGCTAAATTCATAATTACTTTCATATTGTGTTCTATAACTAGCAGGGTAATTCCGTAGTCTTTATTAACGGTAATCAAGCGATCAATAATTCCGTTGATTAATACTGGATTAATTCCGGCCGTTGGCTCATCTAACAAGAGCATTTTAGGCTCATTCATTAATGCCATAGCAAGTTCTAATAATTTTTGCTGTCCAAATGAAAGATCTCCAGCTCTAAGTTTTCTTTTCTGGTGTAGGCCTACAAACTTTAATAGTGTTTCTGCTTTATCTGTTAAGTCTGATGGTATCTTTTGAAATACCGTTAAAATTCCATCATTTTCAGGTTTGTTGCTGATTAACATATTCTGAATACAGTTTAATTTTCCATAAATTCTAGTTTGTTGAAATGTTCTAAGTAACCCAAGTTTTGCAACAACAGGAACTGGTAGTTCTGAAACTTCTGTGCCATCAAATTTAATTGAACCATTGTCAATTGGATAAGTTCCTACAATTGAGTTAAATAAAGTAGTTTTACCTGATCCATTTGGACCAATTAATCCAACAATTTCACCTTGTTCAACTGACATTGAGATATCAACATTAGCTTTAACACCGCCAAAAGACTTACTTACATTTGATATATCTAATATAGCCATTATTTTAATTCCACCTGTGCTTTTAGATCTGCTTCATCAACAACTTCACCAAATCTTTCGGGATATTTTTCTCTTAACCATCCCATTACACCCTCTGGAAAATAAACCACGATCACAATAATTAAAACTCCAAGAGCTACATACTGCCAACCCAAGAAGTAAGTCCAAAAACCTTCTTTAAATAAATGAAATAAAGTTGCACCAACAAGTGGGCCCCATAAAGTTCCTTTACCACCAAGGATTGCCATTAAAACCATAAAAACACCAAACGTTGGACCAGCAAACGCAATTTCAGTTGGCTCAATGTAACCATTAATATGCCCCATTAATCCTCCTGCTATTCCAACAAAGAATGCAGATACCATCCAGCCAATAATTTTATATCTCATTGTATGAATTCCCATTGCTTCAGCTTTATCTTCATTATCTCTTATTGCATTTAAAACTAAACCAAATCTTGTGCTGTATGCCCATTTCAAAGTAATAAAAGTTACAACTGCAAGAGCAAAACACAAATAATATAAAAACTGAGATGATGATGCGTTAGATCCAAATCCTTTTGGCCAAACTGGAACTGTCATACCTTGACCTGCACCAATAATCTCAATTCCACCCGCAAGTTCACCTGCAGCAATTCCTAATGCTAAAGTACAAATTGCAAAGTAGTGTCCTCTTAAACCTAAAATCCCATAACCAATTACTCCTGCAATTATTGTCGGAATAATTCCTGCTAGTAATATACCAACACCAAAACCTTGAAAAAATTGAGGGATAGTATGAACAAAAGTTTTTTCTCCACCTGCGTCTGTCCATTCTGCTAGTGAAAAGAACATTGCTATTTGAGTGCTTGATGCAACATACATTCCAACACCAAAAAATAATATATTACCAAACGTGTTGTAACCCATCTGTCCACCTTGAACATCCCAAGTCATAGCCAAAACAATTAGAATATATAAAAATGATAATTGTAGTTTGTAAGCAGGGAATATGAATGCTCCAGCCAAACCAAAAATTATTAAGCCTGCGTATAGGAGTGTATTTTTATTCATTATTTTAAATACTCTCTTTTTCGAGCTAATTTAAACCTTCTATAAACCAATATAATAACTAGTAACGAGAATACTGCTGCAATTCTAAATTCTGTTCCAAGCAGATAATCTGCCCATTCTTCAAATACACCAAGTCCCATCCCTGATATTGCAACAGCTGGTAAATTTCCAAGTCCTGCAATAATTACAATCATAAAAGATCTAACCGTGTACGGTAATCCTGTGTAAGGGTGAAGTGTAAATGTAATTGCAATACATGCTCCTGCTATTCCACATAATGCTGCATTAATACCAAAAGTTGCTGCATAAACTTTCTCGGTATCAACTCCTAAAATTTTTGCTGCTCTTGCATTTTGAGCTGTTGCTCTAATTGCTCTACCTAATTTTGATTTCTTCATGTAGATAACAAGAATAATTGCAGATATCACACAAACTGCTCCTGAAAATATTTTAGCATTTGGCAGTGTAACAGAGTTGTTAAATAACATTGTTGTTCCAAAATTTGATTGAGCAACTACTACGTCTGCACCAAATGCAAAATTCATTAGTTGTTGAGCTAAAATACTAATTCCAAAAGTTGCAAGAATTGAAGTAAATAAATCTTTATCTACTACTTTATTAATAACAAGTTTGTACATTCCCCAACCCACACAATACATTATGATTGGTGATACAATTACTCCAAAAGCTGGGTGTATTCCTGATAAATACATAAAGTATGCAATGTATCCACCCATTATTACTAATTCTCCTTGAGCAATGTTTATTATATTCATTACTCCCCACTGCAATGCCATTCCGTAAGCGATTAATGCAAACAAAATACCAAGAAGTATTCCGTCCATTGACGCTTGAACCATTAAAATAGGAGCTTGGAAAATTAATAAATCCATAAATTCTTTAGATGTTTATAAAAAAATGCCCCCTATTACTAGGGAGCATTTTACATATTAGGTATTATCTTTCTGACCAAGATGGAATTGGGTGCACCAACTCAGCTGATGCCCATTTTGTCGGAGCTACAACTTTGTTTTCACACACACTACCATCATCGTTACATGATACTTGGAAAAGTACCATTGGCTTAGATACGTTTTGTCCACCTTCAGCAAATTTTATGTTTCCATAAAAAGTTTGCATATCAGTTGCAGCTAAAGCATCTCTAACTTTTTTAGTATCAAATGATTGTGCTCTTTCGAACGCATCTTTAAAAACTAATAAAGCAGCAGAAGATTCAGCAGCTTGGTATGGCGGTGCATATCCAAAAGCTTTAGTAAAGTCTGCGTCATACGTCATACCATCTTTAAAGAAGTTATCCGTATAAGATAGAGACTTGTGCCATTGAGAAGCACAAAGTGCATACTCAGAAGCTTTACCATGTTGCTTAGATAATTTAGCAGCATCACAGTGAGTCATTGCTAACATTTTCACGTCAACTTTCATCTCTGAGATTTGTCTAACAGCAGTTAAAGCACCCTTAGTATGACCTGAAACTACAAGAACGTCTGGGTTTGTAGCTTTTACTTTAGATAAAGTAGCAGCCATATCGTTAAGCTCTTTTGGTAACTTGTCATCTATAATGATTTTAGAACCTGTTCTTTTAGCAGCTTCAACAATACCCAATCTCACATCTTGTGAGAAAGCGTCTTGTTCAAATGCCATTGCAATCTTAACTGGCTTTCCACCATTTTTTTCAACTGCAAGATCAATTGCTACATCAAGATATAAGTTTGCTGGAGCTAGTACTGCAAATAAATATTTGTAGCCTTTAGTGAATAACGATCTAGACGCACCGTTTGCTTCAACCATAGGAACTTCATATTTTTCAGTTACAGGAGCCATAGCTTTAGTTAAACCTGAGCTGTATGGCCCAAGCATAAACTTAACACCATCTTGTTGGATTAATCTTTCTGCAAGTTGTGCTGCTCTTCCAGAATTTGATTCATCATCGTAATAAATAATATCAAACTTGTAAGTTTTTCCACCAACCTTAACACCACCCATGCTGTTAATTCTCTCAACTGCTAAATTATAGCCGTTTTGAGTATGAACACCATTAGATGAATATTTTCCAGTTAATGAAACAGCTGCACCTAAAATAATTTTATCTCCAACTACCTTCGCGAAAGATATAGTTGAAGCTGAAATTAAAAGAGCAATTGCAGAAACTAATGTAATTAGTATATTTCTGATTTTCATTTTATTTCTTCCTCTATTAGTTTTAAATTTAAAAAAACAATTAAACATCTAAATGATAAAAAATACAACTAACGTCATACAGACTTAATTGCCGCAATTTTATTTGTAGGTTTTTAATACTTTTGAATAAATGCAATTATAATTGCAATTATAATTAATACGCACGCTGAAATTGTATTTATAACTTTTGGATTTGCTTTTATCCAAATAATTAACTTTCTAGCAAGTACCGCATAAGCAATTAGAGATAAAAAATCCAAAACAACATACGTTGTGATTAAAATAAAAAATTGAACGATATAATTTGAATTAAAGTCAATAAACTGTGGAAATATTAACGGAAAGAACATCCAAGCTTTGGGACTTGTTCCTGCAACTAAAAACCCATCCTTAAAAAAAGAAAAAAAACTTTTTGATGAAATATTATCTGAGCTTACATCTTTAAGTCTTGAATTATAAATATCGTAAGCAAGATAGAGTAAGTATGCAATTCCTATCCACTTAAATATATTTAAAAAATTTGGATTATCGACAAAAAAGGATCCTAAAACAAAAATTACTAAAGTGGCTTGAATAATATTTGCCGTAACATCTCCAAGAGCTGTCCAGATACATTTTTGAACTCCATAATTCATGGAATATGAAATGATTACAATTCTAGGTGTGCCAGGAGTAATAAATAGAAATAAAATTATCTGTAAAAAAAGGAAATAATTTAAAGGGAACATTTTAAGGTTTAAGGATAGTCCAAAAAAACCGGGAGCTAAAGATGGCTAAGATGGACTATCTAGATTTAAAGATACCACGACCCTAAATAAAATGCATTAATCATTTTTTTCAAATATAATGATTATTGAGGATTTATGAAAAAAAAAGGTCACACCCCCATAACTAGAGTTAAAAATCCAGAGCCCCATATATCAGATCCTGACTGGATCGTTTGGGCTGCTTGGGCAGATCGTATCACTTTTGAGGAAATTGAGAAAAAGACTGGAAAAACAGAAGGTGAAGTAATTAAGATTATGAGACGATCTATAAAGCCTGTTTCTTTTAGATTGTGGAGAAAAAGAGTTAATCAAAAAAGTATTAAACACAAAAAAAAGTTCGAATATTCAAGAAAAGAAATTACTAGCAAAATTAAAAAGAATGATTATTTATAAGTCATGAAATCCATAATTATTTATACAGGACCGCTTTGTGCTTTTTGTGATGCAGCAAAAAAATTATTAACTAGAAACAACGTTGAATATAAAGAAATCAACATTGCAACTGTAGATGGGGCTATGGATGAAATGATTACAAAAGCTAATGGTAAAAGAACTATTCCTCAAATTTTCTTTGATGATCAACACATTGGTGGTTACGATGATGTTAGGGCTCTTGAAAAAGAAAATAAATTACTAGAACTTTTAAAATAAATTAATTTTTAGGCTTAAAGGTTAAACAAACACCGTTATTACAGTATCTTTTGCCAGTTGGCTTTGGTCCATCTTCAAAAATATGACCATGATGGCCGCCACATTTTTTGCAATGATATTCCACTCGCTCATAACCTAATAGAGTGTCTGTTTTAGTTTCAAAAGCATCTGGTAGTGATTGATAGAATGAAGGCCAACCTGAACCACTTTCATATTTAGTAATTGAATCAAATAATTTTTCACCACAATTAGTACAGTGATAGCTACCTTCTCTCTTTTCATGATTTAATTCGCTAGTACCTGGTGCTTCCGTACCATCTTCAAATAAAACTAATTTTTGTTCAGCAGTCAGGTCTTGATTAATTTTTTTTGTCATAAATTTATTCTAATACTCTTAAAGGTTTACCAGCAACACATGCCTCTAAACCTTCAATCATTTGTGTATAAAACATGCTATAATTTTCTGCAGTAACATAACCAACATGAGGCATTAATAATGCATTTGGTAAAAATCTTAGTTTATTACCTTCTGGCAAAGGTTCTTTCTCATAAACATCAAGGCCAGCACCAGCAATAACATTGGTTGATAATGCAATAATTAAATCGTCCTCATTAATAATATTTCCTCTAGAAGTATTAATTAAAAAAGCAGTTTTCTTCATTGTGTCTAACTCTTTTAGTTTTATTAATTCTTTATATCTTTCTCCACCTTGAACGTGAATAGATAGAAAATCTGAATTTTGAAGTAAATCTTCTTTACTACATGGCAATACATCTAATTCTTTACAGGTGTCTAAATTTAAATTTTCACTCCAAGCCATAACTTGCATGCCAAAAGCTTTACCAATTTTAGCAACTTGTGAACCAACTCTTCCAAGTCCAACTAACCCTAAAATTTTTCCTTTAAGTTCAAAGCCAATAGTTGATTGCCAGTAACCTTGATACATATTATCAATTTCTTCTTTAAAATTTCTAGCTAAACCTAAGATTAAACCCCAAGTTAATTCAGATGTACCTGAAAAACCAATCTCAGTTCCACATACAATAATTTTTCTTTTTTTAGCAGCCATTAAATCTATAGCTTTATTTCTTGAGCCACTTGTTATGATGTATTTAAGATCATTTAAATTATCGATTAAATTTTTAGTAATTGGAGTTCGTTCTCTCATTATTAATAATGCTCCAAAATCTGATAATTGCTCTATGGCGTCTGCTTCATCTTCAAATGGTTCACTGAATATTTTGAATTCATACTCTCCTGATAATTTTTTTAAATCAACAAACTCATGAGATACGTTTTGGTAATCGTCTAAGATAGCAACTTTAAGCATTTTTAATCTTCCTATTTGATAAAAGAATTCCAGTTAAAATAAATATTGCGCCCAACATATGATAAAACATAAATTTTTCATTAAAAATAATCATGGCCATTATTGCACTTAAAATAGGCATCATATGTAAAAAAATGCCTGCTCTATTGGCACCAATTAAAGCAACTCCTTTTATCCAAAAAATAAAAGAAGCAAGACCCGGAAATAAAACTACATAAAATAAAATCAGGTAAAAGTTTTGATTTAAAATAATTCTAAAGCCCATTTGATACTCTATAAAATAAATTGGTATTAAGAAAATAAAGCCAAATGAAATTACTACCTCTAGTAACCCTAGTTGAGATAGTTCGTGTTTTTTTTTCTTTAATAGAGCAGAATAAGTAGCCCAAGAAAGCATTCCAAAAACCATTGTAATGTCACCTTTATTAAAATCTAAGTTCATTAATATTCCAAGATTTGCTTTAGTTATGATTAAAACAACTCCAATAAAAGAACATGTAACTCCTAATATTTGAAAAGAATTAGTTTTTTCAATTTTTAAAATTGATGAAATGAAAATGATCATCACTGGTATTGTTGATATCATCAACACTCCACTGATCACTTGCGTAAAATTTAAAGAATAATAAACGATGGAATTAAAAATGGTAACACTCGTTATTCCAAGGACTGTGTAATATTTATAATTTTCTAAAATATGATTTCTTTTTTTAAATAATTCTTGAATCGTAAATGGCGCTAAGATCAACCAAGCAAAAAGCCATCTATAAAAATTTAATGAAAATGGAGGTATTTGGTATTGGCTAGCAAATTTTCCAACTAAAAAATTTCCTGACCAGAATAAAGCTGCTAAAAATAAAAAAATATAAGCAACATCATTTTTATTTATCACTTAGTTAAACCTAAGAGAACTATATGGCTTTAAATCTAAGTTTGTGTTTTCTTCAGCTATCATTCCAGAGATTATTTTCCCTGAAATTGGCCCTAAAGTCCATCCCAAATGATGATGTCCAAAACAATAAAAAACATTTTTGTATTTTTTTGAAGGTCCTATTACTGGCAAATAATCTGGCAATGTAGGTCTAAAACCAAGCCACTCATCTTCATGCCCAGGTAAATCACCCATCATATATTTTGCATTATTAATCAAATTCTTAACTCTTGATTTAGATAATGGGTTATCTAATCCACCGAATTCGACAGTGCCTACAACTCTAAGTCCTTGTTCCATGGGTGTAATACCAAACCCTCTATTTTGAAAAATTACCGGTCTACTTAAAAGATGATCACAATCTTTAAAATGAACATGATATCCTCTTTCAGTATCAAGAGGTATTTTTTCATCCAAATTATCTGTTAGTTTTTTTGAAAACGAACCACAGGCAATTACAATTTTATCAAAAAGAAAGCTTTGTGTTTCAGCTTTTATAACTGGTTTTTCATCATCAAAATTTATGTCTTTAATATTCATTTTTAAAAACCTGCCACCTTTTTTTAAAAAAAGATCATAAAGTTTTAAAAGAATTTTTTTAGGATTTCTAGCGTGTCTACCATGTCGATAATAAACACCTCCGTGATAGATTGGTTTTATATTTGGTTCTAAATCATGAATTTCTTTTGGTGTTACTTCTTGTTGGTCAACACCCAGTTCATTTCTAATATTAATTTCAAGCTCTCTACTTTTTAAGTTTTGATCATTCCAAATATATAAAATACCTTTTTTTTCAACTAGTCCTCCAAGCTCAATGTCATCAAATAACTCATCATAAGCAGGTAGTGCTAAATCCAAAATTTGATGCATATTTTTTGCAGTGTGCATCATTTTTTTTGTTGTGCAGTTTCTTATAAATTTTAAAAACCAGGGTACCATTTTTGGAACATAGTTCCATTTAAGTGCAAGTGGTCCTGTCGTGCTTAAAAGCATTGCAGGGACATCACTTAAAACATCAGGTCTATTTATTGGAACAGATGCATATGGAGAAAAGTGACCAGCATTACCATAAGATGCAGCGGGACTTCCAGGTTCGTCTCTATCAAATATTGTTACACTGAAACCTTTTTTTTGTAAAAATAACGCATTGGAAATACCCTGTATGCCAGCACCTATAATTCCAATTTTTAAATTTTTTTCCATGACACTTTATATAATTCTTAAATCTAAATATTCTCGCGACAAATTCGACAAGTAAAGTATTAAAACACTTAAGCTATTAGCTGTTTATGATTAACTTTAGCACTCATAACAATTGCAAACCCAATCATTGTTGCAAGCATTGAAGATCCTCCATATGACATAATTGGCAGTGGAGATCCAACTATAGGAAGTAAGCCTAAAACCATAGACATATTTACTGTTACATAAAAAAATATTGCAGACCCATAGCCATAGCAAAAAAGTTTTGCAAAATAACTCCTCGAGATTGCACCAATTTTTAATACTCTATAAATAATAATTATATAAATTAACAATAAACCTAAGGACCCTAAAAAACCATGCTCCTCTGCAAATAAAGTGAAAATAAAATCTGTATGTTTTTCTGGTAAAAATTCTAAATAACTTTGAGTACCTTTTAAAAATCCTTTACCAGTTAAGCCTCCTGATCCAACTGCTATTTTAGATTGAATAATTTGATATCCCGCACCTAAAGGATCTCTATCTGGATTAAGAAATGTTAAAATTCTAAGTTTTTGATAAGGCTGTAAAAAAGCAATAGCAAAAGGCATCGAAATTAATAAAACTATAAATGAATATATAAAATATTTAATATTAATTCCTGCAAGCCAAATAACTACCAATCCACTTAGTGCAATTAAAATTGAAGTGCCCAAATCAGGTTGCGTAATAACAAGCAAAATAGGTAAAATTAAAATTATTAAGGCAACAAACATGACTTGAAAACTATTAACTTTATTGAGCTGTATACGGTGATAATATTTAGCAAGACATACTATTATTGCAATTTTCATTAGTTCAGATGGTTGTAAATTAATAAAATATAAATCAATCCATCTTTGAGATCCTGAGGCTTTAATACCGTATAAGGAAGCCCAAACTAAAAAAAATAAAACTACAATATAAAACAAATAAGCAATGTAATGCCAAAATTTAATATTGAAAAATGACATAAAAATCATCATTGTAAAAAAAATTAAAAATTTTGAAATATGACTTTTGCTATGAAATAAAATTTCTCCACCATCTGTTGAATACATGGAAAAAGTGCTAATTAACCCAAGTAATAAAATACAAATTAGTAAAATATAATCAAAATCTCTTAATTTTTGAAAAAAAGTAGGTTGTACATTAAATGAGCTGTATTGCATTTATATTTATAAATTATTTTGTTTAGTTTTTTTTACCCTTAGCTCGTGTCTATCTATAATTAATTTAAAAAGTTTTTTTGCAATCGGTGCAGCAGCAGAGCTACCTGATCCACCATGCTCTATAACGATACTCAATGCGTATCTTGGATTCTTATATGGACCAAAAGCTATATATAAAGCATGATCCCTCTCATTATATGGAATTTCAAATGTTTTTAAATCAAGCTCACGATCGGCTTCTGTAATTCTTCTAACTTGTGATGTTCCTGTTTTTCCAGCAAATTGATATTTTGGATCATCAATTCTTGATTTATAAGAGGTTCCTCTAATTTCATTTGTAGATGCAAACATTGCTTCACGAACTAGGTTTATATTTTTAGAACTTTTAAACAAGGCTTCATGTTCTTTTTTATCTAAAAACTCTAAAAGTTCTGTTGCATCTTTCAGGCCATTATCTTTTTTATTTTCATTCATTATAATTCTAATTTCCTCTGCTGTTTTGCTATCCTCTTCTACTATTATTTTTGGATAAATCTTAAATCCTCCATTTGCCAGCTGAGCTGTCATTTGACATAATTGTAGAGGTGTTGTTTGGGTATAGCCTTGTCCAATACCTGTAATTAATGTTTCACCTATAACCCAACCTTTTCCTAAATTATTTTTTTTCCATTTGGTGTCAGGAATTAATCCTTTTTTCTCAATACTAAATGTTTCATTTAAAACTTTTTCACCAAGACCAAATTTTATAGATGTTTCTTTTAATCGATCTACACCAAGTTTTCTTGCAATCTCATAAAAATATGTATCACAAGACTGCTTCATCGCACTCTTTAAATCTACGGTACCATGTCCTCTTTTTTTCCAGCAATGATAAGTTTGCCCATACATTTCAATTTTTCCTGTACAGTTAACTTTAAAATTTTCATCAATAATTTTATTTTCTAGTGCCGATAAAGCTACCATTGGTTTAAATGTTGAGCCTGGTGAATATAACCCTGATAAAGTTTTATTAACTAATGGTTTTAATGGATCGTTTCTAATTAGCTGCCAATTATCTTGATTAATTCCAAAAAGAAATAAGTTAGGGTCAAACGATGGCGATGATTGCATGGCAACTATTTCACCCGTATAAATATCCATTACACTTATTGAGCCAGCTACACCTTTTAAAAGCTCATTACAAAACTTTTGAACCTCTGTATCTATTGTGAGCTTAATTGTCTTGCCATTTAATCCATCGGTATGATCAAGTTGTCTAATTCTTTTTCCATAGGCATTAACTTCGTATCTTTGGATGCCATTTGTACCAATTAATTCATTCTCAAAAGTTTTTTCTAAACCAGTTTTTCCTACTTTAAGTCCCGGTACATGTGTATCTTTTATAGTTTTGTTATTTAAAATGTCTTCTTTACTAGCTTCACTTACATAACCTAAAACATGTGTATAATTTTCATTAAACGGATAGTTACGTGATACAGACAGAACTGGTTTGGCTCCTACTAGATCGTGTAAGTAATAATTGACTTTTGTAAACTGCTCCCAAGTTAAATTTTTAGAAATAATTATAGTTTCCCAAGGTTTTTGTTTATTTTTTTGTATTATTATTTTTTTAAAATCACTATTACTGATTGATAGGATATCTTTTAGTCTTACCATTAAATATTTAAAGTTTTCTACTTCCTCTGGAATTACGTGCAATTGATATACTTTTAAATTGCCAGCAATAATATTTTCAAAATAATCTAAAAACTCACCTCTAATTGGAGGTAACCTCCATTCACGTAATCTGTTTTTATCAGATAGAGTTAAATATTTTTTGTTCTCTGTAATTTGTAATGAAAATAATCGAGCAATTATTCCAGTAAATACAACCAACTTAGCAGTACCAATAATAAACATTCTTCTATTAATGGTTTGAACTTTTTTTACACCAAAATTTTCACCCAGCATTATTGTTTCTCACAAAATAGCTTTCAAAAAAATCAAAAAAATTTGAAAATAAAAAATAAAATAAAAAAGTGAATGTAATATTTATCATTTGGTCAAAATAATCTAACTGATAATTAAAAATAAAATTTAAAGCAATGAATAGTAAGGAATTTATAATTAAAATTGTTATAAGAAAAAATATACTATCTTTCAATAAACTTGGTCTTAAAGTAATATTTCTAAGATAGGAAGCTGCAACACAAAGTATTAAGTATATTAAACTACTTAATCCAATTGGAGTTCCTATCACAACATCATTAAATAAGCCTGCAATAAAAATATAAGTATATCCTAAACTTTCAGTTTTTTTTAGACTGTAGTAAAAAATTAAAATGTATGAAAAGTTAAATGAAAAATATTCAAAACTTAAATGATTAAAGTCATAATCATTTAAAACAGATACAAAAAGTAGAATTAAGGGTACTTTTGATAGTATTATTTTAATAAAATTTTTATTTCTTAACCCTATCATTTGTTCTCACTTTTTTTAAATGAAACAACTTTTACAAATTTTAATTGAGAAAAATCTGAAAAAAATTCTATTTTTTTTTCATCACTCAAGTTATTCATATTCATTCTTCCTATAGGTATTCCAGCCTTGAACAAACTGCCTGCTCCAGAAGTGTAAATAACTGACTCATTTTTTATGTCCTCATATTTTTTACTATATTGAATGACCGCATAATCTTTACCTGTGCCTGAAAGTATAGAGAATACTGCATTGGGTTCTATTATAACTGGAATTTTACTATTCAAATCTGAAAGTAATAATACCCTTGATGACAAATAATTAACCTCAATAACTTTTCCAACAAGATATACTCCATCCATTACAACCATTCCAAGGTTGATTTTATTTTTACTGCCTCTGTTAATGATGATAGATCTTAAAAATGGACTACTTTTATCACTTAAAACTTTAGCAATTATGGTGTCTGATTTAACCAGATAATCATCAACTATATTTTTTAATCTTTGGTTTTCTAAAATTATAAATTCATTTAATAAATCTTTAGCTTTTAAAATTTCTAGTTCTGATTTAATTTTTTCATTTTCCTTATAAAGTTTGTTGTGATTTTGAATTGTAAGATAGCTATCTTTCAATAAATTCTCTGGTACAGAAACTATAAAAGAAGATCTATAAGCTATTTCCGTAATACCTATTTTTACATAGTTTATAATCTTAAAGTTAAAACTGCCTAAAATTAAAAAAATTATAGAAAAAAATATTAAACTTAATAATGAGAACCTTTGCTGTGTTCCTTTTTTTAAAAAAGCAGACCTTAATGCAATTACAAAATCATCTCTGCTTGTTTCCATTATTTCTAATACTCAGATAGCATAGTAGAGAATGTTTCTTCTTGATCTAGAGCTTTGCCAGTCCCAATTGCAACACATGCTAATGGATCGTCTGCTATAAAAACTGGTAATCCAGTTTCTTTAGAAAATCTTTTATCAATATTTTTTAATAAAGCTCCACCACCTGTTAACGTTAAACCCATATCTACTAAATCAGCTGATAATTCAGGAGGAGTGTTTTCAAGGGCATCTTTTATACCATTCACCATTTCTTTTAAAATATCGTTTAAAGCTTCTGCCGTATCTTCTTCTGTAATATTTACTTCTTTAGGTGTTCCCGATCTTAAATCTCTACCTTTAACAGCATAAGTATTGCTGTTGGATGGAATAGCTGTACCAATTTCTTTTTTTATTTTTTCTGCAGTACTATCTCCAATCATAAGATTATATTCTTTTCTCATATAATTTACTAAAGCTGTATCCATTGCATCTCCAGCAACTCTTAAAGATCTAGAATAAACAAGACCTCCTAATGACATAACAGCTATCTCTGTAGTACCTCCACCAATATCAACAACCATTGATCCTGTTGCTTCTGAGATTGGAAGACCTGCACCAATTGCTGCTGCAATAGGTTCTTCAATTAATTGAACTCTTCTTGCACCTGCTGCTAATGCGCTATCTTGAATTGCTTTTCTTTCAACTGGTGTTGACCCTGTCGGAACACAGATTAAAATTCTTGGGTTTGCAAAAGTTTTATTTTTATGAACTTTTTTTATAAAATGTTTAATCATTTCTTCAGTAACTATAAAGTCTGCAATCACTCCGTCTCTTAAAGGTCTAATAGCACTAATGTTACCTGGTGTTCTTCCAAGCATAGTTTTTGCTTCATCTCCAACTGCTAGCACAGTTTTTTTACCCATGTTCTCAACTATAGCAACAACAGATGGTTCATTTAAAACCACTCCTTGTCCTTTTAATACAACGAGAGTGTTAGCAGTTCCAAGGTCAATCGCCATATCCTGACTCCAAACGTTTGTTATATTTTTAAACCAATTAGCCATCTTATATTCCCTTCATTTTCTGAGTTTCATGCTCCATTGGAGCAGTTTTTTTTCTTTTAATAATCATTTTATTTAAAGCACTTAAATAAGCATTAGCTGACGCTACTAATGTGTCAGTATCAGCGGCTTGTCCAACTGTAGTTTTACCTTCTTCTTCAATTCTAACACTTACTGTAGCTTGTGCATCAGTTCCTTCCGTAACAGCGTGAACTTGATATAATTGTAATTTCACATCATGTGGATATAAAACTTTGATACATTTAAAAATAGCATCTACAGGACCATCGCCTGTTTCTGAGGTTGATTTAATTTCACCATAAACATCAAGAGTCATCTCTGCTTTTTGAGGTTCACCTGTTCCTGCAAAAACTTTTAAAGACTTTAAATTTATTGCATTTATTTTATTGTCTGTAATTAAACTATCATCAACTAAGGCCATAATATCCTCATCATAAACATGCTTTTTCTTATCAGCTAAAACTTTAAATTTACCAAAAGCAGATTGAATTACGTCATCAGTTACATCTGCATAACCAAGATCATTTAATTTTTCTTTAAACGCATGACGCCCTGAATGTTTACCCATTACCAATGAAGTTTTTTTAACCCCAACACTCTCTGGTGTCATAATTTCATAAGTTTCTCTATTTTTAAGCATTCCGTCTTGATGAATGCCCGCTTCATGAGCAAAAGCATTTTTTCCAACAATTGCCTTATTAAATTGAACTGGAAACGTTGCATTAGAGACAACTTTTGAAGCTTTGCTTAATAATTCAGTTTTAATTCCTGTTGTATAAGGCATCAAATCGTTTCTTGTTCTTATAGCCATTACAATTTCTTCAAGTGCAGCATTACCTGCTCTTTCACCAATACCGTTAATTGTACACTCCACTTGTCTTGCACCAGCCTGAACTCCAGCCAAAGAATTTGCTACTGCTAATCCTAAATCGTTATGACAGTGAACAGATAAAATAGCTTTATCTATATTTGGAACTTTGTTTTTTAAAGTTGTGATAATTTTAGTAAATTCTGATGGAATTGTATAACCAACAGTGTCAGGAATATTTATTGTTTTAGCGCCACAGCTGATTGCTGTCTCAACTATCTTACACATAAAGTCCATGTCTGTTCTAGTTCCGTCTTCACAAGACCATTCAACATCATCTGTTAAATTTCTCGCATAAGTAACACTTTCTTTTATTGCATCCACAACTTGTTCTGGAGATTTGTTTAACTTAAATTTCATATGAAGTGGACTTGTTGAAATAAAAGTATGAATTCTAAATCTTGGAGCAGCTTTTAATGCTTCATGACATGCATCTATATCTTTTTTGCTAGCTCTTGATAATCCACATGGAATTGAATTTTTTAAAATTTTACTTATTGCAGTTACTGCCTCAAAATCTCCTGGGGATGCTATTGGAAATCCTGCTTCAATAATATCAATTCCTAATTCATCAAAAATTCTTGCAATTTGAATTTTTTCCTCAATACTCATTGATGCACCAGGTGACTGCTCACCATCTCGCATCGTAGTATCAAATATAATAACTTTATCTTTGTCGCTCATAACCGATAATTTTAGAAAATCTATAATACAATCTATAATAGAGATTGCAAAATAAATGTTATATTTTGGCTACAATTTTTGATCGATTTGGGTTTTTAGTAAAATTAACTCTTATCGCTATCAACTAATTTCTTTTTACTAATCCAAGGCATCATTGCTCTAAGTTCAGCACCAACTTTTTCAACTGGATGCTCTGCAAGTTTAGCTCTTGTTGCTAAAAAGTTTTTTTGACCATTTTTACACTCGTTCATCCATTCTTTAGTGAATTTACCTGATTGTATATCTGTTAATACTTCTTTCATTCTTTTTTTAGTCTGTTCCTTATCTATAATTCTTGGTCCAGCAACATACTCTCCATACTCAGCTGTATTTGAGATAGAATAATTCATATTTGCAATTCCACCCTCATAAATTAAATCAACAATTAATTTTACTTCATGAACAGTTTCAAAATATGCCATCTCAGGTGCATAGCCAGCCTCTGTTAAAGTTTCATAACCATTTTTAATTAACTCAACTAACCCACCACAAAGAACAGTCTGTTCCCCAAATAAATCAGTTTCAACTTCATCTTTAAATGTTGTTTCTATAATTCCTGATCTTCCACCGCCTACAGCTGAAGCATAAGATAAAGCAAGGTCTCTTGCTTTTCCTGACCCATCTTGGTGAACAGCAAACAAGCATGGCACACCACCACCTTTTTCATATTCACTTCTAACTAAATGTCCAGGACCTTTAGGTGCAACCATAAAGACATCCAAATCTTTTCTAGCTTTAATAAGATCATAATGAACATTTAAACCATGAGCAAATGCTATACTCGTTCCCTCTTTAACTCTTTGTTCAATGTGATTTTTATAAATTTCAGCCTGTAGTTCATCTGGTGTTAATATCATAACAACATCGGCCCATTCTGCTGCATCTGACAAATTCATTACTTTCAAGCCTTTTGATTCTGCTTTAGCAGCACTTGATGATCCATCTCTAAGAGCAACAACAATTTCTTTAACACCACTATCTTTTAGATTTAAAGCATGGGCGTGCCCTTGACTTCCATAGCCAAAAATTGCTATTTTTTTGTTCTTAATTAAATCTACATCTGCGTCTTTTTCATAAAACATTTTCATTATTTTCTCCTTTTAATTAATTAAAAATTTCTGCACCTCTTGTCATTGCAACCGCTCCAGTTCTTGAGGCGCTAACAAGACCAAATGGTTTTAAATTTTTTGTCACGCTATCTATTTCTCTTCTTAAAGCTGTTATTTGAATTACAGCAGATTTATTTGTTTTATCTAATATAACTGGATTGTATTTTTTACAAGCATTTAAAGCCTTCTTAATTTTACTAGAGTTTGCAACGATTTTTAATAGGGCCATCTCCTTAAATATAATTTTTTTATCTTCTCTTTTAAAATTTCCAACTTTATGAACTGGAACTAGCTTCTTCAACTGTAATACAATTTGCTCAATAACTTGAGGGGTTCCAGTAGTTACAATTGTAATTCTAGAAAGATTATTTTTTTGATCTACTTCTGCTACAGCTAAAGATTCTATATTATAACCTCTTCCAGAAAATAAACCCACCACTCTTGATAATACGCTTGCTTCGTTATCAACCCAAACAACAATTATATGTGTATCAATTTTACCTAATTTGCTAGGTGTGCTATATGCTGATTTAGATTTTGCCATTTTAAACTAAAGATTTCCCTTTACCTGTAATTTTATTTTCTTTCTGATCTTTTGGTCCCAACAACATTTGATTATGCGGTTTTCCTGAAGGTATCATTGGATAACAATTTTCAGCTTGATCTACATGACAATCAAAAATTACTGGTCTGTCTATATTGATCATTTCTTCAATTTTTTCATCTAATTCATCTGGATTTTCCGCTCTAATACCAACACAACCATAAGCCTCAGCTAATTTTACAAAATCTGGTAATGCCTCCGAGTAACTTTCGGAGTAATTCTTTTCATGAAGCAGTTCCTGCCATTGTCTAACCATGCCCATATATTGATTGTTCAAAATAAATATCTTTACTGGCAAATTATATTGAACTGCAGTTGAAATTTCTTGCATAGTCATTAAAATTGATGCTTCACCAGCAATATCTACAACTAATTTTTTAGGATGTGCAACTTGTACCCCTATTGCCGCTGGTAATCCATAACCCATAGTTCCAAGTCCTCCTGATGTCATCCATCTATTAGGCTTATTGAACTTATAATGTTGTGCTGCCCACATCTGATGCTGCCCGACTTCAGTGGTGATATATGTGTCTTGGTTTTTAGTTAATTCATATAATCTTTGAACTGCATATTGAGGCTTAATAATCTTATCACTATTTATAAAATTTAGAGATTGTTTTGTTCTCCATTTTTGAATTTGTTGCCACCATTTTGATATTTTTTGTTTATTTGATTTTTCTAAATTTAAGTTTTTCTTTTTTAAAGTTTTAGTAGTTGATTTAATTACATCACTTACATCACCAACAATAGCTAGATCAACTTTTACTATTTTATTTATCGATGATGGGTCAATATCAATATGAACCTTTTTAGATTTTGGAGAAAACTCATCTATCTTTCCTGTAATCCTGTCATCAAATCTTGCACCAATGTTTATCAATAAGTCACAATCATGCATTGCATTATTAGCTTCATAAGTTCCATGCATGCCAAGCATTCCTAAAAATTGATTATCATCTCCCGGATAAGCACCTAATCCTTGCAAAGTTGATGTAATGGGAAATCCAGTTAAGGCCACTAATTTTCTTAAAAGTTCACTTGCCTTTGGACCTGAGTTAATTACTCCACCTCCAGTATAAAAAACTGGTTTTGAAGCTTTTTTCATTAAGTCTACTAATTGGTCAATTTCTTTTTGATTAAATTTATTAAGAACTTTTCCATTTAATTTTTTTTCTTTTTTAGGTTTAAAATATTTTGCTTTTGCAAACTGGATATCTTTTGGGATATCAACTAATACTGGTCCAGGTCTTCCTGTTGTTGCGACTTCAAAGGCTTCATGCATAATTCTTGATAAATCATTTATATCTTTAACCAACCAGTTATGTTTGGTGCAAGGTCTTGTAATTCCTGTGGTGTCACATTCTTGAAAAGCATCTGTTCCAATTAAGTGCGTAGGAACTTGTCCTGAAATACAAACTAAAGGAACTGAATCCATATAAGCGTCAGTTAATGCAGTGACAACATTTGTTGCACCTGGTCCTGACGTAACTAATACAACGCCTGGTTTTCCAGTTGATCTTGCATAACCTTCTGCAGCATGGCCTGCACCTTGTTCGTGTCTAACTAAAATATGTTTTATAGTTGGATGATTTTTTAATTCATCATAGATAGGAAGCACTGCTCCACCAGGATATCCGAAAATATGTTCAACTTTTTGGTCTTCGAGAGATTTAAATACTATCTCTGCTCCTGAGTATAATTTTGGCATCCAGGCAATCTATCGGACTTTATGTTAATTGGTCAAGTTTAAGAGAGGATTTTTTTAATTTTTTTATATAACCATCTACTTTGCTTGAATCAATTTTAACCCATGAGACCATCCTGGTTCTTGCCCAAGTAGCTTGTCTTTTAGCGTATTGTCTTGTTTTAATTGATATTAATTCTTTTGCTTCTTCTAAAGTGGTTTTATCATTTAGATACTGTGTCAATTCGGCAATCCCAATTACCTTATTTACACTCTGATCTTTTCTAATTTTTAGTTTAATAAATTTTTTAACTTCATTAATGGCTCCACTATTTATCATAGTAGAAGTCCTTAAGTTAATTCTTTCAATGAGTTTTTCTCTTTTTGTTTCAATATGAAGTTTTAAAAAGTCACTATCTTTAAATTCAGATTTAGTCTTAGTTAACCAATCGTACATAGAGATGTTAGTATAAGATTTAATTTCATAAGCTCTTATAGATCTTTGTGTATCATTTGGATCAAATTTATCTTTAATTTTGGGGTCTAACTTTAAAAGTTTTTTATAAAATTTTTTTTGTCCTTCTCTTTTAGACATTAGTCTAACTTTATTTCTAAAATTAAGAGGTATCTCTGGAATTTTAACTAAACCATTAATTAATGACTGAAAATATAAACCAGTACCACCAGCTAAGATTGGAATTTTTTTCTTTTTTTGAATACTTTTAATCTTTTTAATTGCGAGTTCCAACCATTGTCCTGTTGAAAATTTTTCATTCAAATCAACAATTCCATAAAGATGATGTTTAATATTTTTTTGTTCTATTCTATTTGGTCTTGCAGTTAATATTTTTAACTTCTTATAAACCTGCATGCTATCAGCATTGATTATTTCTCCTTGAATCTTTTTTGCAATTTTAACAGCAAAATTTGATTTGCCTGAAGCGGTCGGACCTGAAATTAGAATAATTTTGGACTGTTTGTCCATTATTAATCTAGCTTAACGCCAATATACCTTCTTTGATTTTGATTGTTATAAATTACAATTAAAATTGTTTTTTGATTAGATTTTAAAACAGTGCCCAGAATATCTTCAAGATCTTTAGTTGATTTAATCTTTTTCTTTTGAGCTTCAACAATAATATCTCCTATATTTAAGTAATTTACTGGACTATTTTTTCCAATATTTGTTATAACCAAACCTGTTGTTTGATTAGGTAATTTTCTTTGTTTAATATCTTTATTATTCAATGGTCTTACTATTATTTTTAAAGATTTAATTTCAGAAATTTCAGGTGTTTCTTCTTTAGTTTCTTTTTTTTCTACTTTAAAATCTTCTGAAGTTTCAAGTCTTCCTAATTTAATCTTTTTAGTAATCTCTCTTTTATTTCTCCAAATTTTGACATCTACAGTTTTGCCAACTTCTGTTTGTGCAACAATTATTGGTAGTTCTTTCATTTCTCTAATCTTAGTATTATTAAATTCCAATATAATATCTCCAGCTTTAATTCCTGCTTTGTCAGATGGACTTTTTTCAGCAACACTAGCAACTAACGCACCTCTAGGTTCATCTAATTTTTCAACTTCAGCAATTTCTTTAGTTACTACCTGAATTCTAACTCCTAGCCATCCTCTTTTAGTTTCACCAAACTCTATTAGCTGACTAACAACTTTTTTTGCATCATTCGATGGTATAGAAAAACCTATACCAATAGATCCACCTTTGCCTAAAATAGCTGTATTAATTCCTACTACATCACCATTCATATCAAATAAAGGGCCACCTGAATTTCCAGAGTTTATTGAGGCGTCTGTTTGAATGTAATCTTCATAACGAGATAGACCTATTGATCTATTTCTTGCCGATATTATTCCTGCAGTAACTGTTCCGCCTAAACCAAAAGGATTACCGATTGCAATAACCCAATCCCCTATTCTTGCTTGATCAGAATTTCCAAATTTAACTGGTGTAAATTTTTCTTTTGAATCTATTTGAAGAACTGCAATGTCAGATAAAGGATCTGCTCCAATAATTGTGGCTTTATATTCTTTATCCCCACCTACCCTAACAACAATGTCTTCTGCATCTTGTATTACATGATTATTAGTGATCACAATTCCTTTTGCATCAATTATAAATCCTGATCCTAAGGCAGCAGACTTCCTTGTTTGAGGTGTGCCAAATTCTTTAAACATATCTTCAAATGGTGATCCTGGAGGAAATTGAAATCCTGGAAAAGGATTAGTATTCGTAGTAACAGTTGTTGTTGTTGAAATATTTACAACTGATGGCATTAATCTTTCTGCCAAATCAGCAAATGATGCTGGTGCATCTTTAGCATTTACTTGCATTACAAAAGTTAATGTAAAAAATACTATTAGTAATTTTTTAATTTTATTCATTTTAATTTTTTATATACCAAATAATCATAAATCCTATGACTGCAAATATCAATCCACCTGTTCTTAATTGACTATTAGTCACATCATTTAATTTTAGCAATATACTTTTCATTTTGGATGGAAATAAGGCATATAGAATTCCCTCTAAGAAGAGGAAAAGACCAAAAGCTATAATTAGCTCTTTCATTGTTTTGGATTAATTTTTAGGTTTTATGTTACCAAAAAATTTAAAGAATTCACTATCAGGAGATAAAATTACCGAAGTGTCTCCACCTATTAAAGCTGTTTCATAAGCTTGCATTGCTCTATAGAAAGCAAAAAATTCTGGGTCTCTACCAAATGCATCTGCAAAAATTGCATTTCTTTCACCATCTCCTTGACCTTTCATAATCTCTGAATCTTTATTTGCATTAGCTAGCAATACTGAAACATCTTTATCAGCAGTTGATGTAATAGTTACCGCCATTTCTGCACCTCTTGCTCTAAATTCTTTAGCTTCTCTTTCTCTTTCAGTTTGCATTCTTCTATAGATTGCTTCACTATTCGCTTGAGGTAAATCAGCTCTTTTAATTCTAACATCTACAATTTTAATTCCAAATTTTTTAGCTTCTGCGTTTACACCTTCTTGAATTAAAGACATTTGCTTAGATCTATCTTTTGATAGTAATGTTTGTAATTCTTGTTGTCCTAAAACATTTCTAATTCTTGAGTTAATAATTGTTGCTAACCTTGATCTTGCAACTCTTTCATTTCCTACTGAAATATAGAATTTTAAAGGATCTACAATTTGAAATCTTGCAAAAGCATCAACAATTAATCTTTTTTGGTCAGATGCAATAACTTCTGCTGGTGGTGTATCAAGATTTAAAATTCTGCTATCTAAAAATACAACATTTTGGATAAAAGGTATTTTAAAATTTAAACCTGGTTTTAGTATGATTTTTTTAGGATCACCAAACTGAAGTACAATTGCTTGATTAACCTCTTTAACAATAAATATAGAAAAGAACGCTAATGCTCCTATTAAAATAACTATTGGTAATAAAATTTTTTGTGCTTTCATTAATTTTTTGCTTTCTTCTTACCTAGTTCAGGTAACGGTAAATAAGGTACTACACCTGATCCTGCATTTTTTTCAATTATTACTTTATCAATATCTGCTAAAACTTTCTCCATAGTCTCTAAATACATTCTTTCTTGAGTTACTTCTTTAGCTTTCGCATACTCATTATAAATAGATATAAATCTGCTAGCTTCACCTTCTGCTTGAGCAACAACTTTTTGTTTATAAGCTTCTGCTGCTTGCATAATTTTTGCAGCTTCCCCTCTTGCTCTTGGAATAACATCGTTAGCATAAGCTTCAGCTTCATTTTTAGATCTTTCCATATCTGCTCTTGCTGCTTGAACATCTCTAAACGCATCAATTACTTGATCAGGTGGATCTGCTTTTTGTGTTTGAACTTGTGTAATTTGAATACCACTATTGTATTCATCTAGAATTGATTGAATAATTTCCTGAGTTTCAATTTCAATTTGAGCTCTTCCCTCAGTTAAAACTGGTTGAATTTTACTTTTTGCAATTACTTCTCTCATTGCTGTCTCTGCTGCAGCTTTTACTGTTCCTTCTGGATCTTGTATTTCAAATAAAAATTTACCCGCATCTTTAATTACCCAGAAAACTGAAAAATCTATATTAACTATGTTTTCATCACCCGTTAACATTAAACTTTCTTGAGGAACATCAGCAACTCCTCCACCTTGTGAAAAACCACTATCTCTTTCAGATCTAAATCCAATATCAATTCTATTTACTTTTGTAACTTTTGGTGTCTCAACTGTCTCTACTGGAAGTGGAATATGATAATGCAATCCTGGTTGAGTAGTTTTTACAAACTTACCAAATCTAAGCACAACACCTTGTTCATCGGGTCCCACTCTATAAAGTCCGCTTGCTAACCATACAAACGCTATGATAATTAAAATTAAACCAATTGGTTTACCTCCTGATGAGCTTCCACCAGGTAAAAATTTTTTTATTTTACTTTGAATATCTCTAATTAATGCATCGATGTCTGGTGGTGTAGGTCCTTTTCCAGAACCGTTTCCTCCACCTGGAGGTGTTCCCCATGGGCTTCCGCCTCTACCTTGAAAATCATCTGACATATGACAAAGTATATAATGTCTTTCTAATAAAAAACAAGTAATGATGAGCTTATGACAGACAAAAAGCCAGAACTAAGTGACGCAATGAAGAAAAAATTGGAGCCCAGAAAGTTCACAAAGAACCCAATTTTAGGAACAAAATTTACAATAGCGGTATCAAGTGCAAAAGGAGGAGTTGGAAAATCAACTTTTGCAACTAATCTTGCTTTAGCTTTAAAACAAATTGGCTGCAAAGTTGGATTACTTGATGCAGATATTTATGGTCCTTCAATTCCAAAAATGTTTGATATTAATGAAAAACCAAAAAGTGATGGCCAAACATTAACTCCAATTACAAAATATGATATTCAATGTATGTCCATTGGTTTTCTTGCTGACCAACAAACTCCAATGATTTGGCGTGGACCTATGGTTACTAGTGCAATTAAAACTTTTACACAAAAAGTTGGTTGGAAAGATTTAGATTTTATAATTGTTGATATGCCTCCTGGGACTGGAGATACTCAATTAACTTTTTCTCAAGAAATTAAAATGGATGGAGCAATTATTGTTTCAACTCCTCAAGAAGTGGCACTTCTTGATGTTAAAAGAGGTATTAAAATGTTTGATAAGCTTGGAGTTAAGATTTTAGGTTTAGTTGATAACATGAGTTATTTCAAAGGTGATGATGGGAAAAAATATAAAATTTTTGGTGAAGGTGGGGTTAAGCGAACTGCTGAAGAGTTTGAAAAAGAATTTTTAGGAGAAATTCCAATAAATCCTGAGGTTGGTAAATGTGGTGATGAAGGAAAGCCAATTGTTGAAGCTAATCCTGAGCACGAAATTTCTAAAATATATTTAGACTTTGCTAGAAAAATTAAATCAACTTATCTTTAAGATCAAAAGAAACCATTAGTTCATTCCATTCTCTTTTAGATAAGCCTGAACTATCTGGATTAACATCTTCACCTTTAATAAGTTTTTGAATGATAACTTTTCCTTTAGCTGAAACTTCTGTGCCACCCACTCTATAGTCCATAAATGCATCATAGGTTATAGGTACCCATTTCTTAACAGTGTCCAACATAATATCAGCATAAACTCTTATTTCATATTGAGCATGGCTATCCGCTCTTAATCTTAAAAAATTCATTAAGTTTAATAAATCAGTTTTCCAATACCATTGTGTATAAGTGTTTAAAGTTAAATTCATTCTTGCAAGTTCTCTTGCTAGTCCTTTTTTATTTTCATCAATAGTTGATCCATCAAATCTTTCATTAAGCATGGTTTCATAATTATCATATGTTCTTTCTGAATCATTTTTTAAAAGTTCTAAAACTTCCTTTGCCTGTTCACCCTCTAAAACATCACCTCTTCCCTGTCTATTACTCGAAGATTGTGCTGCTAAATTTTCTGCACTAGGTAAATAAAATTCTTTATCTAAAATAGAATATCTAGCTGAATATTCATTTACATTTGCAGTTCTATGTCTAATCCATTGTCGTGCAATAAAAATTGGAAGTTTAACATGATATTTTATTTCACACATTTCAAATGGGGTGCTATGCCAATGTCTCATTAAATATTTAATTAAGCCTGCATCTGTTGAGACTTTTTTAGTACCTTTTCCATAGGAAACTCTAGCTGATTGAACAATTGAAGTATCATCACCCATATAATCAACAACTCTTACAAAGCCGTGGTCTAATGCGGGTATTGCCTCATAAAGAATATTTTCAAGTGCCGGGGCAGTAACTCTTTTTGTTTGGTTTTGTTGAGACTGTTGATCTTTAATTTCTTGTGCTTGTTCTGTAGTTAATTTCATTATTTTTATTGAATTTTTTTTTTTATTGAATCTCTTTCAAATGCTTTTATATTAATACTGTTGGCTTGCCAACTACGACGATAAACGAATTTCGTAATAACCATTACGGACGTGGGGGCAGTACCCACCACCTCCACCATTACAACTTATGGGGGTGAAACAGGATCGACGGGTGACTAAAGGCTATTCTTTCGTTCGGGATTGTTCCACCGTAACGGGCTAAATTTTAAATGCTAACGAAAGTTACGCTATTGCTGCATAATTAACTTAGGTTAATTATAGAAGCACGGTCTGGGGCACCGGGTAACAGAACGCCCCTACTAATTTATAAATTTAGTTAAATCAGGTTTAAAATATTTGGGGCCCTTCATAACTTTTCCAGATTCGTTATAGATAGGTTTGCCATCTTCACCTAATTTACTCATATTTGAACTTTGTACTTCTTCAAAACACTTATCAAGATCAATGCCAAACGCATGTCCAGCCCCATAAGTTACATACAATATATCTGTTAAAGCATCTGCAACTTCTAAAAGATCTTTATTCTCCATTGCTTCTTTAAGCTCTTCTAATTCCTCTTTTATTAAATCATATCTAAGATTATTGATTTTATCAGTGCTAAAAGATGGCTTAGTTTTGACTTCTTGACCAAAGGTTTCCATAAAAGTTTTTACTTTGTTAAAATTTGACATTTAGCTCCTGTAAGTTTTTAAAAATTAATATATAAGTATATTAAATTACTAATTATATATTAATCAATGAAATTAAGAAAAGAATTCGACAGTATTGGAAGTATCAACGTACCTAGTGATAAATATTGGGGTGCATCAACTCAAAGATCTAACAAGTTTTTTAATATTGGAAAAATTTTAGTTAATATTTCAATAATAAAATCTATTGCAATCATTAAAAGATCTGCTGCTTTAGTGCATTATAAAGAAAAACAGATCAATAAAAAAATTACCAATTCAATAATTAAAGCTTCAGATGAGGTTATTAAAGGAAAGCTAGATGAAAATTTTCCTTTAAAAGTTTGGCAAACAGGCTCTGGTACACAAACTAATATGAATGTGAATGAAGTGATTGCAAATAGAGCAATTGAAATATTAGGTGGAAAAAAAGGTTCAAAAAAACCAGTTCATCCAAATGATCATGTAAATAAATCTCAATCAACAAACGATGTTTTTCCAACAGCTATGCATATATCTGTTGCTCAAGAAACTATATCAAAACTATTACCTAGCTTAAAAACTTTAGAAAAAGAGTTAGCAAAAAAATCTAAGGAATTTAAAAATATTATTAAAATTGGCAGAACCCACTTGCAAGATGCAACACCTTTATCACTTGGACAGGAATTTTCAGGCTATCAGATACAGTTAAAAAAATGCGTTGAGAGAATAGAGCTTGCACTTAAAGAAATTTATTTTTTAGCACAAGGTGGAACAGCTGTTGGGACGGGTATTAACTCTAAAAAAGGTTTTGATAAAAAAATTGTTAAAGAGATTGCCAAATATACTAAAATCCCTTTTATACCAGCTCCAAACAAATTTGCAGAACTTGCAGCTCACGATTCTATTGTAAATTTTTCAGGCACACTAAATACTTGTGCTGTTGCATTAATGAAAATATCAAATGATATAAGATTTTTAGGTTCAGGACCTCGTGCTGGATATGGTGAGTTAATATTACCAGAAAATGAACCTGGTTCATCCATTATGCCAGGAAAGGTTAATCCTACTCAATGTGAGGCAGTAACAATGGTTTGTGCCAAAGTAATAGGCAATCATACTGGAATTACAGTTGCTGGATCTCATGGGCATTTTGAATTGAATGTATTTAAGCCAATGATTGCTCATAATATACTTCAATCGATAGATCTTATTGCAGATAGTACTAAAAATTTTTCAATTTATTGTGTTAAAGGAATAAAAGCTAACAAGAAAAGAATTAAAGAACATCTAGATAATTCATTAATGCTAGTAACAGCGCTAGCACCACATATCGGGTATGATAATGCAGCAAAGATTGCAAAGACTGCTCTAAAAAATGGGACAACGCTAAAACATGAAACTCTTAAAACAGGCCTTGTTGATGAGAAAGATTATGAGAAAATAGTAGATCCTAAAAAAATGATTTACCCCGCATAAAGATTAATTAATTCGTTCAGTAACTTTCTGCTTTTAGTTAAATTATTAGAATTATTATCATTAAAACCTTCAACTACATTCAAGAATTGGTCACTCACTTCATTATCGTCTATCTTAATGTTTTTAAACACAATTTCATTACTCAAAAAATCATAAATTATATTTAGCTTAATGTTTTTAATATTTTTTCTTAATCTTTTATTGGTGTTTAAAAAAGAATATAATCTATTAGTATTTTTAATATCTATTGATAAATTAGCACTTAAAATTAATTTATCATTTTCTAAAAATAAATCACTATTAGAAACTTCTATTAAACCAATATTATTGTTAATAAATATCGAGTTATCAAAACTTATTTTGCCATTTAAAATTCTTAAATCTATTTTAGCTTCATTAAAAATTTCATCTTTTTTTGTAGATTCAATATTTACTAAAGTGTGTACACTAATATTTTCATTAAATAATAAACCTGATTTAATAAATTCATTGAAGATAGAATTTGGTGTAAATAAATTAGAAATTTTATAATTATATAATTTAATTTTTAGATTTAGATCAAATGGATTTATTGCAAGTTGTCCGTTATAAGCTATTTTAGAATTATAAACTCTAGAACCAGCTGATTGAAATATTACTATTTGGTCCTTAATATTGTATTTCGTATTAATATCTGAACTTAAAATAGAAATATTATTTATTCCATTACTTAAGTCTTCATCTTTTTTAAAAAATCTATTTATAATTTCAAGTTTAAGACCAGGAGCTTTTATTTCAATTTGTTTTTGTAAATCAAGTGTATTTTGATATTTTAGTTTAAAAGGTATATTAAAAACTTCACCGTTTAAATCAAATAAATTAAATAAATTTTTCTCATCAAAAAATAAAAATGCATTAGAGATTTTAATAATTGAAATTACTTCATTTAAATTGTTTTTTAAAAAAATATTACTATTATTAATTTTAATTTTTTTTTTAGAAAATTTATTTTCACTATATTTATAAAACGTTTTAAAATTATCTTTTAATAAAGAAAAATTTGCACCTTCTATAACTACTTTGTTTATTCTAATGCTATCTTTATTAAAAAAATTATTTTGGCTAATATAAACAGCTAAATCTTTGATCTCTGCTAAAGTAGTTTTTGTGTCTTTGATTAAATAATGAGGCTTTGGTAAAATACGATAGGAAATATCAAATGAATTGCTTAGATTTATATTAAATTCAGCACTTAATTTGGTTACAATTTTATTTTGTACCGAATTTTTGTCGTATAAAAGAGGTATCGATAAATAAAAAATGTAAATAAATAATACAACAATAATAGCTATTATATATTTACTAAAGTTGCTGACATCAAACTTATCATTTGTTTTATTCTCAACTTTGAATATTGTCTTTTTAATAAAGTTATTAAAGTTTTTAACAATTTTTTTCATAAATCTTGTTGAAATGTTAAATATCTTATAATGAAATTTAAAGAATGATAAACTCTGAATATTTAAACAATCTAAATAATGCTCAAAAAGAAGCCGTTTTATATCTTGATGGACCTTTGCTAATTGTTGCAGGAGCCGGATCTGGGAAAACAAAAGTTCTCACCTCAAGAATTGCTCATATAATCAATGAAAAAAAAGCTTTTCCAAACCAAATCTTATCAGTGACTTTTACTAATAAGGCTGCAAAAGAGATGCAAAACAGAGTGAGCTCTATATTAAATTCTGAGGCTATAGGGCTTTCGTGGCTTGGGACCTTTCACTCTATATGTGCAAAGCTTCTCAGAAAACATGCACCAGCGGCTGGATTAACTTCTAATTTTACAATTATTGATACAGATGACCAGGTAAGATTAATCAAGAATATATGTAAAGCTGAAAATATCGACATAAAACAATTAGCTCCAAAATTTATTCTTTCAATAGTTGATAGATGGAAAAATAAAGGGTTTTATCCAGACGAAGTTGTTATAAATAAAAATGATATTTTTGAGAGAACCATACTTCCTCTTTATAAAATCTATCAACAAAAATTATTAGATTTGAATGCATGTGACTTTGGAGATTTAATTTTACATGTAGTTAAAATTTTAGAAAAAAACCAAGACATAAGAAATATTTATTCAAACAATTTTAAATACATACTTGTGGATGAATATCAAGACACTAATTATATACAAAGTAGATGGCTTAATCTGCTTTCAGAAAAACATAAAAATTTGTGTTGTGTTGGAGACGATGATCAATCAATTTATAGTTGGCGTGGAGCAGAAATAAAAAATTTCTTAGAATTTGATCAAGTGTATAAAAATTCAAAAGTAATAAGATTAGAAGAAAATTATCGTTCCTCTCAAAATATATTATCTGTTGCTTCAAATCTTATAGCCAACAATCAAAACAGGGTTGGGAAAACTTTAAAGACAACTATGGAGGAAGGAGATCTGGTAAAACTTAATTGTTTTAAGAATGGAAAAGATGAAGCAATAGGAGTTTCTGATGAAATTGAAAAAAAACTTAAAAAAAAATATTCTTTTAACAATATTGCTATTTTAGTTAGAGCTATTTTCCAAACAAGAGAGTTTGAGGAAAGATTTTTGAAAATTGGTTTACCTTATAGAATTCTTGGTGGGACAAAATTTTATGAAAGAGCAGAAATTAAAGATTGTGTTGCCTATTTAAGATTGATTCACCAACCAAAAGATGACTTGGCATTTGGTCGAATAGTGAATAATCCTAAAAGAGCAATTGGTGAAAGTACTATAAAATTAATACATGAATTTTCAAAAAAAAACTCTGTTAGTTTAGAAATTGCTTCCAATAAATTAATTGAAGAGAATTTAATTAAGCCCAAAACTAAAATTGGTCTTAGCTCTTTTTTATTCCTCATGGATAAGTGGAGGAATGACATTAATATTAAAAAAATTAACCATGTTAAATTATTACAATTAGTTTTGGATGAATCTGGCTATTCAAGTATGTTAAAAAACAAAAAAGATCTAGAAAATGAAAACAGACTTGAAAACATTAAAGAACTTTTAAGTGCGATGAAAGATTTTGACAATTTAGAAAGTTTTTTAGAACATGTTGCTCTTGCTACATCAGTTGATCAAGATTGGGATGGGGAAAAAGTTAACATGATGACAATGCATGGATCTAAAGGACTTGAATTTGATGTAGTTTTCCTACCAGGCTGGGAAGAAGGTCTTTTTCCACACCAAAAATCTATTGAAGAAAAAGGCCAAAATGGGCTTGAAGAAGAAAGGCGATTGGCTTATGTGGGAATAACAAGAGCCAAAAAAAAAGCACTTATATCTTTTGCTATGAATAGATTTTATCAGGGAAATTGGATAGACAGTATGGCTTCAAGGTTTATTGAAGAGTTACCAGAAAAATTTTTAGAAAAAAATTCTTTTTTTGATGACTCTAAAGATAATGAAGAAGACTTTGAGTTTAATCAAGATTTTGAGATTGAAGAAGGAACTAGAAGTCCTGGATGGATAAGATATCAAAAAAGAATTAAATGATTTTAAAAAAAATAAAAATTTTGAGAAAAAAATTTAAACAATATGACATTGATGGTTATATTATTCCGAAAAATGATGAATATTTTTCTGAATATGCAAAAAATGATAGGTTAAAAAATATTACAGGCTTTTCAGGTTCTGCAGGTTTTGCAGTAGTTTTAAAAAAACAAAATTATTTATTTGTTGATGGAAGGTATACTATTCAAGCATATCAACAATCATCTAAAAATTTTAAGATAATTGAAATTCATAAAAAACTACCTCATACAATTATTAAAAATTTTAATTTAGGCTACGATTCAAAACTATTTACATCCAAATTACTTAGTAAATATTTTATAAATAATAACTTAATTTCTATTGATCAAAACTTAATTGACCAAATATTTAGATTTAAAGAAAAACATACAAAACCATTCTATACTATAGACACGAAAATTGTAGGTGAGTCATATAGTTCTAAAATTTCTAAAGTTGTAAGATTTCTTAAAAGCAACAAAGCAGATTATTGTTTCATTTCAGCACCTGAAAATGTAGCTTGGCTTTTAAATATTCGTGGATATGATAATCCAAATAGCCCAATTGCAAATGCTAGATTAATACTAAATAAAAAAAAGGAATTGTTTTTAATAGCAAATGAAAATAATTTAAAAAACCTTTTATTAGATAAAAAAATTAAAAAGAAACAAATCTTATCAATCAATTCACTTCCACAATTTTTAGATAATTTAAAGGGTAAAAATTTTATTATTGATAATAAAACTTGCTCAATCTTTTATGAAAAAATCATTAAATCAAAATTTAATATACTTAAATTTGACGATCCTGTTTATGAACTAAAATCAATCAAAAATTCCAGTGAAATAAAACATATGATTGAAGCCCATAAAAAAGATGGCTTAGCATTAACAAGATTTATTTATTGGATTAAAAATGTTAATAAAAAAAAAATAACAGAAGTGTATGTGCAAAATAAATTAGAAAAATTTCGAAAAATAAATAAAGATTATTTATTTCCAAGTTTTGATACAATTGCTGGCGCTGGTTCAAATGGTGCAATTGTTCATTATAGAGCTAATAAAAAAACAACTAAAAAAATTAAACAGAACGATATTTTATTGATAGATTCTGGTGGGCAATATCATTACGGTACTACAGATGTTACAAGGACTATTTCATTCTCAAAACAAAACAAATTTATCAAAAATGCTTATACTAACGTATTAAAAGGCCATATTGCGGTTGCTTTAACAAACTTGAATAAAGATGACACCGGAAAAAAAATTGACATAAAAGCAAGAAAGTTTTTAAAAAAAGAAGGTCAAGATTATGCCCACGGAACAGGACATGGAGTTGGTTTTTTTTTAAATGTTCATGAAGGACCTCAATCAATTTCAAAAAATAATTCTATAAAGATAAAAAATGGAATGATCCTAAGCAATGAACCTGGTTTTTATAAAAAAAACCACTTTGGTATTAGGATCGAAAACTTAATCTACGCTAAAGAAACCAAAAAAAGCTTTAATTTCGAAAACCTTACACTTGCTCCTTTAGAAAAAGACTTAATTAACTATGAGCTATTAAATAAAACAGAAAAAAACTATTTATTTAAATATCATTTAAATATTTATTCAGAATTTTCTAGTTTGCTTAATAAAAAAGAAAGAAAGTGGTTAGCCACTCTTATTTAACATTTTTAACCATTCTGCCTGATTAATAACTTTTACATTCCAATCCTTAGCTGTATTTATTTTTTTTAGAGTTGGTTTGTCTCCAGCAATTAAATAATCAAGTTTTTTATTAACGTTACTAATTATTTTTCCTGAATTTTTTTCTATCAATGATTTTGCTTCCGCCCTACTAATTCCATTTAACTTTCCAGTTAACATAAAAGTTTTATTTTTTAATAGCCCATTATTATTTATTAAAATTACATCTTTGATTAATAAATTTTTTTCTAGTTCAGACAGCACTTTAAGATTAGTTTTATTTAAGAAAAATTTTTTGATGGACTGAATTTGTGTTATTCCAATCCCGTCAATATTGGATAAATTTTCAATATTACTTTCTACTGATAGTCTAAAAAAATTAGATGATATTTTGAGGTGTCTTGCGATAAGCTTCGCATTTTCTTGCCCAATATGCCTTATACCTAATGAATAAATAAATCTCTCTAGAGAAATATTTCTTTTTTCTTCAATCGAAAATTTTAAATTAGCAACTGATAATTTTCCCCAGCCTTCAAGTTCTTCTATTTTATTATAATTAAGCTTAAATATATCTTGTGGAAGTCTAACTAATTTTAAGTTCCAAAAATTTTCAACAATTTTCTTTCCAAATCCATCTATATTAAATGCATCCTTAGAAACAAAATGTTTAATTTTTTCTATGGCAATTTTTTCACATTTAAACCCCTCACTAGCACACCTTCTTACAGCATCTTGTCTTTTCGTTATCTCATTATAATCTTTAATTGTTTTGCTCCCACAAGATGGGCACTTTAGAGGAAAAATAAATTTTTTTGAGTTTTGTTTTCTTTTTTTTAAATTTACCAAAACTACATGTGGAATTACATCTCCAGCTCTTTCAACTGTGACTGTATCTCCTACTCTTATATCTTTTCTAACAATTTCATCTTCATTGTGAAGTGTTGCATTTGAAACTATTACTCCACCTATATTAACTGGTTTAATTTTTGCAACTGGAGTAAGCGCCCCTGTTCTACCAATTTGTATTTCAATATTCATAATTTCTGAAATTGAGCTATTGGCTGAAAACTTATGTGCTATCGCCCATCTGGGTGCATTAGCAGCAAAACCTAATCTTTTTTGTAAGTCAAAATCATCAACCTTATAAACAATTCCATCTATATCAAATGCCAACTCTTTTCTTTTTTCCTCTAATTCTTTATGATTTAATATTAAATTTTTTACTCCAATAATTTTTTTGTTAAATGGGTTTGTTTTAAAACCCCATAATTTTAAGTTTTCTAAAAAACTTGTTTGATTATTAATATTCATTTTTTTTTCATAACCGTATGTGTAGGCAATAAATTTTAGTGGAATTTTTGCTGTTATTAATGAATTTTTTTGTCTTAATGATCCAGAAGCAGCATTTCTAGGATTTGCAAACTTGTCATTAATTTTTTTAAAATCATTATTTTCTATAAAAACCTCACCTCTAATATCTATTTCTTTGGGGAAGTTGCTCTTGATAATTTCTAAAGGTATATCCTTAATTGTTTTTAAATTTTGTGTAATATCCTCTCCTTCATTGCCATCTCCTCTAGAAAGTCCTTTAGTTAATTTTCCATTAATATAAATTAAAGATGCAGATATTCCATCAATTTTTGGTTCAGCACTATATTCAATAGAATTTGTATCCTCCAAACTTAAGAAATTAATTATTTTTTTTTCAAAATTTTTTAAGTCTTCTTCATTAAAAGCATTCCCAAGTGACAACATTGGAACTTTATGTTTTATTTTTTGAAAATTTTTTGATGGTTTAAATCCTATGGATTTAGTAGGAGAATGTTCACTTTTTAAAAATTTATATTCATTTTCTAAATCTACTATATCTTTTTTTAAAAGATCAAATTTTTGATCTGATACAATGGGTTTGTCTTTATCATAATAATGTTTGTTATATCTTTGAAATAAATCAATTTTTTTTAAGTATTCAATTTCAAGGTCTTTATCATTCATTTTACTCGAACAATCCCTTAAATCTTTTTATTAAGCCTATCTTTTTCTTTTTATCTTTTTGTAATTCTTTTACACCATCTCTATAATTTTTATTAAATACTTTGTAAGAATTTTTATACCAATCAGAAGATTGGTAATTGTATCCTAAAGTGTTTGCGTATTTTTTTGACTCACCTATCAATCCAAGTCTATAATTAATTTCGACCAATCTATGAAGGGCTTCTTCTGTGTAAATGGTTGTATTATAATCTTTAACAACTGTCTTAAATCGATTTAATGCTGGGATCCACTTAGTTTTTTTTAAATAATATCTAGCTATGTACATCTCTTTTGCTGCCAAAATTTCATTAATTAAATCTATTTTAAATTTTGCATCCATGGCAAATTCTGTACTGGGGTAATCTCTAATTATAGTTTCAAATTGCTCCTTGGAGTCTAATATTGATTTTAAGTCTTTTTTTTCATCAATTATTTGTTCGTAAAAACTCATACCTAGAAGAAAATGTGCATAGACTTTATCCTTATGATTTGGATATGTTACCAAATATCTTTCTAACTCAAAAATTGCATCACCGTAATAATCTTGAGTATAATATGCATAAGCTGCCATAATTGCAGATTTTGCTGCCCAGGGCGATTGTGGAAACAACAACTCAGCCTCATTAAATTTTTTAGCTGCTAATAAAACGTCCCCTCTTTGAAGTTCAAAATAGCCCTCTTTGTATGCATCAGACATTTGCATTTCCATATCCACTTCTACAATTTCAGATATTTTTTTTGTTTTATCTCCACAAGACCAAATAAAGGTAAAGGTGATTAAAAGAAGTATAATTTTTAATTTTGAAAGCATTGTCTTATTCTAACAGATTATGAATAAAACTCTATTTTTTAAGCTATAGATCTTAGGTGACTTTTATTTATGAAGGTATTTGGTAAATATTTTTCAGTAATCTCTATTAATGAAAAATTTTCATCTTGTTGAAAAACTTTTCTCAATAATTGGTTAGTTAATTTATGTCCTCCTTGAGAACAAACAATTTTTCCAATTATTTTATAACCAACTAGATATAAATCTCCCATACAATCTAAAATCTTATGGTTTACAAATTCTTTTTTATTTCTAAGGCCTTTTTCATTTAAAATTTCATTATCCTTAACAACTATTGCATTCTCAAGACTACCTCCTTGAGCTAATCCCATTTCTTTTAACTTTTTAATATCTTCAAAAAGACAGAAGGTTCTTGAATTATAAATATCAGTCAAATCTGTCTCAAATACACTTACCAAATTTCTTTGCGTTCCAATTAAATTGTTTTCATATTTTAGTTCAAAATCTATATCTAAACTAACTTTGCTTGGCTCTATAGAAATTGTTTTTTTACCATCATTAAATTCAATTCTTTTTTCAATTTTAATAATCTTTATTGGTGCTTCACTATTTTTTATTCCAGCTTTTGATATTTCTTCAATAAAAAGTTTTGCTGATCCATCAAGAATTGGCACTTCTTGATTGTCAATCTCTACTAAAGCGTTATCAATTCCTAAACCGTATAATGCTCCCATTAAATGTTCTATTGTTGATATGCTAACTCCACTTTCATTTGCTATGGTTGTGCAAAATACTGCACTACTAACATTAAAAATGTTCGGAATTACTATATTATTTTCTTTTAGATCAACTCTTTTAAAAAGAATTCCTGAATTTGGTTTTGCTGGTTTAACCGTCATAGTTACATTTACTCCACTATGAAGCCCAACGCCTTTAAAGGTAATATCTCTATTGATAGTTTTTTGATTAAGAACAGACATTATTATTCTTATAAATAATTGATTTAAATTTGGAAAAACAACAAATGTTACAAGAAAATACTAGTCTATTTGAAAAAATGAAAAAGTTTTTCAAAAAAACCCTGTTTCATTTGTTTTTTTGGTACAACTACAACCTCTTGTTTGTCATATATTTTTCTTAGTTTGTACCCAGATTGACAAACATCACCTGGGGTTTCCTCTAAAAAATCAATATCTTTAGAAAATGAAATTTTATCTTTAAATTTATTATCTAAAATTTTTGATCCTTCTCCCATCATTATCATCTTAGATTGAGTCTTTATCTTCGTATTTGAGGCAAGAGATTTATCACATAATTCTAAAATCTCCTCTGTTCTAGCAAAAGCTATTTTTTGCAGCATTTCCAATGAAAAATTTGGATTATCAATTTGTTGGCTATTTTTTTCAAAATTTAATTTAAGTTTTTCCGCTTCGTTAATATCAATCTTTAAAAGTAGAGAAATATCTTTAGTAATATGGTTTCCACCTATTGGAAGAACGTCCAAAAAGATTAATTTATCATTGTTAAAGAAAGTAATTGATGTTTTTTTAAAACCAATATCAATGAAAGATACCTCTCCTGTTAAATTTAAATTATTTTTATAATTGATTGATTTTGCATAACTAGAGCAAATTATTTGATTAATTGATATATTTAATTCTGAAAAAATATTTTTGAAGCTAAGCACTAACTCACTTGGAAGGCAGATAAAAATAATATCTAGTGATATGAATTGGCAATCAATTTCATTTGGTAACTCAGAATAATCGACATTGTCAATTTTATAATTATTTACAATTATATGCGCAATATTATAATCTGAATAATATTTTTTTATTTGCTGTTTTGCTTCTTGAATTAAAAATAATATATCATCTTGTCTTAATTTTAGTTCCTCAATTTTTTTAAATACAGAAATTGCAACAGAAATCGTTTTTAGACTATCTATCATCAAATCTATATTATCAATATATTCATTTGTTGATTTTTCTAGTGATGCAACAATTTTTTGAATATCTAATTTAAAATTAAATTGATCTGTATAAAAATTACTCTCAATAAAAAAAGGATTATTTTTTTCTTCTTCATTAAATGCACCTGCTCTTATTTTTGAAAAGCCACAGTCAATTATTGTTTGAAATTTTTTATCACTCATTACTTAACAACTAAATGGTTTTTTATTCTCAAATCAATAAATTTATAATCTTTAAAATTATCATTATTGATAAGTTTCTTAGATAAATTTAATGACGCTATAATATGTTCTTGTGGTAGCTTAATCAAAATATCTTTATCAGTTAAAATATCCCACCTACCCGATGGGAAAAAAGATAATTCTTTTAAATTTGAAAAAGAAAACATAGATTTTTCGATATTTTTTTTAAATGACAAAAAATCAAGAGAATTAAATTCACCAAAAATGTATGGGAGTAATTCATTGTTACTTTTATCTTCAATTAATTTACCATTAGCACCTACTAGATATTGACTATTATTAGAAACTCGAGCAATAAATTTAGTTGGTTTAATTTCAATATTAAGTGTTGATGGATAAATTTTTTTTATATTCAACTCTTGTATAATATTATGTTTTTCTAAAATCTTTCTTATTTCATCTTCACTAATGACAAATATACTTTTGTATAAAAAGTTATTAAGGTTATTTAAGATCTCTGAATTTTTTCTCTCAGAAAGACCTGTAATATTAATTTTACTTATTGATGAAGATAATTTTTTTTGATCGTTTATAAACTTTGCACTAGTAGTGCTTAAAATGAATAAAAATAATAAATAAATTATTATCTTATTTTTTTTACCTGTTGATTGATGCATCTTTTAGAATCCATTCAATTAATTTTATAAAGCTTATACCTTTATGTTTTGCTATCTCAGGAACCAATGAAAGTTTAGTCATTCCTGGCTGTGTGTTTATCTCTAGTAAATAAAACTTCCCGTTAAAAAATTTAAAGTCGGATCTCGTAACACCTTTACAGCCTATAATTTTATGAGCTTCTCTTGCTATGCTAGTAATTTTAGCTAGATTATTTTTACTCAAATCTACAGGAATTAAGTGCTTGGTCTTAGCACTAGAATTATATTTTGCCTCATAATCATAAAATTTTCTTTTAGGCTCAAGTTCAATTGCACCAAGTGTTTTATTATTCATTATTGCAACTTGGATTTCTCTACCTGGTATAAATTCCTCAATTAATATTTCATTGTAACCATTTAAAGCTTTTAGATTTTTTATTATATTGGACTTGTCACAAATATATACATGAACGCTGGACCCTTCATTTATAGGTTTTGCTACTACAGGGAATTTTAATTTTTTTTCAATTAATTTTATAATATTAAGTTTATTTTTTTTATGATTAAATTTAATATATTTTGGAGTAAGTATTTTATTTTTTATAAAAATTTTTTTTGAAATTTCTTTATCCATTGCTATAGATGATGCAATTATACCTGAGTGCGTATATGGAATTTTTTTAGTCTCTAAAATTGCTTGAATGTATCCATCCTCACCAAATTGTCCATGTAGCGCATTAAAAATAACATCTGGTTTAAATAAAGTAATATCCTTTGATAGATTTTTATCAGGTTCACTAATTAAAACCTTATATCTATTTTTGATTAATTCTTTGGCAACTTGTTTTCCAGTATCTAAGCTAATTAGCCGTTCCTTGGATATACCACCAGATAATATTAAGATTTTTTTTTTCATTTTATTTTAAAATTTTAATTTCTTTTTCTAAAACTATACCAGTTTTTTTTTCCACACTTGTCTTAACAAATTCAATCAATTTATTCATATCTTCAAAGCTAGCATTATTTTTATTTACAAAAAAATTACAGTGCTTATTTGAAATATGAGCATCTCCAAAGCTGGTATCTAGTGCTACAGATTCTTTTATCAATTCCCAAACTTTTTTATCAGTTTGATCAATTGGATTCTTGAATGTACTGCCACTTGTTTTTAATTTTGTTGGTTGTGCATTGTCTTTCTTTTCTTTTAATTCTAAGACTTCTTTTTCGATTTCATCTTTATTTTTTCTAGATCCTTTAAACGATGCACTTAAAAAAATTAAATCCTCTTTTAAATCATTACTTCGGTATTTAAATATAACTTTACTCACTGGTATTGTTAAAACCTGTCCATATTTATCAATTGCTTGGATTGAAACTAGCACATCTTTAAACTCTTTATTAAAACATCCAGCATTCATCTTTAGCCCCCCACCTATAGTACCTGGTATGCATGCTAAAAATTCAAATCCACCTATTCCGTTATTCAACGCAAAATCAGAAAGCTTTTTATCGAGACAGGCACTGCCTGCTATTATGACATCATTTGGGAATATGGAAATATTGGAAAAATTTTTTCCTAACTTGATAACAACACCATCAAATTTTTTATCACTTATAAGAGTATTCGAGCCCGCGCCCAAAATATGAATTTTTTCTTTTTCTCCAAATCTTTTTAAAAACAAAATTAAGTCAGGCAAATTATCTGGCCTAAAGTAAACTTTGGCTTGTCCGCCAATATTAAACCAATTGCTCTTTTTTAAATCATAATCAAAGTGAATTTTACTATTAATTTCATCTGAAAATTTTCTTATTTCTTCAATACTCATTAGATCAATTCTGGTAATTGTCTCATCCATGTTGAAATTGTACCTGCACCCATACCAACAACTATCTTTTTACCAAAAATAGTATTTTTAATAAATTTTGCTAATTGATACTGATCCTCAACCATAAACAGTTTTACTTTTGAGTTTTTAATAATACCTTTTGCAAAATTATTATATTTAAAACCTAATTTTATTTTTTCTCCAGCTGTATATATAGGGCACAATATTACAACATCAGCTTTTTTAAATGATAAGCTAAATTCTTTTTTAAGATCTTTTAGTCTGGAAATTCTGTGTGGTTGAAATATGCAAATCACTTCTTCCTTCTTATAAGCAGCTCTCACACCATTTAGCACTTCTCTAATTTCAGTTGGATGATGGGCATAATCATCATAAAAATTAGTTTCTCTATGTGTAAAAATTTTATTAAATCTTCTTTGAACACCCTTAAATTCTTTCAATCCTTTTTTGATAATATTTTGTGATATTCCAATTGTTAATGCCACAGCTACTGCTGCTGTAGAGTTTCTAATATTGTGAATTCCTAATAATGGTAATTTAATTTTTCTTATAGTTAAGTTCTTTTTTCCTGGCAAATTTATGGCAAGATCATATTGAGAATATTCTTTTTCTTGTTTTATATTTTTAATACAGAAATGTGATTTATAGTCAATTCCATATGTATAATAATTCTTCATTTTTAATTTACTTAATAAATCTTTATTATTTTTGTCATCTATACAAATAAAAGACTTTCCAAACGAAGGGACTTTATTGATAAATTTAATAAATAATTCTTTAAGATCTTTCATTGAATTATAAAAATCCATATGCTCACGATCAATATTTGTTACTATAGAATAAGTTGGTGGTACATGTATGAAGCTACCATCTGACTCATCAGCCTCTAATATACACCAATCACTTTTACCTAGTTTTGCTGAATTTTTTATTGCATTAAGGACACCGCCGTTAATAATTGTTGGGTCCAATTTTGTCTTTGAGAATATTGAGGCTAATAGAGACGTAGTTGTTGTTTTTCCATGTGAACCTGTAACAACTATATTTTTTGTTAAAGAGACTATATTTGCCAACATCTCTCCTCTTTTATAAATAGGTAATTGTTTTAGTTTGGCTTCAATTAATTCTGGGTTATTATTTTTAATAGCTGATGAAATGACAACAATTGTTGCTTTTGCTATATTTTTTTTAGTATGACTAATTGTAATTTTAATCTTATCTCTTTTTAATCTTTCAATATTTTTACTTGCAAGAACGTCGCTACCCTGGACATTAAACCCCATTCTTTTCATAATGAGTGCAAGGCCACTCATTCCAATACCTCCTATACCAACAAAATGTATAATTTCAGTTTTAGCTAATTCAATTTTCATTAATAACAGATATAATTTTCAGATTTATATTATTCCATGTGTTTTCATAGTTAAAATCTTTCATGTTCTTTTTTTTAGCATGATATTCTTCTTTATTATCAATAATATTAATTAGTTTATCGAGTAATATTTTCTCATCTATTTCTTTTTGATTTAGCAACCAATTGAGGCCAAGTTTATTATAAAAATAAGCATTTTCAAATTGATGGTTATCTTTTGCGGTTGGCAAAGGTATAGCTAAATACGGTATCTCGGTAAAATTTAACTCAGCTAACGTTGATGCACCTGCTCTAGTAATGCATAGATCTGTTTTTTGCATAAAATTTATAACATCATTATTAAAATTGAATAATTCACAATTAATATTATTATTTTCATAAGTTTTTTTAAAACTTTCAAAGTTAATAGAACTAGTTTGTTGATAAATTTTTAGTTTATATTTTTTAGATAACTCAATAATTGTATTTTTAACTAAATAATCAAACATTTTAGCTCCTTGACTACCACCTATTATAAGTAAATTAATTGTATCTATGGAGTTATTGCTATCCCTCTTATCATAAAAATTTTTTCTTAATAATGCTGGAATTACTTTAATTTTATTTTTAAATTCAATAGGAAATTTTTTAATATTATTAGAATAACAAAATATTTTTTGACAGTAACTTATAAAGAACTTGTTTGATCTACCTAAAACCATATTTGGTTCAAATAATAACAGCTTAATATTCAAAATTTTAGCACCCACACACAGAGGGAGTGACATATATCCACCTGTCGAAATTAAAGTATCAATTTTATTTTTTCTTAAGAAAGAAATAGATTTAAAAATCAAAATTATCATTAAAAAAAAATCAAATGGCATTATTAGTAAATTTTTTGAAATTGGCCTCACATTAAATATCTTTAAATTGTACTCATCTTGGTTCAAGAATTTGACACCCCTAAAGTCAGATGTCATTGAAACGTCAAAATTACCCTCTAGATGTTTATATATTATAGTTGCAGGTATAACATGACCTCCAGATCCGCCGGTACTAATTAGTATTTTTTTATTCATCTAATCAATTTTTCTTTTTGTTAAATTTAAAATTATTCCAGATAATATAGAAACTCCTACAATTGAAGAACCACCATAACTTAAAAATGGTAATGTCATTCCTGTTGTGGGAAATAGTCTTATATTCACCCCAAGGTGTATTAATACTTGAAAAATTATTAAGCTTATTGCTCCAGTTAGCACTAGTTTAATTCTTTCATTTTTTTCTAAATAAATTTTTTTAAAAACAGAGTAAATAAAGAACAAAAATAAAATTAATAACAATATTATTGCAATAACACCAAACTCCTCAGAGATAACCGAAACTATATAATCAGTATGAGCCTCTGGAACTCTTGTTTTTAAGGTACCTTCTCCTATTCCTTTACCAAAAAATCCACCACTACTGATTGCTTCTATAGCTTTATCAGATTGAAAATTATGGGTTCCACCATCAGGGTTAAAGAAAGAAAGAATACGACTTTTAATATAAATAAATTTTGGGATAAAAAACACAACATATAACAGGATTATAATAGCAAAACTTATAAATAATAAAATGAATAGTAGGTTTATGCCAGATATGAAAACTAATATTGCCCAAGATAAAAACACTAAAAGTGTTTGACCGATGTCAGGCTGCATTATTAATAGTAAGCCTGTTGGGATAATGGCAATAATAGTTAATAAATACTTAATATAAATATTATAATTTTTTTCACTACATAAAATTGTTGCTACAAAAATAATTATAAATGGTTTTAGTAATTCAATTGGTTGAAATTGAGGAAGAAAAAAAAGATTTAGCCATCTTTTTGATCCTTTAACTTCAGTGCCAAAAATTGGCACTAAAAATAAAAAAAATAAAGTAATAAAAAAAAGATAAATAGAGATTCTAAAAAGATTCTTTTCACTTAGAGAAGAGAAAAACACTAAAGTTACCATCCCAATAAAAATATAGGCTAAATGCTTAAAAAAGAAAAAATAATTATTTGTATCTAACTTATCAGAAGCAATTAATGAGGTTGAAACTAAAGAAAAAAATAAACCCAAACTAAATAAAAATATTATTAATAAAAAAATTGTTTTATCTATATTTTTCCACCAGTTGTAATATATTGAATTAAGTGAACTAATATTTATCATTTTATATAATTTTTTATAAGTTTATTAAAATATTTACCTCTTTCTTCAAAGTTTTTAAAACTATCAAATGATGCAGAGGCTGGACTAAAAAGAATTATCTTGTTAATAAAATTATTTTCATTTTTAATATCTAAAAAAATCTTAGCAATTAAAGTCTTTAAATCTAAAAATGATTGAAACTCCATCTTATTTTTTAATTGATTAATAAAAAATTTTTGATTTTTACCAAAAATATATAACTTGATCTTTTTACAATCATCTTTTTTAAGTAAAAATTTATCTCCTTTTTTAGGTAAACCACCTATTATCCAATAAATATTTTTTAATGATTTCAATAATCTTTCTGATGAAGAAAAGCTTGTTGCCTTAGAATCATTAATAACTTTTAAAAATTTAGAATTATGAATTATTTCTTGTCTATAACTTAATCCTTTAAAATTTTTTAATGTTTTTAATAACAGATCGTTTTTTAAATTTAATAGCTTTGAAACCTTGAGTACAAATGTTAAATTTTCTTTATTACCATCTGTATCAAAATAACGATTATCAATTTTTTTAATAAAGTTATCACTTGTATATTTTTCTATTTTCAGAATTGATGGTGAAAAATTTTTTTTCTTTAATTCTCTTTTAATATAAAAATTTTTTGTATTTAAAATCGCAATATCATTTTTAGATTGGTTCTTTATTAATTTAAATTTAGCACTTACATATTTATTTATAGTCTTGTGTCTTTCGAGGTGATCTAGTGTAATATTTAAAATTATAGATATATTTGTCTTAAATAACTTGCTGTATTCTAGCTGATAAGATGAAGCCTCAATTACAAATATAGTGTCTTTTTTGATCTTTTTTTCCAGTAAAATTGGATTGCCTATATTACCAACTAAACGAACATCTTTTTTTTGGTCTTTCAATATATTAAACAAAAGCTTAGCAGTAGTTGATTTTCCATTTGTACCTGTAATAGTTATTTTTTGATTAAAAGCATATCGACTATGAAAAATATCTAAATCTGTATAAATTTTTTTATAATTTTTTATTAAAAATCTACTTAATTTGCACTTATTAATGTCTATTCCTGGACTAATTATTATACAGTCAAATTCCTTTTTAATTATTTCTTTATATGTTGTGTGGGTATCTTTAATTTTTTTTTTAACAACTATTCGATCATCAAATAAACTAATAACATTATTTTTTTTTAAAAAACTATAAGTGGATAAACCACTTTTACCTAGACCATAAATCAATATTCTTTTTTTAAAAAATTTTTTTTCTAGATTTAACATTATCTAAGTTTTAATGTCGCCAATCCAATCATTGCTAAGATTATTGATATAATCCAAAACCTAATTACAACTGTTGATTCTGCCCAACCTTTTTTTTCAAAATGATGGTGTATAGGTGCCATTTTAAAAATTCTTTTACCTGTTAACTTGAATGAAAATACTTGAATTATAACTGACACAGCTTCTAGTACAAATAACCCACCTGTTATTGCTAAAACAATCTCATGTTTAGTAATAATACCAATTGCTCCTAAAGATCCACCTAATGCTAATGAGCCAGTGTCACCCATAAATATTTTAGCAGGCGGTGCATTAAACCATAAAAATCCTAAACAAGCTCCTATGATTGATCCACAAAAAACTGAAACTTCCCCCATGCCTTCAAGATAGGGAATATTTAAATATTCTGAAAATACAATATTACCAGTTACGTAGCTAATAAATGCAAAACATGCTGCCACTAATATCACTGGCACTGTTGCTAAGCCGTCTAAACCATCCGTTAAATTAACTGCATTAGATGATCCAACAATTATAAAAATAGAAAATGGAATAAAAAACCACCCAAGATTAATAATCAAATTTTTAAAAAAAGGAAAATATAAGTTTGTAAGTTCAGTATTTTGAGATAATTGAGTTAAGCCAAAAATTCCAACAATGGCTATTAAAATTTGAGAAATAATCTTAAATTTAAATGAAACACCAGATGAATTTTTAAACTTAATCTTTTTATAATCATCATATGCACCTAATAGCCCAAACCCTGTAACAATAAATAACAAAAACCATATATGATAATTTGATAGATCTCCCCAAAGTAATATTCCTGAAAATAGTCCAAGTAAAATTAAAACACCTCCCATTGTTGGCGTTCCAATTTTCTTAACTATATGTTCAGTAGGACCATCATCTCTTATTGGATTTAAGATTTTTCTTGCTGAAAAAAATTTAATAAAAGGAGTGCCTATTAATAAAACGACAAACATTGACGTAAACATTGCGAGTCCTGTTCTAAATGTTAGATACTTAAATACATTTAGAAAACTGTATTGATCAATTAATTGAGTAATAAGACTATAAAGCATTAAACTTACCAGTTTTTAATTTGTTAACTAGATTGTTGAGTCCAGTAGAGTTTGAACCCTTAATCATTAAATAATCATTATTATTTAAATCATTTTTAATCAAATCAATTATTTTAGACTTATCATTCAAAATGACCCCCCTACGTTGCTTATCAAGATTTTGATAAGTATGTAAAATATGTTTGCCCACTACATTAATATTTTTAAGAGAAGTTTTATTAATTTCTTTCCCAACCTCTAAGTGTAGCTTCTTTGAAAAATTTCCTAACTCCAACATATCACTCAGTATTAATTTTTTTTTAGAATTATCAATTTTTAATTCATCAAAATTTTTTATAGCAGACTTTAATGATAAGGGATTAGAGTTGTAACTTTCATCTACAATATAAATACTCTTTTTATTTAATTTAACTTTTGTTATATCTCCACGACCTTTCGTTATCTCATAATCAAAAAATATATTTTTATTTAATTTTTGTATATCTTTAAAAATTGACATAATTGCAATTGTTGCTAATAAGTTTTTTAAATTATTTTCAAAAATTGATCTTATGTAAAAATAGGTTTGTTTTTTATTAATATTTACAAGTATCTTGTATTTAAATTTTTCTTTAATTATTTTTTTTAAAAAAATATTTGATGATTTATTTTTTAAACTAAATGTAAGAATATTTATGTTTTTTTTCTTAGCAATTTTTTTATGTAAATTATAAAATTTGTCATCTTGGTTTAAAACAAGAAATCCATTTTTTTTTATATTATTAATAATTTCTGACTTTGCTAAAGCTACTTGATGAATATTTTTAAAATTCTTAATATGTGCATAGGAAATATTTGTAATAACACCAACATCAGGTTTGATAATTTTTGATAAATAATCAATCTCACCCTTTTTATCCATTCCAATTTCAAAAATACCAAATTCATCATTTTTTCTTAGATTAAATAAACTTAATGGTACTCCAAATTTATTATTAAAAGATTTTGGTGAATAAGTTACATTATTAATCTTACTTAAAGTTTTTGCTAACAATTCTTTAAGGGAGGTTTTTCCACAACTACCCGTTATAGATATAATTTTACTAGATAAATTTTCTCTTAGTTTTGATGAGGCCTCTGTTAAAAGCTGTAACGTATCATCTATTATAATTTTTTTTTTAGATTTTTTTTGATTGTTGGCTATTACTAATGATGCGCCATTTTGGAAAGCTTCTCTAACATATAAATTTCCATCTTTATTATTTCCTTTTATTGCAAAGAATATGTCGTTTTTATTTATTGTTTTTGAATTAATTGATATATTGTTTATTTTTATATTTGGATTAATTTGAGGAGAGTTGCTGATCTCTTTTAAAATATTTATTTTAATATTAGTTGAAAGAATTTTATTTTTTAATTTAATATTTTTTAATATTTCTAATCTGTCAGAAAATTTATTTACAAACTTTCCATAATCTTGTGTCTGCTCATGACCTTTGCCTGCAATAACTAAGATATCGCCAGTATTTAAATCAAATATAGCCTTATGAATAGCTTTAGACCTGTTTGAAATCTCAAAAACTTTTGATTTATCAATGGTTTTTTTAATAGCTAATCTTATCTTTTTTGGATTTTCATCTCTTGGGTTATCGTCAGTTAAATAAACTCTGTCACAGTATTGATTGGCTATTTTTCCCATCATGGGTCTCTTGTCTTTATCTCTATTACCACCACATCCAAATACAATGAAAATTCTTTTATTTTCAAATTGTTCTTTCAAATTAGACAAACAGGTATTTAGTGCGTCGGGTGTATGAGCATAATCTAAAATAACTTTTGATTTATTTTTTAAAGTTCCAATTTTTTCAAACCTACCACTTACTGATTTTACCCTTGAGGCTAATTTCATTATTTTATCAAATTTTAAATTACTTTTTTTAGCAGCAAGCATTGCCATAAATAAGTTTTTTAATTGAATTTTACCAATTAAGTCTGTTTGTAATTTATAATGTTTTTGATTGTGTGCAATTTCAATTATTTGTTTATCATCCTTAAATTGATGTGAATAAATATCTATTCCATTATTACTTTTTGATAAAGCCTGAAGATTAAATCTATTATTTATCGATATTTTTTTTAAATTTTTATATTCTGGAATCTTACTATCAGTAATGATGCTTCCTCTAGGTTTTAATAGCTTCTCAAATAGATATAATTTTGATTTAAGATAATCATTAAATGTTTTGTGATAATCTAAATGATCATGAGATAAATTTGTAAAAATTGCAGTATTAAATTTCAAACCATCAAGTCTATTTTGCTTAAGTCCATGACTAGAAGCTTCCAATATAATATTATCAATTTTTAGTTTTTTTAAATCATTTAATATTTTGCTTAATCTAATTGAATCTAATGTGGTATTAGAAACCTTCTTTAAATTATTTTTTGTCTTAATCCCTAATGTTCCAATAGAAGCTACTTTTTTATTACTTAAGTTGAGTAGCTGAAAATAAAAATCTGCAATTGATGATTTTCCATTTGTTCCTGTTACAGCAATTAAATTTTTAGGTTTATTTTTTTTTATCTTATACGATAATTCTGATAATAATTTTCTAACATTTTTTGATCTTAAAAATAATACTTTATTTTTTATACCTTCAAATTTTTTCTCAGAAATAATTGTTGTTGCTCCCTTTTCAATTGCATGATTAGTGAATTTATTTCCATCTGACTTTGTCCCTTTAATTGCAAAAAAAATATAATCTTTTTTACAATCTGCACTGTTAAAACTAAGGCCAGCAAACTGATGATTTTTAAATTTTTTTTTAATATTTTTAAGGAAGTTACCAATCAACATATAAGTATTAATTTTCTATATATTTTGTGGCTAGAATAGGACCAATTTTTTCTATGATTTTTCCTGCTACCTCAACAGATGTCCACCCTGCCGTATTAAATGGGGTTCCTTTATATGAACCTTTTTTATTTTTATATTCATATACGTAAACTGATGATGTTTTTGGCTCATCGAGTAAAACTATCAGCACATATTTAGGGTTAGAGGTGGGAAAAATGCCTGCAAATGTATTAACTTTTGCTTTAGAATAACCGCCTAATACTGTTTTTTGAGCAGTTCCAGTTTTTCCACCAACTTCGTAACCTTCAATGTTTACAAGTCCTGCTGTACCTTCTTTAGTAGTTACAATTTTTCTAAGTATCAGGTTTATTTTCTCTGAAATACCAGCTTTGATTATTCTTTTTTTTTGCTGATTATTTTTTAACTCACTTTTTATTAAACTGGGCTCAACGGCAAAACCACCGTTTGATATTATTGCATAAGCTTTTGCCAATTGTAGTGGAGTTGTAGTTATTCCATGCCCAAAAGACACAGTGGCAAGTTTACATTTTCCCCACTTAAATGGAATAGGCTCTCCAACTTCCTCTATGTCAAAATTTATTTTACTTAGGATTCCGATTTTTTCTAAAAAAGCTTTTAATTTAATAATTTCTAATTTTTGTCCAATTCTTACAGACCCTATGTTTCCAGACCTAATTAAAATTTGTTCTACAGTAAGATCAGATGGTATTTTGTTGTCATATTCAGATATGCTACTTTTTCCGCATTGTAATTTTTTTTCTAAATTTAAAAATTCTGTGTCAGTATTAATTAAACCTTCCTCTAATCCAGCTGCCACTGTAAAAGTTTTAAATACTGAGCCTAACTCATACACTCCTTTTGTTGCTCTATTAATAAAATTAAGATCCACTATCTTCTCTCTTTTATTAAGATCAAAATCTGGATATGAAACCATAGATATAACTTCCCCGTTATTAACGTTCATCAAAATTGCAGTACTACCTTTGCTTCTAAATATAGATTGAAACTTTACCAGCTCTTCTCTAATTAAAAATTGTATGTCGGTATCTACTGTTAGTTTAAGTGGTTCGTTTGTTTGTTTTAATTTTTCATTAAAAGATTTTTCAAGTCCTGATATACCTTTATTATCATCATCTATTTGACCAATAATATGACTAAAGAGATTTTTTTGAGGATAAATTCTAGTTAATTTTTCTTCTGATTTAATTGATTTATCTCCAAGTAACATAATTTTTTCATAATTTTCAGAAGATATTTTTTTTTCGAAATAAAAGAATTTATTTTTTTCAAGTTTTTTGATGATCTCTGCATAGTTTTTATCTGGAAATATTAACTGTAAATTAATTAAGAGTTTTTTTTTATCAATTACTTCAATAGGGTTAATAGCAATATCTATCGACTTAACTGTTTTAACTAAATAATTTCCATTTCTATCAAGTATGTCTGCTCTATGGTTTTTATTTACAGTTAAGAATTTCTTGCTATCTTCTGCTTTTAACGAGCCTAAATGAAGCAATTGTATTGAATAAATTATTGAAATCACCAAGAAAACAAAAAAAATAAAGGCTATTCTATTAAACTGTATATCTAAATTTGTTTTACTTTTTTTATATGAAAATTCATTTTCATATTCTTCCAGAATAATATTTTTTTTATTATTCATTGCTATTCTTGCTGATTAAGTTTTTTATTTCCAAAGTTTCATTATTTTCAATAATTTCTTTAATATTCATAATTTCAATTTTAATTAAGCCTTTTTCAAAATACTGTGTCTGATACTGAACTAATTTTTCAGGAGAGCTCAAATAATTAAACTCAAGCAGTACATCTTCAAGTTCTGATTTTAAAGGTCTTATGTTTTCATTGATTGCAAAAATTTGATCTTCTATTTCTTTTGTAGAATTTTTAACAAGTGATGTAATTAGTATTAATACAAAAATAACAACTAAAACTAATTGTTTCATAGTTTTTTTGACAAATTCTCAATGTCAATTAAATGTTTAAATTTATCTAAGATATCTGTTTCAAAGTCAAAAAAGTCTTCTTTTTTAATTACATAACGTAACTTGGCCGATCTAGAGGGTGGATTTTCTCTAATTTCTTTATCACTTGGTACTATTGGCTTTTTTATAACAGATTTAAATAAATTTAATTTTTCTTCAGTTTTTGGTATATGTCTTGAGACACTTTTATTTTCAGACAAACTTTTAAAAAAGTATTTAACAATTCTATCTTCTAGGGAATGAAATGTTACAACTGCAATAACACCATCTTTTTTAACAACTTTAGCTGCATTAATTAATCCATAAATTAGTTCACTAATTTCTTTATTTACAAATATTCTTAATGCTTGAAAAATTTTAGTTGCACTATGTGTCTTATAATTTCTTTTTCTTTTCGAAGACTCTATAATTCTAACTAACTCTTCTGTTGTGATTTTTCTTTTGGATCTGTCTTCAACGATATTGTGTGCTATTCTTTTACTATCTACTTCATCACCAAAATATTTAAATATCTTTGTAAGCTCTTTTTCATCTAATTGATTAATTGCTTCTTTTGCTGAAAAATCATTTATACCCATTTTCATATTAAGTTCACCTATGGTATCAAATGAAAGACCTTTTTTTGGGTCTTTAATCTGATTCAATGAATACCCTAAATCAAAAATTACACCTTTAATATTCTCATCCTTTAGCTTTAGATTATTTAATTGACTAAATTTAATATTTTTAAATAGTAACCTATCTTCAAAACTAATTTGAAGTTCTTGAGCTTTTTTAGAACTCTCAGAATCTCTATCTAATGCAATTACTTTTGTTGCTGGGAAATTTAGTATTTTTTTTGTGTATCCGCCTTGACCGAACGTACAGTCAATAAATGTGCCACCATATTGAGGGGTAATAATGCTAATTATTTCACTTAGCAATACCGGATAATGATTTTTCACATCTGGTATTATGGTGGCTATCATTTATTTTTTTCAAGACCATTAATTCTTTTGTCTTCTTAAAAATGCCGGAATTTCTAAATCATCGCCTTCTGAAGTATTTTCTGAAGTTTCAGTAGATAATAAACCTTCTGTCTCTGAGGTTGCACTATCTGAGCTAAATAGATCTGGAGCGTCTTCACCTTCTACACCAAAGTTTTCAAGTCCATTAGAAACATACTCTTCCTCTATTGGGTTATTTTCTTCAGGTTGTGCAGTTGTAAGTGCTTCCTCTGAAAAAGATTGCTCATAATCATTTGATTGATTATTTTCAACAATACTTTCAACTTCTTGATTGGTAGCAGTTTGCTCATTCATCATTTCTGATGATGCAGTGTTTGTAGCTGGCTCTGCAATTATTTCATTTTCTAACTTTAGTGCATTTGCTCCATGTGAAATGGGGCTAGTCATCGTAGGTGAAAAGTTAAATGATTGAGCAGAGCTTGCACTGTTAAAATCTGAATAACCAGGATTTCTATTTTGTATTCTGTGAACCATGTTGATTACAGATTTACTTTCTGGTTGTTGACCATCTAATGCTGTTGCAACAATAGATACTCTGATTTTTCCATCAAGGTCACCAGACGTGATGGCACCAATAATTACTTCAGCTTCTGGATCTACTTCAGCTCTTATTTTGTTAACAACTTCATCAACTTCAAAAAGTTTAAGATCCTTCCCACCAGTAATGTTTACTAGCAATCCTTTTGCACCTTTTAATGTATAGTCATCAATCAATGGGTTGCTAATTGCCATATCTGCTGCTTTAGCTGCTCTACCTTCTCCTTCGGCTTCACCAGTTCCCATCATTGCTTTACCCATTGAAGCCATTACAGTTTCAACATCAGCAAAATCTAGGTTAACTATACCTGGTCTAACCATTAGATCAGTTACACTTTGTACACCTTGCATTAAAACATTATTTGAAAGATTAAAAGATTCCTCAAATGTAGTTTGTTCATTCGCAACCTTAAATAGATTTTGATTTGGAATTACAATAATTGTATCCACATGTTTTCTTAATTCTTCTAGGCCTAGCTGAGCTCTTCTCATTCTTGATGGCCCTTCATATAAAAAAGGAAGTGTTACAACGCCTACTGTTAAAATATTTAATTCTTTAGCAGCTCTTGCAATAACGTGTGCAGCACCTGTTCCAGTTCCACCACCCATACCAGCAGTTATAAAAACCATGTTTGCACCCTGAAGTGTATTTACAATTTCATTCAAAGATTCATCTGCAGCTGCTTGACCAATGTCATGCTTCGCACCAGCACCTAAACCTTTTGTTAAACTTAGACCAATTTGAATTCTTGCTTTAGCTTTACTTAACTTTAAATCTTGAGCATCTGTATTTACTGCTATGAACTCTACTCCTTGAAGTCCATTATCAATCATTTCATTAAGTGCATTTCCGCCTGCTCCACCAACTCCCACTACTAATAATCTTGGTTGTAATTCTTTTATTTCTGGTGATTTAAAGTTAATTGTCATTTTTATTTCCCCTCATTGTTATTAAAATGTTTTTCCCATTTAAGACTTGCACGGTTTAGATTTGCTTTTTTTCTTGCGTTGATCTTAAATTTTTCAAATGCTGCTGGTTCCCATACTTGGAATGTTTGACCCTGACCAACAAATAACATGCTATTTTTTATTTTTGCATGTTTTAATAATTTTGTTGATAACGAAATTCTACCTTCACTATCAAATTGTAAATTCATACTCTCAGATAAAATTGATGTTGCAAAATAATCTCTTTTTTCTTCAAATGGACTTAATGAATCTATACTTGTAGAAAGTTTTTCAATTCTATCTTGTGAACAAGCTTCTATAGACTGATTATTAAATGAGGGATAACAGATAACACCGTTGTATCCTAAGTTAGAAAGATGAGATCTAAAACTAGCAGGCACAGATACCCTTCCTTTTTTGTCTATTTTGTTCTCGTAAGTAGATAAAAACATATTTTTTATATTTCATAGATTCCATATTTGGGAATATATGGGACAATATGGGTTTTTAATCATAGTGTCAATATGTTCGTTTTAGGCCAATTTGTTAATAATTGTGGATAACTTTTGTTTATCTACATTAAGTCTAAAATCAATTTTTAGTTTTAACTCAATACAATTCTAGGACTAAAAAGAAGAACAGAAATGATTCAATTATGAATCAAAAGGTGAACATCTAAATTTAATTACAATTGAACTGTGGATAAGTTTGCTAGATAAACTATAAGCCGGGTTCTGTCATTTAAACCTATCATTTCTCTAGGCTTAAGATCACTCTTAAGCTCAAGCAACTAACCCTGATGACTAGCCAAAGACGGCTTTTAGTTTTGCAACAATGTCATCTCTACTTAGTCTTGCTCCCAGTGGGGTTTTCCAGCGTTCATTGTTACCAATAGAACCGGTGCGCTCTTACCACACCTTTTCACCCTTGCCATGTTATGGCGGTATATTTTCTGTGGCACTATCCCTAGGGTTTCCCCCGCCAGGTATTATCTGGCACTGTGTCTTTGCGGAGCCCGGACTTTCCTCTTTAAAAAAAATTAAAGCGATAAGTCGTTCATCTAGCACATGTAATTTATTACTTAACTATAGAACTTCAAGAAAAATTTAATTATATGCCTTGATAAGATTTTTGCTAATAATCAGACATTCTTGATCAATTTTACCATCAACCAACTCTTGCCTAAATCTTCTTTGAAAAGTTTTTGCTAATTTCTCTAAATATTTATTCTTACTCTTGTCTTTTGGATATTTTTTTGAATATCCAATCTTAAACAGGTTTCTGAAAAAAATATTTTCTTCTATTTTATCTATCTTTAGTTTTCTATTTTTTATCAAATCTTGCTTATTTAATGTGTGCCATATCCCTATTTTATTTTTAGATAAATACTCCCATGGAAACTTTTCACCTGGGTCTTTTTTCCTTAGTATTGCTATATCTGAATGTCCCAAAATATTATTAGGACTAATTTTATATTTTTTTATTAAAAACTTACTTAACTTTAAAAGAGAGGAGGTTTGTTTTTTTGTAAATTTTTTATAACCATGCTCATGTCCTGGGTTTGTAATTTCAATTCCAATAGAATTTAAATTTAAAGACTTATAATTTTTCCACGAAGATTCTCCAGCATGCCATGCAATGTATAAATCAGGTACTATTTTTACAATTTCTCCATTATTTTTAATTAAATAATGGCAGCTAACCTCAGATTGTATTTCGATAAGCTTATTTATGGCATCAGATTCTTTTTTCATTCCCGTATAATGAAAAATAATAAATTTGATTTGCTTAGAAGTTCTTTTTTTAGAATTAAAATTTGGGGAGTAGTTCAATGATGTTTTTAAAGCCATTTTTGTGTCATATTTAGAGCTAATTGCTGATTTACATTAACATTATATATATTATATAATGATTATATTATGAAAAAAATTATAATAACTTCACTTATAAGTTTATTGTTAGCAACAAATGTGTGTGCTGACACAGATGGTGAAAATAGCTTATCAAAAAAAAATTCTGGAGATGTTAAAGATTGTTTTGAAGGTTTAAATAGAGCCACCTTTTCTTTAAATCAAAGTTTGGATAAAGCTATATTAGAACCAGTTGCTAAAGGTTATAGAAAATTGCCATCACCAATCAGATATGGAACGAGTAATGCCCTTGAAAATATTTCTTCACTCTTAACTATACCCAATAATATTCTTCAGGGAGAGTTTAAAAAAGCTGGAATTAACACTGGAAGATTTGCTGTTAATACTACATTAGGTATTCTTGGAGTATTCGATGTGGCCACAAAAATGAATTTTCCAGAGTATGAAAAAGAAGATTATGGGCAAACTTTTGGTGCTTGGGGTATTGGGGCAGGTTGTTATGTTGTGTTACCAGTTCTTGGACCATCAACTGTTAGAGATACTTTTGGTTCATTTATGAATGTATTAGGTGGGGATCCTTATTATAACCTGTCTGTTCATGGAAATAATCAATATTTAGATCAAGACTTATATATGACAACAAAAATTATATCAGGAATTGATTTTAGGGCAAAAAACTTAGAGACTATAGATAATTTAGAAAAAAACTCTATGGACTTTTATGCTTCAGTAAGAAGTTTGTATTTGCAAGATAGACAGCAAAAAATTAGAAACTCAGATCCAACAATTGATATTATGTATGAAGGCGACTGGGAAGAAGTAGAAACTAAATAATTAAAAATAAATAATCTTAACAATGAGCAAGGTAATGTTTCTAAAAAAAACTTCAACATTCTTATTTTTTTTAGTAATTTTTTTCTCAAGTATTGCTAAAGTTTACTCGATTGAACCAGATATCTTTGTTCAATCAACAGTTAACAGAGCCTCAGAAGCTCTTAATGATAACTTTTCTAAAGAAGAAAAAATAGAGAGGCTAAAAAAAATTGCAAGTGAAACAGTAGATATCAATGGTATTGGTTATTACACTTTGGGAGCTTATAGAAAATATATAAATGAAGATCAAAAAAAAGAGTATTCAAATCTTTTTGAGCAATATTTTTTAAAAAGTTTTGCTAGTAGACTAGCTGAATATTCAAATCCAGAGATTGAAGTCTTATCTAAAAAAAAATTAAATGAAAATTATACAATAGTATCTAGTATTTTAGTTGGAACAGAACAAAGGCCTGAAGTTAAAATTGATTGGAGAGTTTATACAAAAAACCCAGAAATCCCTTTAATCAGAGATTTAATTATTGAGGGCTTAAGTCTCGTGAGAACTCAAAAGGAAGAATTCTCTTCTATCATTCAAAATAATGATGGAGACATCAATGCTCTTTTTTCTACTTTAAAAGAGTTTATTAAATAATCATCTATAAAAATAATTTTTGGTGGGCCCGCCAGGACTCGAACCTGGGACCAATACATTATGAGTGTACTGCTCTAACCAACTGAGCTACAGGCCCTAAAAATTAAACTTTAATTATATTATAATGTAACCGATGTCTAGCATAGGTAAAAGATAATGAAAATGGTGGGACTGGTTGGTTACGCTCCAACTACCCCTGCAATGTCAATGCAGTACTCTACTATTGAGCTACAGTCCCTTTGAATTTTAACTTTCTAAAAAGCTTTTTAACTGTTTGGATCTGCTTGGATGTTTTAATTTTCTTAAAGCTTTAGCTTCTATCTGTCTAATACGCTCTCTTGTTACAGAAAACTGAAGACCTACTTCTTCAAGAGTATGGTCTGTATTCATTCCAACACCAAATCTCATTCTAAGAACTCTTTCTTCTCTTGGTGTTAGAGTTGATAAAATCTTAGTCGTGGCTTCACTTAGATTTGATTTAATAGCTTGTTCTAAAGGTGCTAATGCTTTTGTATCTTCAATAAAATCACCCAAACTACTATCCTCTTCATCTCCTACTGGTTTTTCAAGAGATACTGGTTCTTTTGATATTTTTAAAACTTTTCTAACTTTGTCTAAAGGCATTCTTAATTTTTGCGCTAATTCTTCAGGTGTGGCCTCTCTACCAAACTCACTTAAAATTAATCTTTGTGTTCTTACAATTTTATTAATAGTTTCTATCATGTGAACTGGAATTCTTATTGTACGAGCTTGGTCAGCAATAGATCTGGTGATTGCTTGTCTGATCCACCAAGTAGCATATGTTGAAAACTTATAACCTCTTCTGTATTCAAATTTATCCACAGCTTTCATAAGACCAATGTTTCCTTCTTGAATAAGATCTAAAAATTGAAGACCTCTATTAGTGTACTTTTTTGCAATTGAAATTACCAATCTTAAGTTTGCTTCAACCATTTCTTTTTTTGCAATTCTAGATTCTTTTTCACCTTTTTGAACTCGGCTAACTATTTTTTTATAATCAGTGACTGAAATTCCAAGTTTATGGCTAATCTCAATTAATCTCTCTCTTATGTTTTTAAATTCATCTTTATTTTTTGAGAAAAACTGCTTCCACATGGGGTTAGTATCAAGGAACTTTTTAAGATTTGGATTAATTTCATTGCCAATATAAAACTTAATAAATTCATTTCTTGGAATTTTTTGATCCATTGCTAGTCTTAAAAGGTTTCCTTCTAGTGAAACAATTTTTTTATTTTCCACATAGTGCTTTTGAACCAATTCCTCTGTTACAGAAGGTGACAATTGTAATGATTTAATATTTTCTAAAATATCACTTACAATTTTATCATGTCCTTTTTCTTTAGCAGTTGAGAAGCTAACTGCATTTAAAATACCATCAAGCTTTTCTTTTTGATACCTGGTTAATTTTGCATATTCTTTTGTTAAAGTATTTACAGTTTTTAAAACTTTTGGTTTGATTTCAGTTTCCATTGCTGCAAGCGTTGGATTGAACTCATCATCGTCTCCATTATTTTCATCATTTTTATCAGTTTCACCAGAATTTCTTTGCTTAGCGCTTGGACCTGTATTTTCGTCTTCCATGTAGTTAGTATCAATATCAATAATTTCTCTAACTAAAATTTCATCACTTTGAAGTTTCTCATCCCACTCCACAAATTGTTGTGCAGTAATTGGGCTTTGTGCTAATGCGATAAGCATTACATCTTTCCCAGCTTCTATTCTTTTTGCAATTGCAATTTCACCTTCACGAGATAAGAGCTCTACTCCACCCATCTCCCTTAAATACATTCTTATAGGGTCATCACTTTTCTCAATTGTCTTACCCTCTTCTTTAGATGAATTTTCTTTTTTTCTTAAAACTTTAAAATCAGATTTTTTTTCTACAAGTGCTACATTCTCATCAAGAATGTGCATGAAGGCTTGTTCTAAATTTTCGTCTGAAAGATTTCTTTTACCTAATGATTTATTTAGCTCGTCAAAAGTTATAAATCCTCTATGAGTCCCACGACCCATAAGTCTAGCAAATGATTTTGTAATTATTCTTTCCACAATAGTATATTTGAAATGACTTATATAAGCGCAATTTGAGAAAAATCCACGTATTTTTTGAAAGATTTAATTGATGTTTTTTTGTTTTTTTAGCTCTCTTATTTCATTGAAAGTGCTTTCGCTTAAATCTTTAGAGAACTTCGACTCAAGCTCTTCAATTCTGAACTCTAAATCGTAGTTTTTAAGGTCTCTAGAGACTTCCTCTAGTAGTTCAAACATTTTATTCTGATCATTTTGATGGTTATTCAGGATATGCTTTATCGAAGCAAATTTAAAAATCTTTTCAGTTAATTGAGGATCGATTGGAATTTGGTCTAAGGTAAGTTTTTCTCCACTCTTTAGTTTGGTTATCAAGGTGTCAAAAATTAATTTATTTTCTTCACTAAATAGATTTATATTTTCAATCATGTGAATATTTTCTTGAAATAAATCTAAATTGTTCATTATTAAATAAAGCAATGAAAACTCTTTAAGCTCAACACCGCTTAATAATTTGCTTTCGTTAAAGTGTTTTTGAGTAGACTGTAATGATTTTATCTTTTTAGTATAAAATTGTTTTTTTCCTACATTGCTATGTGGAGTTAAAGATGAAATTTTCTCCAAGAAAAACTCTAGTACATATTTTTTTATAAAATCATCTTTTATGGTTGCAGCAATAGCTCTTAATTTTTTTTCAAAAATAGCCATTGATGAAGGATTGTTATCAGTTTGTTGTTTATAATGATTAAATATAAACTGATGAATTGAAATTTTTGCCTGTTTAGTAAAATCAATAAAGTTTGCTTTGCCATTTTTATTTGCATAACTATCAGGATCTTCGCCATCTGGTAAAAAAAGAAACGAAATTTGTTTTTCTGGTTGTAGTTCTTTAATTGAATTTTCTGCTGCCCTGAGCGCTGCTTTGTATCCACTCTCATCACCATCAAAGCAGATAATTATATCTTCAAAGAATTGGTTAAGCATTAAAATCTGTCTATCCGTTAAAGATGTTCCAAGATTTGCTACAACATTTTCAATTCCATTTTTACTTAAACCAACTACATCCATGTATCCTTCAACTAAATATACGTGGTCTATTTTATTTGATAATCTTCTAGCTAAGTCCAGATTATATAAATTAGAACCTTTTTTAAAAAAAGGTGTTTCAGGAGAATTGATATATTTTGCTGAATAACTATTTTCTTGAATGGTTCTTCCTCCCAATCCAATGGGTTGGCCTGAAATATTATTAATTGGAAATATTATTCTATCTCGAAATCTTTCAACGTATTTATTCTTTTTTTCATCTAAATAAAAAAGACCACTTTCAACTAAAACTTTCTCACTAAATTCATCTTTTAATTTTTCATAAAAATTAGAGTTTCTTTCAACAAATCCAATCTTAAAATTTTTTACTTCATTCTTACTAAGGTTCCTTTTCTTTAAATAGTCTCTCGCAATAGTTAAACTTTCATTTTTTAAAATTTCTTCGTGATAAAATTGAACATATTGATTATAGATTGAGCAATACTCTTGCCAATTTTTTTCACGTTCTTCATCTTGTTTTGAAAATGTGTAAGGTCTCATACCTGCAAGATTTGCTAATGATTTTACCGCTTCTCCAAATTTCAAATTTTGAGTTTTCATTATAAAATCAAAAATATTTCCATGTTCTGATGTTGCAAAACAATGATAAAATTCTTTTTCATCATTAACTGTAAATGAAGGTGTTTTTTCAGTTTTAAAGGGTGATAAGCCTACAAATTCTTTGCCTCTTTTTTTTAGACTGACAGACTTTGATACAACTGTTGAAACCTTTAAACGAGTTTTAATTTCGTCTAAATACTCTTTTGGGTATTTCATTATTTATTTAATAGTTCTTTGAGTAAAGGTCCGGCTTTAGCAAAATCTAGATTGTCAGGGTATGACTTTTTCAATTCACCCATCACTTTACCCATGTCTTTAATTGATGCGGCACCCAATTTACTTATTGTATCAACGCATATCTTTTTAGTTTCTTCATCGTTTAACTGCTGTGGTAAAAAACTAGATAAAAGATCAAATTCATTTTGCTCAACTTCTAGCAAATCCATCCTGTCATTTTTTTTATAGATATCTATTGATTCGATTCTTTGCTTGATCATTTTCTTTAAAAGTTTTTTAATGTCCTCATCGTCTGTTTCTTTTATGTCGGCGCCAGATCGATTGATAATATCGATATCTTTTATTCCAGATAAAATTAACCTGTAGGTTGAGATTTCAACCTTATTTTTTGATTTTAGAGAATTTTTATAGTTAGTTTCAATTTTTTCTTTCAATGTCATAATATTTTTTAATCTACTGCAAAGTGAAAATTCTTCAAAAGAAAAATTGTTTTTTTATAATTTTATAATACATCTCTGTTGCGATAATTAAGGTTTTATTGTATTAACCTTTAACTCATGAGTTGTAATTGATCAAAAAAACAAAAAAGATTAGCTCTAACAAAATCTCACAGATTCACACAGGCGTTTTAGTTCTTGAAAATAAAGCAATCTTTAAAGGTGTTGGTATTGGCTATCAAGGAACAGCGACAGGCGAAGTATGCTTCAATACTTCTCTAACAGGCTATCAAGAAATTATTTCAGACCCCTCTTATGCTGGGCAAATTATCAATTTTACTTTTCCACACATTGGTAACGTTGGAACTAACAAGCAAGATTTAGAATCTGATAAAGTTTGGACCAAAGGTGTAATTTTTAACTCTGAGATAACAAGTCCTTCTAACTATAGATCTTTGCTAAATTTAGACGAGTGGTTAAAAAAAAATAAAATTGTTGGGATCACTGGTTTGGATACAAGAGGCTTGACTAATTATATTAGAGATAAAGGAGCCCCTAAAGGTACCATTTCTTTTTCTAATAAAGGCAATTTCAATATTAGTAAATTAGCAAATATCACAGCGAAATGGAGTGGATTAAATAATTTAGATTTAGCAGAACAAGTGACTACTAAAAAAAATTATATTTGGTCAGGTTTTAAAACTTGGAAAAAAGAAACTGGTTACTTAAAAAATAAAAAAAACTCATTACACATTGTTGCAATTGATTATGGAATTAAAAAAAATATCCTAAGATATTTCTCAGATCTTAATTGTAAAGTAACAGTGGTTTCGTGCAAAACGAGTGCAAAAGACATCCTTAAATTAAAGCCAAATGGGATCTTTTTATCCAATGGTCCTGGTGACCCTGCAGCAACTGGAAAATATGCAATTGAAATCATTAAAGAATTAATCAAAAATAATTTACCTATTTTTGGTATTTGCCTTGGTCATCAAATTTTAGCCTTAGCGCTTGGTGCAAAAACTAAAAAAATGAAACTTGGTCATAGAGGTGCTAATCATCCAGTTAAAAACTTAATTAAAGATAATGTCGAAATCACGAGTCAAAATCATGGCTTTGAAATTATAAGAGCAACATTACCAAAAAATATTGAAGTAACTCATAAATCTTTATTTGATAATTGCATTGAAGGAATTAGATTAAAAAATAAACCTGTTTTTTCTGTTCAATATCACCCTGAATCAAACCCAGGGCCACAAGATAGTGTTTACTTATTTGAAGAATTTATTAACAACATAAAAAAAAATGCCAAAAAGAAAAGACCTTAAAACTATACTAATCGTTGGTGCTGGACCAATTATCATAGGTCAAGCATGTGAGTTTGACTACTCAGGTACACAAGCCTGTAAGGCACTTAAAGATGAAGATTATAAAGTTATTTTAATTAACTCTAATCCTGCAACTATCATGACAGACCCTGGTGTTGCAGATAAAACTTATATTGAGCCAATAACCTTGGAGGTATTAGAAAAAATTCTAAAAAAAGAAAAACCAGATGCAATTTTGCCAACAATGGGTGGCCAAACTGCTTTGAATTTAGCAATGGAAGCTGAGAAAAAAGGAATTCTTAAAAAATACAAGATTGAACTAATTGGTGCGAATTCTAAGGCAATCTCTAATGCAGAGGACAGAAAAAAATTTAGAAAAAACATGTTAGATATTGGTTTGGACTTACCAAAATCTAAAGTGGTAAATCATATTAGAGATGCTGCAAAAGCTTTAAAACAAATCGGATTACCAGCAATAATTAGACCTGCGTTTACTTTGGGTGGTTTGGGTGGAGGAATTGCCAAAACTGAAAAAGAATATCTTAAAATAGTTAAAGATGGTTTACACGAGTCCCCTGTTAGCCAAATTTTAATTGAAGAATGCCTTGAGGGTTGGAAAGAATTTGAAATGGAAGTTGTTAGAGATAAAAAAGACAACTGTATTATTATTTGTTCTATTGAAAACATTGACCCAATGGGAATTCATACGGGAGATTCCATTACAGTTGCACCCGCTCTAACACTTACGGATAAAGAGTACCAAGTTATGAGAAATGCCTCAATTGCTTGTCTTAGAAAAATTGGAGTAGAAACAGGTGGTTCAAATGTTCAATTTGCAATCAATCCTAAAGATGGCAGAATGGTTATCATTGAAATGAACCCAAGAGTTTCGAGATCTTCAGCTCTTGCTTCTAAAGCAACAGGGTTTCCAATTGCAAAAGTTGCAGCAAAACTAGCTGTTGGTTACACACTTGATGAATTAAAGAATGAAATTACTAAAACAACACCTGCTTCTTTTGAACCTAGTATTGATTATGTAGTGACTAAAATACCAAGGTTTACCTTTGAAAAATTCTCTACTTCTGAGGCAATTCTTGGGACTTCAATGAAATCAGTTGGTGAAGCAATGGCAATTGGTAGAAACTTTAAAGAATCTCTTCAAAAAGCATTGGTCTCTCTTGAAATTGGCTTTTCAGGCTTAGATCGAATTTTTCCACTTAGCAAAAAAAAAATAGAAAAAGAATTAAAAAAAAATATTCCAAATAGAATACTATTAGCTGCTGAAGCGTTTAGAAAAAAAATCAACATTAAAAGAATTCACCAACTTTGTAAAATAGATCCTTGGTTCTTGGAGCAAATAAAAGAAATTGTTGATGAAGAAAATCAAATACAAAAAAAAGGTCTCCCTAAAGACTACAATGAATTTAATAGAATTAAATCAATAGGTTTTTCTGATAAAAAACTATCTGAAATCACTAAAATTCCTGAAGACCTTGTTAGGAAAAAAAGAACTGCTTTAAAAGTATTACCAGTTTACAAAAAAGTAGACACCTGTGCTGCTGAATTTAAATCTTTCACACCTTATATGTACTCAACATATCAAAGAAATTATGCTTTGAATTCAGAGTGTGAAGCAGAACCTTCTTCAAGAAAAAAAATCATAATTTTAGGGGGTGGACCAAATCGTATAGGTCAAGGTATTGAGTTTGATTACTGTTGTTGCCAAGCAAGTTATGCTCTTAAAGATAGTGGTTTTGAAACTATAATGATTAACTGTAATCCTGAAACAGTTTCAACAGACTACGACACAAGTGATAGGCTTTATTTTGAACCTCTTAAAGAAGAGTATGTTTATAATATTATTAAAAAAGAACAGCAAAAAGGAAACCTTGTAGGGATCATTGCTCAGTTTGGTGGACAAACTCCTATAAGACTTGCAAAGTTTTTACATGATAACAAACTTCCAATTCTTGGAACGCAGTACACCTCAATAGATCTTGCTGAAGATAGAAATAGATTTAGAAAATTACTTGATAGATTAAAATTAAAACAAGCTGAAAGTGGTATTGCTAAAACTTACAAGCAAGCCATTCAAATTGCTGAAAAAATTGGTCTACCATTAATGGTAAGACCTTCTTATGTGTTAGGTGGAAGAGCAATGGAAATTGTTCATGAAAAAAGCCAATTGAAAAACTTTGTAGAAGAAGCATTTAAAGCTGCAGAAGATAATCCCATATTAATAGATAAATTTATTAGCCACGCTATGGAAGTTGATGTTGATGCAATATCTGATGGTAAGCAAGTATTTGTTGCAGGTATCATGCAGCACATTGAAGAAGCAGGTATTCACTCTGGAGATTCTGCATGTTCTTTACCTCCTATATCTATTAAACCAAAGTTGATAACAGAAATAGAGGTTCAAACAAAAAAATTAGCTTTAGCGTTAAATGTTAAAGGTTTTATGAACATTCAATTTGCCATTAAAAATGATGAAATTTATGTAATAGAAGTAAATCCAAGAGCAAGCAGAACAGTTCCCTTTGTATCTAAGGCCAAAGGATTGCCTCTTGCAAAAATTGCCTCAAGAGTGATGGCTGGTGAAAAATTATCTAAATTTAACTTAAGAGGTAAAAATAAAAACTTATTTGCAGTTAAAGAAGCAGTATTTCCTTTCAATAAATTCCCAAATAGCGACCTATTATTGGGTCCTGAGATGAAATCAACAGGTGAAGTAATGGGATTTGATAAGGATTTTGGTATGGCTTATGCAAAAAGCCAAATTGCTGCTTCAAACTCATTACCAACAAAAGGTTTAGCATTTATTTCTCTCAAAGATGGTCATAAAGATGAAGGTGTAGATTTAGCAAAACAATTAATAAAATTAAATTTTACTTTATGTGCTACGGGTGGAACTGCCGACTACATTCGTAAACATGGAATAAAGTGCAAAACAATAAACAAGGTTAGTGGAGGATCACCTCACATTGTTGATGTACTAAATTCTAAAAAAATTGCCTTAGTTATTAATACTGGTGGTGGAAATAGTGAGCACCGTCTTCATGATGCAATGGCTTTAAGAAGAGCAACGCTAGGTAATAAAGTTCCTTATTGCACAAACATGTCTACTGCTCAAGCTTGCTTGATGGGGATTAGATCTTTAAAAACAAAAGAGATTACTGTTACAGCGCTTCAAGATATTTAATGTGAAGACAAGCCAGTATTTGCAATACTAAAAATCATATCTTCGTAACTCATATCAAGGTTTAGTACACACGATCTATAAAAATAACCTTTTCGAAGACCTGGCATTAAATTTGCTTCTATAAAATGAGGAGAGCCTAAATGATCCATTTTAATATCTATTCTACCTAAAGATTTTCCACCTAAGGCTTTAAATGAATCTTTTGCTAATTTAGAAAGTTTGTCAAAGACCACAACATCTGAAACAAGAATTACGCTCTCTTCATCATTTTTTTTAACATCAAAATCAAGAATGCAATGACCGTCTACATTTTCTTTTACGATAATTTCTATTGGCATAGTTCTTAAAGTTCCGTCAATACTATCTTCAAAAATACCAACACTATATTCTTTTCCTGCTAAATATGTTTCGACTAAAGAAGGTGAGTTTTGCATTACTTTAATGTCTAATACTTTTGAGGTAAAATCTTCAAAATTAAATACAATTGAATTTTTATCCACACCCCTGCTATCTCCACCAGTTACTGGTTTTATAAAAAGGGGAAATTTTATTGGTATTGATGATTCTTTTAAGTATTCACCGGGGTTTGTTATAAAAAAATCTGCAGTTCTAATATTATTTTTTTGCATAATCTTTTTTGCTCTATTTTTATCACTTTCATTATCAAGAGCTGCTTTACTTGAGGCGATATATGGAATTTCAAACATCTCTAAATAATCATTTAGCCATATTTTCCTATTATTAAAAAAGAAATACTTAACACCAGAGAATACTAAATCAGGCTTTCTTTTAACTAGGGCTTCAAGATCTTCTTCTGAATTAATTTCAGTAATTAAAACATTTTTATATCGTTTAGATAAAATCCTTAGAACATTTTTTTCTTCTAGAATAATTCCGACATTATCTTGATGCGAATTTACTTCACCCAAATTAGGGACTACGACTATTTCTATAGTCTTAGTAATTTTTATTGGAATAATATTATTTTTTTTTAAGGGTAAAATATTACCTATTTCTGGAATTCCCTGTTTAGCTATATCTTTTATAATCATAATAAATAACCTTCATCAATCATGATAAATTCATGACTTCTGAATTGTCTTTAGATCGGTACTTTTCGAAAAATACTTGCCTCTATAATGATTTGTAATTTTATCTGGCAGTATCTAAAAAACAGTGAATATCAGTTACAATGGCAATAGATAGAAGCAAATTAAATAAGACACTTTTCATCACTTCTATAGGAAGATTTGACTAAGCTACTTTCCAATCTGTTGGGAAAGTTACATAGTTAACCTGAAGACATCGTCTTTCTTTAACTATTGTCTTCTTTTCCATACCATGCCAAGTGTTGGGTCCACTTGTAAAAAGATAACCATAGTTATGTTTGTAAGGCACAGTTTTTACCTTTTCTAATTTCTCATTATAAAAATCTGTTCCAAGTTCCTCAGATTCATTGGTATTATTAACAAATATTAACCCTGACATTAGTTTTTCTTTAATATCACAATGAGGCTTTAACCAAAAACCCTCTCGATCACAAATAACCTCAAGTCTAACATATGAATTAGATAAATCTCTATTGATCATTTTTGAGATAGTTTCATGAACTTCTTTGGATTGTAGTTCATTAATAAATTTCACTAGGTTTGGAAATTGTTTTTCATTTTCTTTTGATACAAAACATCTAAATTTTACTGCTTCACCACCTGATGCTATCCCCTCTCTAAATTCAGCAGCACCTCCATCTATTGCTCGAGTGCCATCATAATTTAAATTATGTTTAGTTACATCTTGGATATCTGCAATAGTAATTTCTTTTATTGCCCCATCAGTAAGTGCATCATCATACTCCCAGTGATCAAAAGGAAATTTATGTTTTTTAGATTGGTTTTGAATTGAACTTAAAAATGACATCAAGAATTTATTTTTTGTTTAATAATACTTGCTACTCTATTAGTTTCATCAAGTTTTGGATAGGACCAATTTTCAATCTCTTCTCCTAAATTTCTAGTTATGTTTAATTCTCTAAATAAATTTCTAAATCTTTGAAATCTTTTGTCATTTTTTTTAGGCAAAATACTAGCTATATAGATTGGTTTACCAGTCAAGGCTGCTTCTGAAATCATAGAGCTAGAGTCGCATGTAACTATAATATTTTCAGAAATTGCTAAGGCTGATAGGTAGGCTTTTTTATCAACATCCATTACTATTGTGTGATTTTCACCAAAAAATTCTTTTGCATAATGAATAGTATTTATTGGTGTTCTCATTGAAGGAATTACCACAAGTTGGAAGTCATGTTTTTTTAACAATTTATATAATGCTGTAAAAATATGTTTCATATTTTTAGTTGAATAATCATAATACTTGGTGGGACCACCCATTATTAAGGTCCAAATTTTTCTTTCATCTTTTTTAATAAATGAATTTAGATAATCTTTATTTTCACTTATCTCATTTTCTGTAAGATAATGAATTGCTCCTTTTGTAGTAACAACATTCGACCCTTCTATTGCGTCATGTTCTGGAGCTACAATAAAATCAAAATGAGTTAAATCTACTTTTGGATCTTGAATATGGATATTAAATACTTTTTTATTTGATGTTTTTTTTAAATGAATTGATGGAATAACACTTTTTCGTCCGCAGGAGATAATCACATCAAAATCATCATGATCAATTTTTTTAAACACGGTCTGTGAAACAGGGCTAAGATTTGGTGGAATTAATTTCCATAAATGATTTAGTTCAACCTTATGGTGTGTAAAATCTATATCCAAAGCTTTAGCCAAACCCTCTACTTGACTAATCATGCCATGCATACCCTCAGTCAATAATATCCCTTTTAATTTTGTCATTTATCCTTATATAACTTCTGCATGAGTGAAAATCCAATTAAACACACAAAAGTGTTAATAATAGGGTCAGGTCCAGCTGGCTATACAGCAGCTGTGTATGCTGCCCGAGCAATGCTGAGCCCTGTTTTAGTATACGGCTCTGAACCTGGTGGACAATTAACTACAACAACAGATGTAGAAAACTATCCTGGATTTTCAGATGTAATTCAAGGTCCATGGTTAATGGATCAAATGCGAGACCAAGCAAAAGCAGTTGGTACAGAAATGATTGAAGATCATATCGGATCAGTAAATTTAAAATCTACACCCTTTGAAGCAGTTGGTGATAGTGGACAAAAATATACTGCAGATAGTATAATTATTTCAACAGGTGCTCAGGCAAGATGGTTAAATATAGAATCAGAACAAGCATATAGAGGCTTTGGTGTTTCAGCGTGTGCAACATGTGATGGTTTTTTCTTTAAAGAAAAAGTTGTGGCAGTTGTTGGTGGTGGAAATGCAGCTGTAGAAGAGGCAATGTTTCTTACAAAATTTGCATCGAAGGTAAAACTAATTCATAGACGAGATACTTTAAGAGCAGAAAAATTACTTCAAAAAAAATTAATGGCAAATAAAAAAATTGAAATAATTTGGGATAGTGCTGTTGAAGAGGTTATTGGGGATAGCGAACCTAAAAATGTTACAGCGATTAAAGTTAAAAATCTTAAAACAAATAAAATTGAAGAAATGAAAATAGATGGTTTATTTATTGCAATTGGTCATGATCCAGCAACGGCTCTTTTTAAAGATCAATTAGATATGGATAAAGAAGGTTATTTATTAACTAAACCAGATTTAACAGAAACTAATATCCCTGGTGTTTATGCTGCAGGTGATGTTAAAGACAAAACATTTAGACAAGCTGTAACTGCTGCTGGAATGGGTTGTATGGCTGCACTTGAAGCTGAAAAATTCTTATCTCACTAACTTAAATATTCACTATTTTAGAAATTTCTTTTTTTCTACCTAGGCTCCATTTTTTTAAAGCAGATATTATTGGTATTGCTGAATTTCCGAATTCACTTAACTTATAATCTACGTTTTGAGATTTATTAATAATTTTAACAACCAAACCATCTTTTCTCATTTCATCAAGTTTTCTTGCCAAAACTTGGGAGCTGATATTAGTTACTATTTTTCTAAGCTCATTAAATCTGATTTTCTTATTTTCATAGATTCTTGCAATAATAAAAATTTTCCATTTTCCTCCTAATAATTCCATAACGTTTGAAAAAGGACATGATTGTTTTTGATTAATTTTTTCCACATCTCTTTTGTAAACTAATAACAAAAAATGACCAGTCATTATTTAAGTAACTGTGAAGTGACTAGTAAGCTTATAATTAGTTGATAAAAGATTATTTATGTCCATATGTACTAAAACAAAAATTTAATTAAAAAGGAATAACAAAATGACAAATAAAGTATTATTAACTGGAATAAGCGGCTGGATAGCAAAACATATAGCAATTGAATTATTAAATTCTGGATATGAAGTTTTAGGAACTGTTAGAAGCCAAAACTCATTAGATAAAACAAAGAAAACTCTAAGCGAATATGTTTCAACAGATAAATTATCATTTGTTGAATTGGACTTATTAAAAGATGATGGTTGGGTTGAGGCTGCTAAAGATTGTAAATATATTATACATACTGCTTCTCCCTACCCTATGAAAAGTTCAAGAAATAGAGAAGCTTTAGTTCCAGCTGCTAAAGGTGGGGCGTTAAGAGTTTTAAATGCTGGTATAGAAGCTAATGTTGAAAAGATAATTCTTACTTCGTCAATAGTAGCCATGTTTAAAAAACCTAACAGAACAAACCCATATACTTTTGGGGAAGGTGATTGGTCGGATGCTGATTGGAGTGGATCAAATGACTATACCACATCAAAGACAAAAGCTGAACAAGCTGCATGGGAATTAATGGAAAGCAAAGGCTTAAAAGACAAATTAACTGTAATTAATCCAGGAGGAGTTTTTGGTGATGCTTTAGATAAAAAAACAAATACCTCAACTAGCTATGTTGAACTTTTCCTTAAAGGAAAATATCCTATGGCGCCAAATTTTGGAATATTAATTTCTGATGTAAAAGATGTAGCAAGAGCACATGTTTTATCTATAAAAAATCCCAAGGTTAATGGAAGACGTTTAATTATTGGTTCAGAAGTAAAAAAAATGCTCGAAGTTTCTAAAATTATGGCTGAAGCATTTCCAAAGTATGCAAAAAAACTTCCAAAAAAAGAAATGCCAAATTTTATGGTTAAATTGATCAGTTACTTAGATTCTTCTGTAAAGATTATGTTGCCTGATCTTGGAATTTTAATGCAGACTGACACTTCATATTCTGAAGATTTATTGGGTATGAAATTTAAACCTGCAAAAGATAGTATTGTAGATGCTGGGAACTCAGTAATTAGACTTGGATTAGTTTAAAAATACTAACTACTTATTTCTGATATCTCGTTAGACTCAAAAATAGTTTGCTGAATATCATTTTGAATAACAGCTATCATTGCTCTTGCAACTGTTTCGGAATGAATAGGTTTCATTTTCTTTAAAGGACCTAAAAGTAATGGAGAAAGTAACTTAAAAACAAAGATACATATTGTTTCACTTGCTCTCTTTTCTTTTCTATTACCTATTAAAAAAGATGGTCTCATTATTCCAAGTTTTGGAAAATTAAGTTCTTTTAATTCTTCTTCAACTAATCCTTTAAATCTTACGTAGTCTCCCGAACTCTTGGGGTTTGCATATAATGCAGAGACAAAGATAAATGAGTTAACCAAATTTGATTTTGCAATTTTTGCAATTTCTTTAGGAATATCAAGTTCAACCCTTTTATATTCATCTTTATCAGGTGCATTTTTTTTTGTTGTACCAATACAAACAAAACAATCATCTCCTTTGATATCTTCTTTGTGATTTTGTAAATTACTAAAATCAGTCTTAATAATCTCTACTTTTGGATCGCTAATTTCAGGAACTGAACGAACAAATAATTTTATTTTAGAATAATTAATATCCTTAATTAATTGATTAAGAAGATGCCGTCCAACTAAGCCAGATGAACCAAATAACAAAGCTGTTTTCATTACTTTAAGGAACCTTCCAATATATATTTCAATATACGAAAAGCTTGTTTTTGATCTGACACAACAGCAGCAGCAGAGCCATCCACTTCTTTAAGGGCATGTTGATGATCATCGTTATGAATAACAATCATAGATTTATTAAGTGCTGTAGCATAACCTGCATCAAAAGCTGCATTCCATTGCTTAAATTTTTCTCCAAACTTAACAATAATTACATCACAATCTTGAATAGATTTTTTGATTCGAATGGAATTAATATTAGCACCTTTTCTATCTTTCCAAAAAATTTTTTCTTCTGCTCCTAGAATTTCTACACCACAATTGTCAGAGGCCTCATGGTCAGTTACGGGAGATGTAAATTTAACATCTAATTTCTCTTTTTCACAAAGTTGAATAATTTCTTCTCTCCAATTACTGTGAATTTCACCTGCCAAATATACACTTAACATTTATATTTCCTTATTGTTTATTTAGTTAAAATATCTTTTTTTAATTCATTATAAGGTCTAATTTGCTTGTAACAAATTATTACTAATCAGTTATATCTAGATTGTGAAAAAGGGTAAATACATTAAGACTTTTAAACTGTTGCTTCCTTATTTGTGGCCTAAAAAAAGAAAAGATTTAAGGATACGAGTTAGTTTTGCAGTTGTTGCTTTAGTTTTAGCAAAAATAGCAAGTGTTAGCACTCCTTTAGTATTGGGTAGTGCGGTAAACTCTCTGACAGAATTAAGTTCAGGTATTAATTTATTTATGCTGGTACCAATAGCTTTAGTAGTTGGTTATGGTGTTACAAGAGTAATTGCTTTCACATTTGTTGAAATTAGAGACGCCTTATTTTCAAAAGTTTCCCAACATTCTATTAGACAAATATCTTTGACAATGTTCCAACATCTTCACAATCTATCTTTACAATTTCATTTAAATAGACAAACAGGTGCACTAGCAAAATATATAGACAGAGGAACTAAAGGAATAGACTTTCTCCTAAGATATGTCTTGTTTAATATTGCCCCTACTTTCTTTGAAGTGTTCTTGGTTTCTGGGATTTTATTTTATCTATATGGCCCATGGTATGCTGTTGTAACACTTGTAACTATTGGTCTTTATTCTTTCTTAACTTTTAAGATTACTGAATGGAGAAATGTATTTAGAAAAAGAATGAACCAAGCTGATAACGATGTCAGCACTAAGATGATTGATAGTTTATTGAACTTTGAGACAGTTAAATATTTTAACAATGAGGCCTTTGAAGCTAATAGACTTGATCAATCATTAGAAGAATATGAGTTAGCAGCAAATCAAAGTAGACATTCTCTTTCACTATTAAACATAGCCCAAACATTTATCATAATGGTGGGTATTACTATTATGTTGGTAATGTCAGTTTACGGGATCAAAAGTGGAGAGATTAATATTGGTGGGTTTGTTGTAATTAATGCCTACATGCTCCAATTATATCAGCCATTGAATTGGTTAGGTTCTGTTTATAGAGAAATTAGACAAGCACTAACCGATATGGAAAACATGTTTAGCTTATTAGAAGTTGCCCCAACAACAAATGATGATCTTGAGGATATACCCCAAAGTAACGATGCAGAAATTAGATTTGAAAACATTAGTTTTGATTACGATATAAGAAGAACTATCATTAAAAATATTTCATTTACCGTTCCTAATGGAAAAAAAGTAGCCATCGTAGGACCAACTGGTGCTGGTAAATCAACAATAAGTAGGCTGTTATTCAAGTTTTATGATCCAAAAGAGGGAAATATTTTTATTAACAATACAAATGTAAATAAAATTTCTCAAAACTCTTTAAGAAAAATTATTGGTGTAGTCCCACAAGACACTGTCTTATTTAATGACACAATTTATTATAATATAGCTTACGGTAATACTGGTGCTACTAAAGAGGAGGTTATTAGTGCAGCCCAAAATGCAGATATACATGATTTTATAACAATTTTACCGGATGGTTATGAAACAATTGTAGGAGAAAGAGGGTTGAAATTATCTGGTGGTGAGAAACAGAGAGTTGCTATTGCAAGAACTATTCTAAAAAATCCTAAAATATTTTTCTTTGATGAGGCGACATCTGCATTAGATACTAGTACAGAAAAGGAAATTCAAAAAAATCTAGAAAATGTCTCTAAAGGTAAAACAACTTTAATAATTGCTCACCGACTATCTACAGCTGCAAATGCTGATAATATTATTGTTCTTGATCAGGGTGCTATTATTGAACAAGGGACGCATGAGAGTTTATTGCTAGAAAAAGGTAAATATTTTGAGATGTGGGGAAAGCAAAAACCTAGTTAAGACTTTTACAAAAAGAAGATATTTTTTCTAAAGCTTTTTTAAGATTTTCCATAGAAGTTGCATAAGATATTCTAAAGAAACCCTCTAAACCAAATGCTGAACCTTGAACAACTGCTACACCACTATTCTCTAATAAAGACTGAACAAAATCAGTATCTGTCTTAAGTTCTTTACCGTTTGTATCTTTTTTTCCAATTAACCCTTTGCAGCTTGGAAAAACATAAAATGCTCCATCTGGATTTAAACATTCAATTCCATCTATTTCATTTAATGCTTTAACAACAAAATTTCTTCTTTCTTGAAATGAAGTTGCTCTCTCTTTAATAAAATCTTGAGTTCCGTTTAAAGCTTCAACAGCTGCAGCTTGACTAATTGAAGATGGATTGGTTGTTGATTGCGATTGTATTTTAGCAATTGCTTTAATAATTTCTTTAGGACCAGCCGCATAACCTATTCTCCAGCCAGTCATTGAGTAAGCTTTACTTACTCCATTCATTGTAAGAACTCTTTCTTTCAAGCTATCAATTTGTGCAATAGTAAAAAATTTAAAACCTTCGTATGTTACGTGTTCATAAATATCATCACTTAAAATATGCACGTGAGGATGTTTTACTAAAACATCTGCGATTTCTTTAATATCTCCTTCAGTATAACAAGCACCCGTTGGATTTGATGGTGAATTTAATATTATCCACTTTGTTTTTGGTGTTATAGATTTTTCTAATTCAGCTGGATTAATTTTAAATCCTTGTTTTTCATTACACTCTAAAATAATTGGAGTTCCACCAGCTAATAAAACCATGTCAGGATAAGAAACCCAATAAGGCGCGGGAACTATAACCTCATCCCCTTCATTTAGGGTTGCCATCATGGCATTATAAATTACATGTTTTCCACCAGCACCAACTGTGATTTGATCAGTTGTGTAGTCTAAATTGTTTTCTCTTTTAAATTTTTTAACTATGGCATCTTTTAAGGCAGCAGTTCCATCAACGGCTGTATATTTGGTATCACCTTCATTAATGGCTTTTATAGCCGCTCGTTTGATATTATCTGGAGTATCAAAGTCAGGCTCACCTGCCCCAAGACCTATTACGTCTTTTCCAGCAGCTTTTAACTCTCTTGCCTTTTGAGTTACAGCAATAGTTGGTGATGGTTTAATCTTTTTTAGACTGTCTGATATAATGCTCATTGAAATATATTTTTATTCTAATAGTTTTATAGATAATGCAAAATACTTATCAAGATTTAATTACAGATATACAGAGTAAAAATCCTGAAATTCACCAGAAACTAGAAGGTGGAAAAAAATTTAAACTTGTTACAGATTTTAAACCTGCCGGTGATCAGCCAGAAGCAATAAAACAACTAGTTAAGGGTGCAAATAAAGAAGAGTTAAACCAAGTTTTGCTTGGTGTAACAGGTTCTGGAAAAACTTTTACAATGGCCCAAGTAATTGAAAAAACTAATAGACCAGCTCTAATACTTGCTCCTAACAAAACACTAGCTGCACAGCTTTATGGAGAGATGAAATCTTTTTTTCCAGACAATGCCGTTGAGTATTTTGTATCTTATTATGATTACTATACACCAGAAGCTTATGTTCCAAGGTCTGACACTTACATTGAAAAAGAAGCATCCATTAATGAACAAATTGATCGTATGCGTCACTCAGCTACTAGATCACTATTAGAGAGAGATGATGTAATTATTGTTGCAAGTGTTTCTTGTATCTATGGTCTGGGTTCTGTTGAGGCGTACAGCAAAATGACGTTGAGTTTAAAGAAAGATTATGAATACAGCAGAGAGCAACTAATAAAAACTTTAGTAAATTTACAATACAAAAGAAATGATCAGAGTTTTTATAGAGGAACTTTTAGAGCTCGAGGAGAATATCTTGAAATATTTCCCTCACACTTTGAAGATAGAGCATGGAGATTAAGTTTATTTGGTGATAAATTAGAAAAAATAGAAGAATTTGATCCCTTAACAGGAGATCTAATACAAGATTTAGATGTAATAAAAGTTTATGCTAATAGTCATTACATCACGCCCAAACCAACTATCGAACAAGCAATTATTAAAATTAAAAGAGAATTAGAAGTAACTTTAAAAAAATTTAAAGAACAAAATAAATTACTTGAAGCACAAAGATTAGAAGAAAGAGTTAAGTTTGATTTAGAAATGATTGAAGCAACAGGGTCTTGTGCAGGTATTGAAAACTATTCTCGTTTTTTATCTGGAAGAAAACCAGGAGAACCACCTCCGACTCTATTTGAATACTTTCCTGACAACACTCTTATTTTTGTGGATGAATGCCACGTAACAGTTCCCCAATTAAATGGTATGTACAAAGGAGACAGATCTAGAAAAAGTAATCTTGCTGAATATGGTTTTAGATTACCTTCTTGCATGGACAATAGACCTCTTAAATTTGAAGAATGGGATGCAATGAGAACCCAAACAGTTTTTGTATCAGCAACACCAGGCCCCTGGGAATTAGAACAAGTTAAAGGTAAATTTGTTGAACAAATAATAAGGCCTACTGGTCTAATTGATCCACCTGTTGAGATAAAACCTGCCAAAAATCAAGTTGATGACTTGATGCATGAGTGCAAAAAAACAATAGATAAAAATTTTAGAGTATTGGTTACTACATTGACTAAGAAAATGGCTGAGGATTTAACAGAATATTTTCATGAAAATGGTATTAGGGTTAGATATTTACACTCCGATATCGACACGTTAGAGAGAATTGAAATCATGAGGGATTTAAGGCTTGGTGTTTTCGATGTCCTAGTGGGAATTAACCTTTTAAGAGAAGGACTAGATATTCCAGAGTGTGCATTAGTTGGAATTTTAGATGCTGATAAAGAGGGATTTTTAAGATCTGAAACTTCTTTAGTTCAAACTATTGGAAGGGCTGCAAGAAACTTAGAAGGAAGAGTTATTCTTTATGCAGATAAAGAAACTAAAAGTATAAAAAAAGCTATACAGGAAACTGATAGAAGAAGAGCAATTCAAGTTGCCTATAATAAAAAGCATAATATAGATGCTGTCTCTATCAAAAAAGAAATCAGTGATGTGTTGCAGAATGTTTATGACAAGGATTATTTAAAAGTAGGTACTGGAGACAATATTGGTGGAAATTTAAAGAAACACTTAAAGATGCTCAACAAAAGAATGAAGGATGCAGCCACAAACCTTGAATTTGAAGAAGCTGGTAAAATTAGAGATGAAATAAGAAATTTAGAAGCATCAGAGTTAGAAATTGTTTTAAACCCAAAAATAAAACACTATAACCAGGAAAATAGAACATATCCAAAAGGTAGATCAACAATGGGCTTACCTGGTACAAGAGCACAAAAAGGTAAGAAAAAATGGAAGCAAACAAAATAATTATCACTGGAGCCGCAACAAGAATGGGTGCTGCTATTGCAAAGAAACTCTCAGGCCCAGGAGTTGAAATGGTTATTCATTACAATAAGTCTAAATCTGAAGCTGAAAAATTACAAAAAGAATTGTCAAAAAATAAAACAAAAGTTTACTTGGTAAAAGGTGACCTTGCAAAAGAACAAGATTTAAAAAAAATTATAAAATTCTCAAAGTTAAAGTTAAAATACTTTGATTGTTTAGTTAATAATGCTTCGTTATTTGAAAATGACAGTCTTAAAAATTTTTCTTCTAAAAGTTGGAACCAACATATTGATGTAAATTTAAAAGCACCTGCATATCTTACAAAAGAATTTTCAAAAAATGTTAAAGGTAAAAATAACAATATTATAAATATAATAGATCAAAGAGTTTTTAAGTTAACTCCCTTTTTCTTTTCTTACACTTTAAGTAAAACAGGGCTTTACACTCTTACAAAAACTAGTGCTATGGAATTAGCTCCAAACATAAGAGTTAATGGAATTGCACCTGGACCAACTATTAAAAATAAAAGACAAACTGACATGCATTTTAAAAAGCAGTACTTAGCAACCCCTTTAAAACAGCAGGTAAATGTAAAAGACATATGTTCTGCTGTTGACTTTTTTATCAAAAACAGTTCAATTACAGGTCAAGTAATAGCAATAGATAGTGGACAAAGTTTAAACTGGCAAACACCAGATGTAATTGGAAAAGAATGAAAAAAAATAATTTGAATATTGTAAAAATTGATAAGAACAAAAGTTTGTTTAATTACGAAAAAAAAATTCTTATTAAAGAACTAATTTTAGATTTAAAACTTGGATATTATGATTTTGAGAAAGAAAAAACTCAAAAAGTAAAATTCAGTTTAGAAATTGATTATGAGGATAGAAAACCAACAAATGACAAGGATATAAAGTCTATTGTTAATTATGGTCAGGTTGTAAAATTAATTACAAAGCTTGCAAAAAAAAAACATTATAATTTTTTAGAAACACTTGCAGAAGATGTTTTTGATGTATTATTTAAAGATAAACGAATTGGCAAGATAATGCTTCAGATTGAAAAATTAGAAATTATAAAAGAATGTGCCTCTGTTGGTATCCAAATTACCAAAAAAAGAAGTCATGAAAAGCTCTGAATTAGGCAAAGACGTAATTAGAAAAGAGCTCCCATTAATTCCTAAAAGTCCTGGAGTTTATCGAATGCTCGATCATAAAGATGTGATTTTATATGTAGGTAAAGCAAAAAACCTGCCCAATAGATTAAAGAGCTATGTGGCCGAAAAAAATCATATCATCAGAACAGCAAGGATGCTCTCTCAAACTTTTAAGTTAGAGATAACGACTACTGCCAATGAAAGTGAAGCACTTCTTTTAGAGGCTAATTTAATCAAAAAATATAAACCTAAATTCAATATATTGCTTAAAGATGACAAATCTTTTCCATTTGTTTTCATCAGTAATAAAGACCAATGGGCACAAGTTACAAAACATAGGGGGAAAAAAGATAAAGAAGGATTTTACTTTGGACCCTTTGCTTCAGCAGGAACTGCAAATTGGACCATTAAGATGCTTCAAAAAATATTTCAAATTCGAGTTTGTGATGATAGCACCTTCAAAAATAGAAAAAGACCCTGCATTCTTTATCAGATAAAAAGATGTTCTGGTCCTTGTGTCGATTATATTGATAAAGAAGATTATAAAAAATCAGTAGATCAAGCAATTCAGTTTGTATCGGGTAAATCAAGAGATATACAAAAAAATCTATCCAAACAAATGGAGGAAGCCAGCGAAAAGCTGGATTTTGAAAGAGCTTCTATTTTTAGAGATAGAATTAAATCCTTAAATATAATTCAATCGTCACAAAGAATTAATGAAGCCAATCTAGTTGATGCTGATGTAATTGCTGCCTATAAAGAATCTGGCAAAACCTGTATTCAGGTATTTTTTTACAGATCCAAACAAAATTGGGGCAACCAAGCTTATTTTCCAAAACATGATCCTGACCAAGACATATCTGAAATAATGTCCTCCTTCTTGATGCAATTTTACGAAAATAAGAATGTTCCAAAATTAATTATTATTAATACAGAAATTGAGGACAGGAAACTAATTGAAGAAACATTAAGTAAAAAAGAAAGTAGTACAATTTCTATTAATATAGCAAAAAAAGGAACTAAAGCTAAAGTGATTGCTATGGCAGAAAAAAATGCCAAAGAATCACTTAATAGAAAAATTTATGAAACAAATAATAATAAAAATTTATTTGAAGGTGTGGCTAAAAAATTTGATCTTAAAAATAGCCTAAACTTAGTTGAGGTTTATGATAATAGCCATATCTCAGGAACCAATAGCGTAGGCGCTATGATTACTTTTGGAAATGAAGGATTTGTTAAAAAAAGATATAGAAAATTTGACATCAAGACAAAGGGTGCTGAACAAGATGATTTTGCAATGTTAAAAGAAGTTCTTACTAGGAGATTTAAAAGAGCGATGTTAGAAAAAGGAAATTATTTAACTCTTCCTGATTTAATATTAATTGATGGTGGTAAAGGTCAATATTCATCTGCCAAAGAAGTATTGGATGAATTTGGCTTACATGATCTTCCTATGATCGCTATTGCTAAGGGTAAATTAAGAAATAGCGGTGATGAAACTTTTTTCTATAAGGGAAATTCATTTAAATTCGATAAGAATGACCCTACCCTCTTCTTCATGCAGAGACTGCGTGATGAAGCACATAGGTTTGCTATCACCTCTCATAGAACAAAAAGAGCAAAAGGAATTACAAAATCATTATTAGATCAAATTGATGGTATTGGATCGATTAGAAAAAGAGCCTTATTGAACCACTTTGGCTCTGCTAGATCTGTAGAATCTGCTAGTTTTGATGAGATTAAATCAGTTGAAGGTGTTGAGGAAAAAGTTGCAAAAAAGATATATAACTTTTTTCACGAATAATTATGCTTAAAAAAATTCCAAATATTTTAACAATTGGTAGAATAATAATTGTACCTTTTTTTGTTCTAGCATTTTATTTGCCGGGTTTTTACGGTGATTTAACTGCATGCGTATTGTTTGTAATTGCTTCATTTACTGATTTTTTGGATGGAATGTTGGCAAGAATGATGGGCGAAGAGTCTAAGTTAGGTGAATTGCTTGATCCTATAGCAGATAAAATTATTGTTGCTACCGCACTTATATTGCTTGTTATGAGTGGAACAATTAAACATTATGAGGTTATTGCCGCAATTATAATACTTACAAGAGAGATACTGATTTCAGGATTAAGAGAGTTTCTGGCTAGAGGGCAAATTAAATTACCAGTAACTAATTTAGCAAAATTAAAAACTTTTTTACAAATGGTTGCCATAGCTCTTTTACTGACAGGTGAAACTGGTAATAAAATTTTAAATTTTCAAGATTATAATGCCCAAACTATTGGCATAATCCTGCTTTGGCTTTCTGCATTTTTAACTCTATATACTGGTTATGAGTATTTAAGAAAAGGCATTGACCATGCAATGTCTGAGGATAATAAAAAGTAAATAATCTATTTTTTTCTAACTAAAGCTTGATAACTTTCATTTAAATCAATTATAGTTTCACAAACTTTAAATTGATTATCCGCAATACATGATACTGGTGTTACTTCTGCAGCTGACCCAGTTAAAAAACAACCAACAAAATCTTTTAGTTCTTCTGGTTTAATTTTTCTCTCATTAATTTTAATTCCTTTAGATTTAGCAATTTCAATAACTGTTCTTCTTGTTATTCCATCTAAAAAACAATCTGGAATTGGAGTGTGTATTTCTCCATTCTTATCTTTAAAAAAAATATTTGCTCCAGTTGCCTCTGCAATGTTTCCTTCATAATCCAGCATTAAAGAATCTGTATAACCTTGTTGTTCTGCTTCATGTTTTGACAAGGTGTTGATCATGTATAAGCCTGATGCTTTTGTGTCCCACGGTATTGTATTTGGCGCTGGCTTTCTCCAGTTTGAAATATTTAATTTAATCCCATTAATTTTTAATTTTGGATCAAAATAAGAACCCCAATCCCAGGTTGCTACAGCAACATGAATTTTTGTTTGTTGCGCAGAGATTGCCATCATTTCACTACCTCTCCAAGCCATTGGTCTTACATAGCCATCTTTTATATTTTGAACTGAAATAATTTTATTACATGCATCATTTATTTCCACTTCTGAATATGGCATTGTAATTCCCATTCTTTTAGCTGAATAAAAAAGTCTTGTAGTGTGTTCTTCTAATTTGAATATTGATCCGTCATAAACTCTTTCTCCTTCAAATACACAGCTAGCATAATGCAATCCATGATTTAAAATATGAATTTTTGCATCAGCCCAATCAACAAGCTCGTTATTATACCAGATTTTACCAGATCTTTTATCGTAGGGTATCATGTGTGAAATAATTTAAATTTTTTCCTAAAATTATCTTTGTATCTATAATATGTCAATATAACTTACCCATAATGAAAGAACTTTTATATTTAAAGGACACTCAATTAAAGCAATTGATTGAAAAATTATTTACGAGTTATCGTGAATCTTTTTCAGATGCGAAGAAAACCTTAGATAAATACTCTATAGGTATAGCTCACCACAAAGTTTTACATCTATTATCAATGTATAAGGGGATTACAATTTCTGACCTATTAAAGAAGTTAAAGGTTACCAAGCAGAGCTTGAATAGAGTTTTAAAAGATTTAATTAAACTCGATGTTGTTTTTTTTGAAAAAGATCAACAAGACACAAGAGTAAAACACATTTTTTTAAATGAAAAAGGAGAAAAAATTTTTGATGAAATATTTTCGACACAAAAAAAAAGAATTTATAACGCTCTTTTAAATTCAAGTTCTGATCAAGTCCTAAACTTTGACAATGTTTTAAGGAAAATAATTAATGAATGATTTTGTAGCCCACATTTTAGTTGTAGATGATGATGAGGGAATTAGATCTCTAATTAAACAGTATTTAAATGAAAATAACTTTTTGGTTACCACATCAGATAGTGCAGAAAATGCTGAAGAAAAAATCTCAATAATTAAATTTGATTTAATTGTCTTAGATGTAATGATGACAGGCAAAAGTGGCCTTGATTTTATCAAGCAAAATAAATCTAAGATTGATACGCCTATAATTTTATTAACAGCTAAAGGAGAAGCTGAAAATAGAGTTGAGGGCCTAGAGATAGGTGCCGATGATTATTTGCCAAAACCTTTTGAACCAAAGGAACTTACTTTACGAATAAAAAATATTTTGAATAAAACAAAAAGAAATGATGAAAAAAGAATTATAACCTTTGATAATGTTAAAATTGATCTTAACAAACTTTTAATCATTAAAAATGATACTGAATATAAAATAAATAGTACTGAAAAAATTATATTAGAAAAAATGATTAACAATCCTGGCAAAACTTTTTCAAGAGAGGATATTGGCAAACTAACTGATCTTGATAAAGAAAGATCAATAGATGTAATAATTACAAGACTTAGAAAAAAAATAGAAATAGACCCAAAAAATCCAAAATACTTACAAACTTTAAGAGGTGCTGGTTATGTCTTATGGATTGAATAATTTTGTAAAAAATTTATTACCCAAAAGATTATTTTATAGAGCTTTATTAATTGTAGCAGTACCAATAATTGTTCTTCAAGTAGTCATAACAATTGTTTTTTTTGATAGTCTTTGGATTAAAACAAATAAAGGTATGACAAGAGCATTGATCGGTGAGATGAAAACATTCATAGCAGCTTACGATAATGGAAAATATAATAATAACGACCTGTCAGGCTTATTCTCAATTTATTTAGATCTTAATGTTGAGTTTAAAAAAGATGATTCATTTGAAAAACCTCAAAAAGAAAGATGGTTTAGCCCCATAGATAGAACACTTAGAAGAGAACTAAAATCTAATATGGGTAATGAGAATTATTGGTTCGATACAACGAGTTATAAAGAACTTATTCATATAAATATTAAATATAACGACGGTTACTTCGAATTTTTTATCCCAAAAGATAGAGTGGCAAGCTCGTCTGCTAGAATGTTTGCACTATGGATTACCTTACCAGCTCTACTAATGATAACTATAGCCATAATATTTCTGAAAAATCAAACAAGGCCAATTATAAACTTAGCTAAGGCTGCAGAAAGATTTGGTAAAGGAGAAAATATTGATGAGTACAGACCATCGGGAGCTTTAGAGATCAGACAAGCAGGTTTGGAATTTGATAAAATGAGAAAAAGAATAATGAGACACCTAAATCAAAGGTCTGAAATGTTATCTGGTATAAGCCATGATTTAAGAACACCCTTAACAAGACTAAAACTTCAGCTATCTTTTATGAAAGATAAAGATTTATCAAAAAAAATGTCTTTAGATATAGATGAAATGGAAAAAATGCTTAATGAATATCTACAGTTTATAAGTTCATCTTATTTAGAAAAAGATGAAACCTTTGATATTTCTAAATTAATCGAAACTATAATAAATAAATATAATAATGATAAAATAACTAAAGAAATAATTCCAAGAGTTTATATGAATGGAAGAAAGAATTTAATACAAAGATCTTTAAATAATTTAATAGATAATTCAATTAAATATGCTGAAAATGTAAATTTTCATCTATCAAAAAAAGACAGTAACATAATAATTACTATTGATGATGATGGAGTTGGCATTCCTAAAGAAGAGTTAGAAAATGTTTTCAAACCATTTTATAAAGTAGATAAAAGTAGAGGTGATTCTAAATCTAGTGTTGGTCTTGGATTATCAATTACATCTGACATAATCAAATCCCATGGAGGAAATATTTTATTAGAAAAATCTCCTTTAAACGGCCTTAGAGTTAAGATTTTTTTACCTTTGTAGATTTTTTATTTGGACTTTTTTTTTCTAATTTGTTGATTTTTTTTTCTAAATTTTCAACTCTTTTAATTAATATATCTGTTTCTTCTTTGCTAGTTAATTTCATCTTAAAAATGATTTCATCTCTTTTAGATCTTAAAACATTTATGATTTCAGAACTTAAATCTTTATAAGAAATTAGCCCTTGTTCAAATAGCTTAGTTAATTTATCAATTACAAATTTTGATTTTGTCATATATTCGTTTATAAAATTAATATACTTTATACGTAGTTTTTTAAAAATGTTTATTAATAATTTTGACCCAGTTGCGTTTCAAATATTTTCATTAGAAATCAGATGGTATTCTTTGGCTTATATTATCGGTATTGCACTTGGTTGGCTATATTGTAAAAAAAAATTAATAAAAGATTCTCATATTCTTCAGCTATTTGATGACTTCATAACCTATCTTATTATAGGTATGATTTTGGGAGGTCGGCTTGGATATACTTTATTTTATAATCTAAAATATTATTTAGATAACCCTATTGAAATATTGATGGTTTGGAATGGCGGAATGTCATTTCATGGTGCTTTAATTGGAATTATAGTTGCATCAATACTGTTCTCAAAAAAACACAATACAAATTCGTTTATATTTTTAGACTTAGTTGCCCTATCTGCTCCAATTGGAATTTTTTTTGGTAGAATTGCCAATTTCATAAACTCAGAGCTTTATGGAAGAGCCACAGACCTGCCTTGGTCAGTTCAATTTGTTCTAATAGATAATATCAAAAGACACCCCTCTCAATTATATGAGGCTTTTTTTGAAGGAATAATTCTTTTCTTTATACTTGGGTATTTTTTTAAAAAAGATTATTTAAAAGTACCTGGAAAAATCTCTGCTTTATTCCTAATCTTTTATTCTCTATTTAGATTTTTTATAGAATTTTGTAGGTCTCCAGATCCACAAATCGGCTACTTAGTTTTAAATCTAACATTAGGCCAATTGATAAGTATTCTTTTTTTCATGACTGGGGCTTATCTTTTATCCTTAAAAAAATGAAAATTAAGGATAATGACTCGTTTACTCTAGATAAGTTTATAGAGGAATCTCTTTATAACAAAACATCTGGATACTACATAAAAAAAGATCCCTTTGGCAAAAAGGGCGATTTCATAACTTCACCCAACATATCCGTATTATTTTCAGAAATGATTGCAATTTGGGTGGTTTCATTTTGGCAAAATCTAGGTTGCCCTGAAGAGTTTAATTTAATTGAGTTGGGTGCTGGTAATGGTGAAATGATGAAAGTTTTAGTTAATACCTTTGATAAGTTTCCAATATTTAAAAATTCTTGTCGTATTAAAATTTTAGAAAGAAGCAAATTACTCAAGAAAAAACAAAAGACTAATATCAATAAAAAAAATATTCAATGGTTAAATGATTTAAGTGAATTAGATAATTTACCATGTATCTTTTTAGCAAATGAATTTTTTGATGCCTTGCCCATTAAGCAATTCATAAAAAAAGAAAAAAAATGGTTTGAAAGGTATGTCAAATTCTCCAATAAAAAATTTGAATATTTTGATGTTCCTTTTGATATGAAAAAATTTGAAAATAAAATCAAATTTAAGATTGCGAAACAGCAGAACTTTATTGAGTATTCACCACAATCAACTGAATATTTAAAAAGTATTAACAATAAGATTAAGCATAATAATGGTGGAATTTTAATAATAGATTATGCATATATTGATAAAAAAATGAAAAATACCCTACAAGCTGTATCGAAACATAAATATTGTGATGTGCTAGAGGGATTTGGTGATTCTGATATTACTTATAATTTAAGTTTCAATTTGATAAATAGTATAGTTAAAGAATTAAGCTCACTTACCGCAATGAATACTACCCAAGGTAAGTTTTTAACAAAACTTGGTATTCTTGAAAGAGCAGAAATACTGTCCAAGAAAATGTTATTTAGTGAAAAAGCTGATATTTATTTTAGAATAAAAAGGCTTATAGATAAAAATCAAATGGGTGAATTATTTAAAGTAATGCTAATAACAACACATAAAAATAAATTTAAATTGGGGTTTTAAATTGATTAAGTCAAAGAAACTCAGCAAATTTAAAAACTTACAGCACGCTTTCTTTAATAGAAAGGGTGGAAAATCTCTAGGTATTTTTAAGAGTTTAAATTGTGGTCCTGGATCTTCAGATAATAAAAAAAATATTTTAAAAAATCTTCAAATCGTACAAAAGAAAATTAAAACTAAGCTCAAAAAAATTATCTTACTTAAGCAAATTCATAGTAATAAATTTCATTTTGTAGATAAAAATCTAAAACTTAAAAATTATAATTTTGAGGGAGATGCACTAATCACAAATAAAAAGGAATTTCCTATAGCCATATTGACTGCCGATTGTGCTCCAATACTAATTTATGATGAGAAAGAAAAGATGATTGCAGCAATCCATGCTGGCTGGAAAGGTGCTTTCAAAGGGATAATTAAAAGAACCTTAAATTTTATGATAAAAAAAGGCTGTGCTCCTAAAAATATTACTGCTGTTATCGGGCCATGTATTTCATTAAAAAATTATGAGGTAAAAAAAGATTTTATTAAAAAACTCATTAAAAAAGATGGAAAAAATAAAAAATTTTTTAAGAAAATTAAAAATAAAGATTTCTTTAATTTAAAGAAATATGTCCATTCTCAATTAAAAGCCTTAAATATAAAGAAAGTTGATATAATTAATAAGGACACATTTAATCCTAAAAATAATTTTTTTAGTGCTCGAAGATCTATTAGCCGCAATGAGAATGATTATGGTAGAAATATTTCTGTAATTATGATTAATTGATAATATTTCATGAAATTATTAACTGGAAACAGCAATAAACCTCTAAGCAAAAATATTGCAAAATATTTAAAAACTAAGCTTGTGAATTCAAGTATAAAAAAGTTTTCTGATGGAGAAATTTATATAGAAATTAATGAGAACATTAGGGGTAATAGTATCTTTATAATTCAGTCTATTTCATCACCTGCAAATGACAACTTAATGGAATTACTACTTTGCATTGATGCTTTGAAAAGATCTTCGGCAAAAAATATTACTGCTGTCATTCCTTATTTTGGATATGCACGACAAGATCGAAAAGTAGTACCTCGAACTTCTATTTCTGCAAAACTTGTTTCCAATTTAATTACCAAAGCAGGTGCTGATAGAGTCGTTACTGTAGACCTCCATGCTGGACAAATTCAGGGCTTTTTTGACATTCCTGTAGACAACTTATTTGCTACACCAATTTTTGCAAGACATGCTAAAAAAAATATCAAAAGTAAAAATATTATTTGTGTCGCACCAGATGTTGGTGGAACTGAAAGAGCGAGAGCACTTGGTAAAATTTTAAATGTAGAACTTGCTATTGTGGACAAGAGAAGACCCAAACCAGGTCAATCCAAAGTTATGAATGTCATAGGAGATGTTAAGGGGAAAACTTGTATTATAGTTGATGACATAATTGATTCAGGTGGAACTATAGTAAACGCTGCGAAAGCTTTAAAAGATAGAGGTGCTAAAGAAGTTTACGCTTATATTACTCACGGGGTTTTAAGTGGAGAGGCGGTAGATAAAATTAAAAAATCTGTCATTAAAAAATTAGTAGTGACAGACACAATTGATAATCATGATAAAATTAAAAATGTTAAAAATATAGAAGTTTTGCCTATTTCAGCCCTTATGGGTGAGGCAATTAAAAGGATCTCTAACTCAACATCTGTATCTGATTTATTTAAATAATTATCTTGAGTTATTAAGAAACTTGGGCTAAAAGCCATCCTTTTATGAATTCACTTGATGCAAATACTAGAAACACTAAGTCAAAAGGAGATGTTCGTTCTCTTAGATTGGCTGGAGATATCCCTGGCATAATTTATGGGGGACCAGAAGAAAATCAAAAAGTTACCGTATTAAAAAAAACATTAAAATCTCTAATACAAAAAGGAAGCTTCTTATCAAATATAATAACTCTTAATTTAGATGGAAAGCCTCAAAATGTTTTACCAAGAGAAATTACTTATAATGTAATATCAGATGAGCCAACTCATATCGATTTTCTTAGAGTTGTTCCAGGTGTAAAAATTAGAATAGAAGTACCTGTAGAATTTATTAACCATGAAACTTCACCAGGCTTAAAAAGAGGTGGAGTTCTAAACATTGTTAGAAGAGAAATAGAATTAAAATGCCCAAGTGAAAAAATACCATCTGCAATAACTATTGATTTAGATGGAGTGGATATTGGAGAAAGTTTCAAAATATCTTCAGTTAAACTAGAAGAGGGTGTTACACCAACTATTATTGGAAGAGATTTTGTGATTGCAACATTGGCTGCGCCTACAGTTATGAAAGAGCCAGAAAAACCAGCTGAAGCTGAAGAAGCAGCAACTACAGAAGATGGTAAAGAAGCAGCATCAGCAGCTGAAGGCGATAAAAAAGATGGCGATGAAAAAAAAGCCACTGAAGAAAAAAAATAATCAACTTATTATTGTGAAGGCTCCTAGATACGATTTAAAAAAAATATGCTTTTATTTGTAGGCTTAGGAAATCCAACACCCGATAGCGAAAACAACAGACACAATATTGGTTTCAAATTAATTGATGCTCTTAATCAAAAATTTGGTCTGTCTAAACAGAAACCAAAATTTAAAGGATTGTTAACTACGGGTAATGTTGAAGATAAAAAGGTTTATGCAATAAAACCTTTAACCTTTATGAATAACTCTGGAATTTGCATAAGGGAATTAATTGAATACTTCAAAATTGATGCTGAAGATGTGATTGTCTTCCATGATGACCTTGACCTTGAGTTTGGAAAAGTAAAAGCAAAATTTTCAGGATCTAGTGCAGGGCATAATGGAATTGAGTCTATTGATAAATTTATTGGCAAAGATTATTCAAGAGTAAGAATAGGAATTGGAAGACCCAAAACTAAAGCTGATGTTTCAGACCATGTATTAAAAGATTTTGATGAAGATGAAATGATACAACTAGAAAAAATTACTAAAAATATTATTGATTCAATGGCTATATTAATTGATAAAAAATTAGATTTATTCTCAAGCACTGTAAATAACAAGTAATGAGTTTTAAGTGTGGAATTGTTGGCTTACCTAATGTTGGTAAATCTACATTATTTAATGCACTTACAAATTCTAGCAAGGCACAAGCTGCTAATTTCCCTTTTTGTACGATAGAGCCAAATGTTGGTGTAGTTCCTGTACCAGATGAAAGACTAGATAAATTGGTAAAAATATCAAAATCAAAAAAAAAAATTAACACCACTATTGAGTTTGTGGATATAGCCGGACTAGTAGAGGGCGCCTCTAAAGGTGAAGGCTTAGGAAATAAATTCTTATCTCATATAAGAGAAGTCGATGCAGTCATACATATGATCAGATGTTTTGACTCTGATGATATTCAAAATGTGAACCCAACTGTTGATCCAATCAGAGACTTAGAAATTATTGAAACAGAAATGATGTTGGCAGACCTTGAATCAATACAAAAAAGATTGGAAAAAAATAATAAGAAAAATGTAGATGAGGAACAATTAAGGATATTAGAAATTGCTTCTGACTGCATAAATAATTCTAAAGATATTCAAGTACTTTATGAACAATTTGATAAAAAATTAATAAACCAAAGTGGTTTATTGTCTTTAAAACCTAAAATTTTTGTATGTAACGTTGATGAAGCAAGTGTTCAAAATGGAAATAAATACACACAAGTTTTTATTGATAAATTTGGTGAAAAAAATACCTTAATAGTTTCGGCTGATATTGAGAACCAAATAAATCAATTAGAAAATGAAGAAAAAGAAAATTATATGGAGATGATTGGATTAAAAAGAACTGGCTTAAATATGTTAATTCAAAAGGGTTATAATATTTTAGAGTTAGACACTTACTTTACATCTGGACCTGAAGAAACTAGAGCCTGGACTATCCAAAAAAATTGTACCGCACCAAAAGCGGCTGGTGAAATACATACTGATTTTGAAAAAGGTTTTATTAGAGCTGAAACAATTGCATACGAAGATTTCATAGCAAATCAAGGTTGGGTAAATTCCAAAACTAATGGAAAAATGAGACTTGAAGGAAAAGATTATATTGTCAAAGATGGTGATATATTAAACTTCAGATTCAATACGTGACCAAATTTTCTTCATACTAAAGTAAACCAGAATAGTTAAAATAATTAAATATAAAATAGCCTTAAAGCCCATTTTATGTCTACTTTCTAAATGTGGTTCTGCTGCCCACATTAAAAATGTTGTTACATCTTTTGCCATTTGTTCTTCTGTAGCTTTTGTACCATCGCTATATTCTACTGCATCATCCATTAAAGGTTGTGACATCTTAATTTTATTACCATACATATATTTATTATAGTAAACCCCATCATCAAGCGTTACGCCACTGGGTGGATCTTCATAACCTAAAAGTACTGAATAAATATAATCAACCCCACCACTTCGAGCTTTTGCTAATACTGACATATCAGGTGGATAAGCTCCTCCATTTGCTGCTTGAGCTGCCTTAACGTTTTCAAAAGGCATGACAAATTTATCAGATAATTTTGCTGGTCTAACAAACATTTCACCATCATTATTTGGTCCATCTGTAACTTCAAAACTTGTAGCTATTGCTTTAGCCTGCTCTTCACTAAACTCTGGTCCACCTGGTTCAAATAGGTTTCTATAACTTACATATTTCATTGAATGACAGCCAGCACAAACTTCTGAATAAACCTGGTACCCTCTTTGCAAGGCCCCCCTATCAAATTTTCCAAATAATCCCTTAAAACTCCAATCTGTTTTTAAAAGATCAACTTTTTCTGCAGCATTAACTGTAGGAGTTCCTACTAATAAAAAAATGATTGAATAACTAATTTTTAAAATATTTTTCACTTAATTAATCTAAACTTTCTTTTTTTTTAACAGCTGATGCCATTGGCATCCCTCCAAGTACTGGTTCTGTAATACTTAAAGGTAGGGGTATAGTTTTTTCTTTAAATCCTAATAACGGTAAGATTATTAAAAAATGAATAAAGTAGTAAGCTGTGGCAACCCTAGCAATCAATAAGTAAAGCCCTTCAGCTGGCATAGCACCCACGTAACCTAGAACTAATACATCCACTACTAGTATCCAATAAAATTGCTTGTAAAGAGGTCTAAATACTGCCGATCTAATTTTTGAAGTATCTAACCAAGGCAGTGCAGCTAAAATTAAAATTGCTGACAGCATTGCAACTACCCCCATTAATTTATCAGGAACTGACCTTAGGATTGCATAAAATGGTAATAGATACCACTCAGGAACTATATGTGCCGGTGTAACCATTGGATTTGCTTCTATATAATTGTCCGCATGCCCTAAAATATTTGGTGAATAAAAAACAAAAAATGCAAAAACAATCATAAACATTAATAATGCAAAGGCATCTTTGATCACAATATATGGATGGAATGGCACTGTATCCTTAGAAGGCTTTTTAACATCAATTCCTATTGGATTATTATTTCCAGGAATATGCAGTGCCCAAATATGAAGAACCACTAAGCCTAAGATTAAAAATGGTATCAAATAATGTAACGTGAAAAACCTTGTTAAAGTTGGGTTATCAACAGAATAACCTCCCCACAACCAATTAACTATTCCCTCACCCACTAAAGGTATTGCACTAAAAAGATTTGTAATAACTGTTGCTCCCCAAAAACTCATCTGACCCCATGGTAAAACATATCCCATAAATGCTGCTGCCATCATTAAAAGGTAAATTATAATTCCAATAATCCAAATTATTTCTCTTGGAGATTTATATGATCCATAAAACAAAGATCTAAATATATGAATATAGACTGCTAGGAAAAACATTGAAGCACCGTTTGCATGAATATATCTTATTAACCAACCATAGTTTACATCTCTCATGATATGTTCAACGCTTTCAAAAGCCATATCAGCATGAGCAATGTAGTGCATAGCTAGAGTTAAACCTGTAACGATTTGTGTAATTAAACAAAAAGTTAAAATTCCACCAAATGTCCACCAATAATTTAAATTCTTAGGTGTTGGATAATCAGTTAAATGACTAGCAAGTGATAAAAGTGGAAGCCTGTCATTAAACCATTTTCCAAATTTTGAACTGGGAACGTACTCGTGATCACTCATAATTATTTATTATCCAATTTTAATTGTGTTACTATTAACAAATTCATATTTTGGAACTTCCATGTTTGTTGGAGCAGGACCTTTTCTAATTCTTCCAGATATATCGTAGTGCGAACCATGACAAGGACAAAACCAACCATTGTAGTCTCCTTTATCATTTAAAGGTACGCAGCCTAAGTGAGTACAAACCCCTACCATAACTAACCATTCTGGATCTTTTGCTCTGTCCTCATCTTTTTGAGGGTCTTTTAAATCTTCCATTTTAACAGCTCTTGCTTCAGCTACTTCCTCGGAAGTTCTTCTTTTGATAAAAACTGGTTTTCCTCTCCAAAGTACAGTGATTGTTTTTCCAGGTTGAACTGAACTTATGTCAACTTCTGTGCTGGCCAATGCTTTAACAGAGGCATCTGGGTTCATTTGATCAATTAGTGGCCAAACAACAGCTCCTACCCCAACAGCTCCTACAGCATACGAGGCAGTAAATAAAAATTCTCTTCTTTCAGGTTTTTTTTCAGACATCTTTTATTTTTTGTATATTGTTATCTAATATATGACTTCTTATAAGAAAAAAGTTTTTTTTCCACTGAAACAATGACACATAAAACATGAATTTGAGACCTAAAATAGCCTTATATGAACCTGATATTCCTCAAAATACAGCAGCTATTATTAGAACATGTGCATGTCTGGGTGCTGATTTAGAAATAATTGAACCATGTGGTTTTTTATTCAGCGATAAAAGATTTAAAAGAGTTGTGATGGATTACATGGATGAAAAAATGATAAAATTTTATCAAAGTTCAGATGAGTTTTTTAAATCAAAAAAGAATGAGAGGGTAATATTGTTAACAACTAAATCATCAGACACTTATACTGCTTTCAAATTTGAGGGTAATGATACACTGCTATTTGGAAGAGAAAGTGCTGGTGTACCAGATCATGTTCATAATTCAATTAAGTATAGGTTAAAAATACCCATGATGGACAATAAAAGATCTTTAAATATAGCCTCTTCAGTTGCTATAATTCTTTCAGAAAATTTAAGACAAACTAACTTTAATAAATAATGGATAAAGAAATTAAAAAAAAACTTACTTCTAATTGGTTTAAGTTGCTGCAGAACACAATTTGTAACGATATTGAAAAACTAGAAGATAAAAAATTAAAATTTAAATCTAAAACTTGGAATAGAAATGAAATTAAAGATGAAGGTGGTGGAGAGTTTAGAATTTTAAAAGATGGTAAAATTTTTGAAAAAGTTGGTGTAAACTTTTCAGAAGTGCATGGAAAATTTTCAAAAGAGATGGGTAAAAAAATTCCAGGTGCCTCTAAAAATCTAAATTTTTGGGCGTCAGGAATTTCTGTTGTAATGCACATGAAAAACCCTCATGTTCCAGCAATTCACTTTAACACAAGGTTTATCTATACAACGCGTGGATGGTTTGGTGGTGGTATGGATGTAACTCCTTGCATTCAAGATCTTAAGGAAAAAAACTTCCTTCATGACAAATTAAAAAAAATGTGTGATCGACATGATAAAAAATTCTATAAAAAATATAAAAAGTGGTGTGATGAATATTTTTATTTACCACATAGAAAAGAAACAAGAGGAATTGGTGGTATTTTTTTTGATTACAAAAAAAATGATTGGGAGAAAGACTTTAAATTTGTAGCAGATCTTGGAGTTACCTTTCAAATGTTATTTAACTCTATAATACAATTGAAATACAAAAAGAAATGGACTGTAAAACAAAAGGAGATACAGTATATTAAAAGAGGTAGATATGCTGAGTTTAACTTACTATACGATAGAGGAACAAAATTTGGTTTACAAACAGGTGGTAATGTTGAAGGAATATTAATGTCTTTACCTCCAATAGCAAAATGGAATTAAAATGGAAAAAGAACCAATAACAACTGCCGGACTTGAAGTTTTAAAAGAAGAGCTAATTTTTTTAAAAGAGAAAAAACGTCCACAGATAGTAGCTGCAATATCTGAAGCAAGATCACATGGAGATTTGAAAGAGAATGCTGAATACCATGCTGCAAAAGAAGAACAATCACATAATGAAGGAAGAATAGTTCAGATCAATGATAATATTGCGAGAGCAAATGTAATTGACGTTACAAAAATGAGTAATAATGGAAAAGTCATCTTTGGCTCAACTGTAGATTTAGAAAATTTAGATACTGAAGAAAAAATTACCTATAAAATAGTTGGAAAAGACGAGGCTGACCTTCAAAAAAAACTAATATTTTTTCAATCACCAATAGGAAGGGGTTTAATTGGAAAAAACAAAAACGATTTAGTTGAAATTAAAACTCCCGCAGGTGTAAAAAACTTTGAAATTAAAGATGTAAAGTACGTTTAATTACTTACTATTTTTTGAACTTCTTTATCTGAAATTTTAAAATCATTACTAGTCCAGACCTCTTCTATTGCTTTTAACTTCTGTCCCAGCTCTCTTCCCTCAGGAACTTGATATTTCTCCATCAAGGTACTAGCTTTAAATGGCATGACAGGCATTTCTTTTTTCTTAAAAATTTCAATTAATTTAACTAACTTATTGTCTACTTTTTTGGATTTAAAAATCTTAAAATAAAGAACATCTAATAATGCCTCTCTACCATTAAAATAAAAAACCTTATTCAATTTTTTTTCTAAAAAAGTTTGGCTAGTATTTTTTTCTAAATTAAACTTATTCAAAAATATAAGTCTTTTTTGATCTTTTTTAGATAAATTGAATTTATAAATAAAATAATCTACATTATCAGTTCCATCAATAATCATTAAAGATAATAAAAAAATAAAATCTACTTTAAGAAAATTTCTTTTTGCAAAACTATTCATTTTGTTAAATAAAGAAATGTTTTTAATTTGTGGAAAAATAAGATTTATAATCTCTAAGCAATCCTCATCCTTAGTTAACTTTAGAAAACCATCTGATTTTAATAATTTTTGAAATTCATCTATTAATCTTTCTGAAGAAATACTTGAAACGCCACTTAGGTTTTTTTTAATTGCTTTAATAACTTTTGGGTCATGACTATGTTTGGAATAACTAAGATAAAATCTAACATATCTTAACACTCTTAAATAATCTTCTTTAATTCTTGTTTCTATATTTCCAATAAAATTAATTTTTCCATTTTCTAAATCTTTTTTTCCATCAAATGGATCAAATAAACTTCCTTCAATATCTGCATAAATAGAATTGATAGTAAAATCTCTTCTAGAAGCATCATCTTTCCAGCTATCAGAAAACTCTACTTTTGCATGTCGTCCATCTGTATCAACGTCTTTTCTTAGTGATGTGATCTCAAACTTTATGTCATTAATTGATGCTGTAATTGTTCCGTGTTCTATTCCACTCTCGTAATATTTTATGTCTTTTTTAGTAAGAGCCTCGCACACCTCTTTTGGATTTAAATTTACTGCCAAATCTATGTCGTCATATCTTTCTTTATTGATAATTTTTCTTACACATCCCCCAACATACCGAATTTCACTATTACTAGAGTATGAATGAACTGCTTCAAATATCTTTGAAACTTCTGTTTCTTTTTTAATATTTTTGAAGCCTAAATTTATGTAATTAAGGTTTTGAGATCTAAAAAAAATTTTATCTAATAAGTTATTCATATATGGCTGGCCCACAAGGATTCGAACCTCGGATCTCTGTACCAAAAACAGATGTGATACCACTTCACCATGGGCCAATGTTAATTTCATATATCACAAAAAAAAAAAATTATATAGTTTTTGATTCAATACACCAGTGGCTATTAAATTTTCGTTTATATTGTCTGTATGCTTTTTTGCAGGCCTTTTTGGAATGAAAATAAGCCACTATTGAGGATCCTGATCCAGACATTCTAGCAAATAGAGCATTGGGTAAACCGCTGAGGTAGGATTTAATTCTTTTAAGTTCTGGATATTTATTTAACGCAACTTTTTCAAGGTCATTGCCTAAATTTTTTAAATATTTTGCTTCAAATAATTTCTGTTTAGAGAGGGTGAATTCAGGTTTAGAAAAGGAATTAACTTTTGAATAAATATATTTTGTAGAACATCCAAAGTTAGGTTTTGTAACCAATATATGAAATTTGATTTTATTTTTATATTTTTTGATATCTCCATTAGATAAAAGAATAGCTGATGATGGTTTTATACCTAAGATAACATCTGACCCTATTTCATTGCTTATTTTTTTTAACTCATCTTTTTTTATTTTAATTATTTTTTTTTCGATAAAGAAATTTAATAAGCTGGCAGCATTCATGGACCCACCTCCCATTCCTGCTTTTTGAGGTATATTTTTTATAACTTTAATTTCAAATTTTTTATTATTTAAAAGTTTTTTATTATCTAAAATTTTTAACAATTTTGAAATGGTGTTAATTTTACTGATGTTTTTAGAAAACTTTCCAAAAAAGTTAATTTTATGCTGTTTTGTGTTACTTTCTCTTAATGTAATTGAATCATGTAAATCGATAAAAGAAATTAAACTTTCAATATTATGAAGCTTTGATTTTTTTCCAGTAACGTTTAGAGCTAAATTTATCTTTGCATAAGACTTTATCTTAAAACTATTCATAATTTAGGAATTTTTTAATCCCTCTATTAATTTATTTTTAATAGTTTTTTTCATATCATCCTCTGTCTCATCTAAATTTAAAACCGCTTGCCAAAAATATCTTGCTTGAATTTTTCTATCCAGTTGCCAAAGAATATCACCGTAATGATCGTTAACTATTGGATCTTGTGGCATTAATTCAACTGCTCTTTTAAGAAAATTTTCTGCCTTCTCATATTCGTCGACTAAGTAATATGCCCAACCGATTGAATCAATAATATATGGATCGTTACTTCTCGCAGCATAAGCTTTTTCAAGCATTTTAAGAGCAGTATCAATTTTATGTTCTCTTTCCAGCCATGAATAAGCTAAATAATTCAAAACATAGGCATCATCTGGATTTGCTTCAAGAGATTTCAATAAGTCTTTATCTGCTTTTATATAATCTCCAGATCTCTCATAACTTCCTCCACGCCTATATAATATTTCTGCATATAGGTCGGAATTAACGTCCATTTTTAAAAGTATTTGATCATAAAAACTTATTGCTTCAATATATCTTTTTGCATTTTTATGCATATTTGCAATATCAAATATAATTTTTTTATTTGGTTTTTTAATTGCTTTAAATTTTTTATTGATAAAATTTAGAGATGTTTCTTGATCAGATTTTTTTGAAATAATTTGAGACTCTTTTTTTAACTTAAACCAATAATAAAATTCATGCTTTTTATCAAATGCTTCAAGAGTTTTTAATGTATTTGAATAATCATTACTCCAATAATAATTTTCAGCTAATAAGGACAAATTGAAGATAAATTTAGGATTTAAATAGTTTGCTATATTTAAGTAAAAATTTGATTTCTCATAATCATTCTGAGATGAATAGAGATTTGCTATTAGATAAAATAGCTCACTAACGATGTCATTTGAATTAGTACATGAAAAAATATCTTGAAAATTATCTAAGTTTCTATCTTCTATCCATTTTTTGCCTTGAGAAATTAATACTGATGAATTTAAATAATCAAAATTATTAGTAACTTTTTTTGCCTCATCATAATTATCATTCTCAATTAAATAACTGATCAAAAAAAATGAATACCTTGAATAATCAGCATCGTTTTGTGAATTAATTAATCTACCAAAATATTTCTCAGTATCTTTATCATTTAAATAACACCGTTGAAAAACTTCATTAATAAATGAAAAATTTCCAAATGTATTTTTTTGCTTCATTAATTTTTTTTCTTCAAAAATAGATAGGTATTGTTTGAAGGTTTCTGCAATAATTAAAGAAAGCCTATCATTATTAATAAATTCATATGATCGATCGATATAGACTTTACTTTTTTTAAAGTCTTTTTTCTTTAAACTATCAACTGCCAGTAACAGATTAGCTTGAAAAAAGTCAGAGTTATTTTTTGTTGAGCTCTGTTTAACTTGATTAATTGCTTTCTTAACTTTGCCATCAAGAACTAATGAAAATACATACCTCTCAAGATAGGCGTCATGCTGTTTTATTAATATTTTTGATGAATTAAAAAATTTTAAAGCTTTCGTATTATCTAGATTTTCATAAGCAACGATTCCAGAAAAATAATTAGACAAATACCTCGTATTAAAATCGTTTAAACTGGTATTTTTTGAGTATAATGGACTCTGATAAAGTAATAATATTAAAAATAATTTAAAAAACTTTATCAACATTTGGTCATTCTATGTCTAAAAAAGTAATAAATCAAAATACGAATTATGACTCAGAGTTTTTAAACTCTACTGGGTCTGACTTTATTTTTGATGAAAACCCAATCAATAGACTAAAAAATAGTAGTAATGATTTAAAAAAAGGTCTGAGTATTCAAAAAATAGATAAAGTTAAAGAACTTGTGGATCTTAAAGAGCAAATAAACTCAATTAGCGATTGTGACTTAAAGAATAATTCAAAAAAGATGGTTTTAGGAGATGGAAATATTAATAGCCCAATAATGATAATTGGTGAAGCCCCAGGTGTTGAAGAAGATAACTCCGGATTAACTTTTATGGGTGAGGTAGGAGATCTTTTAAAAAAAATGCTAATTGCAATAAATATTGAAAAACAAAATATTTATACAACATATGCTGTAAATTTTAGGCCCCCTGAAGATCGAAAGCCAAACTCTACAGAAATTAAAAGATATTCTCAATTTTTACAAAAACATATTTCAATAATAAATCCTAAAATAATAATTCTTATGGGTAGTACTGCTATGGAATCTTTAACAGGTTTAAATAGTAAAATTTCTATTGAGAGAGGAAAATGGAAGGAAGTAATTGTCAAGAATACAAGTTACAACGTTATCATAACTTTTAACCCCTCTTATCTTTTAAGAGCTCCTGAAAATAAAAAACATTCATGGGATGACTTAAAAAAGATTAAACAAAAAATCTTAGAACTAAAACTATCCATTTAATGAAAATCTTAGCAGGTGTTGATGAGGTTGGTAGAGGAAGCTTAATTGGACCCGTTTATGCTGCAGCTGTCATATTAAATAATTCTATTGATAAAGGATTATTAAAGGATTCAAAAACTCTAACAAAAGACAAGAGAGAGGAGCTTGAAAAATATATTAAAAAAAATTCTATATGGGCTATAGGCCAGGCATCGACTAAAGAAATTGAAAAAATTAATATATTACATGCAAGTTTACTTGCAATGAAAAGAGCTATTCTTAAATTAAAAACAAAACCTTCACTTGTTTTAATTGATGGCAACAAACTGCCTGACCTAAAAAACTATAAATTAGAATATATAATTAAAGGAGATCAAAAAATTCCAAGCATTTCTGCTGCATCAATTATTGCAAAAGTCAGTAGAGATAAATTTATTACAAAACTTTCAAAAAAATTTAATAATTATGGATGGGATACAAACTCTGGTTATGGAACCAAAGAACATTTAAAAGCTATTAAGAAATTTGGTATTACCAAATATCACCGTAAAACATTTTCACCTATTAGTGATCTTCTATAAATTCTAATAATAACAACACAAGATCTGGTTGTTTAAGAAATAATAAACACAAATTGAATCCATTTAATTCAATCACAGGTTGACCGTGGAATCCGTTTGGAGTCTAATTGTTTTATAGAAAATGGAAAACAATTTTAAAAATAAGATTATTAATGGTGACAGTCTCGAGGAATTAAAAAAAATTCCAAGCGAAACCTTTGATCTTGTTTTTGCTGATCCACCATACAATTTACAATTAAAAAATCCCCTTACAAGACCAGACAGAAGCAAAGTCAGTGCTGTTAATGATAAATGGGATCAGTTTGAAAGCTTTAAAAAATATGATGACTTTACGGTTGCTTGGCTTTCTGAATGTAGAAGAATATTAAAAAAGGATGGAGCCATCTGGGTTATCGGAAGCTATCATAATATTTTTAGAGTAGGAACTGCAATACAGAACTTAGGTTTTTGGATTTTAAATGATGTTATCTGGAATAAGAATAACCCAATGCCTAATTTCAGAGGAACAAGATTTACGAACGCTCATGAAACTTTAATTTGGGCTTCTAAAAGCGAAAAGTCAAAATATACTTTTAACTATCAATCTTTGAAATGTTTAAATGACGATCTTCAAATGAGATCTGATTGGAATTTACCTATTTGTAATGGAGCGGAGCGACTTAAGAAAAATGGTAAAAAAGTTCACTCTACTCAAAAACCAGAATCTTTATTACATAGAGTTTTATTGGCATCATCAAATAAGGACGATTTAATTCTAGATCCATTCTTAGGATCTGGAACAACCGCAACAGTTGCAAAAAAATTAGGTAGAAAATATTACGGTATAGAAAAAGAGAAGATCTATTTTAAAGCAGCCGAAGAAAGGTTAAAAAATACAAAACCTTTAGAAGATAATTTTTTAGACACTCTAAAGAATAATAGATCTAAGCCTAGAATACCTTTTGGATCTTTAGTGGAGCTTGGAATAATAAAACCTGGAACAAGTATCTTTGATCAAAAGAAAAAAATAGTTGCTAAGATTATGGCAGATGGAAGTATCAAACATAATCAAGCTGAAGGATCGATTCATAAAGTTGCAGCAACAATACTTGGCTCTGAAAGCTGTAATGGATGGACTTATTGGCATTGCACAGTGAATGGTGTTTCAGTGCCAATTGATAATTTGAGACAAAGATTAATTTCTAAAAATTAATCTTTATAAATTTTACCAAGATAGCTGTTAATAAATTTTTTATTTTTTACTAATTTTTGTATTATTAAGTTTCTAATCCAAATTGTTAATGGGTTAGATAAATGAAAAGCAAAATAATTAAGTTTTGATTTCATATCAATCATCTTGACCCTTTTAACTCTTTCAGAGTTGAATTGAGTATTTTCATTTTCTAAATTTTTATACAGTTCATGAGCAACCTCAATTGATTGAGATGCGCCTTGCGCAAAAGTTGGGGGTAAGGCAAAAAAAGCATCCCCAATGATAAAGGTATCTTTATTTTTTGGTTCATACACATTAGAACTCACAAATATTGGGAAGCATTTAATGTTTCTCAAATTTTTAATTATTTCAGGAGCTACTTGCTTTGATATTTCAGACATAATGGATGCAGTAAAATCTTTGTTCTCAAATAAAGAATAGTCAGATAACTCTTTAGTGCTAAGCTTTTTTCTAAGAATGCTAATGAAATTAAACTGTCTTTTGTTATTAATTGGATAAAGAACTGAATGTAAATTAGATCCTAAAAATAAAGATATATTCTCTGGGTTAATTCCCTTAATAGCATCCTGATCTATTGTTGCTCTTAAAGCAATAGAGTTAAAATACTTTGGTTTAATTTCTTTATTAGCAATTAATGATTTTGTTTTTGAAAAAGTTCCATCAGAAATAATTAAGTAATCACATTTAACTGATGAACCATCCTCAAAAGATACCTCTTTGCTTTCAGCTTTTTCATTAATTTTTATAACTTTTTTATTATAATGGATAATATTTTCATGAAGCCCATCTTTTAAGAAATTAATTAAAGTAGAGCGCTGCAAGGTAGTATATTTTGTATCGGTGCTGTTAAACATGGATATATCTAAATCACATATTTTCTTATTATTTTTTAAAGAATAGAAGTCTAGTTTATGGGGGTGAAATTTATCATCTACCCCAATTTTTTGAAAATTTATTTGATTTAATAGTTTAATGCTATTAACTGAAAGTTGAATTCCATATCCTTTTTCCAAGTTAACAGAACTATTTTTCTCATAAATTGTAATTTTATAATTTGAGTTTTTACTTAAAAGATTTGCAATATACAGACCTGAAATACCTGCCCCTATTATTACTATATTTTTCATTAATCTTTTTTTAAATAATTAAAAATTTTTTTAGTAAATGTGGGCAAAGTATAATCATCAAGCCTAGAGCTATCAATCCAAGAAGAGTTAGAAATTGCACCCTTTAACTTGGAAAACTTGATAATTACATTCATATTCATATTTGATATCTTGAAGTTTAAAGCTTTCGCTAAATTATCAGGTTTGGATATTTGCTTCATGGGAAATATTTGTAGATTCTTTAAAAAATTAAATTTAGTATTTTTTATCAGTAAAAATTTATTATTCTTTTTGTAAACTTCTAACAAATAAAATTTATCAATCTTCTTTTTTCTTTCTTTTATTATTTCAAAATCTTTTTTTTTAAAAGACTTACAATTTCTAATTAAAGGGCATTGGTGACATAGAGGATTTTTAGGTCGACAAATCAATGCGCCTAGCTCCATTAGCGCTTGCGCATAAGCACTTGCTCTAGTTGAATTACCTAATATTTTTTTACTCTTAACAAGATTATCTTTTGTAATTTCTTTGGGTAATTTTAAATTTAATAATCTTTTAATTACTCTTTCAATATTTCCATCTAAGGGAATAAATGGCTTGTTAAAGGCAATTGCCATTATTGCATTAGAAGTGTAGTCACCTATTCCAGGTAATAATTTTAATTCTTCAATCGTGCTTGGCAACCTTCTATTAAAATTTTTTTCTAATATTTGTGCAGTCTTTTTTAAGTTTCGTACTCTTGAATAATAACCAAGGCCTTCCCAATACTTTAAAAGTTTATGTTCCTTAATTTTTGATAGAGATTTAATATCAGGAATATCTTTTATAAAATTATTGAAATACGGAATTACAGTTGCAACCTGTGTTTGCTGCAACATAAATTCACTTACTAATGTGTAATATTCTCGCTTAACTTGTGATAGCTTTTTTCTCCATGGGAGTGGTCTTTTATTATTATCGTACCAATAAAGAATTTTATTTGTTAGTATGGATTTAGTCATATGCATTTTAAAAATAATACTAAGCAGAGGTTTAAAACTATTCAAGGCTTAAGGTCTTTTAAAGACACTTTGCCAAAAAATATTAAAAAAATAATCAAAAAAAAGGGTCATATATTTTCTGAAACACTTAATAACTGGAAGTACATAGTTGGAGATGATCTTTTTAAAATATGCTATCCCAAATCCTTTAAAAATTCGAATAAATTTGGAGTAAGCACTCTTCAAATTATGGTGAAGCGAGGGCACGAAATTGATTTAGAATATTCAAAAAAAATAATAATGGATAAAATGAATAGTTTCTTTGGCTATGCCGTTGTTGAAAAATTGAAATTTATAAGTTTTGATGATGTTCAAACAAAATTCAAAAAATTAGATGCTAATGAAAACCATGTGACAAATATTAAATATGCAGATAGAATAAATAGTATTAAAAATGATAAAATAAAAAAATCATTACTTGAATTAACAAAACTATTTAAACAACGATGAAAAAATTAACCTCAGCATTATTTATAATATTTATAATCTTCTCCGCTAAAGCGTTTGCTGCAGATAATGAAATAATTAAAAGAATTACCGAGGGTGAAGAAAGTGCCAAAATAACAATAATTGCTTACGAGTCATTGACTTGTGGTCACTGTGCAAACTTTCATAAAGATGTGTATCCAGAACTAAAAAAAGACTTCATTGATAAAGGGTTGGTAAGAATTGAATTTAGACATTTTCCATTAGATTTAGCTGCATTTAATGCATCAAAAATTGCACAATGTAATAACGATGGTAATTCAAATATTTTGAATATTTTGTACTCTGGCCAAAAAAAATGGGCTAGAGGAAAAACACCAGAAGAAGAAGCAGGTTATTTGAAAAAATTCTTAGAAGGTGAAAATGTGAATGTAAATTTTGAAAAATGCCTGAGTGATAAAGCTATAGAAGATTACGTTTTAAATGATCGAATCGATGGGGTAAAAAAATTTGAAGTTAATGCTACTCCTACGATAATAATTAATGACAAAAAGTTTGATAAAGCCCTAAATTATAAGAATTTAAAAAAATATCTCGAAAAACTGATATAAGTTAGTTCATGGAGTTTAAAAAAATCCAATTAAATGGATTTAAATCATTTGCTGAAAAAACAAATTTTCTAATAGAGCATGGATTGACTGGCATCGTTGGTCCGAACGGTTGTGGAAAATCTAATATTGTAGAGTCCTTAAGATGGGTAATGGGTGAAACCTCAGCTAAGAGTATGCGTGGTTCAGGCATGGAAGATGTTATTTTTAATGGTACATCTAATAAGTCGTCTAAAAATATAGCAGAAGTTTCAATAAGCGTAGATAACGCAAGTCATGATGGCCCAATGCAATATAAAGATTTGGATCATATTGAAGTTAGAAGAAAGATTGAAAAAGACAAAGGTTCAAAATTTTATATAAATGATAAAGAAGTTAGAGCTAGAGATGCTCAAATGTTTTTTGCAGATTTATCTACGGGTGCTCATTCACCATCAATGATTAGTCAGGGACGTATTGGAGCCTTAGTGACTGCCAAGCCTACAGACAGACGTGCAATTTTAGAAGAGGCAGCTAATATTTCAGGATTACATGTTAGAAGGCATGAGGCTGAACTTAGATTAAACGCAGCAGAAGTAAATTTGAAAAGAGCTGATGAATTAAGAAGACAACAAGAAAAACAACTAGCAAACCTTCAGAAACAAGCCGAAGAAGCAACAAAATACAAACTTATATCTGAAGAAATAAAAAAAATTGAAGCAGGGTTATATTATCTAAAATTATTAGACATTGATAATGAAATTAGAATAGAAAATGAAATCAACAATGAAGCTGAGGGAGAAGTGAGCAGCTTCAATCAACAAATTTCTCAGTTTGAAAGTTTAATTAAAACTGAAACAGATAAAGTTTCTCCATTAAGAGAAAAAAATATTGAGAACCTTTCAAGAATACAACGATTGAACTTAGAATTACAAAGTCTAGATGAGGAAAATGTAAGAACACAAGATGAGATAGAAAATTTTAAAAAATCTCTAAAAACAATCGAAGAGGATATTGATAGAGAAAAAGGTATTGTAATAGATGCAAACTCAAATGAAAAAAGATTAAAAGAAGAAAAAAGTGAATTAATAGAAATAGACTCTAAATATTTTGAAACAGAAAAATTATCAAACGAAGACCTTGAGAAGGCAAAAAACCAACTTAATGAAGAGCAAAAAGCTGTAGATGAAATTATTGAAATATTTGCTAATGGCAACATAAATATCAGTATTGACCCAATTAAAGACGTCATTAATACAATCGAAAAAATTAAAGAATTAATAAACAGTAATGAAGCTAACCAAGCTCTTACATTGCTGGATAGAACTAAAATAGAATTAAATAATTTCTTAAATAATTTAGCTAATGACGAAAGTAAAAATAAATTAACTGATATTGATGAAAAAAATAGCAATATAAAATTACTTCAAGAAAAATATGCAGATAGTTTTAGTAAAAACCAATCAATTAAAAAAGAGTCTATAAAAAGAAATGAAAGAATCAAAGCTATAGAATCAGAAGTTGAAAGTTGGAAAAACTTACTTTCAAACTCACAAAAAATGGTAACAGAATTAACTGAAAGAAAAAATAAATTATTATCACAATTAAATGAACGTGACCAACAACCCAAGGCTCAAGCAGAAAAAAAAGGTCAAGCTACAGAAGGTCTGAGAATTTCACAAAATGAAAAAATTGAGAATGAAAAAATTATAGAAGAAACAGATAAAAAGATAAACTCTTTAAGACTTGAGTTAAATGACGTTCAAGAAAGATCTATTCAAATAAGAGAAAGAAAAGCAAGCTCAGGAGCTACTGTTGAAGGTTTAAAAAAACGTAAAGAAGATCTGTTAGAAAGGGTTAGCTCTGAACTTAATCTTGAAGAAAATGATATTCTAGAAAATTCTAATTTAAATGGTGTTGTAGAGTTACCCAATTCTGTTGATCAAGAAGAAGCTCTTGATGAAAAAAAAAGAGAAAGAGAAAAATTGGGATCAGTCAACCTTAGAGCAGATGAAGAAACCAGCAAATATGAAATTGAAATTAAAAAAATGGAGCAAGATAGAGAAGATCTTGTGTCTGCTATTATAAAATTAAAAGAAAGTATTAATGAATTAAATCAAAAAGGAAGAGAAAGATTGTTAGAAGCTTTTGAAAAAGTTAATAGAAAATTTAATGAAGTTTATACAAAACTATTTAATGGTGGAAATGCAAAGCTAGAATTAGTGGACTCTGATGACCCACTTGAAGCTGGTTTAGAAATGTTGGTAAGTCCCCCTGGTAAAAGACTTCAGTCTATAACCTTATTATCTGGTGGTGAACAAGCTTTAACAGCCTTGTCTCTTATTTTTGCTGTGTTCCTTACTAATCCATCCCCAATTTGTGTTTTAGATGAAGTTGATGCTCCACTAGATGATGCTAACGTAACAAGATTTTGTGGACTTCTTGATGATTTAACTAAAATAACTAACACTAAATTTATTATTGTAACTCACCACGCTCTAACTATGTCAAAAATGAATAGACTTTATGGGGTAACTATGCCTGAAAAGGGTATTAGCCAACTAGTAGCTGTTGATTTACAAAAAGCTGAGAGTATGGTTGCTTAATACATAAATGCCAAAAGATAGTCTTAAAACTCGCTTGGAGATTGCAAAAACTAAACTTTCAAAGAAAAATCTCTATAAAAATGAAGAGGCACCCTCTTCTATTGGAACTGCCTTTAAATTAAGTACAGAATTAGTGTCTGCAGTGGCAGTTGGGACAATTATAGGGTTTATTTTAGACAAGACCTTTGGTACTAAGCCCTGGTTAATATTAATATTTTTTTTTGTAGGTGTTGTTGCTGGAATTATAAACGTATTCAGATCTGCAAAAAATATGCAAAAATAGACTTAAAAAATTATGGCTACAAACCCAATGAACCAATTCGAAGTTTATAGAATTGGACCAGAAATTAAATTAGGGGCAATAGATATTTCTTTCACAAACGCAAGTTTGTTTATGGTGATTAGTTCACTTGCAATCTTATTAGTTTTTAATTTAGGGTCAAAAAAAAACTCTTTACTACCAAGCAAGATGCAACTTCTTTCTGAATTAAGTTATACTTTTGTTTCTAAAATGATTAGTGATACCGCAGGATCAAAAGCAAAACCCTACTTTGCGTTTATCTTCTCAATATTTATGTTTGTACTATTTTGCAATATGTTTGGGATGATCCCTTACGCCTTTACAGTAACTAGCCATATCATCGTTACTTTTATTTTAGCTTCATTTATTTTTGTAGGTGTAACAATTATTGGATTTATGAAACATGGATTAGGATATTTAAAATTATTTGTACCTAGCGGAGTGCCTGCTGTACTATTGCCGCTAATAGTTGTTATAGAAATAATTTCTTACTTAAGTAGACCGGTTAGTCTTTCAGTTCGTTTATTTGCAAACATGATGGCTGGTCATACTATGATGAAAGTTTTCGGAGGCTTTGTAATAAGCCTTGGAATAGTTGGTGGATGGCTTCCACTGAGTTTTTCGGTTGCATTAACTGGCTTGGAAATACTAGTTGCTTTTCTTCAAGCATATGTTTTCGCAATCTTAACCTGCATCTACTTAAATGATGCATTAAATTTACACCATTAACTAACATAAGGAGGATATAATGGAATTAGAAGCAGCAAAAATGATCGGAGCAGGACTAGCAGCAATAGCTCTAGCCGGTGCCGGTGTTGGAATTGGAATTATTTTTGGTAATTACCTTTCTGGCGCAATGAGAAACCCATCTGCAGCCCAAAAACAATTTCCTAATCTTTTATTAGGTTTTGCTTTAGCTGAAGCAACTGGCCTATTTGGATTAGTTGTAGCGTTAATTATTTTATTTGCATTTTAAATTTAATGATTAAAAAAATATTTTTTCAGTCGATATTTTTAAGCTTCCTGTTTTTTATGGAAGCTTTTGCAGCTGAAAGCGGTGGAATGCCTCAATTAAATCCTGAGTTTTGGGTTTCTCAAATTTTTTGGTTAATTATTACTTTTGGAATTTTATATGTTGTTTTATCTAAACTTATACTTCCAAAAATAAGTGCCAACCTAGAAACTAGAAAATCTCAAATTTTAGAAAATATTGAGGCTGCAGAGAAGAAAAGAGAAGAAAGTGAACAAAAAATTGAAGAATACGAAAAGATAGTACGCGACAGCAAAAATGAGGCAAAAAACTACTTTAAACAAGCTAGAGAAAAAGTGTTGAAAGATATTGGTGTAAAAAAAGAAGCACTAGATAAAGAAATTAATGAAGAGGTTAATAAAGCAGAGATTGAGATAAAAACTTTTAGAAATAATGCACCAGAAAAAATCAGGAAGATTGCTGAAGAAACTTCTTCAGACTTGCTGCAGCAACTAATAGGAGCCGAAGTTAACAGTAGTAGTATTTCTGCAATAGTAGAAGATCTTTCAAGAAAAAAAATGGATGAATATTATGGTAATTGATGCAACTTTTTGGGTAGCTATATCCTTTTTAATATTTATAGGAGCTTTAGTTTATTTAAAAATACCTCAAAAAATTAATGAACTTTTAAATAAGCTTATCCTTGATATTAAAAATGAAATAGATGAAAGCGAAAAGCTAAGACAAGAAGCAAAGGTCTTACTAGATAGTGCTCAAAATAAACTTGATACCGCACAAACAGTAAGCAATGATATTTTACAACAAGCTAAAAAAGATAGTGATCACCTTATAATTGAAATGAATGATAAATTTCACAAATCTTCAGAAATTAAAAAGAATTTAGCAGAAAATAAAATTTCACAAATGAAAGAAGCTGCACTTAAAGAAATAAAAGATGTTTCAATTAAAATTGCCGTTGATTCAGTTAAAAAAATTATTAATACTTCTGTTGATAAATCAAAGCTTGATGGTCTTTTTGAAAAGAACCTTGAAGAAACAAAAATAGCTTTAAAAAAAATAAGCTAATAATTACCTTACAATTTTTTAAAAAAACTATAAATTAACTCAATGAAATCTATTGTCATTGGTTCTGGATTTGGTGGTATAGCTGCAGCACTAAGATTAAGAGCCAAAAATCATAAAGTAACTTTAATTGAAAAACACCCTGACTTGGGTGGAAGAGCTAGAGTGTTTAAAAAAAATGGTTTTACTTTTGATGCTGGACCAACAGTAATTACTGCACCATATCTAATTGAAGAGCTTTTCACTTTATTTAATAAAAAGTCTCAAGATTACATAAAGCTAACTCCTTTGAAAATTTGGTATAGATTTATTTATGAAGATGGAGGTGTATTTGATTACTCTGGTGATGAAGATCAAATGAAAAAACAAATTAAAGAAATAAATAAAGATGATGTTAAGGGTTATGAGCAGCTTGTAAAATTCACAAAAAAAATATTTGATAAAGGCTTCACAGAACTGGCTGATGTTCCGTTTGATAAACCTCTTGTGATGATGAAACAATTGCCCTCTTTACTAAAACTTAAAAGTTATAAATCAGTTTATTCATTAGTTTCTTCATATATAAAAAATGAAAAATTAAGACGTATGCTAAGTATGCATCCTCTATTAGTTGGCGGAAACCCCTTTACAACAACATCAATATACGGATTAATTCTATATCTCGAAAAAAAATGGGGCATACATTACTCAATGGGTGGAACTGGGAACATAATCAATGGCTTAGAAAAATTGATGATTGAACAAGAAATTGAATTAATCAAAGGACATGAAGTAACAGAAATAATTTCAAATAATGGAAAAATTAGTGGAGTAAAATTAGATAATCAAAAAGAAATACTTTCAAATAATGTAATATGTAATGCTGATCCTCCTGCTGTATATGAAAAACTTCTAAGCCTAAATAAAACAAGCTCTCTATTTAAATGGAAACAAAATCGAATGCAGTATTCTATGGGTCTATTTGTTTACTATTTTGGAACAAAAAAAACATACCCAAATGTTGAGCATCACACAATCAAATTTGGTGATAAGTATAAAGAACACCTGAGTGATATTTTTGATAATAAAAAATTAAATGATGACATAAGCTATTATCTTCATAGACCATCAGCTACAGACAAATCAATGGCACCTGAAGGAAATGATTGCTTTTATGTTCTTGTGCCCGTTCCAAATAATCAATCCAAAATTGATTGGAAAACTGAAGGTGAAAAAATGAAGAATTTAGTAATAGATAAAATGGAAAAAGCATTACTTCCTAATCTTAGAGAGAATATTATTGAAGATTTCTATTTAACGCCAGATTATTTTGAAAATGAATTGAATACTAAATTTGGATCAGGTTTTTCGATCCAACCCAAATTTACACAGTCTGCATATTTTAGGTTTCATAATAAATCAGAAATTTATGATGGTTTGTATTTTGTTGGGGCGGGAACACATCCTGGTGCAGGTGTTCCTGGTGTACTATCCTCAGCAAAAGTTCTAGATAAGATTATATAATGCCTAATAAAAACTACCTGTCTATTTACGCAAAGTCATTTAATTGGGCTGGTTTCTTTTTACCCAAAAAAACCTATCAAAAGTGTTCGTCTTTATATGATTTTTGTAGAACTGTAGATAATATTGCAGATGACGATGGTGAATTAGATATTAAAAAAAAAAATCTATTAATTTTTAAAAATGATTTTCTTAATAAAAATTATAGTAATATAATAATTAAGAATATGTGGGATCTTATGGATCATCATTTAATTTCAATAAAAATTATTGAAGATTTATTTGATGGTGTTGAATCAGATTTAAATAAAAAAGTTCAATTAAATAATAAAAAAGATTTGTTAATTTATTCTTACAGGGTTGCTGGTACTGTGGGTCTGATGATGGCAAAAATTTTAAATGTTAAAGATGATAATTCAATGAAAGCTGCCATAGATTTAGGTATTGCAATGCAACTAACAAATATATCTAGAGATGTTGTGGAGGACTCAAAGATTAATAGATTTTATATTAAGAATGATTTTAAGACAATAAGCGACACCTTAACTTTAGCTGATTTATTCTACAAAAGCTCTTTTATAGCAATAAAGGAAATACCCTTTAAGTTTAGATTCGCAATACTTGTAGCAAGAAGGGTTTACAAGAAAATAGGTGATAAAATTTTAAGAACAAAGAATATAGAGAATTATAATAAAGCAGGTAAGATTTATGTAAATAATATTACAAAAATCTATCAGACTATTCTTTCTATATTTGACTTAGTAACCCTTTTTTTAACAAAACAAAAAAGTGGTTATATGAATAATGAACACTTTTTAATTAGTGAGGAAGTAGATTTAAATGAAAGAATTTGACTATATAATTATTGGTGGTGGTTGTGCTGGGCTATCTTTGGCATACGAATTAGAAACTCATAATAAACTTAAAGATAAAACATTAGCAATTATTGAGCCTAGATTAGATTACAAGAGGGATAAAACTTGGTCTTTCTGGAAAACAACAAGCCATAATTTTGAAGATTGTGTAAAAAAGAGTTGGGATAATTTTTCTATAAATATACCGAATAAAACTAAATTTTTAGAATGTAATAAACTACCTTATCAATCAATTGATAGTGGACTATTCTATAAAAAAATAAACTCTACACTGAAGCAGAATCACAATATCAAATTTTATAAAAATATTAATGAGGTAAACTTAAATAACTCCTTAATTTTTAATAGTGTTCCATCAATAGATTCTAAAGAAAATAAACTTTGGCAACACTTTAAAGGTATTGAGATTGAGACTGCTAATGATGTTTTTGATGAAAAAATCATGAATTTAATGGACTTTGATTGCCCACAACGTAACAGTGTTCATTTCTTTTACACATTGCCTTATAGCAAAAATAAGGCTTTAGTTGAAACCACCTGGCTATCTAAAATGAATAATGATCTAGAAATGGATTATGATGAGCAATTAAAAGATTACATTGAAAATTATTTAAATATTAAAAATTACAAAATTAATTATAAAGAAAATGGTGCTGTACCACTATTTTATCCATCAAATATTAATGAAAAAAGTAAAATAAATATTGGCACTGCAGGACATATGACTAGATTAAGTACTGGGTATACTTTTTTGAATATCCAAGACCACAGCAAATATTTAAGGGAAAATATCAATAATATTGATAAAGTTAGAAGATATGAAATTAAAAAAAAATATCAGTTTCTAGATAAAATATTTTTAAGGGTTTTAAGCAATCATGCTAAACAAATGCCAAATATATTTTTCAAAATGTTTGATAACTCTCCTGAAACTGTAATTAAATTTCTATCTAATAAGAGTAATATTTTTCAAGATTTATTAATAATTCTTAAAATGCCTAAATGGTTATTTATTAAAGCCCTTTTAAAATAAAATGTATAGTCTGATAAATAAAATTAATTTCTATCATTCAATTATCTTTTTTATTTTTTCGTGTTTTATTGCTTTGATTGTTAATCGATTCGAAAACTTAATCATCTCTCCAATAGTGTGTTTATTTTTTATTCTTTCAATTGGAATTTCACATGGTGCGCTAGATAATCAAAAAGGTAAAAAACTTAGCCAGTTATATAATATAAAAAAATCTTATTTCTTTTATTTAATATATTCCCTTATTGGGATTGGTATCATTATATTTTGGTTATTTTTTCCAACTGTGTCTCTTATTTTATTTTTAGTTGTTGCCTCATATCATTTTGGCAAAGAAGATACTGAATTTTTGATAAGTAATAAAAATGTATCCAATCTAATTCTTTATTTCTTAAAAGGTTCTCTAATAATCGTTGCACCACTAATGTTTCACTTTGTTGAAACAATTAATATTTTTAAATTACTTTTAATAGAAAATGAAAAGTTTTATTTATTCTTAAACTTTATTGAAGATAACAGTATATTACTTTTTGCTTTATCTATTTCTTTACTTTCTAGTATTTATTACTTTTTGAAAGATTTTAAAATTATGAATATTTTGATATTTTTGGATTTTTTTTCTATTATTGTTCTGAATTATTTTTTAACTCCACTAATTGCCTTTACAGTATACTTTTGCTTCCTACATTCATTCCGACATTCAATTTCGTTGATAGCAGAGCTTAATGAAAAAAGTTTTAAAATTGGTGCTATAACATTTATTAAAAAAGCTATGCCACTTACAGTTTTAACTGCAATTTTATATGTCATAAGCTTATATTTCCTTTCTAATTTCTATCAATTAAATGATGCAATATTAAAAGTAATATTTATTGGTTTGGCGTCTTTAACCTTTCCTCATATATTGCTTGAGTATCTTTTAGAAAAAAATGAAAAATAAAGAAATTAAAGTATTGTTATCTGCTCCAAGAGGTTTTTGTGCTGGGGTAGAAAGAGCAATAGAAATAGTTAAAAAAAGTATTAAAAAATATGGTGCACCAGTTTATGTGCGACATGAAATAGTACACAATAAACATGTAGTGGATAGTCTTAAGGCAATAGGTGCAATTTTTGTGGAAGAGTTAGAAGAGATTAAAGATAAAACTAGACCAGTAATTTTTTCTGCACACGGTGTACCGAAAGCAATACCCATACAAGCTGATAGCTATAAAATGGAATACATAGATGCTACTTGTCCCCTTGTCTCAAAAGTTCATAGAGAAGCAGAAAATCTTCATAAAGCTGGTTACCATATTATTCTTATAGGACATAACAATCATCCAGAAGTTATTGGTACTATGGGACAATTACCAGAAGATACAATTGACTTAATTCAAGATGAGCATGATGTTGAATTATATGAATTAGATGATAATAAAAAAATTGCATATGTTACTCAAACAACTCTGTCTGTTGATGACACTAAAAGTATAATAAAAGCACTTAAAAAAAAATTTCCAAAGATTAAAGAGCCATTTAAAGAAGATATTTGCTATGCAACTACTAATCGTCAATCAGCTGTTAAAAATATTGCCAAACAATGTGATATGTTTTTTGTTTTAGGAAGTAGAAATTCCTCAAATTCAGTTCGTTTAGTTGAGGTAGCAGAACAAAGTGGCTGCCAGCATGCTGAATTAATTCACTCTGAAAGTGAAATTCCTTTTGAAAAAATACAAAATTGTAAAACAATTGGAGTTTCGTCTGGCGCATCAGCACCTGAAGTTTTAGTTGAAAATTTCATTAATAAATTGAAAGAAAATTTTAAAATAAAAATTGAGGAAGTTGAAATTATCAAAGAAAATATTGTTTTTAAAGTTCCTGCAAAATTAAATTAGATGGCTGTATACACTAAAATAAATAGTAAAGACCTTCTATCACTAAGTAGAGATTACAAATTAGGAAAAATAATCAAATCTGAAGGAATTAAAAAAGGGATAGAAAATACAAACTACTTATTAAAAACAAATAAAAAAAAATTTATTTTAACAATTTTTGAAAAAAGAGTTCAAAAAAAAGATTTACCTTTTTTTATGAACTTAATGGAAAAACTAAATCAAAAAAAGATTATATGTCCAAAACCCTTAAAGAATAGCAGTGATAAGCACTTAAGCAGAATTCAAAATAAACCCGCTAGTATTGTGACTTTTTTAAAGGGAAAAGATAAGGCCACTCTTAATTATAAAAATTGTTTTGATATTGGAAAAAATATTGCAAAATTCCACAAGGCTGGAACTAGAATAAAACTATATAGGCAGAACTCTATGTCTATTAATAAATTAGGTGGCTTATTAAAAAGTATAAAATTTACGTCTAATAAAATAGCTCCAAAACTAAAACCTACCCTTAACGTTTGCTTAAAAGATATTAAAAATCAATGGCCAAAAAAATTACCAATTGGAATTATTCATGGAGATTTATTTATTGATAATATCTTCTTTAATAAAAATAAATTTTCTGGATTTATTGATTTTTATTTTTCAAGCAATGATTTTCTGATGTATGAGATTGCAATTTGTATAAATGCTTTATGCTTTGATAAGAAAAGAAATTCTTTTGTAATGAATAATAAAAAAATTAAATACTTAATTGATGGATATGAAACTATAAGAACTATTTCAGAAAAAGAGAAAGACTCATTAAATATATTATGTAGAGGGGCGGCTTTAAGATACCTACTAACTAGAATTTATGATTATTTTAATACTCCTAAAACTGCACTAATTCAGATCAAAGAACCTAACGAATATTTTCAAAAACTAATTATCCATAACAATCTGAATAGCTACAAAGATTATTATAAATAATGATAAAAATTTATACTGATGGTTCTTGTTTAAAAAACCCTGGAAATGGTGGTTGGGCTGCAATCATCAATATTAATGATGAAATTAAAAAAATTAGTGGAAGCGTTAAAGACACAACTAATAATAAGATGGAGCTAATGGCTCCAATTAAAGCGCTTCAAGAAATAAAAGAACAGCAACCCATTGAAATTTATACAGACTCCCAATACGTTAAATTAGGTATTACTGATTGGGTGCATAAATGGATTAAAAACAATTGGTTAACTTCTAAAAAGGAACCAGTAAAAAATAAAGAACTTTGGACTCAGCTTTATGAATTAAATCAATCTCATGAAATTAAATGGATATGGGTTAAGGCTCATGCTGGAAATATTCTAAATGAAGAAGTTGATTTATTAGCTAAACAAGCTGCCGAATTAAACTAAATTTAAAAAATTTTGGGCAGCCGAAACTTCACATGCACCAGCATCTTCTTCTTCTTGTAATTTAATTACTTTAAGATTGTTTATTAACATTGTGTATCTATTTGATCTTACACCTAGGCCTCGGGCACTTTTATCAACATCAGCACCAATTGCTTTCGTAAAACTCAAAAATGGATCAGCCATCATCAAAACTTTATCTGTAACATTTTGGCTCTTGCCCCAAGCTTCCATTACAAATGGATCATTTACTGAAATACAGACTATTAAATCTACACCTTTTGCTTGGTATTTATCATGGCTATCAACGTATCCAGGTAAATGTTTGGCTGAACAAACTGATGTGTAAGCACCAGGTAAACCAAATAAAACTACCTTCTTATCCTTAAAATACTCAAAAGTATTTTTCTTAACAGGATTTCCATCTTCCATAATAAAAAATTCAGAATTAGGGATTGTTTCATTTTCTTTTAATTTCATTATATTTTTTCCTTAATGTATTGTTGAGTTTTACTTAGATTATTTGAAATAATATCATAATTTTCTTTTTCATCCATAACATACTTTAGTTCGTCAGGTAAGGCAGGTTTGATCCCAATTGATTTTTCTATAGCCTCAGGAAACTTGCATGGATGTGCGGTAGCTAAAACAATATTATTGCCTTCTAAATTTACTTTATTTAAAGATCCAAATCCTATTGCACTATGAGGATCCAGTATAATATTATATTTTATGTGAACTTCTTTAATAGTATCTAAAATCTCTTCTTCATTCATGCTTGCTGATAAGAAATCTTTATTTATTTTTTCCATTTTATCTTTTGAAATAATATATTTACCTTTTCTTTTAATTCCATGCATGATTGTACTAGTTTCATTATCATCACAATCGTTTAAATCATAAATTAACCTTTCAAAGTTACTAGCTATTTGAATATCCATACTTGGTGAGTTGGTTTCAGACACACTTTCCGCTTCATAGTTTCCATTAGAAATTGCTCTATGCAAAATATCATTTTTATTAGTTGCAACTATAAATTTGTTTATTGGTAAACCCATTTTTTTTGATAGATAGCCAGCATATACATCTCCAAAATTTCCTGTCGGTACTGAAAAATTAATAGGCCTTTTGTCTTGTGTTTGAAAGTATGTATAAAAATAGTATACAGCTTGTGCAATAATTCTTGCCCAATTTATTGAATTTACTCCAGACATATTTATTGAGCTAGAAAATTCTTTATCTGCAAACATTGATTTAACTAAATTTTGACAATCATCAAAATTACCTTCAATCGCTATATTAAAGACATTCTTTTCTTTAACTGTCGACATTAGTTTTCTTTGAACGAGTGAAACTTTTTCATGAGGGTGAAGAACAAATATATTCATATTCTTTTTTCCCTTAATCGCATCTATTGCAGCAGCACCTGTATCTCCAGATGTTGCAACTACAACGTTTATATTTTTATCATTTTTTTTTAAATAGTGCTCATAGAAGTTTCCTAACAGTTGCATTGCTATATCTTTAAAGGCTAGTGTCGGGCCATGAAACAGCTCTAAAACCTTAGTATCACCTAATTTAATTAAATCTACGACGTTATCTTTTCTAAATACAGAATATGATTTATCAATAATATCTGACAACTCATTTGCTGTCATAAAGTCACCTATAAATGGGTATATTATTTCTTTTGCTAAATTCTGATAACTCAAGTTACTTAATGCCTTTATTTGTTCAGCACTGTATTTTTTAACCTCTTTTGGAATAAACAAGCCCCCATCATCTGCAAGCCCTTTAATAAATACTTGCTCAAAGCTATATTCTTTTGAGTTATCCCTAGTGCTTATATACTTCATCTAATTAATTTTTTTTAAAATATAAATATATTAATTGTGAAAAATTGGCTAATAAAAATCTTCTTACAAATATAAACTAGTTAAGAATATAATTGTAAATTAATGACTTATTATCTTTTAACTTTAGACTAATTTATATACCCTTTAATGGTAAAGATATAGGGGGTAAATTGAGTACAATTGGACTAGTTACAATGTATCTAATTATTCAGTTAGTGGTATTTTTTTCTATATTACCAATAGATGTTAATCGAAAAAGAAAATTTTTAATCCCAGCAAATGAGGTTGGAGCACCTGAAAATCCTAAAATTCTTAAAAAGACTTTTTATTCCATTGGTATTACGACTATTATTTTCACAATAATTTGTTTATTGATGAAATATGAATATTTAGATCTAACAAATATAATCAGTTAAAAAATATTATACCACAACATTTTGAGTCGAAAAATTTAAATAAGACTATCTATTAAAAGTAATACAAAAATTAAGAATAGATACAAAATTGAGTAGCCGAAGACTTTTTTTGCTTTCTTTAAATCAAATTTATTTTTTTTATATTGATATAAATCAAAGCAAATAAAATTATAATAAATTGTAAGAACAAATGCTGGAATCAAATAGATTAAACCTGAAAAATTAATCCAATATGGAAAAATGATGATGGGTAGCATTAATAAAGAATAAATAAAAATGTATACTTTTGTTTTTTCAATACCATCTGTTAAAGGTAACATTGGAATTTTTGCTTTTTTATAATCATCAGCTTTATATAAGCTCAATGCCCAAAAATGCGAAGGCGTCCAAATAAAAATTATTAAAAATAAAGCTAATGGCTCTAAACTAATTGTATTAGTTGCTATAGTCCACCCGATAACAGGTGGTAATGCACCAGCAGCTCCACCAATAACAATGTTTTGTGGTGTTTTTCTTTTTAGCCATATTGTGTAGACAAAAAGATAAAAAAATATTGTAAATAATAACAAAGATGCTGATAGAAAATTTGAAAAATAATTTAATGCTACAACTGAAATAACTGACAGCAACACTCCAAAAGTAAGTGCTTGGTTTCTATTAATTTTACCAGTGGGAATTGGTCTTAAGCATGTTCTTGTCATGAGTGCATCTAAATCTGATTCGTACCACATATTTAGACATCCAGCCGCTCCCGCACCTAAAGCAACTAAAGTTATGCCTATCATAGCATCAATAATGCCTATATTTGAATTGGAAGTTAAAAGGCCAACGGCGCATGTAAATATAACAAGAGACATTACTCTTGGTTTCATCAATAGATATAAAGATTTAATTAATTCATTAAAATCTAGTGAGACAGTTTTTTTTCTAATCATTTTGGTTAAACGGTTATCAGATATGATGTGCCTATTCTACATTTAATAAAATAAACACTAAAATTGACACCATTCCAATAATAAGAATATGATTTCCTAAATCAAAAATTCCAATTTGTTTATTTTTTTTATCAATAAATCTTCTAGTAAGAGACATATTGTCATATGGATTAATTGTAATCGCGGGGCCTTTGTCTTTTTGCTTCTCTAATTTTAATTCAGTACCAAACCATGTTGCATAAATAAAAAGTAAAAAAAATATTAAAGCTCCAGCAAGTACAGTGTATCCAGTCATAAAGTTTATCCTCCAGTAATAAAATATAATAATCTTGTAAAAACCGTGTATTTTGCTTCTGCTGCCATAAGTCCAATAAAACAAGCTATTGCTGTCATTGGCCACAAAAGAACATTAACTAGGGCATATCGCTCCCAAAATAGGTGCATAAAGAAAGCCATTATTAAACCAGCTTTTAGAAACATAAATATTAAAATTAAGGTCCACCTTAATAACCCCTGAAATGCAAACAAGTCAACCATGTAAGAAAAAAAACTAAGTACAAATAATAATCCCCAAATCCATAAGTAGATTCCTATCTTATGTGTTGAAGCAACGGTTTCTTTGTTTTCTATCTCATCCATAATCTAGTTTACCATAAATAAAAAAAGGCAAATATAAATACCCACACTAAATCAACAAAATGCCAATAGAGACCTAAAATCTCTATTGCAACATAATCCGATTTCATTGTAGTAAAAAATCCCCTTTTACCGTTGTCAAAATCACCTTTAAAAACTTTTCTTGCAAAAATAAAAAGAAAGATCACACCAATTGAAACATGAAATCCATGAAATCCTGTAATCATAAAGAAGTATGAACCAAATTGTTTTGCTCCAAAAGGATTTTCCCAAGGTCTAACACCTTCATGTATTAATTTTGACCATTCAAATACTTGCATTCCAACAAATGTAAGGCCACCAATAGCTGTAGCTAAAATAAGCCATCCACACATTTTTCTATTTTTTTCATAACCATATTTTACTGCAAGAGCCATGGTTCCACTGCTTGTAATTAAAACAAATGTCATTATTGCAATTAATAATAATGGAACAGGTGTGCTGCCTACATGTAGTGAAAAGACTTCACTTGTGTTTGGCCAATCTACTACTGTAGAGGTTCTTCCTTTCATGTACGAAATCAAAAAACAGCTAAACACAAAAGTATCACTCAGTAAAAAAATCCACATCATGACTTTTCCCCACTGAACACCCTTAAACATTGTTTGATCAGAGCCAGTATCTGTGGCCATTCCTTTAAACCCTGATTTAAGTTCGTAGCCTTCAATTTTTACATCAGACATATTTTTTCCTAAGTTTTTTCTACCTCTGCATTAATAACTTCACTTGGTGGCGTTGTTTGGGTTATGTAATCTTCTTTTGCACCAGGTACATTAAAATCATAAGGCCATCTATGAACAACTGGTAATTTTTCTCCCCAATTACCATGAGTTGGTGGTACATCAGGGGTTAGCCATTCTAAAGAATTTGCCTGCCAAGGATTTTTGCCTGCTGGTTTTCCAATTTTTAAACTTGTTACAATATTATAAATAAAAATAAACTGTGAAAAACCAACAATTAAAGCCGCAATAGTTATAAATTCATTCATTCCAACAGCTGAAGTGACATATGGACTATCATACATTTCATAATATCTTCGTGGCACTCCAATAAAACCTAGGTAATGCATTGGAAAATAAATGGAATAAGCCCCTAAAAAAGTAACCCAAAAGTGCCACTTACCTAATTTTTCACTTAACATTCTTCCAGTAACCAAGGGAAACCAATGATAAACTGCACCCATAATTACCATAAGTGGGGCTATGCCCATGACCATATGAAAATGAGCTATTACAAAATAAGTATCAGATAGTGGAATATCTACCGCAACATTCCCCAAAAAAATTCCAGTAATTCCTCCATTTACAAAGGTCACAATAAAACCTAAGCAAAAAAGCATTACTGTGTTCATTCTAATGTTTGCTCTAAATAGTGTTATTATCCAGTTATAAACTTTCAATGCAGTTGGCACTGCAATAATAAGTGTGGTTGTTGCAAAGAAAAAACCAAACCAAGGGTTCATTCCACTAACATACATATGGTGAGCCCAAACAAAAAAACTTAAAGCTCCTATACCAACAATAGCCCAAACCATCATTCTATATCCAAAGATATTTTTTCTAGCATGAACAGATATTAAATCTGAAACTATTCCAAAAGCAGGAAGAGCCACAATATAAACTTCTGGGTGGCCAAAAAACCAAAACAAGTGTTGAAAAAGAACAGGGCTTCCTCCTCCATAACTTAGCACTTCTCCAGCTTGGAGAATGGCTGGCATAAAAAAACTAGTCCCAAGCATCTTATCTAGAGTCATCATAATACAACTGACCAATAATGCTGGAAAAGCTAACATAGCCAAAGCTGTTGCAGTAAAAATTCCCCAAATAGTCAATGGCATTCTCATTAATGTCATCCCTCTAGTACGAGCTTGTAAAATTGTAATTATGTAATTTAATCCACCCATAGTAAATCCAATTACAAATAACGATAAAGAAATAAGCATTAAGGTAATTCCCATATTGGAACCAGGAGTACCTGGCAAAATAGCTTGAGGTGGATAGAGCGTCCATCCTGCACCTGTTGGTCCACCAGGAACAAAAAAGCTAGCCATGAGAACACATACTGCGATAAAAAACATCCAGAAACTAACCATATTTACATATGGAAAAACCATATCTCTCGCTCCAACCATTAAAGGAATTAAATAATTTCCAAAACCTCCTAAGAATAATGCTGTTAAAAAATAAACAACCATTATCATGCCATGCATAGTTACAAATTGATAATAATGTTCTGCTGTGATGAATGGAACTAGATCTGGATAACCCAATTGTAAACGCATCAACCAAGAAAGTATTAGACCGACTATTCCTGTAAACACGGCAGTAAGAAAATATTGAATACCAATAACTTTAGCATCCTGACAGAAAATCCATTTAGTAATAAAACTATGCCCATGATAAAGATCCTGTTCAGGAATTTCTGCAGGTCTTACATAATCAATGTCTTTTGATGGAGTGCCAGAAGAGCCAGACATGGTTTCTGAAGACTGTGCTTCAAGAGGTGTATTCTGTTGGTTATATTCGTCTGACATAATTCTCCTTTACATTATTTAATCATCATTTTTAGCAAGTAGAGTTGTTTTTAATTTATCATTTTCTTGTTTAGCAATTAAATCTGAAAAAGTTTCCTGTTCTTTAATCCAGTTTTTATAATTGCCTTCACTTTCAACTATAACTTTTGCCCTCATAGCATAATGGCCCACTCCACAATATTCAGCACACAACACCTCGTATTCTCCTATTTTGTTTGGCTCAAACCAATAATAAGAAATGATTCCAGGTATAGCATCCATTTTTGCTCTAAATTGTGGAACATAATAATTGTGTAAAACATCTAGTGACCTTAATAAAATTTTTACTGGTCTGTCTGTTTTTAGGTGAAGCACATCGTCTTGAATTAAAATATCATCTTTTCCATATGGGTCATCTAAGTTTATTCCAAAAGGATTGTCATCACTAATTTTTTCAACTTGAGCTGTGCCTAATATTCCATCTTCACCTGGTAATCTATATTGCCATCCCCATTGCCATGCATTCACTTCAACTTGCAGTGCATTTTTTGGAGTATTGATATAATTATTATAAACAATTAGACCCGGTGCTAGAAGAGCAATAACTCCAACAGTAGTGGCAATAGTTAATATTTTTTCTAATTTATGATCTTCTGGTTTGTATTCAACTTTTCTGCCTTCTTTATAGGAAAATTTTAGTATGCAATAAACCATGAACAAACAAACTAAAATAAATACACCGCCACCAATCCAGAAAGTTAAATTAATTGTATCATCCATTGCCCCCCAGTTTGAGGCTATGTCTGTCCACCACCATGGAGTATATATATGGAACAGAACTGAACCAACAATTACCCCTAAAAATATAATTCCCGGGTGCATATTTGTCTCTCTCTTAGATAACAGTAATTGAAATAAATTTCCGAATCCATAGAAAAATATATTAATAAATGAGTAAATAAGGCTTTATAGTGAATTAAATTATGCTTGATAAATTTAGTCTCTTTGTAGTTGTACTGGTTTTAGTTTTTTGCTTTTATCTTGTAATTTCTCTGGGAGCAGGAGTTTTTTCAAAAAAAGAAAAGAGGCCAGAAATACAAAAATATCTAAAATCTGTTAATATTTTATTAATTTTTATAATTATTGTTGGGGCTATTTTAACTTTGTTTCTTTAGATTGCTTATCCAAGTAATGCTCGACACCAAGCAATGACAGTATCATTAAAAACATACATAATTAAAAAAAATACAAACCAAACAATTAATAAAAAAGTCCAATAAAGAGACAGTGCATCTATACTTTTTTGTTCTTTTATAATTTCTTCTTTTTTAAGTTTATTAACTTTGGAAAAAACTTTCCCCCAAAAAAATAATCCTCCTAAAAGATGTAAACCATGAAGTGCAGTAAAAATATAAAATGATGAAAAATAATTATTTGTAGAAACATAGTTTCCATTTTTCATTAATTGAAACCAAAAAAGGATCTGCCCAAATAAAAAAGCATAGCTTAAAAAGCCAACTATAAGCAAATTCTTTTTAATTTTTTCAAAATTATTTTTTTTTAAATCATTTGTGATTTTATTAAAAAAATAAGCAACATATAATAAAACTAAAGTATTTAACCATAATAAATTAGGTTTTAATAGATAGTCTGTATCTTGAGTCGCTGGAATGCTATAAAGGTATCCTGTAACAACTAAAGTAAATAATACAGTACTTACACCAAAGATAACAATAACGGCTGATGTCTGCAACGATATATCAAAAGTTTTACCTTGATGATGGTTATCACTTTCCATCTGTTCTTTTTCCCAAGGCTTATCAGACAATGTTCCAAAAAGTTTTTTAATAAATTTAGACATAATTATAATATATAATATATTAATTCATAGAATATGAAATTAAAGACCTCAATAACTATACTAGGTGGCTGTTTGTTAATTTTTTTATTTATTATGTTGCCTATTGTATTATCGATACAAGAAAAGAAAGAAGATATTGTAGCCTCATATACTGGGTCTGCATTTACTTTAATAGATGTAAATAATGAGCCCATAACAGAAAAATCTTTTCAAGGACCGTTAACTGCAATTTTTTTTGGTTTTACAAATTGTCCCGATATATGTCCAATGACACTATCTAATCTAGATCACGTTATCGAAAAATTAGATGATAGTGAGAAAAAAAATTTGAAAGTTTTTTTTGTAAGTATTGATCCTGAAAGAGACAATCCTCAAATAATTAAGGATTACTTGAATTCATTTAAAAGTAAGATTTATGGAATAACTGGAGATCCACAAAAAGTATTTTTGCTTTCAAAATCATGGGGTGTTTTAAGTGAAAAAATTTTTAATGAAGACGGTAGTTATTTAATCAATCATAGTTCTTCAATACTTTTATTAGATAATGGAAAGTATATTGATCGAATTAGTCATCATGAAAATTTGGAAAGTATTTTTAAAATAATTAAGAGTTATTTGTAAGCTTGTAAAAATTAATATGTATTTTTCCTCACATATAAATAAAATAAAAAAATTGACAGTGCTAAAGAAAACCAAGTAATAGCATACTTTTTGTGACTATTTGAAATATTTACAGTAATAATTTTTGGTTTTGGTAATTCTAAATTATTATTTAAGTAAATTACAAATGGTGAAAATTTTTTATTTGTATATTGAAAAATATCATCCCTATCTAAAGTAAACCAGTAATTATCGTTAATATCATTAACAGGCTTAAACCTGTTAGCCTTAAATTGTTTTCTTAACGTTCCTAAAATAGTTTTATGATCAAAAATATCAATTTCTTTAGTATTTTTTTTATCAAAAGGTATCCATCCTCTATTTAATAAAAAGTTTTTATTATTAATTATAATTGGATTAACAACATTAAATCCTGGAGCACCTTTTTCGTTTAAACTATATAAATAAATTTGTTTATCAAAATCTATAACCCCTGAAGTTTTGATTTTTAGATAGTCCTCAGGAACATTAGTCATTAAATCAACAGGTTCTTTCTTCAAAGAAACATCAATTTTATTTAATAATTCATTTTTCCAATCTAATCTTACTAGTTGCCAGCTACCTAGTGCTATAAATATAGATATAAAAAAGAATACAAAAATTGAAAATAAAAGTTTATTTCTCAAGGTAAACTATTAACTTCCCCAAATATAGATTGAAGCAAATAGGAATAGCCATACCACATCAACAAAATGCCAATACCATGCCGCGGCCTCAAAACCAAAAAATTCATCTTTTTTATATTTGTCATTTTTAGCTCTCCACCAACATACTGCTAAAAATATAGTTCCTATAATAACGTGAAACCCATGAAAGCCTGTGGCCATATAAAATACTGAACCATAAATATTTCCAGCAAAATCAAATTTTGCATGTTGATATTCGTAGACTTGTAACAATGAAAAGCAAAAGCCTAAAAAAACTGTCATTGCTAAACCTTGAACAAAACTTTTTTTATCACCTTCTTCTAAAGCATGGTGGGCCCAGGTAACAGTGGTTCCTGATAGTAGTAAAATTAATGTATTTATCAATGGAATATCCCAAGGATCAAATGTTATAATATCTACTGGAGGCCAAACATTGCCCATGAGTTCGGTAGGAAATAAACTTGCATTAAAATAAGCCCAAAACCACGCAACAAAAAACATTACTTCGGAGGCGATAAAAAGAGTCATTCCATATCTAAGGTGAATTTTAACAACAGGTGTATGATGATCGTGGTCAACCGACTCTATTATTACATCCCTAAACCACATGTATACTCCATAAAATAAAAGAGCAAAACCTAAGTACATTCCCCAGGAAACTTCACTATGCAAATAATAGACAGTCCCTATTGCTAAAAATAAGCTAGAAAATGATACATAAATAGGCCAAGGACTTGGATCTACTAAGTGATAATCGTGTTTTTTTTCTGCTGACATTTTTATAATTTTGATTGGTTATAGTAATCTGATGAAAAGAAAGTATAGGACATAGTTACATCTTTAATATTTTTAGTGCTGGGGTCGTTTACCATTTCTGGATCTAAATAAAAAGTCATTATATATGTTGCTTTTTCTCCTGCTTTTAGCTCTTGCTTTTCAAAGCAAAAACAGCCTAATTTACTATAATATTTACCAAAAGATGAGGGAGATACATTAAAAGCAGCCACACCATAAGTTGTTTCATCGCCATAATTCTCTACTTGAAATTCGATTCGATTCACTTGACCTATGTTCACATCCATAACATTTTTTTTTACTTTAAAATTCCAGGGTAGTTTGTTTACATTTGTATCAAAGCGAACACTTACTTTTTGATCTAAAACTATATCTGGTGCCTCTTTTGATATTTGCGTAGTTCCACCGAACCCAGTCGCTCTACAGAATATGTCATATAAAGGTACCGCAGCAAATGAAAGGCCAAGCATGATAAAAAAGATTCCAGCTAAAATTATAGGAGTGAGCGTTTTTTTTTGGATCATAATTGTCTGTCAAAAACTCCCACATTATAGAGAGTAAAAAAAAATAGGAATATCATGAAGGCTATTATTCCAAACGCAGTAAAGATGTTTTTTTTTTTAGTTTTTTTGTCAAGTGTCAGCATAATAATATCTTATTTGTTAAAAATAATTTTCTTAAAATTTAATGAGTATTAGATTTTTCAGTATCTTGATCATCCACAAACTTCGGCAACTCATCAAAGGTATGGAAATTTGGTGGTGATGGTATGGTCCATTCTAAAGTTGTGGCACCTTCACCCCAAGGGTTTTGAGCTGCAGCTTTTTTCTTAGAAAAAGAATAAATTAAGTTAATAAAAAATACTAATAAACCACCAACTGCTATGTATGAGCCAACTGATGAAACATAATTCCATCCAGCAAATGCATCTGGGTAATCAGCATATCTTCTTGGCATTCCTGCTAAGCCTAAAAAATGTTGAGGGAAAAATACCAGGTTAACTCCAATAAATGTTAACCAAAAATGTATTTTTCCTAAAGTTTCAGAATATTCATAACCAGACATTTTACCAAACCAATAATAAAATCCTGCAAAGATTGCAAATACTGCCCCTAAAGACAATACATAATGAAAGTGAGCGACTACATAATAAGTATCGTGCATTGCAGTATCAACACCTGCATTTGCAAGCACAACTCCTGTTACTCCACCAACTGTAAATAAAAATATAAAGCCTAATGCCCACAGCATTGGAGTTTTAAATGAAATTGATCCACCCCACATTGTTGCAATCCATGAAAATATTTTAATACCTGTTGGCACTGCAATAATCATTGTTGCTGCTATAAAATATGCTTTAGTATCAGTGCTTAAACCAACCGTATACATGTGGTGAGCCCAAACAACAAAACCTACAACGCCAATTGAAACCATGGCATAAGCCATTCCCAAATATCCAAATACTGGTTTTTTAGAAAATGTTGAAACAATATGACTGATCATTCCAAAGCCAGGTAAAATTAAAATATAAACTTCTGGATGACCAAAGAACCAAAATAAATGCTGGTATAAAACAGGATCTCCACCTGTTTGAGCATCAAAAAATGCTGTTCCAAAATTTCTATCCGTTAAAAGCATTGTAATTGCACCAGCTAAAACTGGTAGTGATAATAATAATAAAAATGCTGTAACTAGAACAGACCAAGCAAATAAAGGCATTTTGTGCAAAGTCATACCTGGCGTTCTCATATTCAAAATTGTTGTAATAAAGTTAACTGCTCCTAAAATTGAAGAAGCTCCGGCTAAGTGCAAACTTAAAATAGCAAAATCCATTGCAGGTCCTGGCTGTCCAGCTTTAGAAGATAAAGGTGGATATAAAGTCCATCCTCCGCCGACACCTTGTTGACCTGGAGGGCCATCTACAAAAATTGAAAGTAGTAATAAAATAAATGAAGCAGGTAATAACCAAAATGAAATATTATTCATTCTAGGAAAAGCCATATCAGGTGCACCAATCATAATGGGTACAAACCAATTACCAAAACCACCAATCATTGCAGGCATTACCATGAAGAAAATCATTATTAATCCATGACCAGTAACCAACACGTTATATAAGTGATAATTTCCACCTAAAATTCCATCACCGGGATGCATTAATTCAATTCTCATTAATACTGAAAAAGCTGTTCCGATAATTCCTGCAAAAATTGCAAAAATTAAATACATTGTACCAATATCTTTATGGTTAGTTGAGTAAGCCCAACGTTTCCAACCTGTTGGTGTGTGATGATCGTCTTGTGATGCTGTTTGTGTATACATTTTTATTTACTCGCTAGTTTTTTATATTCATTTTCTGTAATTGGCTCTTTTGCAAATTTCATTTTAGCTTCTGCTAGCCATATTGCATATTCTTCATCTGTTACAACTCTTACTGTGATCGGCATAAAAGCATGTTGTATTCCACATAACTCAGAGCATTGACCGTAATATGTTCCTACTTTTTCAGCTTTAAACCAAGTTTCATTTATTCTTCCTGGAACCGCATCTCTTTTAACTCCAAAAGATGGTAATGCCCAAGCGTGTAAGACATCGTTTGCAGTAATTAAAACCTTAACCACTTTATTAACTGGCACAACAACTTCGTGATCAACGGTTAGTAATCTTGGTTGGTTTTCTTTTAACTCATCTTCTTTAATCATGTACGATTCAAAAATAATATTTTCGTCCGGATATTCGTATCCCCAGTACCACTGATATCCAACAGCTTTGATTGTTACATCGACTTTTGGGATCGTATCTTGCTTGTATAAAAGTTTAAATGATGGGATCGCCATCACGATTAAAATTAAACACGGAATTAATGTCCACAAAACTTCTACTGCAACATTATGAGTAGTTTTTGATGGAACTGGATTTTTTGATTCTCTAAATCTTATACAGGTATAAATCATAAGAAATAAAACAAAGACAGTGATAGCAATAATTATTGGAAGTAGAATATTATTATGAAAACTAACGATATCTCTCATTCCATCAGAGGCTGGGTTTTGAAATCCTAGTTGCCATTCTTTAGGTTGATCGGCTAATGCACCTGTTGAGTAGATAGTTGCTAAAATTGTAAGTAAAAACTTGTTCATTTACAACAGTATATAAAGTGCTTTCATAAAATTTACACTTTAGATTTTGCGACAAAATCACACTTTAGCTTTTAAAAACCATCAATTAATCAAATAACTAACAATAGATAGAGCTGAAATTACTGCAGTCTCTGATCTTAATATATTTTCATTTATTTTAATTGGCTGAACGTGCTTAAATGTAAGAATCTCCCCTCTTTCTTCCTCTGAAAAATCTCCTTCCGGACCAATAATAACACAAGTTGGATTACTAGTTAGCTTTTCTAAATCTAATTTTTTATTTTGAGAATTTAAATCGGTAAATATTAAATCCATTTTTTCATTACTCAAAAAATCTTTTAATGGTTGAGGATCTTCAATAGATGGAACATTAATACGATTGGACTGTTCGGCAGCTTCTATAATTACTTTTTCTAATCTTTCTTTGTTAATTTTTCTTACAATTGTTCTGTCAAATATTATTGGTAAAAATTTTGTAACACCGAGCTCTGTTGCTTTTTGAATCATAAAATTAAAGTAGTTTGATTTAATAGGTGAAAAAGCTAACCACAATTCTTTTACATTTTCTTTTTGTCTTAATTGTTTTGTAATATTAAATTCAACTATACTTTTTGAAATATTTAAAATTTTTGCTTCCCATTCTCCACTGCTATTAAATAAAGAGAAGACTTCATCAACTTTAACTCTCATCACTTTATTTACATAGTGAGATTGTGATTTATCAAGTTTTGCAGTTAAATTAAGTGATAAACTTTCTTTAAAAAATAATCTAATATTACTCATTAATGTTAAGTTAATTTATGAAAAATATTAAAGCAATAATTTTTGATGCATATGGCACTTTATTTGATGTCAATTCTGCTGCAGAAAAATGCAAAGATAAAATTGGTGATAAATGGGAAGGCTTTGCTAATTACTGGCGAACTACTCAATTAGAATACACTTGGCTTAGAAGTCTAATGAATAGACATAAAGACTTTTGGCAGGTAACTGAAGATAGTTTAGATAAATCAATGAAGGCATTTGAAATTGATATTTCAATGAAAAATGAATTATTAAATCTTTATAAAGTTCTTTCACCTTTTAAAGAAGTGCCAGAAGTTTTAAAAAAACTTAAAGAAAAAAACTATAAATTAGGTATCCTTTCAAATGGTACACCTTCTCTTCTTAATGAATTGGTGAAGAGTAATAATCTAAATAATATATTTGATGATATTTTTTCAATTGAAGAAGTTGGAATTTATAAACCAGATTCAAAAGTCTACGATCTGCCAATTAAAAAATATAAAATACAAAAAGAAGAAGTTGCATTTTTAAGTGCTAATACTTGGGATGTTTCTGGTGGTGGAAATTATGGTTACAGTTCTATTTGGGTAAATAGAAATAATAATATTTTTGATAACCTTGATTACAAACCTAAAAATGAAATAGAAAATTTAGAACAATTAAACAATCTTATTAAGGCCTCATGAGATAACATGAGGCCTTTACTAATATAATTTAAGCAACGCTTGCTCTTTGTTCAGTTTGCTCTTTATTTACAAAAGCGCTCGAAGTAACCTTTTGAAATAATTTAATAGGAACTCCTTTTGATAAAATGTCTAAAACTGGACAATGTGTATTTACAGTATCAATCAATTTATCTATCTCAGCTTTTGGTGATGAAGATTTAATATCAACAGTACCTGAGATGTGTTGAAAGCCAGGTCTAGTGTTTTTATTTAAAGCTAAAAAACCTTGAAGATCAAGCGTACCTGTCAAATTAACACTGACACTATCAATATTAATACCAGCTGCTGTAGCAAAGGCTTTATATGTTATTTCCTGACACGTTGCTAAAGCTGCTAAAATCAACTCTACTGGGCTTGGTCCTTCATCTTTGCCTCCAAAGCTTTTGGGTTCATCCACTATCAGTTTATGCTCCCTAAGAGTGACCACAGATTGAAGCCCTTCCTTAAGAATTGAGTTGCTTTCATATTGGACCACAGCATTTTTTGGATTAGCTATAAAATCCTTCTGTAGATTGCTTATTGTTTCTTTTAGATTGTTACTCATTTTTTTTCTCCTGTTTTAGTGCTTCGACATATGTCAGGCGCACAATTTAGTTAAATGCCCTTCTTAATTTATTTACGCTTTGTCTCCGTATTCAGTCATATGTTTTGGAATTCTTTTATTTTTTCCATACATAAAATGATTTTCCATGTTCTCTCTGTATTTACTTGCTGGAACTTTTAATCCAATCGACTCAGCAACTTCCCTAATCAACATTGGATTTGCCCCACAACAAACTCCTAAATAATTCACTCCTAATGCATAAGCATCTTTTGCAAATTTACCTATTTCATATCTATTGCAGAAGTGTGGATCTAATGCCGTTGGAAACGTTCTTCCATGTGGTGATGGACACTGACAATTACTTCTGTCTGGCAGATTAAAAAATGTTGGAAAGTCTTCACTGGTTCTGTAAGGAATAGGCAAGGCTCCAACATGACATTTAACTGCTTCTCTAATTTCTTTTAAAAAAGGAAACATTGTAGCTGGCCCTCTAAAACAATTTAAACCAACAACATCGGCTCCACGTTGTTCAAGCTCTTTACAAGTATCAATAACAGATTTTCCATCTCTCATTTTATTTTCACCCATTGGAGAAATTGTTAGAACTGTTGGCAAACCTGTTTTTTTCATTACCTCTAAAGCTTTGTAAGCCTCTTCTGCGTAATAAAAAGTTTCACCAATCAACATATCAGCCCCTTCCTCAACAGCCCAACCAACCATCTCTGTAAACATTCCTTCAACTGTATTTTGAGATTGAGGGTCATTATGTTTCCAAATATTTGAATTTGAAATATTACCTGCCATCAAATTTGGTTTAGACCCCTTAGGTGTGTCTAGTGCTACTTTTTTAGCAATTTTTAATGCTGAACGATTTAAAGGTTCAAGAAGTTCTTCCTTTCCAATAATACGCATTTTTTCTCTGTGACCATTATAAGTGAAAGCTTCAACAATATCTGATCCAGCATGTTGAAATTCTCTATGTAAATTTTCAAGAACTTCCGGATGGTCCAATGAAACCATTGGCACAAATTCTCCTGATGCCATGTACCCACGTCTTTCAATTTCAAATAAAAAACCTTCAGCACAAATTACAGGACCTTGATCTAATCTTTCTGTTAATTTATTTTTTGTCATTTTTTTTCTCCAAATTATTGGAGAAAAGAAACTGAAAAACGTTAAACAAGAGGGTTGTAAATTTAAACAATCTCTTTTCTCCTTTTTAGTGCTTTAGCAAATGCTAGGTGCACAATATGGTTCAAGTACCCGGTTTAGATTTGAAGAATTTCCAAAAAAAAACCACCGACTAAAGCGGTGGTTGAAACGTCGCTTTAGCAGGAATTTATAAAGCGCTCTGCAATTTAACTTAAATCAGCGCTGCTTAATTTTAATCATATTTTAGAACTAAAGGATACATAAATTTTTACTGTATTTTTAAGGCTATCTAATTCTATTTTCTTCAAAATTCTTATTTAATTTTACTGAAATAGTTCGAGTATTTCTTTTATTCCACTCTGAAAAAGATCTTAAGATAGGCATAACCGAAAAGCCAAATTCAGTTAGTGAATACTCAACTTTTGGAGGCATTATTCGAATTACTTTTCTATTAATTATTCCATCTCCTTCTAACTCCTTAAGCTGCTTGGATAACATTTGTTGTGTAATGGTTTTCAATCCTTTTTTAAGCTCACCGAATCTAATTTTTTTACTTTGCAACAAACTAAACAAAATTCTAATCTTCCATTTACCTCCAAGAAAGTAAACTGCTCTTTCTGCTGGACAATCTATTAAGTTTTTCATGGTATGTTTTTATATACTAGTATGATTATTTTGCGTTATTGCATTACTAGTAACAAAGCTCTATGAACAAGTCAATTAAATTGAAAGGGTAAAAATGATTAAAGGACAAAACGCAGGTAACGGACCAATTGCAGTAGATGTAGAGAAAGATAAATCTTACTACTGGTGTTCATGTGGAAAAAGTTCAAAGCAACCATTTTGTGATGGATCTCATCAAGGTTCAGAATTCACTCCAGTTGCATTCAAAGCTGAAGAAACAAAAAAAGTATTTTTTTGTGCTTGTAAACAAACTAACAACCAACCTCTTTGTGATGGTTCACACAGCAAGTAATGATTAAAGCAAGTAAAAGAACTAAAAATATGAACAACATCTTAGATCTGACTGGTAGAATACTTATCTCTCTAATTTTTTTGTTAAGTGGAATTAACAAAATTGGAAACTATGAAGGAACAGTTGGTTGGATGGAGTCTTTAGGTGTGCCTGGCATTTTTTTAATACCAGCAATCATACTTGAGATAGGTGCACCAATATTAATTATGATTGGATATAAAGTAAAAGTTTCAGCAGCTTTATTAAGTATATTTTGTATCGCTACAGCGGTTATTTTTCATAATAATCTTTCTGATCAAATGCAGTTTATATCTTTTATGAAAAATATTGCTCTTGCTGGGGGTTTTTTATTCTTAGTTGTTAATGAAACAAAAGATTTCAGTCTAGATAAAAAATTAAATAATCGTTAATTAACTAAATATATAAGTGTCTTGATGCTTTAAATTAAGACACTTATAAAAAATTACATATTATTTTAAGATTTAATTTATTAGAGTAAGGGTATTAATGGACAAGCCAACTATAGCAGATAACAAACCTAAAAAAGTAGAACTAGTACAAAATGAAGAATACATGTTTTGTACTTGTGGAAAATCTAAAAACCAACCATTTTGTGATTGGTCTCATGCTGGTACTTCATTTGAGCCTATAAATTTTAAAGCTGAAGAAACTGGTGATGCTTATCTTTGTATGTGTAAACATAGTAGCACCAAACCTTATTGTGACGGTACACATAAAAATTTTACCTCTGATCAAATTAATAAATCAGAAGAAGTTTCAAGCACTAATGAAATAACGAGTACAGAAGAAGAGCCACATCTTGCATACATCCATGAGCTTGCAAAAAATGGCTTAACAAAACTTGGTCATCATGGAGAAATGGGAGCAATGGGTGTTCCCTCGAAAGACTTACCAAAGTGGGAAGATATTCAAATACTTACTGCTCAACTAGCAAAAAAACCTCTCCTAGATAACGATAAAGTTGGAACAGATATAATTATAGGTAAAAACTCAAAAAAACCTCTAACGTTAAATATTCCAATTTTTGTATCTGACATGAGTTTTGGTGCACTATCAGAAGAGGCAAAAATTGCTTTAGCAAAAGGTGCAGAGGGAGCTGGTACAGGAATTTGTTCGGGAGAAGGTGGAATGCTTTTAGAAGAACAAAATAATAATTCAAAGTATTTTTATGAGCTTGCCTCAGCTAAATTTGGTTATTCAGAAGATAAGTTAAAAAATATTCAAGCATTTCATTTTAAAGGTGGTCAAGCTGCAAAAACTGGAACAGGTGGACATTTACCAGGGAACAAAGTTAAAGGTAAAATATCTGAGGTAAGACAAATTCCAGAAGGTGAAGATGCTATCTCCCCTTCTACTTTCAAAGACCTGACAACAGTTGATGATTTTTTAAAATTCTCAAACAGAGTTAGAGAGTTAACTGGTGGTATTCCAATAGGATTTAAATTATCTGCTCAACATATAGAAGATGACATTGAATTTGCAGTAAGTGCTAGTGCTGATTATATTATTCTTGATGGGCGTGGTGGTGGAACCGGGGCTGCTCCTTTAATATTTAGAGATAATATTTCTGTTCCTACGATTCCATCCTTAGCAAGAGCTAGAAATTACTTAGATAAAAAAGGTTATGACCATGTATCATTAATTGTAACAGGTGGATTAAGAACTTCTGCAGATTTTGTAAAAGCACTTGCTCTTGGAGCAGACGGTATTGCAATCTCTAACTCAGCTATGCAAGCAATAGGATGTGTTGGTGCAAGAATGTGTAATACAAATAATTGCCCCGCTGGTATTGCCACTCAAAAACCAGAACTTAGAAAAAAATTAAATATTGACGAATCTTCTGCAAGATTAACTAGATTTTTTAATGCATCTGTAGATCTAATGAAGATATTAGCAAGAGCATGCGGACATGATCATCTTAATAAACTTTCTATAAATGACTTAACAACGTGGAAAAAAGAAATGAGCGAGCTATCTGGTGTGTCATTTGGTGGAGTTATAAATAATAAGTAAAACAATAAATAGAGGATAGAAATGAATAATATTGAAGTAGAAAAAATCATAGAACCAGTTGCAGCATCAGATGGTGCTGGTGTTAAATTAAAGAGAAGCATTGGTACTCACCTTATTGATTACCATGATCCTTTTTTAATGTTGGATGAATTTGGTTCCGAAAATAAAGATGATTACATTGGAGGGTTCCCTCCTCACCCTCACAGAGGAATTGAAACAGTAACTTATATGTTAAGTGGTGAATTTGAACATGAGGATAGCACTGGCGCTAAAGGTAGAATGTCTTCAGGGGATGTTCAGTGGATGAAAACTGGTGGTGGAATAATTCATTCAGAAATGCCTGCAATGACCGAAGGTAAGCTGCATGGGTTTCAATTGTGGGTAAATATGCCGGCAAAATTAAAAATGAACAAACCTGAATACATTTATATTGATGCAGATAAAATGAGTACTCATAAAGATGATGAAAAAACAGTTAAAGTAATTGCTGGAAAGTTTGAAAATGCAGAAGGACCTGTTAAGGGCCATAACGTTGAACCCGTTTACTTTGATGTAGAGATTGAAGAAGGTAAAGAGTTTAATTTTGAACTTCCTTCAACACATAATTCTTTAATTTACTTAATTGATGGAGAAATTAAGGTTGGAGATCAAAACCATGACCAAGCTAAAAATTCTACTTTAATTATTCTAACTAGAGGTGAAAAATTAAAAGTTTCTAGCTTAACTAAAGCCAAGTTTTTATTGATATCTGGAAAACCAATTGGTGAGCCTATTGCCAGAGGGGGTCCATTTGTAATGAATACTAAAGCTGAGATCTTGCAAGCAGTGCAAGATTATCATAATGGTACATTTGTAAAATAATGAAAACAATTAAAATAGAAAAATTTGGTGGTCCCGAAACTTTAGAAGTTAAAGATATTGAAATCGGCAAACCAGGTCGAAAAGAAGTTTTGATAAAAAATTTATCAATCGGTCTTAACTATATTGATGTTTATCACCGAACAGGCTTGTACCCTATTCCTCTACCAAGTGGAATTGGTCTAGAAGCATGTGGAATAATTGAAGAAGTTGGTTCTGAAGTTGATCTATTTAAAGTTGGCGATAGAGTGGCTCACTCTTCAATGCCAATTGGAAGTTATTCAGAAAAACAATTATTCCCTCAAGAAAAACTAGTTTTAGTTCCAGAAGGTATCTCAGACGAAATTGCATCATGCATTATGCTTAAAGGAATTACTGCTGAATATTTATTACACAGAGCTTACCCAATTAAAAAAGGTGATAAAGTTTTATACCACGCAGCCGCTGGTGGTGTTGGCCAAATATTATGTCAGTGGGCTAATGCATTAGGAGCTGAAGTTATTGGAACTGTTGGCTCTAGAGAAAAAGAAGCTATAGCTAAAAAAAATGGCTGTCATCATGTAATAAATTATACTGATACAAACTTTGTTGAAGAGGTGGAAAAAATTGCAGGTAAAAATGGAGTTGATGTTGTTTATGATGGTGTTGGCATTAAAACATTTGAGGGATCAATTGAAACTTTAAAAGTTAGAGGCATGATGGTCGCATTTGGTAATGCATCAGGTTACGTTGATACAATAGATGTTAAAAAACATATTAATGCAAAAGGATTATTTTTTACTCGTCCTTCAATTGCACATTACACAATGACAAGAGAAGAGTTAGTTGAATCAGCTAAAAAAGTTTTTGATGCAATTTTATCTGGAAAATTTAAAGTTGAAATTTCAAAAAAATATTCACTTGATGATGCTAAAAAAGCTCATGAAGAATTAGAAGCAAGACTGCTAACTGGTCCTGCAGTTATTATTCCTAACTAATCTAAATTAACATCCATATCAGACATGTGCAGTTTTAATGCATTTGTTGATACTTGAATTTCTCTCATAAAAATAACAATTGAAATCATCATTGATAAACAACAAGATCCAAAAATTATTCTTGCTGCAAAAATTTCACTTAGATAAAGAGCAAAAACAGTCAGCATGTTAAATAAAAAACCAAATGCAGCAAACATGATGGTCCACTTTAACAAGCTAATTCTTCCACTTAAATTTATGAACTGTTTTTTCCACTCGGGCGGAATGTGGTTTTCATATACATGTTCATCATGAAGTTGCCTAATAAGCTTACTTAATGAGTGAAACCTATTGCTATATACGCTCATCAACAAAGGAATAGCTGGAAACATCAATGCTGTAACTGTGTAATCTATATTCATACGAATCAATTTGATTATGAAACTAGCCTTTGTTATTTACAAGTAAATTATTATGAAACAATTAAATCTCTTTATTGAACTAACAAGATTGAAAAGGCCTATTGGCTATATGTTGTTATTTTGGCCTTGTGCATGGGGACTAACTCTTGCTTATGACTTTTCAAAAAACTTAAATGATTATTTTTTTTACTTATCATTGTTTTTTTTAGGATCAGTTCTAATGCGTTCTGCAGGATGCATTGTAAATGATATTTCTGATAAAGAGTTTGACAAAAAAGTTTTAAGAACAAAAAATAGGCCTATTGCATCTAATCAAGTTTCAGTAAAATTAGGAATATTTTATACTCTAATTTTATGTTTACTTGCATTTTTGGTTTTAATTAATTTTAATAACTTAACAATCTTACTTGCTCTAGGATCTATGCCTCTAGCGTTCACCTATCCTTTAATGAAAAGGTTTACTTATTGGCCTCAATTATTTTTAGGAATAACATTTAATTATGGTTTAGTTTTAGGGTGGACAGCAATACAGGGTGAAATAAATACTGTTGCTGTTGTCTTTTACTTTGGAGCCATATTTTGGACACTAGGATACGACACAATATATGGGTTTCAAGATATTAAAGATGACGAAATTATAGGCGTAAAATCAACTTCAATAAAATTCAAAAAAAAACCAAAAAACTTTATATCTACATGTTATGCTTTTTTAATTTTTTCTATTTTAATTGTGGGATATATGATGAATTATAATTACTTTTTTTATGCAAGTTTACTAATAACAATTGCTCACTTATTTTTTTACCAAATTAATTTTTTTAACCCAAAGAACCCATCCATGTGCTTAAAAGTTTTTAAAAGTAATAATTTAGTTGGTCTTCTTATTTTTTGTAATATTCTAATTGGAAAATTTTGATGAAAAAAATAGAAATTTATAAAAGACTATACAATGATTATTCTAAAAAATTTATTTATAAAATATTTTTAGCTGCTTTTTTTGCAATTCTTGTAGCAGCGAGCACTTCTGCTACAGCGTGGCTTTTGGATCCAGCAATAAAAAAAATTTTTATTGAAAAAGATCAATCTTTAATATTTATAATTCCGTTGGCAATAATTACTGCTTTTTCAGTTAAAGGTATAGCTCTCTATTCTGCTAAAGTAATAATGATAGGTGTAGCTGAAGAAATAAAAAAAATACTTCAATCACAAATGATAAAAACTTTAATTAGAGCTGACACACAATTAATTGATCAAAAACATTCAGGAAAATTTATCTCTAATCTTACTTATGATGTCGGTCACATTACAAATCTACTTAGCTCAGCTATTTTGAGTCTATTTAAAGATAGTTTAACTTTAATCGGGTTGTTAATAGTGATGTTTTTTCAAAATTGGAAACTTTCTTTAATCGCAATAATTATGATCCCATTGGCAAGCATAGCAGCAAAAACTTTTGGAAAAAGAATGGGTAAAGTTGTAACTGAAGCACAAGAAAAATCTGGTTTTTTGAATGCCTACTTAATTGAACTATTTAAAAATCATAGGTTAATCAAAATTTTTCAAAAAGAGGCCTACGAAGGGAAGAAGGCAGATGAACATTTAGATCAGTTAAAAAATAAAAATAAAAAGATAAATATAGTGCTTGTTAGACTGTCACCAATCATGGAAACCCTAACTGGGATAATGATTGCAATTTTAATATTTTATTCTGGAAAGCTAATTCTAAAAAATGAAATTGATATAAATAATTTTTTTTCATTTCTTGCAGCAATGATGCTTGCTTATCAACCAGTAAGGTCTTTATCCTCATTGAATATTATTTTAAATCAAGGTTTGTCGGCAGCTACTAGAATTTTACCAATCATTGATACAAAAAACAAAATTGTAGATCAAGAAGATGCTACAGAAATTAAGATTAAAAATGGATCTATCAATTTTACTAATGTAAATTTTAAGTATGATCAAAATGAAAAAAATGTTTTAAAAAACATAAACATTAATATATCTGGTGGTAAAATGACATCCTTAGTTGGTCATAGTGGTTCGGGGAAATCTACAATATTAAATTTGATACCGAGACTTTATGATATAGAGTCAGGAGATATTTCAATTGATGATCAATCTATATATAATTTAAAGATTGAGTCCTTAAGAAGTAAAATCTCTCTAGTAAGCCAAGACACTACTTTGTTCGATGATACAATAAAAAATAATATCGGTTATGCAAAACATAATGCCTCTGATGAAGATATTATAAATGCATCTAAATTTTCATATTCTCATGAATTTATAGAAAAACTACCTAACAAATATGAAACTATAATAGGTGAAAATGGGATTAGATTATCAGGTGGACAAAAACAAAGATTATCAATTGCTAGAGCTATGATTAAAAAAAGCCCAATCATTCTTTTAGATGAAGCAACCTCATCATTAGACGCAGAAACAGAAAGTAAAATTCAAGATGCTTTAAAAATACTAACCAAAAATAAAACCACTATTGTAATAGCTCACAGGCTATCAACAGTCTTAAATTCAGATCAAATTTATATTATTGACTCTGGAAATGTAGCTGCAAATGGCAAACATGATGAATTATTAAATAATTCGGAACTTTACAAAAATTTCTATGAGAAACAAATTCGTAAAGAATAATGTTTTTTTTATATCAAATAATAATAACAATACTTTTAATATTCTCTCCGTTAATTATATTTTTTAGAATTTTAAAAAAAAAAGAAGATAAAAAAAGATATAAAGAAAAATTTTGCTTTCCATCAAAAAAACGTATTAGTGGTAATTTAATTTGGTTTCATGGGTCAAGTGTAGGTGAACTTTTAAGTATTTTACCCCTTGTACAAGAGCTTGAAAAAAATAAGTCCATAAATCAAATTTTAATAACCACTTCAACATTAAGTTCTGCTCAAATATTTGAAAAATTTAACTTTAAAAAAACTGTTCATCAATTTTTTCCTATAGATTCAATATTCTTTTCTTATAAGTTTTTGAATTACTGGAAGCCAACTATTACCATATTTGTTGAGTCTGAGATTTGGCCTAGTATCTTTAAGATTCTTAATAAAAAAAAAATTCCATTAAAACTTCTTAACGCAAGGATTACAAAAAAAACTTTTAATAAATGGAGATGTGTAAAAAAATTCTCAAACTCAGTTTTTCAAAATATTTCAATTGCCTACCCTCAAAATGAAGAAACATTTAATTATCTTAAAAAATTAAATGTCTCAAAAATTAAAAAAATAGGAGACCTTAAGTTTTTCAATAATCAACAATCTAAATTTACTAAATTAGACAATACTTTTTTAAAAAATATAAATCTTAAAAAAATTTGGTGTGCTTCAAGTACACACCCAGGTGAAGAGGTCATTTGTGCAAATGCTCATGTAATGCTAAAGAAAAAATATAAAAATTTATTAACAATAATAATACCAAGACATATTCATCGTGTTAATAAAATAGTTAATGAAATTAAAAGTTTAAATTTAAATATAGTTTTACACAGCTCAAGACCAAAAAAATTAAATAATACAGATATTTACTTGGTGGACACATATGGTGAGACACAAAAATTTTATCAATCGTCTGATATAGTTTTTATGGGTAAATCAATATCAGGAAAAGGTGGTCAAAATCCCCTTGAACCTACAAACTTAGGTTCTACTATTTTGTACGGACCAAACGTAGACAACTTTAAAGATACCTATAAATTACTCAATAAACTAAAGGTTGCTTACAAGGTTAATGGAGTAAAAAGCTTAACTTATTCAATAGACAAATTAATTACTAATCCCAATAATAAAAAAAACTATTTAAAAATTGCAAAAATAGGAAAAAAAATACTTAATGAAACTAAAGATGAGATAAATAGTTTATTTAATAATGAAATTAAAAAAACCTAAATTCTGGGATTATAAAAAACCATCCTTTCTTTCTTATTTACTAATACCTTTTTCAATAATTTTAGGTTTAATTGCTAGAATAAAATCAAAACCTAAATTTTCTAATTCAAAAATCAAAACAATCTGTGTTGGAAACATCTATATTGGAGGAACTGGCAAAACATCACTAACCATCAAGATAAAAGAAATTTTAGATAAAAATAATATCAAAGCTTGTTTTGTCAAAAAATTTTATCCCGACCAAACTGATGAGCAAAAAATACTTAGTAAAAATGGAACCTTATTTAGTAATTTAAAAAGAATTACTGCACTCGATGAGGCAATTTCAAAAGGTTTTGAAGTTGCTATTTTCGATGATGGACTTCAAGATAACTCTATAAAATATGACTTAGAAATTGTTTGTTTTAACAATCTAAATTGGATTGGAAATGGACTTACATTGCCCTCAGGACCTTTAAGAGAAAATATTAGTAATCTAAAATCTTATGAAAATGTTTTTTTAAATGGAAATGAAGAAAGTCTAATTACTATTAAAGAACAGATTAAAAAAATTAATCCAAGTATGAATATTAATTCTGGAAAATATATACCATTAAACATAAATGAATTTGATAAAAATCAAAATTACTTAGTTTTTTCTGGTATTGGCAATCATAAAACTTTTATAGAAATGTTAAAAAATAATAAATTAAAAATTGTAAGTGATTTAGAATATCCAGATCATTACCAGTATTCAAAAAGAGATTTTGATGAAATAATAATTAATGCAAAAAAATATAATGCACATATTATAACTACTGAAAAAGATTATTTAAGGCTTGAAAACTTTAACAGAAATAAAATTCTTTATATCAAATCAAGTCTTAATATATCAGATGAAAAAAGTCTCATAAACACATTAAATAAGTTAAATGAAAAAGATTAAATATTTTTTTGAGTTTTTAATAATATCGTCTCTTTTTATTATTTATAAATTTTTAGGACTAAAAATTTCATCTTATATCAGTGGAAAATTATTTGAAACATTTGGTCCAATTTTTAGATCAAAAAATCTCATTAAAACTAATATTCAAAGAGCTATTCCTAAAATTAATTCATCGAAAGTTAAAATCATTACAAAACATATGTGGAATAATTATGGAAGAACACTATCTGAATATATGTTCCTCAAAGGTTTTAGAAATAATCAATTTAGATCAAATATTAATATTACAGGTAAAGAAATTCTTGAAAAAATAAAACTTGAAAAGACTCCGGTAATTTTTGTTTCTGGTCATTTTAGTAATTTTGAATTAATGGCGATGGAAATTGAAAAGTCTGGTGTAAATCTATCAGCAATATATCGCCCATTAAATAATATTTTCTTAAACGTATTAATGGAAAGAATTAGAAAAAAATATATTTGCAAAAATCAAATTAAAAAAGGAACTGGTGGTGTTAGAGAATTATTAAGATTATATAAAAAAGGCTACTCTATAGCCTTAATGATAGATCAGAGAGTCTCTCAAGGAATAAAATCTAAATTCTTTGATGAGGAAGCGTTTACCACAACTATCCCTGCACAATTCATAAAAAAATTTAATTGTAAAGTGGTACCAATTTCTATTGGAAGATATAATGGTGTGAAATTTGATATTAAAGTTGAAAAACCTTTAGAGTTTTCAAAGAACTCCTCAACTGAAAAAATTACTAGAGAACTAAATATTTGGCTTGAGAAAGCAATTCTAAAAAATCCAGGTCAATGGATATGGTCTCATGGTAGATGGAAGTAAGAATTTAGTTTGTCTCTTTTTTTTTATGAGCTTCTACATATGAAAAATATGGTTCTTGAAGCTCAACATTCCAATAATTAAGGTTTTCTAAACTAATTAATTTTCCTGATACAGCACAAACGACATGATCACCATTTTCAATAATTTCAAAGTTATTTGGTAAATATTTTAATTTTGCTAATTTTTTATTCATTTTTAGTTTATATACATCTATATGAAAGTTGGAATAATTGGAAGCGGTGGAAGAGAGCATGCTCTATGTTTCTCAATCAAAAAATCACCTAGAGTTGATAAGATATACTGTTTTCCTGGTAATGCAGGAACCTCAGATATAGCAGAAAATATTGAAATTGATCTTTCAGATTTTAATAAAATTAAAGAATTTTCAATCAAGAACGAAATTAGTTTATTAATTGTTGGACCAGAAAAACCATTAGTTGATGGAATAGTAGATTTCTTTAGTGATACAGAAATAAATATTTTTGGTCCTGATAAAATTTCTTCTCAATTAGAAGGTTCAAAGATATTTACTAAAAAAATATGTGAAAAGCACAATATACCAACTGCTAAGTTTGGTATTTTTGAAAATTCAAATGATGCAATATCTTTTCTGGACAAAACTCAGTTTCCACTTGTTGTCAAAGCTGATGGTCTTGCATCTGGAAAGGGTGTTTATATTTGTGAAAATAAAGATGATGCAAATTTAGGAATAAAAGAGGTTTTTGATGGAAAGTTTGGATTAGCAAAAAATATTTTAATTGAAGAATTTCTTGTTGGTGAAGAAATGAGCTATTTTATTATAAGTGATGGTAAAGAAATCCAAAGCTTTGAAACTGCTCAAGATCATAAAAGAGTTCTAGAAGGTGATAAAGGGGCGAATACGGGTGGAATGGGCGCATATTCGCCATCAAGACTACTCAATCAACCTTTGGAAGAAAAAATATTAAACAAAATAATCAAACCTACTATTAAAGCTCTAGAAGAAATGAGATCTAATTATAAAGGATTCTTATATGCTGGCTTAATGATAGTTAAAGATGAGCCTTATTTGATTGAATACAATGTAAGAATGGGAGATCCAGAATGTCAGGCCATCTTACCTAAATTAAAAACAGATTTGTTTGAAATTATCAATGCATGCTGCAATGAAAATCTAAAAAATATAAATATAGAGTGGTATGATAAAAAAAGTCTATGTATTGTTTTATGCTCGAAAGGCTATCCTGATAAATATAATAATGAAATTTTAATAGAAAATATTGAAAACCTAAAGCCGGATGAGGATGATTATTTTTTTCATGCTGGTACAAAAAAAATAAACGATAAAGTTTATTCAAATGGTGGAAGGGTAATTAATTTCGTTAGTCTTTCATCGAATTTTAAAAGCAGTAGAGATAAAGCTATAAGTTTAATTAAAAACCTTAATTGGAAAGATGGGTTCTACAGAAAAGATATTGGCCATAAAGTGATTGATGAATGAGAATAATTTCAGGAAATTTTAAAGGCAAAAAAATTCTTCTACCAAAAGACAAACTTACAAGACCTCTTAAAGATTTAACAAAAGAATCAATTTTTAATATATTAAAGCATTCTAAATTATTAAATATAGAGTTAGAAAATTCTAATATTTTAGATTTATTTTCAGGTGTTGGGTCATTTGGTCTCGAATGTTTATCTAGAGGTGCTAAAAATGTTACATTCTTGGAGAGTTATAAGGAAGTATTAAATATTTTAAAAAAAAATATAGATAATTTAAATCAACAAAATCAAATAAAAGTAATTGAAAAAAATATTTTTTCTGAAAATACTCTTAAGTTAATAAATGATAAATTTGATATTATTTTCATGGACCCTCCCTATAAAGAGAAAAAATTATCTTTTCTGTTGAATGCAATAACTGAATTAAAATTACTTAATACTGGTGGCATCATAATTATTCACAGACATAAAAAAGAAGAAGATGATCTACCCAAAGAATTTAACCAAATTCTAGAAAAAAATTATGGTATTTCAAAAATTATATTTGGAAATATCTTAACTTAATATTTTTTTTGTTTCTATTTTTATCAACTCAACAGAAGGTTGATCAAATGGATTAACATTTAAAGCTCGACCAAGTAAAATGGTCTCTAATATAAAAAAACAGAACAGCTCACCTAGAGACTGTTCATTTCTTTTTAAGATTCTAAAGCTTCTAAAAGGTATTTTTTTTGAAATAAAAACTTTCTCTGTGGCAATCATTTGAGATTGTTTTATTTCTTCTATTGACAGGTTTTTTAAAAACTTATGAGTATTTAACAAACCATCATTCTTAATTTTTATATTTTTATTTTCTAGAACATTAAAAAAAGTATAAAAATATTTATTTGGGCCGTCTAGATAAAGCTGCATTAAACTATGATTGTCTTTTGGCATTGAAGAAACAACAGGTAATAATCCAAGAGATTTTTTTCCTAGGCTTTCAGCTATCAGTTGCTGATACCATTTGAATAAATTTTCAGATTGTTCATCATAATTTAAAATTATAGATGTCTGTTTTCCACTCTTAATTAAGCTTAACGTAGTTGAAACATTGTTTACTAGGTTATTAATAAAATTTTTATTTTTAATAAGATTATTAAATTGCTTAAATTTATTTTCATTTAAATTCATCAACTCTGCAGGTAGCATTCCAACTTCAGACAATACAGAATACCTGCCTCCTACATAATTTTTATGCTCAAATATTTCTGCTTTAAGTTTTGCTGCTAAGTTAGTTAGGTAGCTATTTTTTGCTTCTGTAATGATAATATTTTTTTCTTTTTTGTTAATTAATGCATTAGCATTCGCTATTGTCTCCAATGTATTTCCTGATTTAGAAATAATTAAATTTAAGTTTATATTTTTATTATCAAAATAATCTGCATTGCTATTCAAATTATTAACAAAAGTAATTTTTTTTTTTATTTTAGGCTTCAAAAAATCATAAATAGCTTCAGAGCCAAGAACGGATCCACCCATGCCAATTATTCTTAAATTTGATAATTTTTTATATTTTTTAATTATTTTTTTTGGATAACTATATTTATATGTGGGTTTTAAAGTTTCAAATAATGCTGGCTGATCTTTTAGTAATTTCAAAAAATCTTTTTTTATTATTTTAGAGTTTTTGATATTTAAAAAATTTTTAAATATCATTTCTTAATGTTCAAGATTATTAAATTTATTTTTTAATCTTTTAAAAAACCCTTTTTTTTTTGTTTTTTCATTTTCTTCTATAGCTTCATCTGAATTTATTTCTGTAGTTTCAATTAAATTAACTTTTTTTTCATTAATCTTTTTGATAATAGATTTCTCAATAGAATTTTTTGTATCATCACTTTTCTCGCTTGTGCTTGTAGAAGAGCTCTGATTAATTATATCCTCAATATCTGAGGTATCTTTTTTTTCTGGTATTATATTTTCTTCAGGTTCCTTTCCAGGTTCTGGTAATTCTCCAAAACTAGGTGGTAGTACTAAAGGAGATTTTTTTTCAACTAAAAACTCTTCACTTCCTTTTTTTTGGCTTCCTCCCAATCCTTCACCAATTGATGCACAGGAGTTTAAAAAGAGAATTATTAAAAAAGAAGCTATTAATTGATTATTTTTTTTCATTTGTATTATTATTATTAAAGAAAAATTCTACTAAAATAAGGCAAAAAACTCCAATGGTAATAAATATATCAGCCACATTAAAAACAAACCAATGAAAGCCATAAAAATGTAAATCAATAAAATCTGGAACAGCCGTATAAACTATTCTGTCATATAAGTTTCCAAAAGCACCACCTGCAATTAATGCAAAAAAGTAACGCTGAATATTATTACTTTTTAACATCATAAACATAATAGCAATAATGATAAGACCAATTAAGATTGTAATTGAATTATAAATAACACTTCCATTTATGGAAAATAAACCAAAAGCTATTCCTTTGTTCCATATTAAGAACAGGTTCAAATAAGGAGCAATATAAATATCAACCGAAGATTCTACTTCTGCAAGTTTTAAGATATATAGCTTTGTTACACGATCAAATGTAAAAACTATTAATAAAATTACTAAGTTTAAATAGAAATTTTTTAAGTTAATTTTGTTCATCAACTTTTTATTTTATCTGAATGCCTCTCACACTTAATTTTATTAATTTTCCAACAAACTGGGCATTTATTTCCCTCAGCTTTAATCGTTTCAATAATTGTTTCTTCTGTGTTTGATTGATGAACTAATGCAGTGGATGTAATACATATTTCTGAAAAATCTACATCTTTTGAAATCTCAAACAATGTTTTATTTAAGTTAAGAACTAAACTTGCTTCTAAACTTGACCCTATTTCTTTGCTAGCTCTTTTTGCTTCAATACTTATATTGCAGACATCTCTAATTTTTTTTAGTTCTGTCCATTTTTTATTTAGTTCTACATCTTGAAAAGATTCTGGAAATTTCATGAATTGCTCTAGATGAATACTTTTCTGCTCTTTATTTATTAAGGTGTAAATTTCTTCTGTTGTGAATGAAAGTATCGGTGCAAACCATTTAACTAAAGATTCTAAAATAATATTTAAAACAACTATACTGCTCTTTCTTCTGTCTGAATTTTTTGAGTCACAATATAGAGCATCCTTCCTAATATCAAAATAAAATGAAGATAGGTCTACTGTACAAAAATTTAAAAGCTCTTTATAAAGATTATGAAAATCATAAGATTTAAAATAACTTTTAAAATTTTGATTTAGCTCATATACTCTATGAAGCATATATCTCTCTAATTCTGGTAATTCTTTAATATCTAGATTTTCCATATCAACTTTTTGAAAATCATCATTTAAGTTGCCCAGTAAATATCTAAATGTATTTCTAATTTTTCTATATGAATCAGCGTGTTGTTCTAAAATAGAGTAATCAATTCTTAAATCCTCAGCATAATTAGATGATGCAACCCATATTCTTAAAATATCTGCCCCATATTTTTTTAAAATATCTTCAGGAGCAATTACGTTTCCTACAGATTTTGACATTTTAAGACCTTTGCCATCTACAACAAATCCATGTGATAATATTGATTCATAAGGCGCTCTACCTCTCGTTCCACAAGATTCTAAAAGTGATGAATGAAACCAGCCTCTATGCTGGTCAGAACCTTCTAAATACATAGATGCTGGCCATTGAAGATCTTCTCTTTTTTCTAAAACAAATGCATGGGTACAACCGCTATCAAACCAAACTTCAACAATATCACTTATTTTATCGTAATCTTCTGCTTTATATTTGTCCCCTAAAAATCTTTGAGGATTATCAGAAAACCAACAGTCAGAACCTTCTTTTTCATAAATGCTCGCAATATTATCATTTACATCATCATCCGCTAAAATTTCCTTTGTAGTTTTATGAACAAATATTGGAAGTGGCACTCCCCAAACTCTTTGTCTTGAAACACACCAATCTGGCCTTGTTTCAATCATTGCTTTTATTCTTTCCCTACCTTTGTCTGGATAAAATTTAGTGTCATCAAGAGCTTTTAATGCTCTTTTTCTTAAGCCATGGCTTTCCATTGAAATAAACCATTGTGGAGTTGCTCTATGAACAAGGGGTGCTTTTGATCTCCATGAATGCGGATACGAGTGAACTAGTTCTCCATTAGATAATAACTTTTTTTGTTCTTTTAATTTTTCAATAACAATCGGGTTAGCTTTAAAAATATGAGTTCCCTCAAATAAAGGAAGATTTTTTGTATATTTACCATCACCATCTACAGTCTCTATAGCTTTTATTCCATGCTTTAAACAAAGATTAAAATCATCAGGACCATGGCTGGGTGCACAATGAACAATACCTGTTCCCTGTTCTGTTGTAACAAATCTTGCTTCAAGCATTGGGATATCATAATCATAACCAAGCTCTAAAAAAGGATGACTACAAACTGTATCTTTAAAATCTTTGCCCTTAAATTTTTTAATTTCTTTGTAACTTTTGATTTTACAGTCTTTGATAACAGATTCTAGTAAAGCTTCTGCAACAACTATCTTTTTATTCTTAAAATCTCCCTCATCATTTAATTCAATTATTAAATAATCTAAGGCCTCATTATAAGCTAATGCTTTATTTGCAGGTATAGTCCATGGAGTAGTTGTCCATATAATAACTTCTGTATTTTCTAATTCTTTTATATTTGTTTTTTTAACAGGGAAGGCTGTGTAAATTGTATCTGATTTATGATCTTGATACTCAACTTCAGCATCTGCTAAAGCAGTTTTTTCTACAGTTGACCAAAGAACAGGTTTAAACCCTCTATAAAGACTTCCTTCTTTTAAAAATTTTCCTAACTCTCTTACGATTTGAGCTTCTGCCTCAAAACTCATTGTTGCATAATGATTATCCCAATCTCCAACAACACCTAATCTTTTAAATTGTGTTTTGTGAACTTCAATCCATTTTTGAGCAAACTCTCTACACTCTTTTCTAAATTCCGTAATTGGAACTTCATTTTTATTTTTTTTATTTTTTTTATATTGCTCTTCGATTTTCCACTCAATAGGTAGACCATGACAATCCCACCCCGGAACATATACGGAATCTTTACCATCCATTTGATGAAATTTAACAATAATATCTTTCAAAATTTTATTTAAGGCCGTACCCATATGAATATTTCCATTTGCATATGGTGGGCCATCGTGAAGTATAAATTTCTCTTTACCCTTATTAGATTTTCTCAACTCTTTATAAAGATCAATTTTTTTCCAATATTCTAAAATTTCAGGTTCTTTATTCTGTAAATTTGCCTTCATGGAGAAAGCTGTTTTAGGTAAATTTATATTTTCTTTGCTCATATTAACTTTTTTTTGCAACTTTTAAGTCACTTTGAATTTGTTTTTTTAATTGATCAACGTTTTTGAATTTTTTCTCTTTTCTTATAAACTTTGTGAACTCTACTGATAAATACTTATTATAAAGATTTCCAGAAAAATTAAAAATATGCACTTCCAATAAAATTTTTTTTTGATTGAAAGTTGGTCTATAACCAAGATTAGCAATCGCTTTTAGTGATTTATTGGAGTTTTTTTGTTTTACTTGAACGGCATACACTCCAGGCATCGCAATCACATAATCTTTAATATCAATATTACAGGTTGGAAAACCAATTTTTTTTCCTTGTTGCCTTCCCTTTTGAACAATTCCTTCAATTGACCATTTTCGATTTAATAACTTATTGGTTTTTTTTAATTGTCCTTTTTCCAGAAGAGAGCGGACATATGTTGAGGAGATAACTTTTTTATTTAAAATTAGTGGTTGCGGTTTTACTATTTTGTAATGATATTTTTCTTCATTTTTTATTAATTGCCTAACATTTCCCTCTCTTTTATTGCCAAATCTAAAGTTATTACTAACAAATATATATTGGGCTTCTAATTTTTTTGATAAAATTTCTTTAATAAAAAAATCAGACTTAATTAATGAAAATTTTTTATCAAATTTTTTAGTAATTAAAAAATCTACTCCCAAATCATTTAAAATTACATTTTTTTGTTTTACATTTGAAATTCTAAAGTTTTTAAAATTTTTATTAAAAAACATTTTAGGCATTGGCTCAAATGTTAAAACTCCAATTTTTAGATTAAATTTTTTTTTATAAGTATTTGCTAACTTAAATAATTTTTGATGACCTAAATGAACACCATCAAAATTTCCAATCAAGATAATTGATTTTTTATGATTGTTTGAAATATTAAAATTTTTATACAGCTTCATATTCTACCACTTCAATTCTGTTTGAATAAAGTTTACAATAACTTCATATTTCTTTGAAATTACATCTATACCTTCTTTTTTAATTTCTTCTCTATGAACGCCATTTGATATAATTAAAGAATTATAATTTAAAAGATTGGCTCCTTTAATATCTGTATTTAAATTGTCACCAATAGACAAAACTCTTTTTCCCTCATTGTTAATTGCCTGCTTATAAACTTCAGGAAATGGTTTTCCAAAATAAATAACCTCTCCTCTCATTTTTTCAAAAACAAGAGCTACAGACCCTGCACACAATTCTCTTTTTTCACCTCTATCAACAATTAAATCTGGGTTAGTGCATATCATTTTCTTATTAATATGATCTTTGAATAATTCTTTGTAATAATTTAAATCTACACCTTGTTCTTCAAATAAACCTGTACAGAGTAAATATGAACTTTCTTTAATGTCATTAGTCTTATTTTTTTTAAAATCTAAAAATAAATCAAAATCTCTTGGAGGCCCTATATGATAAAATTTTTCTTCCAGAGAATTTTTTCTTAAATAATTTAGAGCTGCTTCTCCTGAGGAATAAACTTTTTTCCTAATTTCTTTATTCATTCCCATTTTTTCTAAAAAATTATTTACTGTTTTATTAGGTCTTGGTGCATTAGTTAATAGAACGTAGTCTTTGTTTGCTTTGGTGATTTCTTCTAAAACTTCAATTGCATTTTTATGAAGAGTTATCCCATTATGAACAACACCCCATAAATCGATATAAAAAATATCATAATTCTCTACAATCGATCTTAATCCATTGTTATCTAAATTCTTAGTCATTATGGGAGGTATAACTTATAAAAAACTCAATTTCTCTGGTTTTTTACCCCACATATTTTTTTTAACATCTCTTGAAATAGTTAGCCTAATAGCTATATGAGTCGCATAATAAAAGGAGAATTTATGAAATTTAAACCGTTACACGATAGAGTTCTAATAGAAGTTTTAAACAGTAGTGAAAAAACTGCCGGAGGAATAATTATCCCTGATACAGCACAAGAAAAACCTCAAGAAGGTAAAGTAATTGCTGTTGGTGGTGGAGCAAAAACTGAAGATGGAAAACTAATTCCAATGGATGTGAAAGTTGGAGATAAAGTTCTTTTTGGCAAATGGTCAGGAACTGAAATCAAAATAGACAATAAAGAATATAGCATAATGAAAGAGTCTGACATTATGGGTATTTCGAGTAAATAATTTAATTTAAAGGAGAAAGTAAAAATGGCAAAAATCGTAAAATTCGACTCTGAAGCAAGAGCGGCAATGATAAGAGGTGTTGATATCCTTGCTAACACAGTAAAAGTTACTCTTGGACCAAAAGGCAGAAATGTTGTTATCGACAAATCTTATGGTGCACCAAGAATTACTAAAGATGGTGTTACTGTTGCTAAGGAAATTGATCTTGAAGATAAATTTGAAAACATGGGTGCTCAAATGGTTAAGGAAGTTGCTAGCAAAACAAATGAAGAAGCTGGTGATGGAACAACTACAGCAACTATTTTAGCACAAGCAATTGTTAAAGAAGGTGTAAAATATGTAACAGCTGGCATGAACCCTATGGATGTTAAAAGAGGAATAGATGCAGCAGTAGATCATGTTAAAGCAAGCTTAATTGCTTCAGCAAAAAAAGTAAAAGATACTGATGAGATTGCTCAAGTAGGAACTATTTCAGCAAATGGTGATAAAGAAATTGGCAACATGATTGCAAAAGCTATGCAAAAAGTTGGTAATGAAGGTGTTATTACTGTTGAAGAAGCTAAGGGAGTAGAAACTGAGTTAGACGTTGTTGAAGGTATGCAATTTGATAGAGGTTATTTATCACCATACTTTATTACTAATGCTGATAAAATGACTACAGAGTTAGAAAACCCTTTCATCTTATTACATGAAAAGAAATTAACTAACTTACAACCAATGGTTCCACTTTTAGAAGCTGTTGTACAAGCTGGTAGACCACTAATGATTATTTCTGAAGATGTTGAGGGCGAAGCTCTTGCAACTCTTGTTGTAAATAAACTTAGAGGTGGTTTAAAAGTTGTTGCGGTTAAAGCACCTGGTTTTGGTGATAGAAGAAAATCAATGCTTGATGATATTGCAATTTTAACTGGTGGCCAGGTTATTTCTGAAGACATTGGAGTTAAACTTGAAAATGTTAAACTTACAGATCTTGGATCTTGTAAGAGAGTTAAAGTTGATAAAGATAATAGTACAATTATTAGCGGCAGTGGTAAAAAATCTGAAATTGAAGCTAGATGTACTCAAATCAAACAACAAGTAGGTGAAACAACTTCTGATTATGACAGAGAAAAACTTCAAGAGAGACTAGCAAAACTTGCTGGCGGAGTTGCTGTAATCAAAGTTGGTGGTGCAACTGAAGTAGAAGTTAAAGAAAGAAAAGATAGAGTTGAAGATGCTCTTAACGCAACTAGAGCTGCTGCTGAAGAAGGAATAGTAGTTGGTGGTGGTTGTGCTCTTTTATACGCTTCACAAAGTCTAACTACACTTAAAGTTAAAGGAGATGATCAAAAAGCTGGTGTTACGTTAGTGGCTAAAGCTTTACAGGCTCCTATTAGACAAATAACTTTAAATGCTGGAGTTGATGGTTCAGTTGTAGTTGGAAAACTACTTGAACAAAATAAAAAGAACCAAGGTTACGATGCTCAGAATGAAGAATATGTTGATATGTTTGCAAAAGGTATCATCGATCCTGTTAAAGTTGTAAGAACAGCTTTACAAGATGCAGCTTCAATTGCTGGATTACTTGTAACTACTGAAGCCATGATTGCTGACAAACCAGATGACAAAGATTCTGGTGGTGCTGGTGGAATGCCTGGTGGAATGCCAGGTGGAATGGGCGGCATGGGCGGCATGGGCGGCATGGGCATGTAATACGGTTCCCCAACCAGAACACTCTAAATACAAAAGTTAAACAAATTAGAAACCCTCAGAAAGAAATTTCTGGGGGTTTTTTTTATGTTATAATTTTAAATGATAGTATCCCATCTAATTTTAGCACTTATTGCTTTAATCATTGGAAGCATAAATTTAATTTCTAAAAAAGGAACCAAAAGACATAAACTTATTGGATGGTTTTGGATAATATTTATGACCTATGTATCAATCTCATCCTTTTGGATAAAAGAATTAAATGATGGTGATTATAGTTGGATACATTTGCTTAGTATAATTACATTACTATTTTTAATATTTTCTATAATTGCTATCAAATTTGGATTCATAAAAATTCATAGTTTTTTTATGATAGTAACTTATATCGGACTATTTATTGCTGGAATATTTACTTTAATGCCAGGTAGATATATTGCCAATTTTTTTGGTATCTAACTATAATCTAATCTAAATTAATTTTTTAAAGTCATCTTTTGAGTTCCTTTTGAAAATGACCTTTAGAGTAATGAACAAAGTAATGAACAATTTGAAAAATCTATGTAACTCAACAGTTATTCAATCAGTGAATGAGAATGTAATACGGTTCCATCTAGAGAACACTTTAGATACATAAACTAAACAAAATTAGAACCCTCGGAAATAAATTTCTGGGGGTTTTTTTGTATCTGCTGTTTTCAATGTATTTAAGACGTTGTTTTACAAAAGTGATGTGTTTATTCATCAATAATTTTTATTATACTTTCTTCTATAATTTATTTTATAATAGTAAGTTTAGTATTTATATTGTCTAATTATAAAATTTCATCTCAATAAAACTATGTGTGACTCTGCTTAAAAAAATAACTAAAACTAAGTACATAAAAATTAAAATTAACTGAAAATAAATTAGTTCTGAAACATTTATATTTAGAATTATTAATACATATTTAAATCCCATAGCAATAATGAAATGAGTCATATAGGTTGAGTAACTTATTTTTCCCAAATACACAAAAATTGGATTTTCTAGAAATTTAATTAAGTAATTATTTTTTTCTTGGAGTAATGCTAAAATTAAAAAAGATACAAATAAAACAAATATACACTGTAAATAATTGCTAGGTTTATTCATAGATAATATGATAAATAAAATTAGTAAAATTATGTATGTTAAAAATTTTATATTTTTAAAATTAAATTTTTTCATAAAAATAAATATCAAAACACCCTGAAAAAAACCATTAATACATCTTATAATTTGATTATGGCTAAAATTAAACTGAAACCCATTATTTATTAAATATAAATTACTCAAAAAAATAGAAATGATAATTATAAAAATAAATATTTTTATATTATTTCTTAAAAGAGTTACAAGAAATGCAAATAAAATATAGGTATAAAATTCAACAGAAATAGACCAACTGACAGAATTATAACTTCTTCCAAAGTCTGGTATTAATGCTTGTGTTAGAGATAAATTAGCAAAAAATGATTTTATGTTATTAAAATCTTCTTCAAATTGAAAACCTAATTTGACTTGAAGATAGTTTAACAAAAAATAAATTATTAATAAAAAAAAATGAAGTGGATAAAGTCTTAAAAATCTTCTTTTAATAAAAAATAAAAATTGATTTCGGTCTTTTAATTTATTTAAATAATTATATGCAATTACAAATCCTGATAATATAAAAAAGAAATCTACAAATAAATAACCATTTATTATGAAATCTATTTTAAGTATTGGAGCAAATATGCCAGCATGTAGAATGACTATAAAAAAAGATGCTAAACCTCTCAATGATTCTAAATATTTTATTTTCAATTCTTAATCATAATATTAATTTTTAACGAAGTCATCTTTTGGCTTGCTTTTGAATTTGACCTTAATTTAAATGAACATAGATGAACAATTTTAAGAAAAGATAAGTAAATTAAGACTTATTGAACTAATGAATGAGAATGTAATCCCACTCTTTTTAAAAAGAATTCAAAGGCCATCTTTTTAGGTGGCCTTTTTTTTTATTAAGCTGTTATAAGATTAAGATATGTCAAAAAGATACAGCGGAAAATCATTTAAAGATTCCAGCACTGCTAAAAAACCAAAATTAAGCCTAAAAGAAAAAAGAAAAAATAAAAAAGAGAAATCTAAAAAGTCTTAGACTTTAGGTCTTTTTTGACTGTGTTTTTTGAAGGTAAAGCTTTTGGGTCTGTCACTTCTACTTTTAAACTTCTTCTTTCCATCAAAACTAGAGCTTTTTTTTTCTACACTCGTTGATGAACTTTCAGATGTTTTTTTTCCAAAATATTTAGGATTATTTGTGAAGCCTGTTGGTTTCGAGTCATCTTTTTTAGTAAAACTAGATTTTTTCTTGTAACCAAAACTTTTTTTCTCTCCATCTCTTGATGATGAGCTGGATCTTCCATAACTAGATGGTTTTGATTTATCTCCAAAACTAGATTTTCCTTTATAACCAAAACTTTTTTTCTCTCCATCTCTTGATGATGAGCTGGATCTTCCATAACTAGATGGTTTTGATTTATCTCCAAAACTAGATTTTCCTTTATAACCAAAACTTTTTTTCTCTCCATCTCTTGATGATGAGCTAGATGATTTTCCTTTATAACCAAAACTTTTTTTCTCTCCATCTCTTGATGATGAGCTGGATCTTCCATAACTAGATGGTTTTGATTTATCTCCAAAACTAGATTTTCCTTTATAACCAAAACTTTTTTTCTCTCCATCTCTTGATGATGAGCTAGATCTTCCATAGCTAGATTTTTTTTCGTCTCTGAATTTTCTCTTTTTATTGTATGGCGCTTTTCCTCTTTTACCACCTTTTGAATCTCCTCTTGCTCCACGTGGCGCAGGTTTAAAATTCGGATCAATTAATTTACTAATTTCATTCCACATCGACCTATCATCTGGTGTAAGAAAAGTTAAAGCAGAGCCTTCTGTTCCTGCTCTAGCAGTTCTTCCAATTCTGTGAACGTAATCTTCTGGCACTTGTGGAAGGTCATAATTTATTACGTGCTGAATTAATGGAATATCTAAACCTCTTGCAGCAACATCTGTTGCAATTAATATTCTCTTAAGGCCTTTTCTAAATGAAGTAATTACACGATCTCTTTTACTTTGACGAAGATCTCCATGAATAGCATCTGCTGAATGACCTTCTTCTTTAAGACGCTTGACCATTTTATCAGCACCTCTTTTAGTTTTAACAAAAACTAAAATTGATCCTTTTCTTGCTATAAATTGATCTACTAGTTGATCGTATTTATTTTCTTTAAAAACTTGAAGGGTTTCTTGTTTAATTTTTGCAATAGGAACTGAAGTTGATCCTGTTGAAATTCTTTGAGGCTTATTTAGATATCTTTCAGAAATTCTAACAATATTCTGAGGTAATGTTGCTGAAAATAATAAAGTTTGATGATCTTTTGGAACAAATTTTAAAATTAACTCTATTTGGGGAGTAAAACCCATATCTAACATTCTATCAGTTTCATCTAACACTAAATATTTGGTAGCTGATAAATTTAAGCTTTTTCTTTTTAAGTGATCATTAATTCTTCCTGGTGTTCCAACAATTATTCTTGATCTGTTTCCCAGTTGTCTAAGTTGTTTTTGCATTGCCTCTCCACCAATAAGCAAGGCAGTTTTAATATTAATTTTATCGCTAATAATACTCTTAATTGCAGCCATTACTTGAGTTGCAAGCTCTCTAGTTGGGCACATAACTAACGCAAAAGCATTTTTATCTAATATTAATTTGTTAATTAAAGGGATACTAAAAGCTAATGTTTTTCCAGTTCCTGTTTGGGCCGTTCCTAAAATATCTTTTCCCTCTAAAGCAACTGGTATTGCCATAGCTTGAATTGGAGTTGGTTTCGTAAACTTCATTTTTTCCAATGAATTTTTTAACGAATCTTCTATTTTTAGTAATTTAAAGTTTTCCATTTGGGTATTTAGATTTTTTAAAACTTAAGGAGATATGCTCTTAATCCTTTAATACGTCTAATTTGTATAGCGATATCTATACGTTTTTTTAATAATCACAAGAAGCTAATTTTTTATTAAAATAGCTTTAATGAGGAAATAATGGGTTTTTTTAAGTTTTCAAATGACTCAATTGATGTATAAGAGCCTCAAATTATGAAAAACAATATTCGAAACATCACAATTATTGCACACGTCGACCATGGTAAAACTACCATGATTGATACCCTTATGAAACAGAGTGGTTCATTTAGAGAAAATGAAGTTGTTGATGAAAGGTTAATGGATTCTGGTGAGCTAGAAAAAGAAAGAGGAATTACTATTTTAGCTAAACCTGCTTCAATCAACTGGAAAGATTCAAGAATTAATATTATTGATACACCTGGTCACAGAGATTTTGCTGCAGAAGTTGAGCGTGTATTAAGTATGGCTGATGGAGCATTATTACTTATCGATTCTGCTGAAGGTGTAATGCCTCAAACAAAATTTGTTTTAGCAAAAGCTCTTAAGCAAGGATTAAGGCCAATTGTTATAATTAACAAATTAGATAAAGCAGATCAAAGAGCTGACGAAGTTTTAGATGAAACATTTGATTTATTTGTAAGTTTAGATGCAAATGAAGAGCAATTAGACTTTCCAGTTTTATACGCCAGTGGAAGATCTGGATGGGCTAGCAAAGAAGTTGATGGACCAAGAGAAAATCTTCACCCACTATTAGATTTGATTATAGAGCATGTAAACCCTGCTGAGCTTGATAAAACGAAGCCTTTTGCAATGCTATCTACTCTATTGTATGCAGATAGTTTTTTAGGAAGAAGCTTGGTTGGAAAAATATCTCAAGGTACAGCAAAAGCTAATCAACCTATTAAGGCAATAAATCTTAAAGGTGAGAAAGTTGATGAAGGTAGATTAACTAAAATTTTTAGATACGAGGGAACAAAAAAAGTACCCATCGAAGTTGGTGAAGCGGGTGATATTGTTATAATTGCAGGTTTAGAAAAAGCTAACGTGGCTGATACAATTTGTGATCTAGAAGTGACTGAACCAATACACGCAACACCAATAGATCCTCCTACTATGTCTATTACTATAAGTGTTAATAGTTCACCTTTAGCTGGGACAGAAGGAAAAAAATTAACAAGTACTCAAATCAGAGATAGATTGGTCACTGAAGCACAAAACAATGTTGGGATTTCTTTTTCTCAAAATAATAATGTAGATGCTTTTGTAATTAGTGGACGTGGTGAATTAATGCTTGAAATCTTATTAACACAAATGAGACGTGAAGGTTTTGAGATGACAGTAAGCCCTCCAAAAGTTTTGTATCAAAAAGATGAAAATGGAAACAGAATGGAGCCTATTGAAGAAATCACAGTTGACTTAGATGAAGAGTTTTCATCAAAAATTATTGATTCAATGAACAGAAGAAAAGGTAAATTACTTGATCTTAAAGATACTGGAAAAGACAAGAAAAGATTAATCTTTCACGCGCCAACAAGAGGTTTAATGGGTTATACAAGTAGATTTTTAACTTTAACAAAAGGTACTGGTGTAATTAATAGAATCTTCCATGGTTACGGAAAATTTGAAGGTGAGATGGATGGCAGAAAAAATGGTGCTTTAATTTCAATGGCAAACGGAAAAGCTGTTGCATTTGCGATATTTAACTTACAGGCGAGAGGTGAAATGTTTGTAACCCATAATGATCCTGTTTATGAAGGAATGATTGTTGGATTGGCCCCAAAAGCTGGTGATATGATTATTAACGTTATGAAGGGTAAACAGTTAACTAACATGAGAACTCAAGGAACTGACGAAAACGTTGTGCTAACTCCAGTAAGACAAATGTCAATTGCAGAACAGCTAAGTATGTTAAATACTGATGAAGCATTAGAAATTACCCCTAAATCTCTTAGATTGAGAAAAGCAATTCTTAATCCTAATGATAGAAAAAAGAACGAAAAATCGTCAACACCTCTTTAATTAAAAAACTTTCCGACAATAAATAAACTAAGAGCAACAGCTGGTCCAATTCCAAAAGCAAATAATAAAGTTCCAACTCCTACTGTACCACCCAAATACCAACCGATAGACATCACTGTAATTTCAAGAAAAGCTCTAACAATAGCAATCGGTAAATTTGTTTTTTTTTGCAAACCAACCATTAGTCCATCTCTTGGTCCAGCTCCTAAATTAGCCACTAGATAAATACCCCCACCAAGCCCTACTGTGAGCACCGCTATAATGGCCAAAAGTATTTGATAAATATAATTTTCAGGTGTTGGCACAAATTTTATGCAGACATCAATCATCAAACCAATAATTATTGCATTTAAGATTGTTCCAATTCCAGGTTTTTGTTTTAAAGGTAACCACAACAGTAAAACAGCAATGCTTACAAATATAGTTATTATTCCAGTAGAAAAATCAACATTCAATGCAATACCTTGTGCAAGAACAGACCAAGGTGAGGCTCCAGCAAAAGAGACAATTAATAATCCCTCACCTAAACCAAACAAAGTTAATCCAAGACACAAAAAGAAGAAAGTTGAAATTTTTGGTTTAAGATTTAATGGTTTTTCAGAACTCCAATAAACTTTAGGAATATTTTTGATTTTCAAGAACATTTTTTAATAAATTACTTCTTTTAAAATTAAAGTCTATTATTGTTAATACTTTATGGAAAAATTTTTTATACTAATTTTTTTTTTAACATATTCACTTAGCTCTAATGCCCACATGGCGCATTATAATAAATTTAATAAAATTGAAATGGAGATTTTAAAAGATGGTGAAGTTATTGGCTATAACTACTATTTTTTTAAAAAGGATGGAGATAAGACAACAGTCACAAATCAAATTAAGTTTACAGTAAAGTTGTTTGGGGCAACAATTTTTGAAATTGAAGGGTACGGAGAGGAAAAATATATTGAAGATAAATTGATTTCTTTTAATTCTAAAACACTTCAAAATGATAAAAAAAAATATGTAGATTTAGAATTTAATGAACAAACAGATAAATTTGATATTCAGGGTTCTTCCTATAGTGGTATGGCATCAACAAAAAACGTAATTGGAAACTGGTGGAGCCACAAAATTTTACAAACTGATAGTCAAATTAGCCCCATATCAGGTAGTATCAAAGAACAGGTAGTAACGTTTATCGGTAAAGAAAAAATTGAACTTTATGGTAAAACTTATGAGGTAGATCATTTTAAATTAACCTCAAAAGAAATGTCTTTACCAAAAGATAAAAGACTTAATTTTGATATATGGTTTGATCAAAAAAATTCTTTAATTTTAAAAGTTACTTATTCTAGATTTGGAAATTGGGAATATAAGGTTAAAAAGTTTGAATAAAATTATTTATTTATTTTATTAAAAAGATCTTGAGCACTTATCCATCCCGATTCTAATCTAGGTCCAACAAACCAATCCGCACAAACTCCAAGGTTTAAAGAAGAATTCCAATAACTTTTAATTCTTAAAGGTTTTGAGTTAGATGAATATTTCCAGCCATGATTTAATGAAAATAAGACTTTAGTTTTTTTTATACCTGTAAGCTTAAAAAACTGCTCAATCAAAGTTTTTGTGTTCAATTTATTATTGTCTCGATTTTTATTAATCTCTTTATTTGCCCATGAGTAAGTACTTTGTAGGGTCCAAAGATCATTTTTACTTTTAAAGCGCATTTTACTATTTTCATTTCCAGCCCAGCCTAAAATTTTATCATTAAAAAAATAACTACTAACATTAAGTTTACTTTTTTTTGTAGTCATCATGACAGTTATATTTGCATCCATTTTAATTCTTTTATTTATAAATGAATGTTTAATATATTTTTTTGAAAGTTTTTTTAATTGAGGGAATGGACAAGTTAATATCAAAGATTTATAAAATTTTATTGATCCATCTGAAAAAGATATTTCCCAAACTTTTTTTCTATTAGCAATTTTAATAACCTCACTACTAAAATTACAGTTAATATTTTTTAATAAATATTTACTAATTGCATTATTCCCCTTTTTACCAATTATCTTAATATGGCTCTTATCCTCTTTTTTATTATCATTAAGAAAAATATGATTTCCTGTCCATTTTTTAAGAATTTTTTTTGAAATTAAACTTTTTATAAAACTTTTAAATTGGATACTTTTTGGTGAAATATATTGAACACCATGATCAAAGCTTTCATTCTTATTAAGCTTTTTATTAGATGATCTTCCCCCAACCCCTCTTGCCTTATCATAAACATCTAATGAATATTTTTTACTAAGGGAGTTTGCAATTGTTGCACCAGAAATTCCAGAACCAATAATACAAAAGTCCTTCATTTACCTGCAACTACCATACCTTCTATTAACATCGTAGGAGCATTTGTAGAATATTTAAACTCAAGATCGTCAGCTAAGGTAATATTTTTGAATATGTCTTTAAAATTTCCAGCAATAGTTATTTCACTTACTGGATATTTAAACACTCCATTTTCAACCATAAACCCTGTGGCACCAACTGAATAATCTCCTGTAACTAAATTGCTTCCATGACCGATAGTTTCTGTAATGTATAAAGTTCTTTGGTTTAACTTTAATAAGTCCTTGTATGAAATAGAACCTTTTTCAAAATACAAATTACTTGTTCCACCACTTCTACCATTTGACTTAAGGTTTAGCTTTTTCCCATTGTAAGTATCCACTAAATAATGTTTTAAAATACCTTGATCTACTAATTTTAATTCATCAGTTTTTACTCCCTCGGAATCAAAATACCTTGACCCTAATCCTTTAACTATATTGGGTTTATCAAAAATATTTATTGAAGATGTAAATATTTCTTCATTAATTTTATCTTTTAAAAAAGATGTACCTCTAGCAATAGAAGAAGCAGATATTGCACTTGCAAAAACACTCAACATTCCTTTTGAAATTCTTCTATCAAAGACAATGCTAATTTTTTCACTTTCTATTTTTCTTGGATCTAATTTTTGTAATGTTTTTTTTGCTGCCATTGCACCAATTTGGCTAGGCTTTAACATATCGTTTAGATGACAAGTGCTAGTAAATTCATAATCTCTTTCCATTTTATTATTAGAATCTTTTGCTACGGCGACACATGATGCTGAAAAAGACGAAGACTTATAGCCATTTAAAAAACCATCACTACTTGCTAATATAAAATTTGATTTTGACTCGGAGAAACCAGTTTCTGTATTAATGATTTCTTTTTTTTGAAATGCAGCATCTTCTACTTCTTTTAAATATTCAATTTTTTCATCATTCTCTATATGGTCATCATCATATAAATTTAGATCATTAATTTTATTAGCCAGTAAGTCTTTATCTGGTAACGAATTATACTCATCTTCTGGAGTAATTTTTGTTGTCTCAATACATCTTTCTATCAATGTCTTAATATTTTCTTCTGTAAGATTTGAAGAAGAAATACTTGATTTTTTTTTACCAATATAGGTTGTAAGACTAACACCTAGACTATCTGATCTATCAGATTCATCTAATTTTTTATTTCTAAAGTTTACCGTTTCTGAAATCGAGTGCATTACAGCAGCACTTGAATCTGTTGCTCCTAATTTTTTTGCTAAATCTATGCAAAAAGAAGCCGTCTTTTTTAAATAATCTTGATCTTTAACCATATGATTTATAATTGAGTTCCACCGACAGTCATTTTGTCAATTAAGATCGATGGTTGCGCCACACCTACTGGAACACCTTGTCCAGCTTTTCCACAGGTTCCAATACCTGGGTCAAGCATCATATTATTTCCAACTAATGAAACCTCTTTTAAAATTGAAGGACCATCACCAATTAATGTTGCTCCTTTAATGGGTGATCCTATTTTACCATTAATAATTTCATAAGCTTCTGTACAGTTAAATACAAATTTTCCTGAAGTAATATCCACTTGCCCACCCCCAAAGCTTACTGCAAATATTCCTTTATCAACCGATTTAATCATCTCTTCTTGAGAATAATTTCCATTTAACATCATTGTGTTTCTCATTCTTGGAAGAACAACATGTTTGTAACTTTCTCGTCTACCACTACCTGTTGATCTTGTATTCATTAACCTCGCATTTAGTCGGTCTTGCATAAAATTTTTTAATATACCATTTTCTATTAAAACAGTTTTTTCAGTTGGTGTCCCCTCATCATCAATTGTTAAACTTCCTCTTCTGTTATGAAGAGTTCCATCATCAACAATAGTAACACCTTCACTAGCAACCCTTTGACCCATTAAATTATGAAAAGCAGATGTTTTTTTTCTGTTAAAGTCACCTTCAAGGCCATGTCCTATAGCTTCATGGATGAGTATTGCCGGCCAGCCCGATCCTAGAACAACTTTCATTTCGCCTGCTGGTGCAGGTTTGCTTTCAAGGTTTACTGAAGCAATTCTAAATGCTTCATCACATACTTTTTTCCAATTATCATCTTTAAGATACTCATCGTAGGATTGTCTTCCACCAATTCCATAAACTCCTGTTTCTTTTTTTCCATCTTTCTCAAGCATAACTGAAACATTAAAACGAATTAAGGGCCTAACATCTGTTAAGACTTCACCTCCAGATCTTATAATTTCTATAGATTTATGCTCACCTGCAAAACTGGCAGTAACTTGTTGCACCATTCCACCTTTGGCTCTCGTATAGCTATTAACTTCTTTTAAAAGATCCAATTTAGATTGTAGTGATTTTTCTTCTATCGGATTAACATCTTTATAAAATTTTTCATTAGTTTGTGGAATTTCATGATTGTAGATACCATTTTGAGATTTTAATGTTGAGCTTAGATTGCTAGCAGATTGTTTTAATGATTTTTTTGAAATTTCATTTGAATGGGAATAAGCTACAACTTCACCCGTTACAGCTCTTAAGCCATATCCTAGATCAGAACTATAACTAGAACTCTTTATTTTATCATCATCAAGTACAATAGATTCACTTTTAGAATTTTCCAAGTAAAGCTCACCATCATCACAATTATTTAATGTTTCAGAAATAATACTTTCTGCATCTTTTCTTGATAAATCTGTTTTAGTAAAAAAATCACTCATGTATAACAAGTAATAGATAAAATTATTTTTTCAATTGTCGTATTTCGCACATATACAATCTATCGGATTCTATATAATTTTAGGAATAAATTAAAAAAAAGGACAATATAATGAAAAAATTTGATGAATTAATGAGCATTTCTAACGAGATAAAAAATATTTCGGTTGATGAGGCCAAAGAAAAATTGAATGACCCAAATGTTCAATTTATAGACGTAAGAGATAAAAATAGTTTTGAGTCAGAAACTATTGGTAATGCTGTGAATTTAGAAAGAGGCTTATTAGAGTTTTACCTTGCTGATGGAAGTCCTTTAGAGAATGAAATGTTTAAAAAAAATCCTGGGAAAGAATATATTGTTTTTTGTGGTCTTGGAGGTCAAAGCACACTTGCAACAAAAACTATGCAAGACATGGGAATAAAAAATGTAAAAAATATGACTGGTGGGATGACAGCTTGGAAAGATAAAAAATAGATTGTGAAAGTTTATTTTAATAATTCATGTAAAATTTGCCGTGCTGAAATAAACTTGTACAAAAAACAGGATGTTAAAGATATTGAGTGGGTAGATATCACAAATAATAAATCTGCAGAAATAGAAACTCAAAAAAATGCTAAGAGCCTTTTACGTAGACTCCATATTAAAGATGGGGAGAGGGTAATTGGAGGAGCAGAAGCCTTTTTATTAGTGTGGAAAAAAATTCCTAAATACAAGTTTCTTTATAGTTTCTTTAAAACCCCTGTAATCTTTACTTTATTTTCATTTTTTTATGAGATTATAGCTTTCTTTTTATTTCTAAAAAATAAAAAACAACTTTTAAAATAGTTTTTTAATGTTGAGAAGAGATACTGAATAAAATATATTTTAGACATGAAAATTTTTATACTATTTTTATTTATATTTAGTTTTATTTCTTCTGCACAGTCTTCTCAAAAAAACATCTTAAATAATCTTTTTGGCCAACTTCTAACTATTAACAATTCAAAGAGTGCTGCTTTACTGGAACAAAAAATTTGGTCTATTTGGAATGAGCATCCCAATGATTTTAAATTAACTGAAAAATTAGAGTTTGGAACAGAGTTGATGCAGTATGGTGATTATAATTATGCATTAAAAGTTTTTAGTAATATATTGGAGAATGACCCCAAATGGTCTGAGGCTTGGAATAAAAGAGCAACGGTATATTTTTTAATGAGCCAATTTACAAATTCATTAAATGATATTGATAAAGTTTTAGTTATAGAGCCTAGACACTTTGGGGCTTTATCAGGACAAGCAAGAATTTTCATAAAACTTCAAGAATATGAAAAAGCAATTAAGAGTATTGAGAGTGCATTGAAATTTTACCCCTCATTTAAAAGTCGTGAGCTAATACCTGAAATTGAAAGATTGATTAAAGAGGACAGTATCTAATTTAATCTTTTTTAGCTCTTTTTCTTGAAATTAACTGCGTTAACGAGTCGACCATTAGATCAGAGGCTTTAAATATTTCATTTGATTTGAATTCATGAGAAGAGTTCTTCTCAGGGTCTGATTTATCTTCAATGACTATTCCTTCATCAGGTGAATTATTTTTTATATAAATTAACATCAGCCACTCTTCATCTGGTGCTTCATCCCATTTAATAAAGATTTCACCAGTTTCAAATCTTTGGTCAATGCATCTAAAAATTGACATATGTCTAGTTATATGCCGTTTGTTAAGTTGAAAAACTAAACTGCTGGCGCTTCTATAAAAACTTTCAAGAGAAAGTTCAATTTTCTGTCTTGCAATTTTATAGTCTTTCTCTTTTTGGAGTAAAGTTTCTCTATCCTCATCACCTTGAATTTTTACTCCTAGAGCTTCTACTCTTTCTCTAATTTTTTGATCTCTTATAATCCTATATTTATCTTTTAATTTCTCTATTCTTGCTTGAAGGCCAGCATAATCATCTCTTTTTTCTTTTAATGAAATTTTTTCAAGCTTTTCTAATTCTTTAATCTCTCTTATTCTAAATTTTTCTATTTGTTTTTCTAACTGTAGTTGTTTTAGAAATTGTTTTTGTCTTTCAGCATGTTCAATTCTAAGTAATGCTTGCTCCTTACGTAAAAATAACTTTATGTCTCTTGCTCTTTCTTTTTCAAGTTTAATTTCTTCTTTTAATGCTTTTTCTTGGAATTTAGTTTGTTCCTCTTCTTCTTTTACTTTTTGTTTTTGAATTTGTAATTTTTCTTTTTCTTTTTTTTCAATTTCCTCAAGTTGTCTTCTTCTTTTTTCTTCAGCTTTTAAGGTTTTATATTCAAATATTCTATTGGCGATACCATCAAAAAAAGCTTGAATATACTTTTCTAAACTAAAATTAATTTTAAAATTAAATTCTGGCTTTAAAGAATTTTGAAGCTCAACTACCCTTAATATTATGGTTGCTTTTTTTTTAGTGTTAACTTTTCTTTTTTTCTTATTTGTTTTTATATTTTTGCTTATTTTTTTTTTATTATTAATATTTTTTTTTACTTTTGAATTTTTTTTTTGCTTTTTATCTATAATTTTTTTAACTTTTTTTTTTGCTAAAGGTTTTTTTTTAAGAGGATTTTTTTTTATTTTTTTCATGCTTTAAGAAAATTAGATTTATCAATTAATTACTAATAAATATAGTCTCTTGTTTAAATATATTGTGGAAAATCTTATTAAATCTACTTAAGCTGTCTTTAGGGATTCTAATGTAAAATTAAGCTTACGAAGATCTTCTAGTAGTTGTTTTTTATCTTTTTCACTTAAAAGACTGACGGGTGGTATAACATTTTTGTAATTGTCATCTTGATCTGACATAAAAGAATGTAACCCTGATATTAAATTATATTGATCAAATGTACTTCTAACCTTGCACAGAATCTCATTTTCTTTTTGTTGTTTTTTTTCATTAAAATCATCATAGACTTTTCTAGACAAATTTGCTGTTACATTGCAAGTTGCCGTAATAATACCATCACATCCGAGTTCAAGACCCTTTAGGAGCTTTAACTCTGATCCTGGCATTACTGAGAAATTATCAATCTTTAAATTTTCATATAGGTTATACGAGCTGTCTTTAACACCAACTATTTGTTTTGGAAACTTCTTAACAAGCTCTTTAACACATTCAATACTAAACTTATAACCACATAACTTTTCAAAGTTGTATAAAATAATCTTACTTTCCGGCACAGCCTCAACCACTCTTGAATAAAACTCTATTACCTCTTTATCACCATACTTATAATAAGCAGGTGGCATTATTAGAAAATCACTAAAATTTAAAGAGCTTGCAACCTTCATTAAATTTATAGTTTCATTTAAAGAATTAAGCCCAGTTCCAATTAAATATTTTTCTCTATATTTGCTTTTTGATAATTCATTTAATAGAGCAATTTTTTCACTTATGGATATAAGTTGTGCTTGTCCTGTGCTTCCAAAGATAGCAACACCATGACAGCCTATATCTATTATTTTTTCAGCATGGTTAACTGTCTTTTCAATGTTTAGACTTAAATTGCTATTAAATACTGACATTGATGCCGCGTAAATACCTTTAATTTTACTCATATGCTAAACTTATATAAAATAAAAATTTAGTAAAGATGATAAAGTATTAAATGAAAATTTTAGTAGTACAAAATAAAATGGGGATTGGAGATATGATAATCTATCTTCCATTTATAGATGCTATTTCTAAAAAGTTTAATACACCCATAAGTATTCTAGTTAAACAAAGTTCAAAAACAGAACAATTCTTAAAAGATAATAAAAATATTGAAAAGATAATTATTCTTGAGCAAGGAAGTAAGCTCAAGGAAGCAAAACATAAGGGTTTTAGTGGATTTATAAACTTAGCGAAAGAGCTTAAAGAGCATAATTTTGATAAAATCTTTATTTTTAACTCATCGCTTAGATTTTATTTAGTTGCGAAATTTGCTGGTATTAAAAACATTCATCAATACCCATTATTCACAAAAAAAAACCAACATATAGTTAATGCTGCAAAAAAATTTATAAAACAAAACTTAAATTTAACTATAGAAAGTGATCCAAAAATTTTTATCAACGATAAGTCTGTACAAAATATAAGATCAAAATTTAAAATTAACAATGATCAAAAAAATATCATACTTGGTATAGGTGGGTCAGGTCCAACTAAAAGAGTTCCTGCTAAAACATTTATAAAACTTATGCATCTAATCTCTAACGTTTATAAATGTAGATTTTTCCTAGCTACTGGTAAAGATAAAGAAGAACAAGAAATTTTAAAAGAAATACTTGATACAAAATTTAAGGACAAATGTATTCCCTTAGATAAATTAAGTATAAGCGAAACCCTACCAATAATTAAAAATTGTGATGCTTCTATTTGCAATGACTCAAGTTTTAGTCATCTATCATCAGGGCTTGGTATTAAAACAATTGTTTTAATGGCAGACACACCACTAATATATGGAAATTACAGTCCGAGAATGTATCCAATTATCCCAGATGGAGAAAATACCGTAACACACAATACGTCAGGTAAGGATAAAATTAATCCTGATAAAATTTTTATTCTGTTAAAAAAAATTCTTAACTAAGAAATATCTTTTAATACAATCTCTTTAGCTTCATTTACAATCATCGATAACCTTGTGGTCTCTGGTGAGATATCTGGATGTATCTTTTTCTGAATTTTTATATATGCATTTTTAACATCATCTTTAGTAATATTTTTTTTTATATCTAAATTTAAAATTTTGTAGGCTTCCTCTATAGATATTTTAGAAGAATTTTTGATATTTTGATTTTGGTTAAATGAAAATCTTCCAGAGTTTCTAAGTGTTTGTATAAGTCTAAATAACCCAATTAATTGAAATATTGAAAACCCTTTTAACTTAACTAAAGCTAGACTAAGCAACGTAAGTGGTATGCTTAATAAAAACTTACCTGCAACCACAAGTAATATTGCTAAAATTATTAAACCTAAAAAAATTAATTTTCTTAAGTGTTTTGATATTTTTTTTGATGAAGTGTTGGCTACTAATTTAAGTAAAAAGTAAATAATTCCTAAAAAAACTAGTGTATAAATGATAATATTCATATATTTAATTTGTATCCATGAAAATACCACAACTTAAAAAAAAATCAGAAATAAAAACGTGTCATAATATTAGCTGGGAAGATGATTATAGCTGGATACATCAAGATGACATCCTGGAAGTTTTGAAGGATAGTAAAAAATTAAACCCTGAAGTCAGAAAATATCTTGAAGAAGAAAACTCATATACTGATTTTCACTTATCAGACACCCAGACCATTCAAAAAAAATTATTTGATGAAATCAAAGGAAGAATAAAATTAGATGACGAATCCTTGCCCTTTAAAGATTTTGATTATGAGTATTGGTCAAAAACAACTACTAAAGGAAATTATTCTATAAAATTAAGGAAAAAAATTGGAACTAATAATATTGAAGAAATTTGGAATGGTGATGAAGAAAAAGAAAAACTAAAAGTAGAATACTTTGGTGTTGGCGATTTAGAGGTTAGTTTTAATGATAAATATTTAGGATACTCTTTAGATACAAAAGGTTCTGAGTATTACACAATATATATTAGAGACATAGAAACGAAAAAATTAGTAACTGATAAGATAGAGGAGACATCGGGTGGCATAACTTTTAGTTTAGATGATCAATATATTTTTTATTCAAAACTTGATGAAAATCATAGACCGAGAAAAATTTATAGACACAAATTAGGAACTAAAGTTAATGAAGATCAATTAATTTTTGAAGAAAAAAGTGAAGCTTTTACGGTTGGAATTGGTTTAAGCTCAGATGATAAATACTTCTTTATCAGCTCTTCAGACCATAATACTTCTGAACAATATTACTTTGATGTTAATGAAAAAGATCCTAAACCTAAATTAATAAAAAAAAGACAAAGAGGAATTCTTTATTCTGTTAATTCTTGGGATGGTAAATTTTATAATCATACTAATGAAAATGCTGAAGATTTTAAAATAGACATTAGTGATAACTTGGAAAAACCAGACTGGAAAACCTTTATTGCTGCAAAAATTGAAGTTCTAATTGGAGGGTTAACATTTTTAAAAAATTGGATCATAAGATCTGAAACTTCAGATGCTTTAGATAAATTATTTGTAAAAAATATCACAACTGGAATAGAAGAAGAGCTAATTTTTTCTGATGAAACTGTATATGTTCCTGGTGCCTCTTTAATGCAAAGAGATAAAGATACAGACGAGATTTACATAAGTTATTCTTCACCAAAGACGCAGTCTAGAGTTTATTCTTATAACTTAAGCACAAAAGAAAAAAAATTAGTTAAAGAACAAGAGATCCCCTCTGGTCATAATCCTGATGACTACATTGTTGAAAGGGTTGATTGTAAATCACACGACGGAAGACTGGTTCCTCTTACAATTACAAGACATAAAAATACTAAAATGGATGGAAGTGCTCAATTGCTACTTTATGGTTATGGCTCATACGGAAGCTCTATGAACCCTAGCTTTTCTACTACTAGATTAAGTTTAATTAATAGAGATATCATCTGGGTTACGGCCCATATTAGAGGAGGTATGGAAAGAGGTATGAAGTGGTGGAAAGAAGGAAAACTGCTTAATAAAAAAAATACTTTTGAAGATTATATTGCTTCTGCAAAATACTTAATTGAAAATAAATATACTTCAAAAAATAAGATAATAGGCATGGGTGGCTCTGCGGGTGGTCTTCTTATGGGCGCTGTAGTTAATCAAGCCCCTGAATTATTTCTAGGAATTATAATGGCTGTACCATTCGTAGATTCTTTGACAACAAATTTAGATCACTCCTTACCTTTAACCGTTGGGGAATTTGATGAGTTTGGAAATGCAAAAGATAAAAAAGATCACTTTGATTATATTTATTCTTATGCTCCCTATAACAATATAAAAAAAATGGATTATCCCCATATGCTGATTACAACAAGCTTAAGTGACAACAGAGTATTATTTGATGAGCCAGCAAAATTTACCGCCAAACTTAGAGAATATAAAACTGATAATAGTTTATTACTTTTAAAAACTGAAATGAACGCAGGTCATGGTGGTAAGTCTGGTAGAGATGGGGCTATAGAAGAAATTGCACTTGATTATGCATTTGCTTTAAAAATTTCTGAAAAAATTTAGTCTTTAGTTTTTAGAAACAACCGTTTGAAACAAAACTAATCACCATAGAATTAGAATCTACTTCAAATCTTCTTTCACAAAGTATTCCATATTTTTTGGTATTGTAAACAAGCTCTAAATTGCCTATATCATTTTTAAAATCTTCATCTGGCTTACCTAATTCCATTTGTAAATTGCTTGAAGTTTTTCCAATGTATTCACTTAACTTAGCATTTTCTTTTTCAACAATTGCATCTGTTTTATCTTTGATTGTTTGACAGCCAGCAACTAAAAATAAAAAAAATAAGCTTATTAAAATAAATTTAAATTTTTTCATGGGTCAATGATAACACCCAAAATATGGCATAAATATAAACTTATAAGTTGAAATATGTTGATAAACTTAGATTTTTAAGAGTATTTTCATGATTAATCTAATATTAGTAGATCTTAATCTTAGGAGGATCAATGTTAGAAAAATATTTCGACTATAAAAAACACAAGACTGATTTTAAAACAGAAGTAATAGCTGGTGTAACAACATTTTTGACAATGGCTTACATTATGTTTTTAAATCCATTTATACTATCAGGTGAATTTGCTGGACCAGAAAAAGGGTTCTTTGAATTTGGAGCAGTATACACAGCAACAATTGTTGCAACAGCACTTGCTTGTTTCATAATGGCATTTTATGGAAAAACATGGCCAATAGGTTTGGCGCCAGGCATGGGAATTAATGCATTCGTTGCATTCGGTGTTTGTGCTGGAATGGGCTACACACCTCAAGAAGCTTTAGGAGCTGTACTAGTTGCTGGTGTTTTATTCTTAATCATTTCATTAACACCTATCAGAGCATGGTTAATTAATTCAATTCCAAAAAGTTTAAAATTAGGAATTGGTGCGGGAATAGGACTATTCTTAGCAATAATTGGACTTCAAATCATGGAAGTTGTTGTTGATAATCCAGTAACATTAGTTCAACTAGGTGACATGAGCGATCCACTTGTTCTACTGGGTTGTGCTGCATTTATTTTAATGGTTGTCCTTGAAAAAATGAAAGTTAAAGGGAATATCATTATTGGTATTTTGTTATTCAGTATTATTGCATGGGCTACTGGACTTGCTAAATTTAATGGAATTGCAAGCTCACCACCTCCAATGACTTATCTATTTGATTTTGACTTATCAGCAGCATTAACAGCTGGTATGACAACTGTAGTGTTTACTTTATTGTTTGTTGATTTCTTTGATACCGCAGGAACATTAACTTCTGTAGCAAACGTTGCTGGCAAGGTTGGTAAAGATGGTAAAGTTAAAGATATCGAAAAAGCAATGATGGCTGACAGTGTTGGAACTGTAGCTGGCGCAATGATGGGAACAACGACTGTAACAAGTTATGTTGAATCTGGTGCTGGTGTAAAAGCTGGTGGAAAAACAGGAATGACCTCTTTAGTAATTGGTCTCCTATTTTTAGCTTGTATATTCTTTGCTCCTTTAGCAACGAGTTTACCTAAGCAAATTGATGGTGCAGCTTTAGTATTTGTTTCTGTTCTTTTTGTTAGAAACATAACCGATATTGAATGGGATGATATTGGTGAAGCAGCTCCTGCTATTCTTGCTATGATTGCTATGCCGTTAACATACAGTATTAGTAACGGTATTGCTTTAGCATTTGTATCATACGCATTAATCAGATTATTTACTGGTAAGTTTTCTTCAACTTCACCAGCAATATGGGTTATTGCAATCTTAAGTGTTGTCAGTTTTGCAGTTGCTTAAAATATAATTTTTAGGGCTGGAATTATTCCAGCCCTATTTATTTCTCTTAATTATTTCTTCCATAGACATTTCTTCATAATGTTCAGTAGGTTGAACAATCCATGGGTCTGAATCTAGTTTTACTGGACAAAAATCTGGCTCAAATGTGGATGATTTTTTTTTCCATAAACATGCAGTTTTAACTTCATTTATATAATTTTTAGTTGGCTCATAATTTTTTAACCACTCAATACTTTTATTTAAAGTTAATCCAGTATCAGATAAATCATCTACTAATAAAACTTTATCAAAATCTTTATTCTCAGCTAAAGAACTAATTTCTCGAGCAAACATCAATTGACCTTGTTTGTCTTCCATTCCTTTTCCTGAGTAACTTTGAATAACTATGTAGGCTATAGGCAATTTTAGAACTCTAGAAAGAATATCTAATATTGGAGCTGCTCCCCTCATAATACCCACTAATACTGTTGGCTTGTAATTGTTGTGAATTTCTATTGCTAGTTTTTCTACAATTTTTGTATACTGATCAAAAGTGATAATTAATTTCTCTGCCATAAAATTCATTATCATATAAAAAATTATTTAAAAAGGAGAAATAATGAAAGCCTACTGGATCGCTTTATACAAAAAAATAGATAGCCAAGAAAATTTAAAAAATTATGGTTCAAAAGTTACTGCAATAATAAAAAGTTATGGAGGAAAGCCTCTTGTGAGAGGTGGAAAATTTGAAACTTTAGAAGGTGAAACTTACCCAAGAACTGTAATCTGGGAATTTCCAAGTCATGAACAGGCAATGAAATGCCACGATTCTAAAGAATATCAAGATGGGTGGGCTATAGCGAAAGATACTACTGAACGAAACTTACAAATTATCGAAGGTTTTAGTACTGAATAGGTTCTGGATCTATACTTCTCCACAGATACCAAGTTGCAACTGAACAATACGGACTAAATCTTTTGTTTAATAATTTTACATAAGATTCAGGTGGTAAATATTTTTTTTTATAATTTTTTGAAATTCCTCTTAAAAGACCAATATCTTGTATGGGCCAAATATCTGAACGATTATAAGTAAACAATAAGATCATTTCAGCTGACCATCTACCAATTTGTCTTAACTGAGATAAATAGATAATAGCTTCTTCATCTGACATTTTAGGAATTAACCTAGGGTTAAATGATTTATCTAATATTTGTTTCGCTAGACTTTTTATTCCTTTAACTTTTTGTTTAGTTAATCCACAACTTTTTATCTGAGCAGTGGATAGTGTAGAAACAGTTTTAGCATTTATTTTATTCTTACATTTTTTTTGAAATTTTGAAAATATAGAATTGGCAGCAGCAACACTGATTTGTTGTCCTATGATACTCTTGCATAATGAAAAAAATATATCTTTTCTAGAAGTAAGCACAGCTTCTGAAGGAGATTTGTATCTTCTAATTAATAAAGACATCACTTTATCTTTATTGGATAAATATTTTTTTGCAGTATTCCAGTATTTTGGTTTTTTATTCATGTCTAGTAGTAGATGGTATTTTTTGTTTATGATAAATTTCTCTTCTAAAGATTATAAGAGACGAAAGAACTACGAGTGATGCACCAATTAGTGTTTTTATAGTTGGTATCTCACTCCAAATAAAATAACCAAAAAATATAGCAAACACCAAAGCTAAATATTTTAAGGGTGCCACTAAAGATACTTCAGAAAGTTTATATGATTGAGTTAAAAATAAATTTGCAGAGCCTCCTGTTACTCCAATTAAAGCTAAAAGAATAAAATCTTGAAAGTTTGGCATTTTCCACCCCATTGGAATTGTGGCCAAGCCAGCAATTGAAATAGTAATTGTAAAAAAAATTGAGATAAGCCAAATAGGTTCTGTTGTAGATAGTTTTCTAATCGTAATGGTTACAAAAGCCATTCCAATACAAAATATAAGAGGAAGAAAATAAAGGTAATTCATACCCTTGAAGCCTGGCTCAGCAATTATAATAACACCTATAAATCCAATTATTACTGCAAGCCACCTAAAAACACCTACCTTCTCACTTAGTAAAAAAATTGATAACACGGTAATAAATAGTGGTGCTGCATATGATAGGCTAACAACGACTGCTAAAGGAAGCTCTCTTAACGCAACAACTATTGCTATTAAAGCCATTAAACCCATAAGACATCTAAATAAATGCTCTTTTGACCTTTCGGTTGTGTAAAAAGTTCTTAATTTATTTTTTGGTATCAAAAAATAAGTAGGTAGCAGTCCAAAAAAGCCTCTAAAAAATAAAACTTCTCCAGTTGGGTAGTCACTTGACCATTTTACAAGCAAATCCATAACTGAAAAGGTGCATACAGATAGAAACATGTACAAAAAACCTAATTGATTTTTAGTTAGCATAAGAATAATTTGTAAATTAAATTAAAGGATAATCAATGGAAATAGCAGTATTAGGATTAGGATGTTTTTGGGGACCAGAAATTAAGTTTAGTAAACTTGAGGGAGTTATTAAAACTGAAGTTGGTTATTGTGGGGGTGACAGCAAAGAAGTCACCTACAAAGAAGTATGCACTGGTAATACAAATCATGCAGAAGTTGTTAAATTAGATTTTGATCCTAAAATCATATCTTATGAAAAAATTTTAGAATTCTTCTTTGAAATTCATGATCCTACAACTTTAAATTCACAAGGACCAGATTTTGGTACACAATATAGAAGTGAAATATTTTACTTAAGCGACAGACAAAAAGAAATTGCTGAAAATGTTTTAAAAAAAATAAATTCAAGTTTATCTGGACAAGTTGTAACAAAATCTTCTTTATTAAAAAATTACTGCCCTGCTGAAGAATACCATCAGAGATATTTAGAAAAAAGATAATATGTCTTTAGTTAATACAAGTTGGTTAGAAGAAAATTTAGATAAAGTAAAAATTATTGATTGTTCATGGCACATGCCTCAGACAGAACGTGATGGTTTTGATGAATACAAAAATAAACATATTGAAAATGCAATTTTTTTTGATTTAGACAAAAACTCTAAAAAAGATACTGACCTACCTCATATGCTGCCAGATGCTAAGTCATGGGAAGGTATTGTTTCTAGTATGGGAATTAAAAATGATGAACGGATAGTCATCTATGATAATTCAGATGTAATCAGTTCATGTAGATGTTGGTATAATTTTATCTATTTTGGTCACAATTCAGAATTAGTTCATGTATTGGATGGTGGTTTAAAAAAATGGATTGGAGAAGACAAACAAACTACTAGTGAAATAATTTCAGCAACTCCCTCTAGCTACACTGTGCATGAAAAAAAAGAATTGGTAAAAAATATAAACCAAATTAACAAAAATGTTTTAGAAAATGAATTTAATGTTATTGATGCAAGAAGTTTAGAAAGATTTAAAGGTAGCGTTCCTGAACCAAGAAAAGGATTGAGAAGTGGCTCTATCAAAAACTCTTTTTGTCTAACTTTTTCTGAGCTTATAAATCAAGATCATACATTTATTAGCAGAGAAAAAATTCATGAAAAGTTTAAATCAACTGGATATGAAATAGGTAAAAACATTGTATTTACTTGTGGTTCTGGAGTTACCGCTTCAGTTTTGGCTCTTGCTTATTCCTTAATAGATAATAAATATATGCCTACTATTTACGACGGATCATGGAGTGAATATGGAAAGTATTAAAATATGAAAAGATCTACAAAAATCGGAACTGCAATCCTTACCTTCTTTTTAATTATTGCAATAGTAATTGTTGGAAGAACAATGATAGGAAATCATTTTAAAAAAAAATTTAGTAAAAGACCCCCTCCAGGAATAATAGTAACAGAAGTTGTTGCAAAAGATTTCTCCCAAAAAGTTTCAACTTATGGAACGGCAACCCCATTTAGAACTAAATCATATAAAATTGAGAAATATGAAATAGTTAGCCCAATAGAATTTAATAAAAAATTAAAAAAAGGTGATTTAATAACAAAATTAAAGACTAGGAATCTGATAGCTGCCTTTGATGGAATAGTAACTAAAAGAGATTTCTCAAATGATATTAAAGTTTCAGAAAGTTCTCTTTTAATACAGCTAGAAGATACTTCAATAATTTATGTAGATGTCGATATCCCAGAGATTTACTCAAGTTTCATTAAAGAGAATTTGAATGTTGATGTTAAATTTTCTGGTAATAATGATAAAATTTATTCTGGAATTATAGATTCTACATCAGGAAGAATTGATATTGAAAAAAGATCTTTAGCTACAAGAATAAAGTTAAATAATGATAATTTTGATATTTTACCAGGATCTCTTTTAGAGATTACAATTAAATACAATGAAAAGAATTCACTAAGTATACCTGACACTAGTTTAATGATGGAGGGTGATAAAACATACGTTTATAAAGTTTCAGAAAAAAATATTACTAACAAAACTGAAGTTGTGATTGGAATAAGAGATAGTGGATTTATTGAAATAATTTCAGGGTTATCACAAGGAAATAATATTGTTGCTGAAGGTCTAAAAAAAGTAAGACCAAGACTTGAGATAAAACCAATTAAAAAAGGTGCAAAAAAAGTGAAATCCAATTGGAAAAAAAAAGCTGAACCTAAAAAAAATGAAACTAAAAAGAGCAAATTTGATTGGTTAAAAAAATTAAATATATTTAATAAGTCAGAAAAAAAGACACTAAAAATAAATAATTAAATGTATATAACAGATGTAAGTATAAGAAGACCTGTAGTTGCTTGGGTGATGTCTCTTATATTAATTGTTTTTGGAATATTTGTTTTTTCACAATTACCTGTAAGGGAATTACCTGAAGGCCTACAACCTCCTGTGGTTCAAATTAAAGTGGACTACAAATCTGCTTCAGCTCCTATAATTGACCAAGAGGTAACTCAAGTAATTGAAAAAGTGATTGGTGGAATAGAGGGAGTAAAAAATATTAATTCAACATCAGAAAATGGAAGTAGTTCAATTAGTGTTGAATTTAATACTGATATTAATCTAGATAATGCCGCCAACGATATAAGAGAAAGAGTAGCAAGAATTGTTGGTAGGTTACCTGATGAAGCTGATGCCCCTCAAATACTTAAACAATCAGCAGGATTTTCAACTACTATGTGGCTTTCAGTAACTTCTACAACCTGGAGTGATTTAGAACTTGGAGATTATGTTGAGAGATATTTAGTAGATCAATTTTCAAGTGTTAAAAATGTAGGAACTATTATAACTGGTGGTTTAAGAGATCTAAGTGTTAGAGTTTGGATAGATCCAATTAAACTTGCAGCAAATAATTTAACCATTCAAGAGGTTGAACAAGCTTTGAGAAAAGAAAATGTGAGCCTGCCAGCAGGCACATTAGAAGCTACTAATATTGATTTAATACTAAATTTAGATAAATCATATGACGATATTGAAAAATTAAAAACCCTACCCATAAAAAAAAACCAAAACAGAGTTATAAGACTTCAAGATATTGCCAATATTGAGTTTGGTCCAGTTTCAGAAAAAAATCTATTCAAGGCACAAAGAAAAGGTGCTTTAGATTTGACTACAGTTGGGATTGGTATTTATGCAAAAAGTGGTGCTTCAACAGTAGAACTTTCTAAAGAAATAAGTAAAAAAATAGATGAAGTTAAGAAAACATTACCAGGGGATCTAAATATAGAAGTAGCTTTTAACAGAGCAACCTATGTGGGTACTGCTATTGAAGAGGTTTATAAGACATTAATAATTGCCTTTATACTTGTAGTAATAATTATTTATTTATTTTTAGGAAATATAAAAGCTGTAATTGTTCCAGCCGTTGCTTTGCCTGTAAGTTTAATAGCATCCTTCTTAGGACTTTATTTATTTGGTTTATCAATAAATATTTTTGTCTTGTTAAGTTTTATTCTGGCAATTGGAATAATTACTGACGACTCAGTCATAATGACAGATGCTATCTATAGAAGAATTGAAAATGGAGAAAGCCCTTTAGTTGCGGCATACAAAGGATCAAAACAAATCAGTTTTGCAATCATTGCAACTACATTAATTTTAGTAGCTGTATTTCTTCCTTTAATTTTTATAGATGGTATTGCAGGAACATTATTCAGAGAGACTGCTATAGCGCTGTCATTTTCAGTTGTGGTATCTTCTTTTGTGGCTCTTACTTTGTCACCCATGTTAGCAAGTAAGTTTTTAAAGAAAGAACCTAAGCAAAATCTTATAGTTACTAAATTTGATAAATTTTTTAAATCGTTATCAAAATTTTATGAAGAAACATTGGAGTATTGGCTAAATAAGAAAAAAATTATAATTTTATTTATTGTCTTCACTATTATTGTCTCTGGTGTTTTATTTCATTTTACAAAAAAAGAATTATTACCTATGGAAGATCGAGGCGTATATCTTGTTCTTGGATTTACAGATGAAGGTAGTTCTTTTGAATATACTGAAAAAAGAGCAGAAGATGTTGAAAAAAGATTAATCCCTCTTCTTCAGGCTGAGGGTAGTCCATATAAAAGGTTTATAATGAGAGTGCCAGGCTTTGGTGGCAACAAAAATTCTTTTAACAGCTTTATAATAATTGCATTATTGGATGAATGGGCTGAAAGAGATAAAAGTTCACTAACAATAATGAGGGAGGCAATTGGAAAAATTGTGACTGTGCCAGAAACTGTCGCTTTTCCAATATCACCTCAATCTATTAGAGTTTCTAGCTACAATAAACCAGTTCAAATGGTTATATTGGGCAGTACTTACGAAGAGTTAGAAGAAATACAATCCAAAGTTATTAGAAAATTAAGACAGAATAAAAATTTATCAAGACTAGAATCAGATTACTCAAGAGATAAACCTGAAATAAAACTACAAATAAATAAAAATAAGGCTAAGGACCTTGGTGTATCCACTGAATCAATCGGTAAAACACTGGAAACTCTTTATGGTGGAAAAACAGTAACGAACTTTAATAGGCTCGGTAAAGAATACCCAATTATACTTCAACAATACTTAGCTGATAGACGATCTCAAGAAGGACTTTCTAAAATATTTGTTAGATCGGAAAGCACTGGTAAACTTATTTCTTTAGCCAATTTAGTCGAGTTCAGTGAAAAAGGATCTGCAAAAAAATTAACAAGATATAATAGACAGAGGGCTGTAACAATATCTGCAAATATATCTGAATCTTATACACTTACTGAAGCAATTACATATTTAGAGGAAACAATGGAAGAAATTGGCTCTTCTAATCAAATTGCATGGAAAGGTAAATCAGAAGAAATAAAAGAAACTAGCAATGAACTATTTATTATTTTTGGATTAGCATTTCTAACTGCCTACCTGGTAATGGCTGCAACTTTTAATTCATTTATTCATCCATTTATTATTATGTTAACTGTTCCACTGGCTTTGTTTGGAGGTTTGGTCTTTATACTATTCTTGAATAGTTCTATTAATATCTTCTCACAAATAGCGCTTGTAATTCTGATCGGAATATCGACTAAAAATAGTATTCTAATTGTTGATTATGCCAATCAGTTAAGAACAGCTGGAAAAAATATAGAATCCTCAGTTAAGGAAGCTTGTCAATTAAGATTTAGACCCATAATGATGACGTCAATAAGCACAATGATTGCAATGATGCCTTTAGTTATTGGAAACATTGGACCAGGTGCAGGTGAAGCTTCAAGATTGGCTGTGGGCGCTACTATTCTAGGTGGAATGATTATATCAACATTCTTTACATTGTATGTAACTCCAACCATGTACTTGGTGTTAGCAAAGAATACAAAACGAATAGATGCTGTTGATATTGAGCTAAAGAAACAACTTCGTTAAAAAATAATATATTTATTTTTATTTAATCTTTTCTGACAATCTTGTAATTGTGACTTGTATTTATTAGATTGTTTTTCTACTTTTTTAGCTAAGCCTATAACTTTCTGATTATTCTTATAATTTTTATAACCACCCCACCCTTCATGATATGCAAGATATTGCCTAAAAGCATCTTTCTTAGAAATTTTTAAAAGAGACTCAGTTTTATTGGTATACCAACCAATAAAATCCACACTATCTTTAAACCTTGTTCTTGTTGCTAATTTATTTCCAGTTTCATTTTTATATTGTTCCCAAGTTCCATTTACTGCTTGTGAATATCCAAATGAACTAGATGGTCTCTTAAATGGTATAATCTTAAATAATTTTTGTCTTGGTGGCTTAGCTAACCAATCAAAGTCTGATTCCATCTTAATTATAGCTAGCTGAATATAAATTGGAGTTCCCCATTTTTGTTCAGTTTTTTTTGCATGTTTATACCAAAGGTATCTTTCATTAAAAATTGAACAACTATTTGAGGTGTTTTGAGGTATTGAGGAACAACCAGTAATTAAAATAATTAATAAAATTAAAGAATAATTTCTAAACTTAGACATACCTAATTACAATCTTATAGATAAGTATTACCAATATTACACCCACAATATTTCCAAATAAATCACTTATCTCAAATCCACGATTTGGAATGATAATGTGAAATAGTTCTAAAAAAATTGATAATAGAAATAGATAAAAAATTAAAAAATTAATCTTTTTAGTGTTATGAAAGGAAAATACTCCTAAGCCTGAAAGTAGAACAAAAGCATAAACATGATTTGACGAAATTATAAAATCTCTAGTAATTCGAGGCTGTATATAACAATCATTGTATAAAAAGCAGCCAAGAATACTACCTGGAAACAAATATAAAATTATCAATATAATATTTAAAGAGTAAAACCCTATTTTAAAAAAATTTTTTAATTTATTCATAATAATCTTATTTATTTTATTTATTTTATCAGTTATCAGAATATATCAAATGGCTCATTTAATTTTAGTAAGACATGGTCAAAGTGAATGGAATCTTGAAAAAAGATTTACAGGTTGGGTTGATGTTGACCTCACTGGACAAGGGAAACTAGAAGCATGTAAAGCTGGTGAATATATTAAGGAAATTAAAATTGATATTAATCATTTTTATTCGTCATTTCAGTTAAGAGCTATTAACACACTAAAATTTATCCAAGACACATTAAGAGATACAAGAGAACCAATTAGAGCCTGGCAATTAAATGAAAGACATTATGGAGCTTTAACAGGCCTAAATAAAGATGAAATGAAAGAAAAACTTGGTGAAGATAAAATCCATACTTTTAGGAGATCTTGGGATATTAAGCCAGATCCCTTAAGCAAAAATAATCCATATCATCCATTAAATATAGAAGTTTATAAAAGTATTCCAAAAGAAAATATTCCTGACACCGAATCTCTTAAGGATACCTATGAAAGAGTAATGAAATTTTATATTGATGAAATTCAAGAGAAACTAAAGAATGATGAAAATATTTTAATTTCAGCTCATGGGAATTCTATAAGGGCACTGTGCAAATTTTTATTCAAATTAGATAATCAAAAAATATCATTACTTGAAATACCGACAGGTAATCCACTTTTGATAAGTTTAGATGCAAAACAAAACATTAAAGAATGCTCTTACCTAGATCAAGATAGGGCTAAGGACTTATTGGTTTTTTAATAATTGTTTATAGATATTTAGGTCCGTTAAATGTCTAAAGTCTTCTAAACTCTCAAAACCGTATAACTCGCCTTTATTAATTAATTTATTCCAAATATTTGAAATTGAAAAATTGCCTCCCTCATATGAGTTAAATAAACTCTTATTCAGGATTTGGCATCCAGTATAAATTAAACGATTAAGTTCATCTTTTTTTATTATATTTTTTTTAAGATTAAAATCACCTTTCAAATTTTTATCAAAACTCAAGTTTTCATTAGCTAATAAAAGTATATTTTTAGCTTTGTTTAAAAAATAAAACTTTTCCATATCTTTAATATATTTCTTATAATTTTCATTCCATACGGTATCTGGATTAAATGTAATAAAATCTGTTTCATTGGATGAATTTATCATATTCAAAATTCCGCCACCTGTAGCTAAAATATTTGAGCCATCATTAACTATCTTAATTTCTAAATTAAATTTCTTATCTTTAAAGAATTGTTCAATTTTTTCACTTAGGTAAAATGTGTTAATTAAAATTTTATTAATTCCCAAAGAGTGTATTAAGTTAATACAGTTTTCTAATAAAGTTATTTCATTTATCTTTAGTAGAGGCTTAGGAGTTGTCAGTGTTATTGGATTTAAGCGCTTACCGTATCCAGCACATAAAATTAATGCAGTTTTAATCTTCATTTCTGATTTCTTACTTTTTTCGAAAAATTAAGATCTAGTAAGCTTTTGAGCTCAGAAAATTTCATATTATTAGAAATTCTTAATTCAATTAATTTCCAAGCATAAGGAATTAATTTTAAATATTGCTTTTTCTTATCTCTCATGGCCAATCTTGTGAATATTCCAATGATTTTCATATTTCTTAGAATGGATAATATTTCAAAATCTCTTAATAACGTAGCCTCGTTAACTCTTTTTTTATTTAGTTTTAGATAATAACGATAAATTTTATCTTTAAATATTTTATCTGTTTTAAATCTAACATCATCGATTAGGGAGGCTAAATCATAAGCCTTGTTTCCAATTAAAGCATCCTGCGAATCGATAACTCCCATTTTATTTTTAAACTTCATTAAATTTGATACATGAAAGTCCCTATGAACAAAAACTTTTTCTTTCGATTGAAGGTGCATCAGTAAAAACTTAATTTGTTTTTTTATATCAATTTTAAATTTGGTTAATTTATTTTTTTTTACAAATTTTTTTGCATACCATTCAAAGAATAAATTTGCCTCATTGACTAATTTAACATTGTTGTAAATTGGAATTTTATAAATTTTACCTTTAAAGTTTTTAGATCGATTTTGCTTAATTTTTTGAATCACACTAAGTAAATCAATAGATTTTTTGTAGAGAATTTCTTGTTGGTTTTTATTTTTTTTTAATAGACTAAAAACTGAATCGTCTCCAAAATCTTCAATTTCTATATAATTTTTTTTATAATTCTCACTATAAAGCTTGGGTGCTAAAACTTTATTTTTAATTAGAAGCCTATTTATTGCATCATATATTAACAAATTTTTTTCTTTTTCCTTAGAAGCAAAAACTACGATTGATTTTTTGTTTGATGATGACTTTCTATAAAAAGATCTAAATGATGCATCACCTTTAATTTTTTTTAATTTATTAGCAGTTTGCAGCATTTATTTTTTATTTTCAACTCCCTTAATTGTTAAATATCTTTTATTTAAATCATCATTATATTCAAAAAATAAATCAATTTTGTTATTAATAGTTTTTTTTATTTTCTCAGGCCATTCAATTAATGTCACAATTTCTTCTCTATTTTCAAATAAACCAATATTTTTTATTTCGCTATAATCATTTAACCTGTACAAATCATAATGCTGTATTATAAAATTTCCAACATCATATTCATTTACCAAGCTAAATGTTGGGCTAATAACTTCGGTTAAATTTATTTTGTTTAATTGTTGAAGATTATTAATTAGGTGTCTTATAAATGTTGTTTTTCCTACACCTATTTCTCCATGAAAATAGGCTACATCTCCTTTATGCAGTGTTCTTGAAAAAATTTTAGCTAGCTCAGATGTTTTATCTTCTAAGGAGATGTCTATTTTTTCGCTATTAGTAGCGATAAGCATCTGGCTTGAATGGACCTTCTGTTTCAACACTTATATAGTCAGCTTGGTCTTTTGATAGTTTTGTAAGTTTAGCACCCACTTTTTTTAAGTGAAGCATTGCTACTTTTTCATCTAATGATTTTGGTAACACATAAACTTTATTTTCATAATTTTTATGATTATCCCAAAGCTCAATTTGTGCCATTACTTGGTTTGTAAATGATGCGCTCATTACAAAACTTGGATGTCCTGTCGCACAACCTAAATTTACCAATCTACCTTTGGCTAAAAGAATAATTCTCTTTCCATCAACCAATTCTATCTCATCAACTTCAGGCTTAACTTCTGTCCATTTATAATTTTTTAAAGCTTCTACTTGAATTTCGTTATCAAAGTGACCAATATTACATAGTATCGCTCTATCTTTCATATTTCTCATATGATCTGCTGTAACAATGTCTATATTGCCTGTAGCGGTGACAACAATATCTGCTTTACTTATTGCTTCATCCATTAAAACTACCTCATAGCCTTCCATTGCTGCTTGGAGTGCACAAATTGGATCTGCTTCTGTAACCATAACTCTTGCACCACTTTGTCTTAAAGATGCAGCACTACCTTTTCCAACATCACCAAAGCCTGCAACAATTGCAACTTTACCAGACATCATAACATCTGTGGCTCTTCTAATTCCATCTACTAAACTTTCTCTACAACCATACAGGTTATCAAATTTTGATTTTGTAACTGAATCGTTAACATTAATTGCTGGAATCATTAATAATCCATCTTTTTCCATTTTATTTAATGCTTTAATTCCAGTTGTTGTTTCTTCTGAAACACCTTTCACTTCTTTTAATAAATCTTTGTAATCGCTATGCATCATTGCGGTTAGATCGCCACCATCATCTAATAGCATATTTGCTTTCCAGTCTTTTTTACCTTCTATTGTTTGTCTTATACACCATACAGCTTCCTCTTCCGTTTCACCTTTCCAAGCAAAAACTGGTATTCCTGCTTTAGCTATTGCTGCAGCAGCATGATCCTGCGTTGAAAAAATATTACAAGAAGACCATCTAACTTCTGCTCCAAGCTCTACTAAAGTTTCGATTAAAACTGCTGTTTGAATTGTCATATGAAGACATCCTAATATTCTTGCTCCTTTTAAGGGTGCTTTTCCTAAATATTCTTCTCTTAATGCCATTAGGCCAGGCATTTCACTTTCGGCTATTGAAATTTCTTTTCTTCCAAAGTCTGCTAGCGATATGTCTTTAACTTTAAAATCATCCATTGCTCAGTTTTATATAATAAAAATTTAATTAATCAACTTATGATTAGACTTTAGGGAAGACAATCTCAACATTTGCTCCTTCTTGCGTTACATTGTTTGAGGCATTAATAGTTGCACTATGGAGGTCAACAAGGTTTTTTACTATATTTAGACCTAAACCAGAATGTTCACCAAAAGTATCTGGTCTATTGCTATAGAATCTATTAAATATTTTTTTTGTATCTGTCTCCTTAAACCCTTTACCTTCATCAATAACTTTTAAAATAATTTTATCTTCATCTCCTTTGTAAATTTCAACTAAGATTTCTTTATTATCCTCACTAAATGAAATTGAATTATCTAGTAAATTTGCAATAATTTGTTCAATTCTATTTTCTATTCCATTGATAAAATATTCTTCTTGATCATCTTGATCATTTAACATTATTTTAATCCCTCTTTTTGCTTCATAAATATTATTAAAATCATCTACTACAGACCTTGCAATTAACTTGAGGTTAATTTTTTTCATTTTTTCTTTACTTAATGCAACCTCGTCTTTTAATATTTGTGAATAATCAGTGATCAATCTTTCAATTCTTTGGACATCGTGATTCAGAATATTAATTAATTTACTTCTTTGAGATTGATCATCAGTCTCGTTCAATATTTCTGAAGCACTTTTTAATGACGTTAAAGGGTTTCTTATCTCATGAACAAGGTCAGTTGAAAAATTTTCTGCATGTGAAATTCTTTTTTGAAGTTCACTTGTCATATCATCTAACGAATTTGACAAAGTTCCTAACTCATCATTTCTACTTTTAAGTTCATTAATATTTGTTTTTTTTTTACTCTTTTCTTTTATAATTTTTGTATACGCTACTAAGTTCTTTATAGGCTTAAGAAAATATCTATTTAAAACAAAAGAAAATATAAATATTACTATAATTATAAATATTGCCGTTCTTAGAATAAATGTTTTTCTTTCATCAATAGCAGATTTGACATCATTGGCATTTTCAGTAATTACTAGGTATCCAATATTAACTCCATTCAATGTTATGCTTTTAACTGTTGTTAATAAAAACTGATCATAGCCTTCCTGAGTAAAGGTAAAAGGTTTTCCATAATCTTTTGACCACGAATAATTAGTAAGAACATCTTTAAGTGAAACAGTTTTTTCTTTATTTAAATTTTTTGTTTCTACAGTTTTTTTGCTTTCTTCTTTATCTAAAATTTCTAACTCTACTATATCTAACCTGCTAGAAAAAGATCTTGGATCTAAATCTAGTGTATCAGTATCACCTACTAAATTAAATTGATTATCAAATAAGATAACCCTGTCTAGATTTTGAAATAAAAATCTTGTTGAAAATAAAAATCTTCTAATATCCTCTTCTTCAAATCTTATATTTAATCTTAGAATATGCTCAATTGTATTGTTAATTATCTGAATATGCTTAGATGTTTTGTTTTTTATTAAATTAGGTTTTGCATTGCTAATGTAAAGAGCTGCTAAAAACCCTATAATTAAAAAAATAACTAAGTTAATAAATAAAAATTTTTTTAATATAGATAAACTTTTTAGAAAATTGCTGAACATTAGCCAACGTTCCATCTGTATCCACTGCCATATCTCGTTTCTATAGCTGTAAAATCAGGGTCAACTTTTTTAAATTTTTTTCTAATTCTTTTAACGTGACTATCAATAGTTCTATCCTCAATATCCGTATCTTCTCGATAAGCAATATCCATAAGCTGAGCTCTTTCTTTTATTATTCCTGGTCTCTTTGCTAATTCTTTAACTATTAAAAATTCTGTAGTGGTAAGTTTATCTGGTAATTGCTGGCTATCCCATTCACATTCAAGTTGTGAAGGGTCAAGTTTTAGCTTCCCATGTGAAATAATATTTTTTGTGTCTTCAAGATTATTGTTAATATCTTTTTTTCTAAGTTGAACCCTTATTCTTTCTATCAAAACTTTAATGGAAAAACCTCCTGACTTTTTTATAAAATCATCAGCACCCAACTTTAAGCCTAACAGTTCGTCTATCTCATCATCTTTTGAAGTTAAAAAAATTACAGGTAAGGAAGTTTTTTTTCTTAACTTTTTTAAAAGTTCTTCGCCATCCATTTTTGGCATCTTTATATCTATAACAGCAAGATCTGGTGGATTTCTAGTTAACCCAATTAAAGCACTTTCTCCATCAATGTACGTTTGAACTTTAAAGCCCTCTTTTTCAAGAGCTATACTTATACTTGTGAGTATATTTCTATCGTCATCAATAAGAGCTATTGTTTGTATTTGCATAATGTACTTTAAAAATACTAAATTGTTCTAATTTAGGCAATGGAGATAAATTAATGAAGTATTCCCCAATTGTCCCCTGTATTCACATCTACCGTCAATGGTGTTGAAAAAGTGTGTAAATCACTTTCTGTAACACTTGTCATTTCATCCTTAATTATTTCAGTTATATTTTTAACTTCTTTTACCGGGACCTCAAAAATTAGTTCATCATGAATTTGTAATAATATTTTTGATTTATTATTTTTGATGCTTTCAAATTTTTTGTTAAGTCTAATCATTGCAAGTCGCATGATTTCAGATGCTGACCCTTGAATGGGAGCATTGATAGCTGCTCTTTCTTGAAAATTTCTTACATTGAAATTTTTATCATTAATTCCATTAAAATGAGATCTTCGACCAAAAATATTATTTACATAGCCACTTTTTCTACAAAACTTAATTGTATTATCCATATAAATTTTTATTTCAGGAAATTTTAAAAAATAAGCATTTAAAAATTCATCTGCTTCATGATTTGAAACGTTGATTTGTTTTGCGAGCCCATATTGTGAAATACCATAAATTATTCCAAAATTAATAGCCTTGGCCTTCCTTCTCATGTCTTGGTCTACTTTTTTAATATCAACATTAAATACTTGGCTTGCTGTAAGAGAATGAATGTCTTCATCGTTACTAAACGCTTTTTTCAGCTCTTTGACTTCTGCCAAGTCAGCTAAAATTCTCATTTCAATTTGATTATAATCTGCAGATATTAATGTGAAGCCCTTTTCTGCTATAAAAGCTTTTCTTATATCCTTACCATCCTCTGATTTAATAGGAATATTTTGTAGATTTGGATCACTGGAAGCTAGCCTTCCTGTTGTTGTTGCTGCCAATAAAAATGAGGTATGAACTCGTTTAGTGGTTGGATTAATATGTTCAGGTAAAGCATCTGAATAAGTATTTTTAAGTTTAGATACCTGTCTCCAGTCAAGAATTAATTTAGGAAATTCATGTCCTTTAAATGCTAAGTCTTCTAACACACTTGCGTTTGTGGCAAAACTTCCTTTTCTAGTTTTTTTAAGTACGGCAATCTTTAAATCATTGTAAATAATTTCACCTAATTGTTTTGGTGAGGCAATATTAAATTCTTTTTTTGAAATTTTAAAAACCTCTTTTTCTAGTTTACTGATTTTTTTCTCAAATTTTTCAGACAACACCTTTAAAAATTTATTATCAATTTTTATTCCTTCAATTTCCATAAATGCTAATATTTTAATTAAAGGTTTTTCAAAGATCTCATAAATGTTAGTTAATTTTTCTAATTTTAAATTTTTACTAAATATTTTGTATAATCTATAAGTAATATCAGCATCTTCAGCAGCATACTCCATTGCCTTATCTAACTCTACATCACTAAAATTTATTTCTTTCTTGCCTGTGCCAACAATTTCTTTAAATGAAATTGTTTTATGCTGTAGATGAATCTCAGACAAAGTATCCATGTTATGTCTATTTTTTCCAGCATCCAATACATAAGACATCAACATTGTATCTTCCATTGAATTCATATTAATCCCCTGTTTAAACAAAACAATAAAATCAAACTTAATATTTTGGCCAATCTTTTTTACGCTCTTGTCTTCCAAAAGTGGTTTTAGTTTTTTAATTACACCTTCTTTTTTTAAACATCCTTTAAATTTATGACCAATTGGAATGTAACAAGCCTTACCAATTTTTGTGCTTAATGAAATTCCCACTAAATCAGCTTGATGTGCGTCTAGTGAGCTAGTTTCGGTATCAATTGCTAGTTCTCCAGCTTCTTCTGCTTCGTTAATCCACTCATCTATTTCTTTTTCATTTGTAATTAAATGATAGTTTTTTTTATTTACGTTTTGCTGTTTTTTTTCAGGTTTTCTCTCACTTGCAATTTCTCCTAGCTCAGGTTCTCCATATGCAGAAATGACAGAGCTAAGAAGTCTATTAAACTCCATTTCTCTTAAGAATTTATATAGCCTATCTTTATCAATCTCCTTTAGATGAAATTCTTCTATCTTTCTTTCAACTGGAGCATCCTTCATTAGTGTTACTAATTTTTTACTAATTATCGCTTTATCTTTGTTTTCTATAAGTGTTTCTCTTCGTTTATTTTGTTTTATTTCTTGAGCGTTATCTAATAATTTTTCTAAAGTTCCATACTTGTTAATCAGTTCTGCTGCAGTCTTAACGCCTATACCTGGAACTCCTGGAACATTATCGCTACTGTCTCCAGCTAAGGACTGAACATCTATAACTTTTTCTGGACCCACTCCAAATTTAGTTATTATATCTTCAGATGTTATAAATTTATTTTTCATTGGATCGAATATACGAACGTCTTTTCTATACAATTGCATTAAGTCTTTATCTGAGGAGACTATTGTAACCTTCGCACCCTTTGCTAAAATTTGCTCTGCATAGGTAGCTATTAAATCATCTGCTTCATAATTTGGAAGATCTACAGATGGTAAATTAAAAGCAACTACAGACTTTCTTATATATTCAAACTGTGGTGCTAAATCATCTGGTGCTTCTGATCTATTAGCTTTGTAGTCTGAATAGATTTCATTTCTAAAAGTTTTTCTTGCTGCATCAAATATTACTGCAAAGTGCGTAGGTTTTTGAAGATTTTCATTTGATTTTGAATCCTCTAATAGTTTAAATAACATACTACAAAATCCACTAACTGCACCAACAGGTAAACCATCACTTTTTCTAGTTAGAGGTGGTAATGCGTAATAAGCTCTAAAAATATAACCCGAACCATCTATTAAATAAAAATGGTCTGTTTTTTTAATTTTATCCATTAAATAATATTATCTTAATAATTTTAAATACTATAAATGTATTAACACGCATGGAGCAAAAAAATATACTTTCTGTTAAAAACTTAAAAAAAATTTATTCAAGTAAACAGACTGGAGACAACCTTGCATTAAATGATTTAAACTTAGACGTGAAAGAAGGAGAAATTTTTGGCCTTCTTGGTCCTAATGGTGCTGGAAAAACAACATTTATAAATATTTTAGCTGGAACAGTGGTAAAAACAGCAGGACAAGTAAATGTTTGGGGTTTTGACTTAGATAAGAACCCAAGACAAGTCAGAGCTTCGGTTGGAATAGTTCCTCAAGAAGTAAATCTTGATCCATTTTTTAGTCCAAGAAAATTATTAGAATTACAGGCTGGTCTCTATGGAATTAAAGAAAAAGATAGAATTACAGATACGATTCTAAAATTGGTATCCCTAGAAAAACAAGCTAACAGCTATGCTAGAAGTTTATCTGGTGGAATGAAAAGAAGGCTGCTAATGGCTAAAGCTTTAGTTCATCAACCACCAATAATTATTTTAGACGAACCTACGGCTGGCGTTGATGTTGAATTAAGACAAAATCTATGGAAAAATGTAAAATTGCTTAATGAACTTGGTGTAACTATCATTCTAACAACTCATTATCTTGAGGAAGCTGAGGAAATGTGTGGAAGAATAGCTATATTAAATAAAGGAAATATTGTTGCTCTAGACAGCACTAAAAATTTATTAGATAGAATTCAAACCAAAAAAGTAACCTTTAAAACTGACATGAAGATTAATATTAACGAAAATGATCTAGAATCTTTAAAAATAGTCTCACACCTAGATAATGAGGTTTGTGTTTCTTATGAAAAAAGTAAAATTAATATGCAAGAATTAATTAATTTAATTAAGAAAAATAATGTCAAAATTATAGATATTTCAACTGACGACGGTGATTTAGAGGATGTTTTTTTAAGACTAATAAAAAACTAGATTATCACATTAATAAATAGTAATTTGTAGATATGGATCTATTAAAAACAAACGCAATTCAAAAAGTATTAAAAACATTTATTCTAATTTTCATAGGAACAATGGCTTTGACTATTTCAGCTAAATTAAAAATACCATTTTATCCTGTACCTATGACAATGCAAACTTTTGTAGTTCTATTTTTGGGAATTGCTTTTGGATATAAAATTGGCCTAGCATCTGTAGCTGTTTATCTTCTAGAGGGTATTCTAGGAATGCCAGTATTTTCTAACTCACCAGAAAAAGGTGTTGGGATAGTTTATTTTACCGGTCCAACAATGGGATATTTAATTGGGTTTTTATTTGCTTCTTTTCTTGCAGGTTATTTAAATTTTAATAAAAATATTTTTATAATTTTTGGAAAATTAATATTTTCTGTTTCAATAATCTATGTATTTGGAGCTATTTGGTTGGGAACTTTAATTGGATGGGACAAACCAATTCTTCAATTAGGAGTTACACCATTCTTATTAGCTGAATTATTTAAGATTTGTTTGTTAACTATATTAACTAAAAAAATTATTAAATTTAGAAAATTTATCTAGGGGATCTTTTAGATAAAATTCTTTGTAATGTTCTTCTGTGCATTTTAAGTCTTCTAGCAGTTTCAGATACATTTCTATTACATAATTCAAAAACTCTATGAATGTGCTCCCACTTAACTCTATCGGCTGACATGGGGTTTTCTGGTGGTTCAGCTTTTTTCTCTGGATCAGCTAGCAATGCTTTCTCGACATCGTCTGCGTCTGCTGGCTTTGCAAGATAATCAATTGCACCTTCTTTAATCGCAGCTACAGCTGTTGGGATATTTCCATATCCTGTTAACATTATAATTCTACTGCTTGGATTAGAAATTTGAATTTGTTTTACTACCTCAAGTCCATTTCCATCAGTTAGTCTAAGATCAATAACAGCAAAACCTGGTTTTTTTTCTATAACTGATTGAATACCTTTTTGCACACCCTCAGCTTGAAAAACCTCAAACCCTTTTTTTTCCATTGCTCTAGCAAGCCTGTCTCTGAAAGGGTTATCATCATCAACGATTAATAAGGTTTTATTGTCAAAATTACTTAATTTTTTTAAATTATTCAGTTCAGACATACAGTTAATATGGTGCCTTATCTGATAATTTCAACACCTATTATTTACTTTACATTAATTAACTATTGCCTTAATTGCATAATTTATATGAAAGTTTTTAAGTATTTTTAAAAACTTTTTTTTATTAAATTTTTTTTGGAGACGTAATGCAAAAATTTAAAGCAGTTGATGATCTTATAAATCAACTAAAGCCAGAAAAGCCTATTTATTGTATTAGGAAAAAATCAATACAATTAGCTTCTACATATTTTAGAAATAAATTTCCTGGTAAAGTGCTTTATGCAGTAAAAACTAACCCACATCCTGAAGTACTAAAAACAATAGTTGAAAGTGGGATTGAGAACTTTGATATAGCCTCTATTCAAGAAATTAAAGATATAAGAGCAATTAATCCTAATGCAAAATGTTCATATATGCATACAGTCAAAAGTAGAGAAAGTATTAAAGAAGCCTATTTTAATTATAATGTTAAAGCTTTTTCCCTTGATACTAAAGATGAATTAATAAAAATTATTGAAACAACTAACGAGGCAAAAGACCTTGAATTATTTGTAAGAGTAGCCGTTTCAAATGAGCATGCTGAAATAGATTTATCAACAAAATTTGGGGCGTCCATATATGAGGCGACTGCTTTATTGAGATTAACAAAGCAATATGCAAAAAAAATAGGTTTAAGTTTCCATGTGGGATCTCAATGCATGCATCCTATTTCATATACAAAAGGGATTGCAGACATTGGAAATATTATAAAAAAAACTAAAATTATTCCAGATTATATTAATATTGGAGGTGGATTTCCTGCAATTTATCCAGATCTTGTACCTCAATCTTTGGATAATTATTTTGAAGAAATAAAAAAAGGTTTATCAAATTTAAAGTTGGAAAAACTTCCTGAAATATTATGTGAGCCCGGAAGAGCATTAGTTGCAGAAAGTGGATCAACAATTGTAAGAGTAAATCTTAGAAAAAAACAAAAACTTTATATAAATGATGGAACGTATGGAACTCTTTTTGATGCAGGTACACCAAACATAGTTTACCCTTCTCGTTTGATTAAAAATGGAAAAGCAATATCAAAAAAACTAACTGCTTTTGATTTTTATGGCCCTACTTGTGATAGTATGGATTACATGAAGGGACCATTTCTACTTCCAAATAATATTAAGGAAAATGATTATATTGAGCTAGGTCAACTTGGGGCCTACGGTCTAACTTTTAGAACTCAATTTAATGGTTTTTATTCTAATGAAATTTATGAAGTAGAAGACGAACCTATAATGACGTTATATGGTAAAGAGAGCAATAAAGGTATATTAGTTGCTTAATGTCAGAAAACAAAAATTTAACTCATAATAGCAAAAAAAGCTTCTTACAAAATCCAGTTGAACACATCGATATTACTTCGTTTGATGCAAGGAAAATAATTTCCTCAATGGAAAAAATGTCTTTTGTTTCAAGAGAAACAGCAAATGCAGCCAACATTTTTAATGAAATGATTCAAGATAAGGATTGCACAATTTTTTTAACACTTGCTGGGTCAACTTCTGCTGCAGGATGTATGAATATTTATAAAGATTTAGTTAAATATAATATGGTTGATGCAATTATTGCTACAGGAGCTTCAATAGTTGATATGGATTTTTTTGAAGCTTTAGGCTTTAAACATTACCAGGGCTCACAGTTTCAAGATGACACTGAATTAAGAAAAAATTATATAGATAGGATTTATGACACATATATTGATGAAGAAGAATTACAGGAATGTGATCAAAAAATATGTGAAATAGCAGATACACTTGATCCAAGAAGTTACACATCAAGAGAATTTATTTATGAAATGGGAAAATATTTAAAGAAAAATTCTAAAAAAAAAGATTCTTTAATTGAAACTGCATATAACAATAATGTTCCCATTTTTTGTCCTGCATTTACAGACTCAAGTGCTGGTTTTGGATTGGTCACTCACCAAGAAAATAATCCTAAAAACCATATTACGATAGATTCTATTAGAGAGCTTCGTGAGTTAACTGAAATAAAGATTCAATCAAAAGGATCTGGCTTATTTATGATTGGTGGAGGAGTGCCAAAAAACTTTGTTCAAGATACTGTTATCTGTGCTGAACTTTTAGGAAAAGAAGTTGAGATGCATAAGTACGCAGTGCAAATTACAGTAGCAGATTCTAGGGATGGTGCTTGCAGCAGCTCTACATTAAAAGAAGCAAGCTCTTGGGGTAAAGTAGATATTGCAAAAGAACAAATGGTTTTTGCAGAAGCAACTAGTGTCCTTCCTTTGATTGCAAGTGATGCTTATCATAAAGGTGACTGGAAAAACAGAACGAGAAAAAACTTCTCAAAAATATTTAAGTAAAATTGAAATATCTTTCTAATAAAAATGGTTTTCTAGGAATTGACAATGATGTTAACTTTAAAGAGAAAGTAGTAGTTGTTCCATTCGGTTTAGAAAAAACTGTGAGTTATGGTGGTGGCACTCGTAATGGCCCTAAAGAAATTATCAAAGCATCACATCAAGTTGAATTATATGATGAAGAATTACATTGTGAACCCTACAAAAAAATTGGAATTAAAACTTTAAAACCATTTAAAATTGATAAAGACATTAAAAAAGCTCTTAAAAAGATGTCTGATATAAACCAAGAAATATTAGATAAAAAATTATTTCCAATCACTTTTGGTGGGGAACACACAATAACGCCTGGATGTATTGCTCCATTTGTAAAAAAACACAAAGAAATATGTCTACTACATTTTGATGCACATGCAGATTTAAGAGAGAGTTATAATGGAGAAAAATTTTCTCATGCTTCAGCTATTAGGAGATGTCTTGATCATAAAAATGTTTCAATAATCTCATTTGGGATCAGAAATATATCTCAAAGTGAAATACCATTCTTAAAAAAAAACTCATCTAGAATTAATATCTTTTGGGCAAAAGACAAAAGTAAATGGGACTTAAAAAAATTTAAAAAAATGATAAAGAATAAAACAGTTTATTTAACATTTGATGTTGATGGTTTAGATTCAAGTATAATGCCCGCAACAGGTACACCTGAACCAGGTGGACTATTATGGGATGAAACTTTAAATATTATACGGATAGCTGCTAAGAACTCTAATATTGTTGGTGCAGATATAAATGAACTTTCACCTATAAAAGGTTTTAATTCTTACAATTTTCTTGTAGCAAAACTTGCTTATAAAATTTTATCGTACAAATTTTTATACTAAACTTTTGAAGCTTTAAGAGTTCCCAATAATAATCTGAATGGAATTAACATTGCTAAAGCAACAAATATTTTAACCGCTAAGTCACCTAGAGATAAAGTAACCCATGGTATTCCAGTTGCGTAAAATGAGATAGAGAAGAATAAAAATGTATCAACAGTAGACCCAATTAACGATGAAGTTAATGGAGCAACAAACCATTTCTTTTTTCTTAAATAGTCAAAAATTTGAACATCCAACAACTGTGCAACCATAAATGCTGTGCCTGAACCTATGGCAATTCTGACTGAAATTAAGTCTGCAAAATTTGTTGAAAAGAAAAGAGTAAATACAATCCCTATAATAAAACCAACATAAACAATTTTTCTAGCTACAACCTTGCCATAAGATCTATTAGCTAAATCTGTAATTAAAAATGCAACTGGATAACTAAAAGCTCCATAAGTTAATATTTCTTCCAAACCATAATGGTTGATCGGAAATTGTACTAAATAATTTGAAGTTAAAACAACAACTCCCATTATAAATGAGAGTAGTATAAAAAACTTTTTCATTAAGCTGATTTACTAGGGGATACTTTGGGTGCTTTTTTTACAAATGGTGACTTAATTAATATACTTTTTTTTAATTTTTTTAATCTTGGTGATATATTTTTATTTCTTGCAGTCTTTAAAAATTCATCAAAAGTACCTTTTTTATCAACACATCTAACACCTGCATTGCTAACTGTTAAAGTTAAGCTTCTTTTTAAAAGTTCACTTTTAAATTTTGTTTTTTTTAAATTTGGTAAAAATCTTCTATTAGTCTTATTGTTAGCATGACTAACATTATGACCTTTCATAGGTATTTTTCCGGTTAATTCACATTTTTTAGACATAATATTTAGTGACTATATAAGATGAGTTAGTGACCTCGTCAAGTTTATTACCTTTAATTAGGCTGTTTCTTGCCTATTATTTCTCTAAAATTCTTGATCCCATCAGTAATTAATATTTCTTTTAACTCTTTTTTTATTTTTCCAACAATATTGGGCCCCTGAAACACCATACCAGTATATAATTGGACATAGCTTGCGCCAGCTAAAAATTTTCTATGTGCACTTTCTCCTGAGTCCACACCACCTACTCCAATAATTTCAATTTTATTTTTTAATAATCTGTAAAACTTACTTATTAATTTATTAGCCTCTTCTTCAAGAGGTTTTCCAGATAAACCACCCTTTTGATGTTTCAGTATATTGTTTAATTTACCTCTATTTTCTGCAGTTGTATTTGAAACAATTATTGCACTTACTTTATGTTCTAACAATATTTTACTTAATACTTCAATTTGTTCATCTGAAATATCAGGAGAAATTTTTACAACAATTGGTATTTTAGATTTAAGCTTAATTTTTTCTTCTTTAACTAAATTCATTAATTCATCAAATTTAGTTTCTTCATGAAAACTTCTTAAGTTTTCTGTATTAGGTGAGGAAATATTAATTGTAATATAGTCAGCAATATCATAAAAAGTTCTAAGACCAATTAAATAATCATTTAACCTATCATCACTATCTTTATTTGGACCTATATTAATTCCCAATAAGCCCTTATTCAAATTTGATCGAATTCTGTTGCTTATACTTTCTGATCCTAAATTATTAAATCCCAATCTATTTATAAGTGCTTCGTCTTCTACCAATCTAAATACTCTTGGTTTTGGATTTCCATACTGTTTAAGTGGTGTAACGGTCCCCACCTCAACAAACCCAAATCCAAGTTTAAATAAAGAATTATAAACTTCAGCATTTTTATCAAATCCAGCGGCCATTCCAATTGGGTTATCTATTTCTTTGCCAAATAGTTTAGTCTTGAACATTGGATCATCTTTATTTTCATCCCTTAAATTTGGTGTCAAATTTAATCTTAAAGACTTAATTGCTAAATTATGAGCAGTTTCAGGATCAATTTTAAAAATTAGTGATCTGAATTTTGAAAACATTATTTTATTTTTTCTGTTATTAATTTTTTAGTTTCATTAACTCCAAAGAAGCTTATAAAAAAGCCCATTCTTGGGCCATTTTTATCTCCAAATACGACTTCATAAATCAATTTAAACCAATCACGTAGATTTTCTGAATACCCATTTTCTTTTCCAGTTGAGTAAATTAATGTTTGAATATCCTCAGGTAACATTGAATCATTACAATCATCAAGAGTCTTTACTAGAGCCTCTAATGCAATTTTTTCGTTTGAATCTGGTTTCTTATATTTTTTCTGAAGTTTGATTACATCGTTAAAGTATTTAATAGCGTAGCCAATTAAATTATCAAATATTATATGATCTTTTTCTGAGATATCTTTTTTGTATTTTTTTACAAACTTCCAAAGTAATTCCTTAGAATCTGCATTACTTGCCTCCACTAAATTTAAAAGCATTGAAAAACTCATAATAGTATCTTCTTTAGGAATTAATCCATTATGTACATGCCAAACTGGATTCATTAATAACTGTAATTCATTTTGATTTTTAGCTTTTTCCACAAAATCTAAATACTCATCAACTGTTTTTGGAACTATTTCTTTGTATAATTTTTTTGCTCTTTTAGGATTTTGATACATGTACAATGAAAGACTTTCAGGAGACGCATATTCTAACCACTGATCAATAGTGATCCCATTACCTTTTGACTTTGAAATTTTCTCACCTTTTTCATCTAAAAATAGTTCATAAGCAAAGCCAGATGGGTTTGTTTTGCCAATCAATTTAACTATTCTTGAAGATAATATTGCACTTTCTATTAAATCTTTTCCATACATTTCAAAATCTATATCGAGGGCATACCACCTCATGGCCCAATCCACTTTCCACTGCAATTTACAATGTCCGTCTAAAATACTTGTTTCAAGTTTTTTTCCATTATTATCAAAGATGATTTTAGATTTTTCTTTTAAGATTTCTAAAACCGGAATCTCTAAAACCTTACCAGTATCTGGGCATATAGGTAAAAAAGGACTGTAGGTTCTTTGTCTTTCCTTACCAAGTGTTGGAAGAATTATATCCATGATACCCCGATAGTTTTCTAAAATTAATTGTAGCGTTGGATTAAAAAAACCACTTTTATAGAGAACTGAAGAACTTTTAAAACTATACTCAAATTTAAATTTATCTAAAAAATCTTTTAACATTTCATTATTATGCTCACCAAAGCTTGAAAATTTTTTGAATGGATCTGGTACTTGAGTTAAAGGTTTATGAAGGTTTTTATTTAATAGCTCTTGATTAGGTACATTTTCAGGAACTTTTCTGAAACCATCCATGTCATCTGAAAAAGTTATAATTTCTGTTGGTATATTCGTAAGTTGTTTCAGTGCATTAACCATCATTGATGTTCTTGCCACCTCACCAAAGGTACCTATATGGGGTAATCCACTTGGTCCATAGCCAGTTTGTAAAATAATTTTACCTTTTTTCTCAATAAAGGATTTTCTTTCACGCAAAATTTTTTTAGCCTCAACAAAAGGCCATGCGTTAGTTTTATCTAAATTTTCTTTTTCAATCACTTTGTTTAATAAGAAATATCTTATATTAGGTGTTATTATTAACTCTTATAGAGTTGAAATTTATTTACCATAAAATAATGTTCTATCAAAATGTCTAATTATAAAACTGTTTTTTTTACCTTGGGTGTTTTGCAAATTATTCTTGGAATTTCTATGATGATTCCAATTTTAGCCCAATTTATTTATTCTGAACTAGATTCTTCTTTTATTGGGGCTTCTTTAGTTTCAATAATATTTGGTGTTTTATTTTTTTTGACAAATTTAAACCATGACAAAAAGTTAAACTTACAACAAGCATTCTTATTAACCGCTCTTTCTTGGTTGAGTATTGCAATATTTGGCTCTTTACCTTTTATTTTTTCTACTCTTGAACTGTCCATTACTGATTCTTTTTTTGAAAGTATGTCTGGTATTACCACGACAGGGTCTACAATTATTTCCAACTTGGAGGGGGCACCTAGATCAATACTTTTATGGCGAGCTATGCTTCAATGGTTAGGAGGAATTGGTATTATTGTAATGGCAATAACTCTAATGCCAATAATGAACGTCGGGGGAATGCAGCTATTTAAGATTTCAAGTAACGATTCTTCAGAAAAGTTATTACCAAAATCTAAGGAAATATCTCTTAGATTAATTTACGTATATTTAGTGTTAACAACACTTTGTGCTGTTACCTATAAAATTTTTGGTATGAATATTTTCGATAGCCTAACTCACTCCATGACTACAATAGCAACAGGTGGATTTTCGAATTATAATAAATCTATAGGATATTTTAATAGTTTACCCATTGAGATATCATCGATGGTTTTTATTATACTGGGTAGCCTACCTTTCATAGCTTATATAAAATTTTTAAATGGTAATAAAAAAATATTTACTTCCGATGTCCAAATTAAATCATTTATTAAGATAATTATTTTTTCAATTATTCTACTTTTTATTTATTCACTTTTTCAAAATAAAGATTTTTCTCAAATTAATATAAGAGTAATTGTTTTTAACGTTATTTCTATCTTAACTGGCACGGGATATGTCACCGGAGAATTTGATGGATGGGGAAATTTTCCACTAATTTTCTTTTTAACTCTAATGTTTATTGGTGGTTGTGCTGGCTCAACAACTTGTGGAATTAAAATTTTTAGAATTCAAATTTTATATCTATTTATTGTTAATCAATTGAAAAAAATTATTTATCCAAGAGGTATATTTGTAATTAAATATGATAAAAATAAAGTAGATGATAAATTTATGGCTTCAATTATCTCTTTTATTTTTCTTTACTTGGTTATATTTTTTTTGATAACTGCATTTTTATCTTTAAGTGGCTTAGATTTTGTAACCTCAATCTCAGGTGCTGCCACATCAATTTCCAATGTTGGCCCAGGGTTAGGCTCTACAATTGGCCCTAATAGCGATTTTTCAAATATACCTGAGATATCTAAATGGATTTTAAGCCTTGGAATGATATTGGGTAGATTAGAATTGTTTGCTATACTAGTATTGTTTCTACCTTCTTTTTGGAGAAATTAGTTATGATTGAAATAAAAAAACAATCGCTCTCAGAAACTTTTTCTATCTACTTAGATAAAAGAATGCTTAGAATATTATTACTTGGGGCTATCTCGGGGTTTCCCTGGGTTCTAATAGGAAGCAGTTTGAGTTTATGGCTTAAGGAAGAAGGGTTGAGTAGATCAACAATTGGTTGGGCAGGTTTAATATTTGCAGTTTACGCTTTTAACTATTTATGGGCCCCTCTTATTGATAGATTTCAAGTACCGTACCTAACAAAAAAACTTGGGCATAGAAGAGGATGGATAGTTTTAATGCAAATTGCAATTTTAACTTGTCTTGTTACTTGGAGTTTTATTAATCCCACTGAAAATCTTGCACTACTGATTACGGTTGGTTTAGTTATTGCCATAGCATCAGCCACACAAGATATTACCGTTGACGCCTTAAGAATTGAACAAATAGGTGAGCATGAAAGCAAATCAATGGCAGCTGGTGCTGCGATGGCTGTTGTTGGATGGTGGAGTGGATATAAGTTGGGTGGTGTAATAGCTTTATTTACAGCAGAATATTTAGAGAATATTGGTGTTACTAATTACTGGCAAATTACATTTTTAATTTTAGGAGTTGTAGTAATTCTGATGAACATAGGTTTGATGTTTGTTCATGAGCCCCTTTCTACTGATAGACAAAAGAAACAAAAAGAAACAGATAAACTTATAGAAAACAAACTTGGATCAAAAAATATTATAACTAATTTTATAGCTTGGTTGAGCAGTACATTAGGTGGTCCTATAATAAGCTTTTTTAAGAAAAATGGCTTTTCAATTGCTATTGGAATTTTAAGCTTTATTTTTTTATTCAAGATTGGTGAGGCCTTTCTTGGACGTATGTCGATAGTTTTTTATAAAGAAATAGGCTTCTCTAAAGGTGACATTGCAATTTACTCAAAAACTTTAGGATGGATAACTACAGTTATATTTACATTACTAGGTGGGCTTTTTGTAATTAGATCTGGTGTTTTAAAAGCAATGTTTGTTGCAGGAATATTAATGGCAGCAACTAACTTATTATTCACAGTCTTGGCATGGAGTGATAAATCTGAGTTATTATTCGCAGTAGCAGTCATATTTGATGATATAGCCGCAGCATTTGCAACGGTTGCATTTGTAGCCTTTATTTCATTATTAGTAGACCGAACATATACCGCAACTCAATACGCATTACTTGCATCGATAGGGACTGCTGGCAGAACTACACTTGCATCATCATCTGGAGCGTTAGTAGATTGGCTTAATGGAGATTGGGGGGTATTTTTTATCCTTACAGCCATCATGGTAATACCCTCATTGATTTGTTTGTGGTTTATAAAAGATAAATTAAAACTTCGTGAAAAATAATTGCTTTTACAAAAAACCTTTATCAGATATCTATAAGGAACCAAATGTAGTTTCTGAAGTTACTTCTCAAATTTTGTATGGAGAAAAATTTAAAATTATATCTAAGAATAAAAGCTGGATAAAAATAAAGGTTTTATTTGATAATTATACTGGATACATAAAAAACAAAGATTACACTAAAGATCATAAGCCAACTCATAAAATATTTATTCTAAAAGCAAATATTTATAATAAACAAAAAAATAAGACAAAATATTTTTTACCTTTTGCATCAAGAATTTCAATGATTCAAGAAAGTAAAAAATTTATAGAATTTGAAAAAAATAAATGGATTAAAAAAAGTGGTGTAAAAAATATTAATCATATAGAAAAAGATTATTTAAAAGTATTAAAATTTTTTTTAAAAACTAAATATGTTTGGGGTGGTAAAACTTATAGAGGTATAGACTGCTCTGCTATTTTACAATTATTTTTTTACTATAATAATAAATTTTATCCAAGAGATACAAAAGATCAAATAAAATATTCAATACAAAAAAATAAAGGTGGAGTGTTTAAAAAAGGAGACATTATATTTTGGAAAGGTCATGTTGCTGTTTGTATTAACTCTCAAAAATTAATTCATGCATATGGTCCAGAAAAGAAAGTTTTGATTATGAATATAACAGAGACAATAAATAGAATTGAAAGAACAGCAAAGTTAATAGTAAAAAAAATATCCTCTATAAAATATTAACTTCTTCCAAAGTCTGGCTTATTAATATCTTGTTTCAACTTAATTATTTTCTTTCTAACCTTTTTAGTATTAACTAATTTTTTAATAATGGACTTATTATTTTTAGATTGAATATCTCTCTTAAATGAACGTAAATTTTTAATAAATAAATCAATAGCTTTTGAAATATTTTTTTGATTATTAAAAAAAATATCTCTCCACATAATTTCATTAGATGCTGCAATTCTTGAAAAATCTCTCAAACCACCTGCACTGAATTTAATTAATTCATACTTTTGTTGTTTTTCGAAATCTGTCGCTGTTTTTACCAAATTATATGCAATTAAATGAGGTAAATGACTTGTCATAGAAAAAACCGTATCATGTTTTTTTGAGTCCATAATTGCAACATTTGAACCAATTTTTTTCCAGAACTTGGTAAGTATCAGAAGGTGTTTTCTGTTGGTATTTTTTTCTTTTATTAATATGCACCATTTATTAAGGAATAAATTTTTTACCCCGTTTTCTGGGCCACTAACTTCTGACCCTGCAATAGGGTGACTGGATGTCCAAAAAATTCCTTTTTTCAATTTTCTTTTAATTAAGTCCATAGACTTTTCTTTAGATGATCCAACATCTGTAATAATAGTTTTAGGTAATAAATATCTATTTATCTCTAAAATTATTTTTTCATATTCTCCTAGTGGGGTACAAAATATTATTAAATCTGAGTTTGGGATAATTTTCTTTAAATCATCTATAATTTCACATGGTAATTTTAATTTTTTGATTTTTGAAATATTTGATTTTGATTTTTCATAGACAAATATTTTTTTAGCTATTTTTTTTTCAGATATTGATCTTAACAATGAAGAGCCAATTAAACCACAGCCTATAATTAAAATATTTTTCATAATTAATTAAAGACAGTCTTGATCGTTGTTATGAATCTCATATTCTCTTTTTTAGATCCAATTGTTAATCTTAATTTGTTTTTAATATTATATCCATCCTCTGTAGATCTTAATATAATTCCTTTTGACTGCAGTTTGTTAAAAATATAATTAGCTGAAAATTTACATTTATCAAAATTTAACAGTAAAAAATTAGCTGTTACTTCATTTGAAAAAATTTTTAGTTTTTCTAAATCATTTCTAACTTTATTTGCTTCTGTAATATTATGTTTCACAGATTGATTAATAAAGTTTCTATCTTTTAAAGCTTCTATTGCTGCCATCTGTGCAACTTGATTTACATTAAATGGAGGTCTAATTAAATTCATTGCAGAGATAATTTTCTTGGGGCCATGACCCCAGCCAACTCTTAACGAGGCCAGTCCGTATATTTTTGAAAAAGTTCTTATCACAACAACATTATCCTTATTTTTAAATAAATCTAAACCAGATTTATAATCTTTATTTTTCATATATTCAAAATACGCATCGTCTAAAACTAGTAAAATATTTTTATTCAATTTCATTCTTAAGTCTATTAGCTCTGCTCTACTTAAGTATGTTCCTGTTGGGTTGTTAGGGTTAGCAATAAATACAAGTTTGGTTTTTTTTGTTACTTTCTTAATAATTTCATTTATTGAAACTTTAAAATTTTCTTCCTTAGAAAAAACAACTTTTGCCCCCACTATTTGAGCATATATCCTGTACATTAAAAAGCTATATTGAGGAACAATCACTTCATCAGATGGTTTTAAGTACAGCTGGCAAATCATTTGAATAATTTCATCTGACCCTGCACCACAAATTATCTTCTCAAAATCACACTTATATTTCTTTGCAATTTCTTTTCTTAAGTTTTTTGCCTTACCGTCTGGATATTTCGATATTAACAATTTTTTATTCTGTAAAATTTTCTTTACTCTTGGGCTAACACCAAGAGCTGACTCATTTGCTGATAATTTTATAACATTTCGTATTTTTGCTATATTTGACTTACCTGGTTTATAAGCTTCTATTTTGAATTCTTTAAATTTTGGAACAGTCATTTTATTAATTTAATTTACCTTATAAATAAAATATTATCCTTTCATATAGAATAAGTCATTTTTTAAAAAAATTGACATAAGAAATACTATCTAGTACAAAAAATATGCGCTGATTTAACTGAATTGCGAGCGCTTAAAAAAAACCGCTAAATAAGTTTTTTTGTCTCACAATTCAAATTTAGCTAATATTTATGAATAAAAATGTGAACATAAAAAATATTATAATTGATAAACCATTAAAATTAGATTGTGGTAAAACTATCAATAATTATTCTCTGGCTTATGAGACTTATGGCTCTCTAAATGAGAAGAAAGATAATGCTATTCTTATTTTTCATGCTTTAACTGGTGATCAATTTGTTTCTGGAATAAATCCAATTACTAAAAAAGAGGGTTGGTGGTCATATGCTGTTGGACCTGGTAAAGCCATTGATACTGATAAATATTTTGTAATTTGTGCCAATGTTATTGGTGGATGTATGGGCTCGTATGGTCCTGGTGAAATTAACCCCGATACTAATAAAAAATATGGTACCACTTTTCCTGTCATCACTATTAATGACATGGTTAATGCACAATTTAATCTCTTAAGTTTTTTTAACATTGATAAATTATTTGCTGTTATGGGTGGATCAATGGGTGGAATGCAGACACTTCAGTTCGTTAATAACTTTCCTGATAAAGCAAAAGTTGCTATTCCAATAGCCTGCACAGCTAGTCATTCAGCGCAGAACATTGCTTTTAATGAACTTGGCAGACAATCGATTATGGCTGATACTAATTGGGAAAATGGTGACTATTCCAATCAAAATAAAAATCCTAATAAAGGATTGTCTGTTGCCAGAATGGCTGCGCATATAACTTATTTATCTAAAAATGGTCTACAGGAAAAATTTGGAAGAAAGTTGCAAGAAAGAGATGACCTAAAATTTGGTTTTGATGCAGACTTTCAAATAGAAAGTTATTTAAGGTATCAAGGATCTGTATTTGTTGATAGATTTGATGCCAATAGCTACCTATACATAACAAGAGCGATGGACTATTTTGATCTAATAAAAGAACATCACGGTAATTTATCTAAAGCATTCGAAAAAACTAAAACTAAGTTTCTTATTATATCTTTTACTTCTGATTGGCTTTATCCAACTTCTGAGAATAAAGAAATTGTTATAGCCTTAAATGCCATAGGTGCTGAAGTAGGATTTGTCGAAATTGAGTCTGACAAAGGGCACGATTCATTCCTTTTAAAAGTTCCTAAATTTTTAAATACTCTAGGTGATTATATTAAAACAGCTTATTCTAAAAACTAAACATGAAACAAGAATTTAAAATAATCTCTGATCTAATTGAAAAAAATACTAGAGTTTTAGATGTGGGCTGTGGAGATGGTATATTAATGGAATATCTTAAGTATAATAAAGAAATAGACATAAGGGGAATAGAAATCTCCAAAGATAATGTTCAAAAATGTCTATCAAAAGGACTAACTGTTATTGAGGGTGATGCAGAAAAAGATCTATTACAATTTCCTGACAGCTCCTTTGATTTTGTTATTTTAAGTCAAACACTGCAAGCATTTTTAAATCCTGAAATAGTTATCAAAGAGCTATTGAGGGTTGGTAAAAAAGCTATTGTTACAATACCTAATTTTGGTTTTTGGAAAGTTAGGCTTCACCTATTAATTAAAGGAACAATGCCAATTACAAAAAATCTACCTGATGAGTGGTATAATACCCCTAACCTTCATATGTGTACCATAAAAGATTTTTATAATTTTTGTGAAAATAGAAGAATTAAATTAGATAAATCATCAGCTCTACATAACGAAAAAATATCTTCTATTAATAAACTTAATCTAAATATTAAAAATTTATCAGCAGAACTAGGTATTTTTTTAATTGAGAGTTAAATGGAAATTCAGATAATACCCTGCTTACAAGATAATTATTCTTATCTAATTATTGATAAAACTAAAAATACAGCATGTGTGATTGATCCCAGTGAAGCAAAGCCTATCATCAAATATTTGGAAGATAAAAATATACATTTAAAATATATATTAAATACACATCATCATTATGATCATGTGGGGGGTAATATAGAATTAAAAGAAAAATATGGAGCTAGTATTATTGGATATAAAGGAGACAAGGATAGAATCCCAGAAATAGATATACTGGTCAGTGATCAAGACATTTGGCACGAAGAAAATTTCCAGGCTAAAATATTTCACATACCTGGTCATACCCTTGGTCATATATGTTTTTATTTTTATAATGAAGAATCTGTTTTTACAGGAGACACCCTCTTTTCGCTTGGTTGTGGTAAGATTTTTGAAGGAACATACTCACAGATGTATAATTCATTAATGAAAATAAAAGCACTGCCAGAAAAAACAAGGATCTATTGTGGACATGAATATACTAAACAAAACTCTAAATTTTGTATTACTCATGACCAAGACAATGAAAACCTAAAAATTAAAATTAAAGATATAGACAAAAAATTAAATAATAACCTACCTACTATTCCATCCACTATTAAAGAGGAATTAGAGTGCAATATTTTTCTTAGATCTGATTCAGAAGAAACCTTTTCAAAATTGAGGGATTTAAAGGACAATTTCTAACTTATTCGGACTTGACTATAATAAGTCCCCGACTATATTGCTGATTATAAAAAATAGATTAAACAATGTCATACGCAATCATACAAACAGGTGGAAAACAGTACAAAGTAAAGGCTGGAGAAATACTTAAAATTGAAAGATTAGAGGATTCTAAAATTGAAACTAAGATAGAATTTAAAGAAATTTTAGCTTACGGAGATGACAAAAATATTGAAGTTGGATCACCGACGGTTGAGGGTGCAAAAGTTGAAGCAGATCTTGTTGAAAATGGAAAAAATAGAACAATATTGATTTTCAAAAAAAGACGAAGACAAAATTCTAGAAGAAAAAATGGTCATAGACAGCAATATTCATTAATAAGAATTAGTAAAATATTTTCTAAAGATGGTAAAATTTTATCTGAAGCGGAAAAAATGGTTAAACCAACAAAAAAAATTGAAAAGGTTGAAGCTAAAGTAGAAGCTGAAGCAGTTAATAAATAAATTAGGTAAATTATGGCTACAAAAAAAGCAGGTGGTTCATCGAGAAACGGACGAGATAGTGCTGGTCGTAGACTTGGCGTTAAGAAGTACGGTGGTGAAGTAGTTATTCCTGGAAACATAATTGTTAGACAAAGAGGAACTAAAATTTTCCCAGGTGAAAATGTGGGAATGGGAAAAGATCATTCAATTTTCTCTGTTGTTGAAGGAAAAGTAGTATTTAAAAAAGGTAGATTAGACAGAACATTCGTTTCCGTGAAACCTAATTAGTAGTACAACTAAAAACTAACAGTTGTAATATGAAGTTTCTAGATCAAGTAAAAATTTATGTAAAGGCCGGCAATGGTGGGCATGGTTCTCCTAGTTTTCGTAGAGAGAAATTTATTGAATACGGTGGACCTGACGGTGGTGATGGAGGTAAAGGTGGAACCATATTCCTAAGATCAGAAAGAAATTTAAATACCCTTATCGATTATAGATTTCAACAACACCATAAAGCAGGAAGAGGAATAAATGGTTCTGGACAAAATCGTACAGGTCATGGTGGAGAAGATTTATTTTTAAAGGTTCCAATAGGTACACAAGTTTTTGAAGAAGATAATAAAACTTTAATTTATGATTTTAAAAAAGAAGGTGAAGAATTTATTGTAGCTAATGGTGGTAAAGGTGGCCTTGGAAACACTAGATTTAAAAGTTCCACTAATAGAGCACCAAAAAAATTTACCAAAGGTGCAATCGGTGAAGAATATATAATTTGGCTTCAACTAAAAACTATTGCCGATGTTGGTATTGTTGGATTGCCTAACGCAGGTAAATCAAGTTTACTGGCTGCCATTACAAATGCCATGCCTAAAATTGCAAACTATAAATTTACAACACTAAATCCAAATCTTGGTGTTGCAAGTTATGATGATAAAGAAATAACTCTAGCTGATATCCCTGGATTAGTTGAAGGTGCGCATGAAGGTGTGGGTCTTGGTATTCAATTTTTAAAACACATAGAAAGATGTAAAACTTTAATGCATTTAATAGATATTACTGATGAAGACCTTGAAAATACCTATAAACAAGTTCGAAATGAGCTAGGGAGTTACAGTAAAGATTTACTAGAAAAAAAAGAAATAATTGTATTAAATAAGACAGATTTATTAGAGGAAGAAGAAGTGAAAGAAATTTTAAAGAATTTTTCTAAAAATAAAGATTCTGAAGTGGTTACACTCTCAACATTAGAAAAAGGCTCAATATCTAAAATTAAAGCTAAATTACTCTCCTATGTATCTTAAAGATTCTAAAATAATTGTAATTAAGATTGGCTCATCTTTATTAATAGATGACAAAAAAAAAGTAAGAAAAAAATGGCTCACTGAATTTGCTAAAGATATTCAGGAACTAATAAAACAGAATAAAAAAATTATTATTGTAAGCTCAGGGGCAATAGCAATGGGTTGCAAAAAACTAAATATTAGCAAAAAAAACCTTAAGATTGATAAAAGTCAGGCTGTTGCATCTATTGGGCAAATTGAACTAATGAATTTATTCTCAGAAATATTTGTTAAATTGAAAATTAATATTTCTCAAATTCTTCTCACTTTGGAAGACACAGAACAAAGAAGAAGAGCCCTTAATGCAAAAAGAACTTTTGATAACTTATTTAAACTAGGCTTTGTACCAATAGTTAATGAAAATGATACTATTGCTACTTCAGAGATTAAGTATGGTGACAATGACAGATTAGCATCTCGTGTTGCACAAATATCAGGTGCAGACTCACTTATATTACTTTCTGATGTAGATGGTCTTTATACGCACAATCCAAAAATATATAAAAATGCAAAATTAATTAAAGAAATTAAAAATATAGATAAAGATATAGAAAAAATAGCCACTAAAAGTATTAGTGAGCATGGCACGGGTGGTATGAAGACTAAAATAGATGCTGCAAAAATCTGTCAATTATCAGGATGCCAGATGGTAATAGCAAATGGATTATTAAGTCGACCCATTAAAAAAATAACTGAAGAGAATAATTGCACATGGTTTTTACCCAAAGTTTCAAAATTGGCTGCTAGAAAAAAATGGATTATTAGCTCTATTTCACCTAAGGGCGCACTTATTATTGATGACGGTGCAAAACAGGCACTTTCAAATGGTAAAAGCTTATTAGCAGCAGGAATAAAAAAAGTATCTGGCCGTTTTAGTAAAGGTGACCACATCAAAGTTTTAGATAAAAATAATTACGAATGCGCAAGAGGACTTAGCTCTTTTTCATCGAATGAAATAGAAAAAATTATGGGTCACCACTCAAAAGAGATAGAAAAATTACTAGGGTATATTTCTAAATCAGAAGTAATTCATAAAGATGATATAGTAGAGGTATAAAATGAGTAAATATATGAGATTAATAGGTCAAAATGCAAGAAAAGCATCGCTTGATAAAATTAATTCAAAAACTAAAAATAAAATTTTAAAAAGATATGCCTTCTTATTAGGTCAAGAAAAACAGTCTGTACTTAAAGCTAACCAAAAAGACATTCTATTTGCTCTTGGCAAAGGCTTAAAAAGCAATCTAATAGAAAGATTAACTATCGATGAAAAAAAATTAATAGGTATAAAAAATTCTATAGATAAAATTGCTAACTTAAAAAATCCTGTTGATACTACTTTAGAAAAATGGCGCAGACCAAATGGTTTAACAATTAGCAGAGTATCTATACCTATTGGTGTTATAGGTGTTATTTATGAAAGTAGACCTAACGTAACATCTGATGTTGCAAGCTTATGCTTCAAATCTGGAAATGCTGTAATTTTAAAAGGTGGCTCTGAGGCCATAAATACTAATAAAATTTTAGCAAAACTATTTAGAAAATCGCTTAGAGAAAATAAAGTGAACGAAAACTTTATTCAATTTATAGATTCTAAAGACAGAAAAATGGTCGACTTTATGCTTTCAAAAATGAAAGATTATATTGATGTAATAATACCTCGTGGTGGAAAAAATTTAGTAAAAAGAGTTCAGCAATTTTCAAGTGTCCCTATTATCGGTCACTTGGAAGGCCTTTGTCATACTTTTATTGATAAGGATGCTAATCTAAAGATGGCTACAGACATTATCTATAATGCCAAGCTAAGAAACACTAGTATTTGTGGGGCTACGGAAACAATTCTAATACATGAAAGAATTATTAAGAAATTCTGTAACCCGATTTTAAAAAAGTTAGAAGAAAATAATTGCAAGATCTATGGAGACCGTTTTTTAAAAAAATATTACAAGGGGAAAATTTATCCAGCAAAAGAAAAAGATTGGTCTACTGAATATTTATCAGCAGCAGTTTCTGTAAAAACAGTCAAAGATTGTGAAGATGCCATTAATCATATTAACAAATATGGAACTATGCACACTGACTCTATCGTTACTAAAAATAAAAAAACTGCAAATAAATTTTTAAAAAATGTTAAAAGTTCTATAGCAATGCATAATACATCTACTCAATTTGCTGATGGTGGTGAATTCGGTTTTGGTGGTGAGGTTGGCATTTCGACAAACACTTTGCCCCCAAGAGGACCTGTTGGATTAGGACAGCTCGTTTCATACAAATACGAAATTATTAGTAATGGTAAAACTAGAAAATAACTTAAAACAAAAAAAGACAAAAATTGGAATCTTGGGAGGAACTTTTGATCCTGCCCACAAAGGCCATTTAGAAATTTCTAAACAGGCAAAAAAAATATTAGAATTAAAAAATATTATATGGGCAATTACCAAACAAAACCCATTTAAGAATACAAGTAAAACAGATCTAAAAAATAGAATAAAATTTGCAAAAAATTTTATTGGTAAAAATGATTTTATTAAAGTTAAGTTTTATGAAGAAAAAGTTCTTTCCAATAAAATAATCGACCTCATCAATTATCTAGATAAAGATAAAAAATTTGAGATTTATTTCATTATGGGCGCTGATAATCTAATCAATTTTCATAAATGGCATAAATGGAAATCTATTATAAAAAAATGCAACCTTCTCGTATTTGATCGACAGGGATATAAAGCTAAATCACTAAAGTCTGTTACCTTTAATGGTGTAAATAAAAAAAAACTATCTTTTATTAATTTTAAAAAGGTTAATATTTCATCTTCTCAATTAAGAAAAATTTGATAAGGTTAAATGTATTAATGGAAAAAAACGTAGACCTTAAAAATTTAATCCTAAAAACCCTAGATTCTAATAAAGCCCTAGATATTATTTCAATAGATCTTAAGAATAAAAGTTCAATGGCTGACTATATGATTATAGCAAGTGGAACTTCTTCTAGGCATATTCAGGCTTTATCTGAAATGGTATTAGAAAAATTAAAGGGTAATGGAGTAAAAAATTCTAAGATTGAAGGAAAAGAAAGTGCGGACTGGAAATTAGTTGATGGTATAGACTTAATTGTTCACATATTTCATCCAGATAAAAGAAAATTTTATGAATTAGAAAAAATATGGTCACAAGTTATTCCTAAAGAAAAAGTGATGATATGATTTTGACTAAAAGATTTTTTATTTTTTTTATAATACTATTATTTATTTTTCAAAAAAGTTTTTCTGAAAATACTGATATATATAAAAAAATTGATTTGTTTGGTGAGGTGCTTGAAAAAATTAGCAAAGAATACGTTGATGAAGTAGATCAATCAAAAAGTATGGATTCAGCCATAAATGGTTTATTGCAATCACTAGATCCCTATTCAGCATATATGACACCTGAAAGTTTTGAAGGCATGCAAACTGAAACCAGCGGAGAGTTTGGTGGGCTTGGTATTGAAGTTGGCATGGAAGCAGGTGTTGTGAAAGTGATATCACCAATAGATAATACTCCAGCATCAAAAGCAGGCTTAAAAGCTGGTGATTATATTGTAAAGATTAATAATACTCAGGTTCAAGGAAAATCATTAATGGAAGCAGTAGACTTAATGAGGGGACCTGTTGGATCAAGTATTGAAATAACAGTTAGAAGAAGGGGTGTAAAAAAAGCATTAGTTTTTAATATAACGAGAGAGGTTATTCAGGTTCAATCTGTAAAATCTGAACTTATAGATAATAATATTGGTTATATAAGATTAACTTCCTTTAATGAAAATAGTAGCAAACAAATTAAAGAGAAGATTAATAAATTAAATAAAAATAAAGATCTAAAGGGATATATCTTAGATTTAAGAAATAACCCTGGTGGCTTGCTTTCTCAGGCAATTAAAATTTCAGACCTTTTTTTAGAAAATGGTGAGATCGTATCGACAAGAAGTCGACAAGCCTCAGAAAATCGAAAATGGTTTGCTAAAAAAGGTGATCTAACGAATGGTAAAACACTAATTATACTTATTAACTATGGATCTGCATCGGCATCAGAAATTGTAGCTGGAGCATTAAAAGATCATAAAAGAGCTATTATACTTGGTGAAAATAGTTATGGAAAAGGTTCTGTACAGTCAATAATCCCTTTAAAAAATAGAGGTGCTATTAGATTAACAATTGCAAAATATTATCTCCCTTCAGGAAAGTCTATTTCTGAAGTAGGTGTAACACCTGATATAGAAGTTGCAGAAGGTTCAGATGATTTTAAATTTAATTCTGAAACTGATAATCAATTAAATTTTGCAATAAAATTACTCAACGGATAAATGTTGGACAATAAAGTAAATTTACCTCTTAGAAGTGGAGTTGGAATTGTTGTCCTAAACAAAGATAACAAAGTTTTTGTTGCAAAAAGAATTGATAATCAAAAAAATTTCTGGCAGATGCCCCAAGGTGGTGTTGATAAGGATGAGGACTATTTAACTGCTGCTTACAGAGAACTAGAAGAAGAAACTAGTATAAAAAATGTTGAACTAATTAAAGAGTGTGATGGATTAATCTCTTATGAATTACCAAAAAACTTATTAGGTATAATTTGGAAAGGTAAGTATAGGGGTCAGAAACAAAAGTGGTTTATAATGAGATTTTTAGGGCAAGATAACGAGATTGATATTAAGACTAAACATCCTGAATTTTGTGAATGGAAATGGATTGATCTTGAAAATATAACTGACCTAGTTGTAGACTTTAAGCTACATGTTTACAAAGATGTTAAAGAAAAAGTAAAAGAAATTCTTAATTAAGAGTTTTTAACACATCAATTTTTTGATCAACTAAGTATTTGTTTTGATCTGTAATGTCACTATTTTTTGAACTTTCTTCTGCTTGAGCAAGTAGTTCACTAATCTTATCTTTATCAATATCTTTAATATTAAAAATAGAACTCGTCAGAACTGATAAATTATTATTCTTAAATTCAACAATTCCATCCTCAACGTAATAATTGTCTTCTCCTGATTTAGAAAAGATTTTAATAATCCCTGGCTTTAAAAATGAAATAATTGAGATATGGTCCTTTAAAATCCCCATTTCTCCCTCAAAAGCAGGCACAACAACTTCTGTTACATCTTCTTTTAAAAGAAAAGATTTTTCTGGGTTTACGATTTCTATTTTGAACTCTTCACTCATTATGCAGCAGCATCTTTCGCCATTTTTTCTGCTTTTTCTATAGCTTCTTCAATTGTACCCACCATATAAAATGCAGCTTCTGGTAAATGATCATACTCACCATTACATATTGCAGCAAAACCTTTAATTGTAGATTCTAAATCTACTAATTTTCCTGGAGAACCAGTAAAGACTTCAGCAACAAAGAAAGGTTGTGATAAGAATCTTTGAATTCTTCTAGCTCTAGCTACTGTTAATTTATCTTCTTCAGATAATTCATCCATTCCTAAAATCGCAATAATATCTTGTAGTGATTTATAAGTTTGAAGAATTTTTTGCACTTCTCTGGCAACTCTGTAATGCTCATCTCCAACTATTCTAGGATCTAAAATTCTAGAAGTAGAATCTAGGGGATCTACTGCTGGATAAATTCCAATTTCAGCTATTTGTCTAGACAATACAGTTGTTGCATCTAAGTGAGCAAAAGATGTAGCAGGTGCCGGGTCAGTTAAGTCATCTGCTGGTACATAAATCGCTTGTACAGATGTAATAGAACCTTTGTTAGTAGTTGTAATTCTTTCTTGAAGGTTACCCATGTCTGTTGCAAGTGTAGGCTGATATCCAACAGCTGAAGGAATTCTTCCTAATAGTGCAGAAACTTCTGAACCTGCTTGAGTAAATCTAAAAATGTTATCAACGAAGAATAATACATCTTGTCCTTCTTGGTCTCTAAAATATTCAGCTACAGTTAGACCTGTTAAGGCAACTCTTGCTCTAGCCCCTGGGGGTTCATTCATTTGACCATACACTAGTGCTGCTTTTGATCCTGGACCTTCTGGCTTAATAACTCCTGAATCTATCATTTCGTGATAAAGGTCATTTCCTTCTCTAGTTCTTTCTCCAACACCAGCAAACACAGAAAATCCACCATGAGCTTTTGCTACGTTGTTAATTAATTCCATAATAAGTACTGTCTTACCAACACCCGCACCTCCAAATAAACCAATTTTTCCTCCTTTGGCATACGGTGCTAATAGATCAACTACTTTAATTCCTGTAACTAGAATTTCTGTCTCTGTTGATTGATCACTAAATTCAGGTGCAGCTCTGTGAATTGGCCATTTCTCTTTTGTTTTAACTTCACCTTTTTCATCAATAGGTTCACCTATTACATTTATAATTCTTCCTAAAGTTTCTGGACCAACTGGAACTTGAATGGGAGCACCTGTTGCTGTTACTTCGTCTCCTCTTTTTAATCCTTCAGTGGCATCCATTGCAATTGTTCTAACACTTGATTCACCAAGGTGCTGAGCAACTTCTAAAACTAATCTGTTGTCTCCATTTTTACATTCTAATGCTGATAAAATTTCTGGTAATTCTCCATCAAATTTTACGTCTACTACTGCTCCAATGATCTGTGTGATTTTTCCTTTGCTCATAATTATAAACTTTCCGCTCCTGATATGATTTCAATTAGTTCTTTTGTAATAGCTGCTTGACGACTTCTATTATACTCAATAGTAAGCTTGTCAACCATTTCACCTGCGTTTCGAGTTGCGCTATCCATTGCACTCATTCTGGAACCCTGTTCGCTAGCTGAATTTTCTAACATCGCTTTAAAAATCTGAGTAGATATATTTTTAGGCAATAAATTGCTTAAAATTTCATCTTCATCTGGTTCAAATTCATAATTATCCTCAGAAGAATTCTCTTCTGCTTCAGATGTTTTTAAAGGAATTATTTGTTGTTCTTGAGGTATTTGAGTGATTACATTTTTAAATTTATTATAAAAAATTGTACACACGTCAAATTCTTCTTTTTCAAAGTTTTCAATTATCATTTTTCCTACTTTTTCAGCATCTAGATAATTGATAGTTTTTGAATCTTTAAAAGATATTCTCTCTACAATATCATTTTTATAAACTCTTTTTAATTGATCATATCCCTTAGATCCAACAGTTATAATCTTTAAAGTTTTTCCCTCATCGGATATTTTTTTAAAATATGCTTTGGCTTTTTTAATAATATTTGTATTAAAACCACCACATAGACCACGATCAGACGTTAACACAATACATAAATGTACCTTATCTTCACCTGTTCCAGAAAGGAGTTTAGGTGCATTTTCCTTATCAGAAATACCACTAGATAAATTAAGAATAATGTTATTCATTTTTTCAGAATAAGGTCTTCCCTTTTCAGCATTTTCTTGTGCTCTTCTAAGTTTAGCAGCCGCAACCATTTTCATAGCTTTGGTAATTTTTTGTGTAGACTTTACACTCGCTATTCTTTTTTTTAAGTCGTCTAGTGTTGCCATATTTTAAGAATTAAAGTTCTTCTTAAGTTCCATGATAGTTTCAACTAATGATTTTTCAGTATCCTCTTCAAGCTTACCTGAGCTTAAAACAGATTCTAAAATTTCTGGTTTTTCAGATTTACATTTTTCAATAATCTTAGATTCGAACTCAGCAATATCTTTAAGCTCTACGTCATCCAAATAACCCTTAACTCCACAGAAAACTGAAATTACTTGCTCAGCAACTGTCATAGGAGAATATTGTTTTTGTTTTAGAAGTTCAGTTAGTTTTGAACCTCTATTTAAAAGTTTTTGTGTTGATGCATCTAAATCAGATCCAAATTGTGCAAAGGCAGCCATTTCTCTATATTGAGCAAGCTCCAGCTTCATTGAACCAGAAACTTTTTTCATTGCTTTTGTTTGTGCTGCAGATCCAACTCTAGAAACTGATAGACCTACGTTAATCGCTGGTCTAATTCCTTGGTTAAATAATTCTGTTTCAAGAAATATTTGACCATCTGTAATTGATATAACGTTAGTAGGAATAAAAGCAGATACGTCTCCACCTTGCGTTTCAATTATTGGAAGAGCAGTTAATGAACCTCCACCATGCTCATCACTAAGCTTGGCTGCTCTCTCAAGTAATCTGCTGTGTAAATAAAATACATCTCCCGGATAAGCTTCTCTTCCTGGAGGTCTTCTTAATAAAAGTGACATTTGTCTATAAGCTACAGCCTGTTTAGATAAATCATCATAAATGATCAATGCATGCATACCATTATCTCTATAGTATTCACCCATAGTACAGCCTGTATATGGTGCTAAAAACTGAAGTGGCGCTGCGTCTGAAGCAGTAGCAGCTACAATTGTTGTATATTCCATTGCACCAGCTTCTTCTAAAGTTTTTTGAATTTGTCTAACTGTAGATCTTTTTTGACCTATAGCGACATAGATACAATAAAGTTTTTGCTTCTCATCACCAGATTCATTTATTTTTTTTTGGTTAATGATCGCATCGATAGCAACTGCAGTTTTTCCAGTTTGTCTATCACCAATAATTAATTCACGCTGTCCTCTTCCAACTGGAACTAGACTGTCAATTGATTTTAAGCCTGTTTGCATTGGTTCACTAACAGATTGTCTTGGAATAATTCCAGGAGCTTTTACTTCAACTCTACTTCTTTTAGTTGCTTTATCTAAAGCACCTTTACCGTCGATTGGATTTCCTAATCCATCAACAACTCTTCCTAATAATTCTTTTCCAACAGGTGCATCAACAATACTTCCTGTTCTTTTAACAACATCACCTTCTTTAATTTTTCTGTCATCTCCAAAAATTACAACTCCAACATTTTCACTTTCTAAGTTTAGGGCCATTCCTTTTGATCCATCGGAAAATTCTACCATCTCTCCAGCTTGAACATTGTCTAATCCATATACTCTAGCAATACCGTCTCCTACTGACAAAACTTGACCAACCTCAGTCACTTCTGCTTTATCGCCAAATTTTTTAATTTGTTCTTTTAATATCTTTGTTACTTCTGATGGGTTTATATCCATTTATGCCTCTATCATCCTATTTTCGATTTGTTGTAATTTATTTTTAATGGAAGTGTCCACCATTGTGCTTCCGACTTGCACAATCAAACCCCCAATTAAACTTGAATCGTGTTTGTAGTTTAATTTTATTTTTGAACTAAAGTTTTTAGTCAATTCTTCTTTTATGTTGTTAATCTCATTTTCAGTAAGATCTTTTGCAGAAGTTAATTCTGCTTTTAATTCACCTCTTTTGACTGAACATGTCTCAACAAAGCTTTTTAGAATTTTATCCACGTAAAAGAATCTTCTTTTAGATATTAAGAAACTTAAAAATTTTGTTAATAATTCATTTAATTTATATTGTTCTGAAATTTTGCTTAGAGCATTCAATTGGTCTTCTTTGTTATTTGTTGGATCCTTAATTAAAGATTTAAAATCTTCACTTGAAGCAATTAAATTAATAATTGAAGCAGAATGAACCTCGATCTCACTTAAATTATTAGCTTCTATTGCTAATTCATAAAGTGCCAGGGAATATCTGCCTGCTGATGTTTCAGAAAAACCTTTATTTTTGCTCAATTTATTGTTCCTTATAAATATTTGAAGATTTATTAAATTTCCGTTTTAATTAACATATGACCCTATTCTCTTCAAGTCACACATTGTCTAAAAGTGTTATTTTTTGACTGTTAATTGAAGTTTATTGGATCAACATCAACTGTTAGTTTCATTCCAGTAGGAAATTTGAATTTTTCAATGATTTTGGCTAGTGAATTCTGTACTTTTAGAGATTTTCTACCTCTGATCAAAAGTCTTACTCTGAACTTTCTTTTTAATCTAAATATAGGTGCATTCACAGGGCCAAGAACTCTACCTTCGACAGCACTTTCTATAAAAACTTTAAACTTATAAGCCTCTTTTTCAAGTTCTCTTTCATTGCTGCCAGTAATTATTAAAGCAATAAATCTCTGAAACGGTGGAAGATTATTTTCCCTTCTAATTTCAAGTTCTTTATCTAAAAAAATATCAGGATCTTTATTTGTAATGTCTGTTATCATTTTGGTATCTAAATTATAAGTTTGAAAATAAACAGTTGCTGGCTTTCCTGTTCTTCCTGCTCTACCTGAAAGTTGGTGATATAATTGTAAATTCTTTTCTGCGCCTCGTAAGTCATGACCTTGTGATGATAAGTCGATATCAACAACAACAATACAATTTAAACTTGGAAAGTGGAATCCTTTAGAAATTAATTGAGTTCCAATTAAAATTTGAATTTTATTATCTATAATTTTTTCCAGAACATCTGCTGAACTTTTTTTATTCATTGTATCACTAGAAAATATAGTTGTTTCCTTGGTGGGGAAAATTTTTTTTACTTCTTCAGATATCCTTTCAACTCCAGGCCCACTAAAAATAAAATCACATTTTCCTTCTTTCGAGCAGTCCCTATTTAGTAAAGCTTTGTATCCACAGTAGTGACATAATAAATTTTGTTTGTTTTTGTGATAAACCAAATTTATCGAACAATTTGGACATGAATAACTAGTAAAACATTTTTTACATAATACATGGGGTGAAAATCCTCTTCTATTTAAAAAAAATAATACTTGATCTTTTTTTTCAAGATGAAATTTTACTTTCTCAATTGTTTCTTTTGATATCCAGGATTGAGATTCTAACTTTGAATTATTAAGATTAATTATTTCATATTTTGGTAAAGATGCATTTAAATATCTTTGATCAAGTTTTGATAAACTATATTTGCCTTTTTTAATATTGTCATAAGTTTCAATAGAGGGGACGGCTGTTATTAAATTGATTGGAATATTTTCAAAGGATGCTCTAGAAATTGCCATGTCTCTCGCATTGTAAGTTACTCCCTCATCTTGTTTATAAGATTGATCATGTTCTTCATCAACAATGATTAATCCTAGTTTTTTAAAAGGTAAAAACAATGAGGATCGAGCACCAATTACAACTTTAATTTTATCATTTGCTATTCCACTCCAAATAATTTCTTTATTTTTTTTTGTAATACCTGAGTGCCACACAGCAGGCTTGAATCCAAAAAATTCTATAAATTTATTTTGAAATTGTCCTGTTAATCCAATTTCTGGCAATAGAATTAACCCCTGAAAACCCTTATTAATTATCTCTTTTAAAGCCTCAAAATAAACCATCGTCTTACCAGACCCTGTAGTGCCTTGTAAAACATGAACCCTAAATTTTTGATTTAATACATTCATTTTTTTTAATGAATCTTTTTGCTCTTTAGAAAGTTTTATTTCATTTTCTTTGATGTCAATTTTGAATGGCTCATAAGCTTCAATTGGTAACTTTTCTATGGCACCACTACTTAATAATAACAATTTTAATGCCATACCTTTAGGGGTCATATTGTATTCAGAAAACCAATTTAAGAATTTAATTGTATTTTTCTTTAGTGATGGAACATCTAATTTTCTTAAAACTTTTTTAATTGCAAAATTTTTGTTTGTTTTTTTTTCAAAATTATCCCATACAACTCCAGTAACTTCTGACTTTCCAAAAGGTACTACTACATAGTCTCCAACCTTTAAATTTAAATCTGAATTATAGGTAAATGGATGATTAAAAATATTTGGTATAAGAATCGGTACTTTCATATCTTTATAATATGAAAATACTCTAAGAGTGTATTGTTCTTTTTTGAACCGCTCTACTTCTATTGATAAACATAACTTCTAAACGCACTGTTTACTTTTTACTTTCTGTACCAAGAATAGAACCTAAATTATAAAACTAATTCACTATTTAGTTAACAATCCCAATACATTTTTAACATTATTTTAACTTTACTTATTGTTCAAGTCTATTCTATTAGGGTGAAGGCTTTGCGGTTTACTTGCTGCACCATTGACTCCAACTATCTAATAAAAAAATACTATTTTCATGATCTTTATGAGTCTTTACCCATAATACCATTTTTTTATAACCTCCCTTACCACCAGAATTTCTACAGTCTGTTTCATCAAGTCTTAACCTACCATTCACAGTATCACCTCCACTGCCTGTTCTAATAATTGAAGCTGCACTATTATCATATGGATTTTTAAATCCCATTTTTAAAAAATGATTCATGAATGTTTCAGCTATTTTGATTACAGTTGTTTGATTGTTAATTGCATCACAATCAATAATATTTCCAGCACTTATTTTAATACTACCCCCCTGAGTTCCACAAAGAGCAAAGGTATGATCTATAAACTTTGAGGCCATTTTGTAATTTTGTAATGTTGCGGCTCTTTTTGCACTCTTAGTATACCCATTATAAGCAACGACACCTACAGCAGCAAGAATACCGATGATGGCTACAACAACTAAGAGTTCTATTAGGGTGAAGGCTTTGGTTTTCATTAATTTCTTGGATCAACTATTGTTTTAGTAAGATAATTATTTGGGTCTCCATCCCAATTTACTTCAACATAAAAACATGGATCATTATTTGGACAACTTACACCAGGTGAAGGGTTGCTACTATTCCATCCTGTAATCTGCATCTCTCCGATTTTTAGAGAAACTCCTCCCATCCAAATCTCTGGTTTTCCAGTATATGGATTTCTAAATCCTGAACCTCTCAAGTGTTCACCAAATTTATAACTAATTACTCCTGCCTCCAAAGTGCAACTAATTAATTTTTCTTCACCAGTCCTGTGTAATAATTTGAGATGTGTTAAAGATGAATCAATAGTACATCTTGTTAATTCATGAGTTATTAGACTTATGATAGACTTAAAGTTATTTTTTGAAACAGCTTTCTTCGCACTTGAGGTATACCCATTATAAGCAACTACCCCTACCGCAGCCAGGATACCGATGATGGCTACAACGACTAGGAGTTCTATTAGGGTGAAGGCTTTTTTGCTCATTATCTATCTGATCTATAAAATGTATTTTTTATCCTAGTGTTTTGTTTCCATTCTATTTCAACTAAAATATCATCACCAGTTACTTTAAGACATACTGAGCCCAGAGCTGAACCAGAACAATCGAATTGATTCATTTTAATACCACTCCAATAACCTTTTGCGTCCCCGTAAGGATTATTCATACCATTTACTCGAAAATACTCAGCGAAACTACCTGCAACATCATTAACTGACCCTCCACAAATATCTCCGATACCAACATTAAGATCAAGTTTTTCTCCCATTTCACATTTCATAAACGAAGTTTGAATAAATTTAAAAACAGTTTTTTGATTATCTTTTGCTACATTGGCTTTAGCAGCACCTGTATACCCATTATAAGCAACCACCCCTACTGCAGCAAGAATACCAATGATGGCTACAACGACTAAAAGCTCTATTAGAGTGAAGGCTTTACGGTTCATTATAATTTAACTGAGTTGTTTAAAACATTTCCATCTTTAACTTTTGTATCAATAATCAAAGAACTACCTGAAGATATAATTTGTGTTTCACCTAACTTTCCATTTCCAGCACTACCACCATTTGCAATTGCTTCCTGACATGTTCCGCTACTGTGTTTTAATCCGTGGGGATTACACCATGCTGGTGAATTAAAATGATAAGCAAAGGCTGATTGCATTTTAGAGACATTGCCTGCAAGAACATAAGGGCACATATCACTTGTATAAGTTAGTTTACCACTATTAAGATCATACGAGTATTTTAATATTAGCTCCTGTCCTATTTCGCATTTCATAATGCTATTTGCTATAAATTTTACAACAGTTGTATGGTTTGCTTTTGATGAAGAAACTTTAGCAGCACCCGTATACCCATTATAAGCAACCACTCCTACTGCAGCGAGGATACCAATGATGGCTACTACAACTAGGAGTTCTATTAGAGTGAAGGCTTTACGGTCCTGCACTTTTCCACTTATTTTTTGCATTAGTATTAACTTGTGTCCAAGTATTTTTACAACCAGTGCTTACTTGTGTCCAAGTATTTTTAGCATTAGTTTTAATTGGCGTCCAAATAGTTCCTATATTTGTTGAGGTAATTTTTTGAGTTTTAGGGGAATACATATTAAGAGAATAATTACCTTTTGAAGGTGTTGTTATTGACACCGTACCAAGAGTACAAGGATTTGAGCTGATTGCTGATGATTTAGTAGAATAAGGATTTCTCATATTCATACCTGTATTAATAAAACTACCAATCAATGATGTAGCTGGCGCATTACTATTACTACAACTATGACTACTAAAAACTATATTTGCACTATCAAGTTCACATTTCATAAATTCAATCATGAGTGATTTATTTATGTTTCTAAAATTTATTTCAGTAGTCTTTTCTTTAGCACTTTTAGTATACCCATTGTAAGCAACCACTCCTACCGCAGCAAGGATACCGATGATGGCTACTACGACTAAAAGTTCTATTAGGGTGAAACCATTTTTTTTCATAGATTATTAATAAATATTAAAACTTTTGATGTAATTTTTATAAAAAGATACATAACAATAATTGAGCCTACAACTGCCAACCAAATATTAATTTTATAAAGAAATAAAATTGCCCACAATGCTACTCCAAAAGCGATGTTGTAATAAATAAATTTAAATAATTTAGGCATATTTCTATGGCCAGGTAATTTCGTCTATTAAATAACTTCCTACTGAATTAGTAAAATTTCCACCTGAACAATCTGATCCTAAATAAGTGGCTATTTCCATTTTAGCACCTTTTTCTCTTATGTTTGTTATGCCTGCTCGTTCTGGATAGTTTGGTTTTCTAAAATTTTGCCATTGATCTTCTCTTATAAATCCTCCGGTATGGTTTGGTGTATTAAACTCGGCCCGAGAGTGAGTAACAAACCAGCCACTTGATCGTCCAGCATTTTCTCCACTACGAAATTTACAATTCCAGCTTCTCACACACTTATTTCCATCCTGACGGATCTGTGTCATCCCACTATTTCTCTTAAGAGCTCTAATTCCATTAGAATTAGTCATACAAGGCGCAGTTATATTCATGTTTGTATATCCATTCAAACTGCAAAACCCATAAGTTTCTTTTGCAAGACTTACTACTTTTTTGTGTTGTTCTTTATGCCCACCACACTCTGCTACCTTAACAAATTTATTATATGCGAGTAAGGCTATTACAGCTAATATAACAATAATAGCTATGACCACTAATAATTCTATTAATGTAAAACCTTTTTTTTTCATATTCTAACAACTGCTTTTAGTTAATTTTTTTTTCTCACTTAATGTTAGTTGACATCCAGAGGAACTGTTTCTAGCTACTATACTTAAAGTATCGTTATTAGCGTTACCACTTATTGTAAAATTATATTTTTGTTCTGATAAATCATCAACACCATCAAATAAATTGGTAACTATGTTTGAAACTGAACTATTATAATAATAAGAACCATTATTGGATTTATATTCTTGTTCAGCTAAATAAATTGTATTTAAACTAATTTCTGCTTTTTTCATTTCAGCTGAAGCTTTGTATCCACTATAAGAAACAACTCCTACCGCTGAAAGAATTCCAATAATAGCAATCACAACCAAGAGCTCTATTAAAGTAAACCCTTGGTTGTGATGCCTCATTTAAAAATATTATTTATGTTAGTCGACTTGTATTGTTGCTTCTTGTTTGTCGGCTGTAGCACAACCAGTTTTATTACAAGATCTAACAACAACATTTGTTCCATTTGTTGATAAGCTAATTTGACCAACTACATATCCTGAAGCACTTTTTATAGCTGCATTGGCAGTTGAGTATGGATTTTTATCTTTTAATTGACTTACAGCTCCAGTAACAGCTTTAGATGCTGTTGCAGGACACGACTGACCACCAACAAATGTTGTTTCTCCTAAACTACATTTCTGAGCTTCTGCTGAGATATACTTAACTGTTTGTGCGTGTATTGTTTTTGTTGCAGAAACTTTTGCTGCTCCTGTGTAGCCGTTATAAGCAACTACACCTACTGCTGCTAAAATTCCTATGATCGCAACTACAACTAATAATTCAATTAGTGTAAAACCTTTATTAAATTTTTTCATAATTTTTTCCCCCCTGTTAAGATCTACAAAAAGTATAGCTTGTATAAAAATTAAAAAAATTACCGAATTTTGGTAGTAATTTATCCAATAATGGCACCTACATTGAAAATTGGCGCATACATTGCTAGCATTAAACCACCAATAGTAATTCCCATAAATACAATCATTATAGGCTCAATTAAACTTGCAAGGTTAGCAACTGCTACATCAAACTCTTCTTCATAGTATATTGCAATAGAGCCAAACATTTCATCCAAGCTACCCGTTTGTTCACCCACTGATATTAATTGACTAAAAGTTGTTGGAAATATTTTTTCTTTATTAAATAAGTCTGTTAAGCTTTCACCTGAAAAAACTCCTTTTTTAATATTTTCTAAAGCCTCTACTACAATTACATTATCCGTAACTGATTTTGCAATATCTATACTTTCAATTAAATCTACACCTGCTTGGTTAAGGTTTCCTAAAACTAAAGATACTTTTGCTAAAATTGATTTTTGAATTAAATTTCCAAAAATAGGAAGTTTCATTACAACACGATGCCAATTTTTTCTGACTTCATAATTTTTTTTAATCAAGAATTTAAAACCAACTACAAAAGAGATTATAAAGACAAGAAGAAAAAATCCACCTGATGAACGGACAAATTCACTCATGGACATAATCACAGCTGTTGGTGTTGGTAAATCATCTGCCATACCCATACCCTCATACATATTTACAAAAGTTGGCACTACATTCATTAACATAAAAACTGTAACTAATATTGCAACTGAAAATAAAACACCTGGGTAGAATAAAGCACTTTTAATTTGTGATTTAATCTTTTCTCTTTTCTCTAAATTAATCACTATTTTCTGTAAAAAAGTATCAAGCTTACCACTAGCTTCTCCTGCTTTAATTAAATTAACAACCACTGTATCAAAAATTTTTGTATGTTTTTCAAAACATTTTGATAATGCATTTCCAGATTCTAAATCTTTTTTAATAGTTTCAATAATTTTCTTCATAGGAGGTCTTGATGTTTGTGCTGCTAGCATTTCTAAAGTATTCAATACTGGCAATCCTGCTCTAAGCATAGTTGCAAACTGTTTACAGAAAATTAAAATTTCTTGTGGCTTTATTCCCGTACCAAAACTAAAAGAAGTTTTTTCTTTTTTAGTAACAACTTTCTTTTTTTTAGCTTCTTTTAATCTTGTAATGATAACTTTTTGTTCTTTGAGTTTGTGTGCTGCTTCTGCATTATTTAAAGCTTCAATTTCACCCTCAACATATTTACCAAGAGATATTCCTTTATATTCAAAATTTAACATTAGCTAGATTGTAGAACTCTTTCGTATTCTGCAAAAGAAAGGTCGCCACTTAACAACATGTCTTGTCCCATATCTTGCATAGTTCTAAAACCATTTTTTTTTGCTATGGCGTTTAATTCATTTTGTTGAAGGTTAGATAAAATTCCAGCCTTTAACTCACTTTCAATTTCTAAAATTTCATAAATTCCCATTCTTCCTTTGTAACCAGAACCACTACATTCATCACAGCCACCGCCCTTATAAATTTTAGCTCTTGCTGATTGTTCTGGTAAAAAACCTATAGAATTTAATAACTTTGGCGTGATGTTTTCATCAATAATACGGCAATCTAAACATGTTTTTCGCGCTAAACGTTGAGCCATAATCAATGTTAATGCTGCAGATATTAGGTAGTTTGGAGTTCCCATATTCAATAAACGTGTAATAGAACTTGGGGCATCATTTGTGTGAAGGGTGCTAAATACTAAGTGACCTGTTAAGGCTGCCTTTAATGCAATATCAACTGTTGCTTTATCTCTAATCTCTCCAACTAAAATTACCTCTGGGTCTTGACGTAAAAAAGATCTTAAAGCCTCTTCAAAAGTATACCCAATGGATTCTTTTATTTGAACTTGCCCTATTCCTTCCATTTCATATTCAACTGGGTCTTCAGCAGTTAAGATATTCATCCCTGGTTTATTAATATGCTTTAAAACACTATATAAAGTGGTTGTCTTACCACTACCCGTTGGTCCAGTAACTAACACCATTCCCTGAGGTGAGCTAACGGCTTTAATCAATTTTTTTAAATCTTTCTCTTCAAAACCAAGTTCGCTTAAAGCTTTATCACCCGCATCTTTATTTAAGATACGCATTACAACACGTTCTTTATTTTTGGTTGGTAAAAGTGAAACCCTTAAATCAATTTCTTTTGTCTCAGATTTAAATGTTGAGGCACCATCTTGGGGAACTCTTCTCTCGGCAATATCAAGCTTACTAATTATTTTAACCCTTGCAATAACTGCATCATAATTTTCATGCAAAAACTTTGAATACTTATCCATTACTTTTAAGATGCCATCTACTCTAAATCTTGTTTGTGCACTGTCTCTAAAGCATTCAATGTGAATATCACTAGCACCTAGATTGATAGCTTCAGTAATTAACTTATTTCCAAAATTTATTACTTCTGATCCAACTTCAACAATTTCATCTATATCTTTTTCAAGTTTTTCTACTTTTACGTTTTTGTCAGATATTTTTTGTACAGTATTTTTATTCAATCTTTCAACAAAATTACTGATATCACTTATAGATGCCGCATATAGTTCTGGCTCCAATTGTGTCATTGTTTTTAAATTTTTCATTAATCCCAATTTTGATGCATCTGCTATAGCTATTTTTAAAATGCCATTCCCCATTTCAAAAGGCACTAACAAATTGTCTTGAATGTACCTTGCATCAATAATTTTTTTGATCTTAGGATCTATTACAGTTTTTTTTAAATCTATAATTGGTAAAGAGTAACTTGATGACAGAAGTTTTAATATTTTGTCTTCATCTGCAAAATTTAATTCAAAAGCAGTTTCTAATTTTGATTTTCCTATTTCACCACTTGTTGAATTAATTTTAGATATTTGCTCAGAGGAAATAATGGAACCCTCCATTAACATATTTAAAATGTTTTGTTCACTTGTAGAATCTAGTTTGATTTTACCCATCTTAATCAATTACCCTTGGGGCTATAAAGATTAGTAATTCTACCAACTCGTCACTATTATTTTTACTTTTAAATAGATTGCCAATTACAGGTACTTTGCTAACTCCTGGCGTTTTACTATTCACATTACTAGTTGTGTTCTTTTTAATGCCACCAATTACTACAATATCTCCATCACTTACTAAAAGTTTTGTGACAATTGAATTGGTTTTAATTCCTGGCTCATCTGAGCCTGCAACTTCTACAGGGGAGTCGTTATTAACCTTTATATCTAATAAGACATTTCCATCTCCAATAATACTTGGTGTAACCGTTAATGATAATGCGGCCTCTTTAAATGCAGTGGTAGTTGTTCCATCAGCTGTTGTTTGGTAGGCAATTTGTGTTCCTTGAGTGATAGTTGCTTCCTGGTTATTTAATGTAAACACACTTGGTTGAGAAAGCGTTTTACTTAATCCTAACGACTCCAATGCTTCAATCTCAATTTTTAATGCTCTTGCTCCAATTTGTCTAAGTATTCCAATTCCACTCGTACCCGAAATACCTTGGTTTGAGATAGTTCCTGCTGCAGCTCCCAAAGTTATTCCAGCAGAAGTTGTTGCAGCATTTCCTCCACTTGTTATTCCAGAAATAGTAGTGGTACCTTTACTACCTCTTTCACTCACACTCATTGCACCTACTCTTGCTCCTAATGCTTTAGCGAAAGTTGATGATGCATCAATTATAAATGCTTCAATTAAAACTTGTTTGGTCTTTACATCTATCTCTCTAATAACTGCATCAATAGTATCAAGATCTGGTTCATGTCCTCTAACAATTATTGATCTAGTGGTATCTTCAACTGTAATTGAAAGGTTAGACATCGTATTTGCTCCTTCTGCACCTTGCGTTGCAAATAAAGCTTCTAGTGTAGTTTTTGCTTGTGTTGGACTAATATAATATAATCTAAATATCTCAGCTAAAATTGGTTCAACTGATTCTTCAAGTGCTATTTTTTTCTTTAACACTTCTGCTCTAGCAGATTTTGCTGTTTCTTGTGCCGTTAGTTTTTCTGGTGTATGAACTCTTATTATACCATTAACTACATCGACATCAGCAACTAACGTCTTCATATCTAATAAAGTTTGAAAAGCAATATCCCAACCTACATTTTCGATTTTAGCATTTACCGTACCATTTACTTCATCTCCAACTAAAATATTTATATCTGCAATATCAGCCATTAATGACATCACATATTTAAAATCTAAACCTTGAAAATTAATATTAATCATTTGTTTAAGGTTAGTGTATTCATCTGAAATATTGACGTAATTTTTAACATTTTCAGTTGTTATTGTTTTACGTTTATCTGCTCTTGGTATGCTTGTATCGTATGGCTTAGGACCATCTTTAATTTTCTTGTCCATTTCTGCACGACCACCAACAATAATTTTAGCTGTATCGATTAAAGGTTTATCTCCATGAACTGATGTTGGTTTTTTTGTTGTAGTTGCACAAGATTGCAATAAAACAATAAATAATAGTGATAATAAAATTCTAAAATATTTTTTCATTTCTTATCCTTCACTTGGTTTAATTATGTTGTTCATATAAACTTCAAATTTGTTATTTTCTTCATCTTGGACGATGACAACATCATTAAAAATTTCTATTATTATCGTTGTTGTATTTGCAATTTCTTGATCCTCTTCATATTTGTATGCACCCCCATCAGGTGATGAAAAAACTGCAATTTTTTTATTTTTACCCAGAATTGTTCCCACTAACCTCATATTATTTAAGAAACCACTGTTTGTGCTTACTGAATCGCCTGTTTCCACAACTTGATTTGTAGAGCCTAACCCTCCTGCAAAAGGATCTATTGCTGGTAACTCTTCATCATCTATAGCGCTTACCTCTGCTGCTTTTAAGTTTATAAGTTGAAATTGACACAGCAATAATGTCATTAGAAAAATTAATAATTTTTTATTATTTGTATTCACTTGGTAACCCCACTATTGAAATTGTTCCTTTTGATAAAATCTGCCCTTGTATTTCTGCAATGATAGTAATTTCTTCTTTGTCAAAATTAATAACTTTTTGTGATTTAGATAATGCTCTTCTAAATTTGAGGTAACTTAAAAAATTTCCTTGGATTTCGTAGTCAACTGGAATTGTATAATACAATTCTTTTTGTCCTTCTGAATTTTCAGTGGTGTTTGTGTTTTGATCTGAATTATTTTCAGTTGTTTGTCCTGTATTTTGAGCTTGCGGGTCTCTAGCAACTGCTTTTGGTTCACCTTTTTTTAGGTTAGTAATTGATAGACCGTTGATTAGTGCAAATTTACTAATGTTTTGATAAAGATCTTCGACCTCTTTTTTACTGTGAAATAATTTACTATTTTTTTCATACTCAGGCTCTAAGTTTTTAACCGCACTTTTTAGTGTTGTAATATTATTTCTAAATTCCTCTATCTTAATTTTATTTTCACTCATTATATTAATTTGCTCTACTTGCACCTGAACAATTGGAGAGACAAAAGCATAATAGCCAATTAAAAAAATTAGTATTGCAACAAATCCACCACCAAATTTTATTAATATTTTTTTATCTGAAAAACCACCACGCTTTAGTTTTTTAATTATATCGTTTAAATCTATGTTTTTTAAATTTGCTAGATCCATTAAATTATTTTTAATTTACAATTGATTGTAAATCCCTTTTTGTTATTGTTTCCAGAACTTGTCTCTCCTGTTTGATTTTTCATAGCAGCTAAAGATGCTTGCTCAATTAAAGATTTAGAATTTAGATTAGAAATAAAATTTAAAATATCTTGATCTGAGAAAGCCACCCCTTCAATAATTAAACTAGCATTTCCATCAAAAGTCATTTTGGTAAACTGAACTCTTTGTGGAACACTTCTAGTCACTTGTGCTAGTGATCTGTAAGACCGTGCTTGGTTTGAATTAACTAATTTTCCAAGATCTAAAGCTTGTTGCATTTTTCTTCTTTCTTTAGCAAGAAGAGAAAAATCTTTATTCAATTTATCAAATTCTAATTGTACTTGATCAAATTCTAATAATTTTTCTTTATTATTGTTAATTTGGAAAAATGAAAAAACGGTTAAGATTAAATAAATACCAGCAACAGCACCCACTGCTCCTTTAAGCGCAAAACCAGATAAAAACTTTAATTTATTTTGCTGACGTACAGCATCTCTATTCGGTAGTAAATTTATATTTTTAACAGCTGTTACAAATTTGTAATAACCAAACACATCTAGTTTCCGATAAGCTAAACCAAGAACTGATGCTAAAGGTGATTTATTATCATTATTGAATTTTTCACTATTATAAGAGGGTATTCCAACATTTTGCAAAGGGTCAAAGTTTATAAAACCAGTAGTTGGTAAATTTTTCTTAAATGCAGGTAACAAAAATGAAATATTTTTTAAACTTGAAACTACCTGAATTGATGTAATTTTATTTTCATATTTGCTTTCATAATCTGTAATTGCTTGCTTAACTTGCATTGCGTATCTTCGAACAACAGCATCAGCTTCTGTTGGAATTTGATCACTTATCACTTCTAATAGATGTTGCTTTTCTTGAGGTCTTAAAAAAATATCCGTGATGACTGGAATATTATTATGAATAATCATAATATAATTTTCATCTATGCCAAGCTCTAATATTGCAGAATTTCCTTTATCGGTAATTGATTTATATTTTGTATTGTCATGTGCATTTTTTAAAGTGAAACAACGAACGTCCATAATAACAGGATTGAGACCAGCTTTTTTTGCAATAGCGGAATAAGCATTTACATCTGCCAACTTTGAAGCAACAAATAAAATTTCCATCGTATTATTTTTAGAATTTCTATTAATAATTTGATGAAAAATTGAATAGTCATTTAAATTATCAGTTAGTTGTACTAAATTATCCCACAATGAATCTGTCTCAATTGCTTTTTGCAACTCATCATCAGACATCAGTGGGCTAGTAACCACTCTAATAATTGCACTCGTAACTGGAATGGATAGTGCAACATTTTTTGTAGTAATTTTTGCATTAGCCATAGCTAATTCAATTTCTTCAGACAAATAATCTTTATGTTCTAATAAATTGTCACTTATTTTCTCTTGATCTAATGATCGATAAGAAAACTTATCTAATATCCATTTTTCCTCTTTATCTTGAGAAACTTGTGCAACTCTTATAGCTTCCCTCGTCATATCTAGGCCTGCTATCTCTTCTCCATCAATACTTAATTTTTTGACTTTTGATTGAAAGAAATTTTTAAAAACTGCTTTAAGTTTATTTTCTTTATTTTTTTTAGAAGGCTCACCAGGTGTTGCTATTTCATCTTTTGATTTAGAAAATTTTATATTTTTTAACTTATCTAGCATGCTTAGTTTCAAACCTTCTTTAGGTTTTTCCTCGACAGTTTCTTTTTCAGTTGATATTGCTTCTTGTGGTTGCTCTAAATTAATTTCTGAAGTATTTTCTGGTTGATCCATAGTCTGTTCACTATTATTTTCTTCAACCTTATCTTCTAATTGTAATTCATCGAACCATTTCTCTAAAATAGGAATTGCTTCTTCTAAATTTGTTGTTCCAGATGAGCTTACTTTTTGTTTTCCATTAATAAATGTTCTTCCAACATAATTATGTGACTTTAGTTCGCCTTTATATTTATCTTGGCGTACATAAATATGTAATCTTCCATTTTTTTTATGAATTGTTTCCATGAAGTCTAATTTTTACAAATTTTCACTCAATTAATGAAAACTCTAACACAAAACACCCCTTCTAAAACTACCGAAGAACAACACCAATTAATTTAAGAAATAAAAACTACCAAAAAACAATTATATTTTTTCTAAAAACTACCTAAAAATTACTATTTAATATTGGTACCAATATTTATTTTTATTATTTCTATCAATTAAGACTTCAAAATTTTTAAAATTAATTAATTATTGTGTTAGACACATTATTTTTGTGTTAGATAAATATTTTATTGTGTTAGAGAGTATAATTTAAAAATTAACTAAAAAACTAGCTATAGCTATGCTTAATTTCTGATAATACATTTGTGTTAGAGTTAATTAAGTTTGTGTGAGACTAAATTTTTTTTGTGTTATAATTTTTAGCATTTAGGCTTATTTATAGAATTACTGGTAAATATAGCTTTTTGTAAGATACTAATATTTTGTGTTAGAGTATTAAAATTGATTTATATTCCTCATTAATAGTTCTCTTTCCAACCTTCTAAATTTATCTGCCCTGAAGTAGCTTTTTGACTTGATTTAATTGAAATAAGATTATCTTTTGTGCTTATACTGCTATCAGCCTCTCCAGATATACCTATAATTAGGTTATCATCTTGAACAATAACCTTAGATAATACCCCTTTTCCTAGTTTTCTCTGAGTTGCGCTGCCACAAGTCCCATTTGCTGTATATAATATGGCATCACCACTATCACATGCATTTGAGGCTGGTTTTGGCTCATATACTGGAAAATATACCACTTTTTTATCAATTGTTGGTTCAGCAGTAACTTTCTTAGATTTATCAAGATTTATAAACCAACCTAGATCTGCTGGTCCTGGACAGTTATTAGACCCTGTTTTGCATTGTGAAATATCTCCTGCTGGATTTATTAACTGAAAATTAGGAAAATCCTTATCTTTTATTCCATAAAGTCTGTTTTGAGTATTTGACGATATATTTTGAAGCTTTTGCTTATCTCCTGTTCCAAAATAAAGCCAAAGCTTACTATCTCGTATGGTTGCTTCTGGTTTCGAAAATATATATCTGCCATTCTCATTAGTAGACTGAGCATTAAACAGTATCGTGGACTGATACATGGTTCCTTTATCAGTTAAATTAATTTTTGTAACCTTTCCTTCAAGGTCTGCTGCATAAACTATTGCACCATTATAATTTGCCTTCTCTGTTCCATCTGCAGTAATCACAGCTAAGTCTGAAGGCACAGAGTTTACAATATTACTAGCTGAAGTATCCTCTATATCAATCTTTTGAAGTAACGTTCCTTCTGTCTCAAGATCTATTACAAATACTGCTGAACCATAATTTGGATTTGTTGCTCCATTAAACCCACCACCAACAACAGCTACCCATTTATCTTTGCCGTCATGCTTGATTCTAATTATTCTTGGAGCTGACCACGCTTCACCTAATTTTTGATAGTCATATAAGTTATTCATTGGTGTTCCAGGTGTGTAACCAAATTCTGATTTATTTTCTGTTGAATTCCAAATTCTAACAACATTGTCAAATGGATCATTTTCAATTGCAAATAAATGTTTTGGAGAATTTATATTAGTAATATCTAGGGCAAAGTATCCATGTCCTCCAGCACCTAGAGCTGACATTAAAATAGTTCGCCATCTTGGATTATTAATATTGTCACCTGGGGTATCGTCAAAATAAATATCTTTTACTGTTGCTGTTCCATCAATTCCATATATTGCATTACTAGCATTAGCTTTACTAGTAACCATTGTAGATAATTTTCCTATTATATTTGGAGGAATATATCCCCACAATTCTTCACCGTCCGATGATTTAAAGGCATGGAATATTCCACTGTTAGCTCCAGCTAATACTGCTTCAATTCGAGAACTGCAAGATGTACCACAGCTATTTCCATTTTTAAAATTATCATAACCATTGCTTGCTCTATAATAAGAATCTTTTTTATCATAATTTGCTGTTCCATCATTAGAATTTGATATTCCTTCAACGGGTCCAACTACATTTATATTGGCGTGATAAATATCAGCCAGCTTATGCCTAGACTCTGTTGTGTTACTATCACCATCTTCATCGTAACTATCAATCCCTCTAATAAAATTAATCAACTTATCTGTTTCAGCGTCTGTTGCTGATTTATTGGGGAATAACAATGATTTTAAGCTGTTTCTATTTCCTGTTGTAAAATTATTTAGGCCAGATACACCGGTGTTCGTAGTCCATAAATTTCTTGATGTGTAATTCTTCTTATTTAATTTATCTGCGGCATCCCACTCTTCTGTAGCTGCTAGTTTTCCAGTCTTACTATCAAATTTGTGCTTCTTTAAATGTCCTTGCCACTGGGTATTTTTTGAATATTTAAATGTAGATTGATAAATAAAATCACCTTTTTGTTTGTCAGACATTACTGCTGGTGAATTAAAGGTTAAAGAACCTGATACCACCTGTTTAATAGCATCTGTTAACTTAGCTATCATTTCTGCTTCATTATCAGCATATAATGGTGCAACAGTTCCACCACTTACTGCTAGATTAACGTAGTTTTGTTTCGTACTAGCAGTAAAACTTGATGTAGCAAAACCTACTGCAAAAGTTTTAATTTGATATTGACTGTTTAAATTTCTTGCTGCATTAGCAGCTCCCCTTGGGTTATCGAAAACACCATCACTAATAACTATTAAATAATTTGCTTGGCATTTAGCATTTGGTATTCTTGGTGAAGGAAAACCACCATAACCATTTGCAAAATAAGATCTTGATATGTTTAATGATTGAGTTAAAAAAGTTCCACCTCCAGCACGTACATTATCAATATCTGTATAAATTTTTCTAGCTCCATCTGAATTAACAGGAACTCTTATTCTTGTTCCATAATAATTATAACGCCAACGTATATTCTTTGGTGCATTTATCCATCTTAAAGAGCTATAGGGATGCCCCCATTCCATCAACCCAAAATTTGCTGAACTAGTAAGTTCTGTATTAGAGACAATTCTTTTAATAACTTTTTTTGCAATATCCATTCTTGACACTTCTGCTGTAGAAAAAGTTGATGTAACTGAGGTTGAGCTAAAAGATACTTCTCTTACTTTATTATTATAAGTATCAGCTACATACATTTTTCCTGAAGAAGATATGTGCATGCCTTGAGGGATTCTATAAGCATTACCACTATAGCTGGTGGTCCATCCCCATTTTGATTGATATGTCCCGCTTGAATTATATTTTTGTATTTGTGAGCCCCAAGAATCAATCACATAAATATTACCACTACTATCAAACGAAGCGTCCCATGGGTTATTATACTTGCCACCAGTACAGCTAGAGCCACTATAGCATCTACCTGTTTTTAAGTTTTTAGTATGAGAATAACTTTGGCCACTCCCAGTCCATAAGTTAACTCCCCCGAGGCCCCAATCTTTGCTTGTTATAAGTAATTTTGTGTAATCACTATTAAAGGTCATGCTTGTTATATCTTTTCCAACACTCCTAAACCTTTTAACAAAACTAAAATCGCTTCTTCTTAGTACAGTAACTGAACCTGCATAATCATTGTTTAAACGACACCATGAATAACAAGGCCCCGTACTAAGAAATATATAATTTTCATTTACAGCTATTGCACTAAACTTGTTTCGATACCAATTAGCGTATGTTGGATAAGGTATGTTGACTTTATGTTGAAGGCATTGACCTGTTTTTGATAATACTTTTATAGATCCAACATAATAGCCACTATCTAAAAGATAAATTTTATCATCATATATATCAAATTTATAACTAGGATTTGCTTGTTCAGTACACTGTGGAGACACATTCCAACCTCTATATCTGTATGGCAGCATTCTTCTTTTTAAACTTCCACTTGAATCAAACACGTGCATTCTATAATTAGTCCCGTTGACATAGGTGTTTCCTGATTGAAGAACATACACATCCCCATTACTATCTGTCTTAACTTCTTGTGGGTAACTTAAACCAGGACTTGAGCTACTAAGTTGGTTACCCGCTAAATTCCAACCCATACTGCCTGAGTTATCAAGCATAATCATAATATTTGATGGCACTAAAGAACCTGTGCCTAGCGGTGGTGACTTTGAAAAAGCAGTATTTGAAATTGGAAATATTAATAAAAATATAATAATTATCTTTTTAATCATTGAGTTTCCTCGATTTGTAAAAGGAATTTGTCTAATTTTTCACTATCTTTGTCACTATTGATTTCTAAATATTCCTGTTGTCTATTTTTATCTTTTAATAATACATAAAAATAAGAGTTATTATTTATAGTTGTGTCATAAAATTCAGATTGTTTTTTTTCAACTTGTTGTTGGTTTCTTTTAAAATTTGTTTTGTAATCATTGTTTGAGATGTCAAAAAGAATAGTCGATATTGATAGTGTGTTGATATAATTAACTTTAATCAACTTATCATCAAAAAATGTAAGTTCTAATACTAGTCCCATTATTTCTCTAGTATCATCACTGCAAATTTGTTCTGCAATAATTGGTATACCATTAATGCCCTCTTGATTCCTTGGCAAAAATAGATAAATTTCTTCTAAATCTTTTTTATTTACACCTGGCTTAATTTTATCAAATTGACAATCATAAGCTTGGACTTGATTAACAAAGCTTAATAAAAATATAAGAATAAAAATCTTTTTCATTATTTCTTGACCAAGGTTACCACTGCCTCTAGTGGAATGATAATATTGTTTTGAGCCCTACAGCTTGAAGCTGTATTGTTACAACCACATGAATAAATTGTATAATAAGTAGCTGAAGATGTTGCTGCAGACTTATAAGCTGTTCCTTGAGTAACACTTGATCCCTCAGTTGAAGCAACAGTTTTTGTCTTTATTGTGGGTACTCCACTTGAGTTAGGCGAATAAGTTATAAAATATTCAAAACTAAATTTACTAAGTCTTTTTGCTTCATCACCTGATGCACTAATTACTTGGTTTAATGATTTACTATCAAAATGAAAACCTGTTGCAGTTTTTAAATTTGGGAAAAAAGATGCTTTACAAAATTTAAGGCCTCTGGTTTCTAAGTTGCTTTGCGAACCGCTTAATGTACTTGTATTATCCATCATCCATTTTTTGGCAACTGCTATACCACTTTCTGCTGCATAGAAACTTTGCTGACTTACATCTTTATCTGTATTAGCTTTATGTTCATTTGAGGTAATTGTAACTAATGTCATTCCCATAATTGTCATTACTACCAACAATAATAGAACTAACGGTAAAGCAAATCCTCTCTCATTTTTATTAAGTTTATTTGTCATTTAATTATTTGATAAATTCCTTGTGTGTACACTTACAAAAAATGTTTCTCGATGATATTTGTCATCAAATATTTGTTCATTACCATTTGAACCTGTATGATTTTTTATTCTTACTTTTTTATTATTTTTATAAATTTCTTTAGGTGTTCTGACTGTTAAATAAATTTCCGTAGTATGAACCTTTTTCATATTTGCTTGCCCTAAATTATAACTACCCACCATTGTTCCTGACCCTTGGGCATTTTCTACTGGCCCACAAGAATCACATACAGGAAATAATTCGTTCCCATCTTTGTCTTTAAAGACAACCTGAAAATCAGAAATATATGGAATAAATTCAATATTATCATAAATAATTTTAAAAGCTGAACCTCCTTGTATTGGGCTATTGACAACTTCCCTTGCTAAAAAATACTCATTAGTATTTTGATATTTCATTGGTCTATAATAAATTCTCTGTCTAATCTGAGGGGCAGGTGTATAATACATGTTAAGACTATCCATGTTAGTTCCCGAATATTTTTGTCTTAACCCTATTAAATTAATTTCAGGTCTTGGACTTTGTGTATAATTGGGATCAATATATCCAGCATTTCTTAAGTCTCTTGCAATAACTGCAAGACCTTCTCTTGCTGCTTTATTAATTTTAGCTTTTTGTGATACTAGATCGTAAGATTTGTTAAAATAATTATAAGAAGAAAATGCTGCAGCAATAGCAATTACTCCAATTACTATTCCAACCATAATCTCCACTAATGAAAAACCAGTATCCTTATTTGTCATTTAACCACTACTCCTAAGTATTTTTTTCTCTTTCCTTTACCTGTTAAAAAATTAACTCTTCCTGAGGTGTTATTATTTCCAACAAAGGTTTTTTTGCTGTCACCAGCATAACAAGGAGGTCTTTTATATTTATTGGAAATCTTTATATAATCTTTTTCTTGAAGTTTATTTCTCCATTTATCTTTTTGTTTATCATAAAGGTTGCTTCCTCCCTTATTTGAATAACTACAAGTTTCATTAAAACTTCCATAATTAGATATGTTATCTGGATCACCAATCATATCCTCCATAACCATCTCAGATAAATAATTAAGCTTATTTTTTTCCATTGCACGATCCATAGACCCGATTGAAAAAGCAGAAAGTTGTAATACTGCAATAAACCCAATTCCAATTATTACTACGCACACTAACGACTCAATTAACGAAATACCTTTGATTCTTTTCGATTTTAACATCAATTAAACTCACTCATAGAACGACATGTTTTATTAATACACCATTGATTTTTTTTCATATTAAACCTGTAAACTTTCAAATTGGTAAAGACATCCCAGGTCACCATATATCTGTGGTCATTTTTATTTGAGTCATTACATCTATTTGAGCCACCTGATGTTGTTGTGTTATTAACTGAACAAAAAATAACCCTGCTTAAAGAATTTCGTTTACCGGTGTCAGGATTTTTTTGATTTAATACTCCTCTTTTTGTTCCATCTTTTGAAATGCACATGTGTATATTTGGCCAATGGCGTATTCCTTCGCTAGTATATGTGCTAGCGGATTGATATCGCTGATTTCTTGGATCGTGATTACAGTACCAATAACTATTAGAGCCAGAAGCCATATTTGATATAGGATAATTTTGAGAAAAATCATCTCGTGTCATATAATACTTTTTCATAAAAGCAGTATTAACTGGACCATTATTGTAATCTGTAAAATGAATCATTGCTAAAGCATACTCACCATTAGTAGCCTTCGATTTCATTTTTTCTATCTCTGCAACAAACTTATAGGTTTCACCTCTAACTTCCCTATCAGTAATCCAACTTGTAATATTAGGGTAAGCAAATGTAGAAAATATTCCAATAACAACAAGAACAACCAAAAGTTCAATTATCGTGAAACCCTTTTTTTTCATTATCTAAATCCTCCATAAGGCCATTCAATTTCAGTATAAAGGTATTTATTCTTACCTTTTGGATCTCCAATATTTGTTTTAACTTTAATTGCTGACTCTGGATAAGTTTGCCAAATATGAGTCCTTCCAAGTGGTCTTGGATCCCAACTTTGCATTAAACAACATTGATCTTTCATATCACCACCCATACTTATTCCAGTTGGGCCTTCTAAGTCATATGGGTTTTTCATGCCATTATAATTAAAATGGAACGTAAAATGGTATGAAGAATTACTTGCGCTTCCAGAACTACTTTTGCATGGTCTATTTACTTCATTAGGATTACTATTATTTCCAACCTTAAGACCTTTACAAAACCAAGATGAGGTTTGACAAGTTTTCATAACAATATAATTGTTACCTAGAGCACAAATTCCATAACTTGACTTTATAAAATCTACAACTACCTGATGTTGTTTTTTTGTTGCCACAATTTTTGCACTTGATGTATATTTATTATAAGCAACAACACCAATGGATGAGAGAATGCCAATGATTGCAACAACTACTAAAAGCTCTATTAAAGTAAAACCCTTAACTATTTTTTTCGGCACTTGAAATAACTCCTCTGCCAACTAAATCTTCAATTGATTTGTCCATGGTCATCATACCTTCTCGTTGGCCTGTTTGCATAACACTTGGAATTTGATGAATTTTTGCTTCACGGATTAAATTCTTGATAGGAGCATTACAAACCATAACTTCAAACGCACCTACTCTTCCCGTTCCATCTTTTTTCTTAAATAACTTTTGGGTGACAACCATGTTTAACGATTCTGCTAGTTGTGCTCTTATTTGTCCTTGTTGTTCTGGAGGAAAAACATCAATTATTCTATTTACAGTATTAGGTGCTCCACTTGTATGTAAAGTACCAAAAACTAAATGACCTGTCTCAGCTGCAGTTAAAGCCATACCAATAGTTTCAAGATCTCTTAACTCACCCACAAGAATAACATCTGGATCTTCTCTTAAGGCAGCTTTCAATGCATGAGTAAAACTTTCAGTTTGCTTTCCAACTTCTCTTTGTGAGACGATACTCTTTTTGTCTTTATGAATAAATTCTACCGGGTCTTCAATAGTTATAATATTTGATGGTCTAGACTCGTTGATTTGATTAATGATTGCCGCAAGTGTTGTCGATTTTCCTGAACCCGTTGGTCCTGTAACTAACACCAAACCTTTATGAGCATCTAGTAAACTAAATAATATTTGAGGAAGGTTTAGATCTTCCATTAATGGAATTTTAGTCTCAACTCTTCTTAATACGGCAGCATGCCCATTTAAAGTTTTATAAAAATTAGCTCTAAATCTTAGGTCTCCTAAGATAACCGCAGTATCTAATTCATTTTTAGTTTCAAATTTTTTAATTTCATCTTCTTCACAATTATTTTTTAAAAGATCTGTTAAGTCTTTGTCTGTAATTTTACTATCAGGCTCAATTACAATATCTCCCATCATCCTATAAGATATGTCTGAACCTCCTCTTAAATGAAAATCTGAAATACTCTTTTGTTCTTTCGCAAGACTTACTATTTTATCTATCACAATAGACATCCTATTCTCTAAATAAATCAATAAAACTACCAAAATTTGATACTTTTTTAAGGTACTAAATTAAGGTACGATTTTGCAATAATGTCTATATTTAATAAATTTTATGCCTGAAAATTTTAAACATTTATCTGAAAAATATTTAGCTGAATTTTATGATTTTCATCAATACGAAAATATTACTGGTTTCGCGTATACTTCACGACTTCATGCGGTAATAACTCTTGAAATAGCTTTATCTAGTTTTGATAATTTGCATTGGGTTAGTTTTGAATATCTTTGTGAAAAAATTCCAAAAAAATTAGGCAAGAGAACCACTATCCAAACTATTTTAAACGAAGGCGTTAGAAAAAATTTTTTTATTAAAACAATCAGTTTTACAGACAACAGAGTGAAGATTTACAAATTAGAAGAAGGATCTTTAAAAAATATACAGTCTTGGCTGTCAAAACATTTTAATACACTTGATCCAAAAAATATAATCATATAATTATTTTATAATAATTAAATTTTTAATAAGTTAGCATATAATAAATCCCCATATAAAAAATACATAAGACTAGCTAAAATAATGTGTGGCCCAAAAGGTATTTGAGATTTAAGGTTTATTTTTTTATTAATCAAAGAAGGTGTAACATAAAGCAATCCCAGTATTGAAGCAGCAAAAAGCACAAAAGGTACAGCTTGCCAACCAAATAATAGGCCTATACCTGCCATCAATTTAGCATCCCCTAAGCCCATGCCTTCAATTTTTTTTATTACTTTATAAATATAAATAATAGTCCAAATAGAAAGGTAACCGATCATACCTCCAATAATTGATTGATTAATATCATAAATAAAACTTGCATTAATATTGGGTAAAAAGTTTTTAGATATTGCTAAAAACATAAGACTAAAGCTTAAGCTATCTGGAATAATGAAATGTTCTAAATCAATAAAAAATATAATTAAGTATAATATAAATAATAAGCTCAAAAAAACAATTGAAGTATAATTGCTATAACTAAAAAAAATTAATACAAAACCAGCACCACAAATACTCTCTACTATAAAATATTTTAATGAAATACTTTTATGACACTTTCTACATTTACCACTTAATAATAGATAAGAAATTAATGGTATATTATCAAACCATTGTATTTTTTTTTTACATTTAGGGCAAATGGATCGTCCAGTTATCGTTTGTTTATTTCTTGGTAATCGGAAAATACAAACGCTGGCAAAACTTCCTAAACAAATTCCAATAAAAAAAACTAAAATTAAATTAAAAACAATCAAGATTTAAATATATTTTTAATTGCTTCAGGTTTCCAAATAAATACAAATAAATATGGGGCTAATGCTGGAATGATACCAAACCAGATCCATTCATCTAATCTAAAACTTTTGTCACCTCTTGCGTATAAACCATTGGCCCAAACTAAATAACCCACAACTATTATCCAAACTAGAGAAATTGTTAGGTATATTTTTGAATACTTCATAAAGATAAATTATCACTACACAGTAACGATTATCAATATTTTAAAGGTGTCAAAATTTAACACTAATAATTGTTATTGATAAAATACACCCTAGAGTGACAACAGCAATACATACCTGAACCAAGAATGAACCAAGAAAAGAACAAGAATTATAAAAATAATGTTTTAATAAATGTGGAATACCAACGATTACAAAAATTTAAGTATTTTTTGATAATCGATTATTATCATTGGTACTAAAGGGTATTAGGATTTTATAGGATAATATGGGAGTTCTAAGAGTGTATTGCTCTTTTATCTACTGATAAAGCTGCTTCTTTTACAGCTTCTGAAAATGTTGGATGTGCATGACACGTTCTTGCAATATCTTCAGCACTTGCACCAAACTCCATTGCAACTCCAATTTCACCAATTAATTCACCTGCATGAGGTCCAATAATATGTGCTCCTAAAACTTTATCTGTTTTTTCATCAGCTAAAATTTTAACAAAACCTTCTGCTTCATCAATTGCTTTAGCTCTTGAGTTTGCCATAAACGAAAATTTACCAATTTTGTATTTTATATTTGCTTCTTTTAATTGCTCTTCAGTTTTTCCAACTGAAGCAACTTCTGGAGTTGTATAAACGACACCTGGAATAATATCATAATTTACATGCCCTGATTGTCCCGCTATATTTTCTGCAACTGCAATACCTTCATCTTCAGCTTTGTGCGCTAACATTGGTCCATCTATTACATCACCAATTGCATAAACATTACTTACATTTGTTTGAAATCTTTTATTTGTTATAATTCTTTTCTTTTCATCCAATTCAACACCAATTGCTTCTAAATTTAAATTGTTAGTGTTAGGTTTTCTGCCAACAGATATAAGAACAACATCACAGTCAAAATTTATTTTTTTTCCATCTTTGTTAGATGTTGAAACACTAGCTCCATTGGTGTTTTTAGTAATTCCCTCTACTTTAGTTTGCATGTGGAAGTTAATTCCTTGTTTCTTTAAAATTTTCATAAATTCTGAGGATATTTCTCTATCCATTCCTGGCGTAATATGATCAAGAAATTCTACCACATGAACTTCAGCACCTAATCTAGACCAGACAGATCCCATCTCTAATCCTATATAACCTCCACCAACTACAACCATTTTTTTTGGAACCGATTGCAGAGTTAATGCACCTGTTGAAGATACAATTATTTTTTCATCAAATTCCATTCCTGGCAATTCTACTGGTACAGATCCTGTACTAATTACCGTTTTATCTGCTTCAATTATAGTTTCTTTTTTTTGATCATCTAATATTGAGATTTTATTTGCAGATTTAAAGCTTCCAGTGCCCTTAAAATAAGTGACTTTATTTTTCTTAAATAAAAATTCTACACCTTTAGTTAATATTGTTACTGCTTTATCCTTATTTTGCATCATTTTTTGAAGATTAAGTTTTACCTCACCCACTTCTATGCCAAGTTTAGAAAAATTTTGTGCCTTATGATAATTTTCAGAAATATTTAATAAATTTTTAGAAGGTATGCACCCAACATTTAAACAAGTTCCACCTAATGAACCTCTTGACTCTATGCATGCTGTTTTAAGTCCCAATTGTGCCAATCTTATTGCGCAGACATAACCTCCCGGACCACCACCTATTACAACTGCTTGAAATTTATCTGACATTTAAATATTTAAAAATAACCTTCTTGGATCCTCTAAGTTTTCTTTAACCATTTTTAAGAACGATACTGACTCTTTTCCATCTATAATTCTGTGATCATAAGACAAGGCAAGATACATAATAGGTCTAATTTTAATCTCACCATCAACTACCATTGGTCTCTCAACTATATTGTGCATACCTAACACACCAGATTGAGGTAAATTTAATATTGGAGTAGATAACATTGAGCCATAAACTCCACCATTACTAATTGTAAAGGTTCCACCTTGAAGGTCTTCTATGGTTATTTTTCCATCTCTAGCTTTTTCAGAAATAGTTTTAATATTTTTTTCGATATCAGCAAATGATAATTGATCCGCATCTCTTAATACTGGTACTACTAATCCCTTTTCAGTTCCTACTGCAAAACTCATATTATAATAATTTTTATAAATAATTTCGTCTCCATCAATTTCAGCATTAACTGATGGGTACATTTTTAGTGCTGCAACACATGCTTTTACAAAAAATGACATAAACCCTAATTTAATTCCATACCTGCTTTGGAAGTCTTCCTGGTTCTCTTTTCTCATTTCCATTATACCAGTCATATCAACTTCATTAAAAGTTGTTAATAATGCTGCATTTTCTTGTGCTTGTTTTAATCTTTTTGCAATTGTCTGTCTAAGCCTAGACATTTTAATTCTCTCTTCTTGACCATATTTAATTTTTCTTTCTGATGGTTGTGGGTTCTCTCCCATCATGCTAATTAGGTCACCTTTAAGAATTCTACCCTCTTTACCAGAGCCACTAACTTTTTTTAAATCAATTTTATTTTCAACTACCATTTTTCTTACAGCTGGTGAAAGTATTTCATTATTTTTATTTGAAGAATCAGTTTTCTCCTCTTTAACCTCATTGGTTAATATTAAAGGTTCTTCCTCCTCAGGTTCTTTAAAAACTTTAGGAACTTCTTTTTTAATTTCTAAATTAACTACATTATTTTCAGTTTTTTTAGGTTCGATTTTTGTAATTATTTTTTTTTCAGATGGTTGAGTTCCATTTTGACTTATCGTACCAAGAAGAGCACCTACTTCTACAGTTTCACCATCTTTTGAAGATATTTCAGATAAAACTCCATCTATGGGAGATGGAACTTCTAAATTAACTTTATCAGTTTCTAATTCTACAATTGCCTCATCTGCTTGAACTGTATCACCCTCTTGCTTAAGCCACTTAGCGACTGTCGCCTCAGTAATGCTTTCTCCTAGAACTGGTACTAAAATTTTTTCACTCATTTTTATTCAAAAACCTTGTTAATAATTTCTTGTTGTTGTGAAATATGCCTTTTTGCAAACCCTGTTGCAGGAGATGCGTCTGGACTTCTTCCTATATAAGAAATTTCCTTATTATTAGCGTTAATAGTTTCTAATGTCCATTGTATATAATCCCTTACAGAAAACCATGCTCCCATATTTTTTGGTTCTTCCTGGCACCAATAAAATTTAGCATTTTTTGCATACTTTTTGATTTCTTTAACTAAACTTTTAACTGGAAAAGGATAAAGTTGTTCAACTCTGTACAACACTACATCATCCTTTTTTAATTTCTCTCTGGCATCTAGCAGATCAAAATAAACTTTTCCTGAACATAGAATTACTTTTTTAATTTTTGAGCTTTCTTTTAATTTTATAAATCCATTTTCTTCATCTAGTGCATGATCCCATAAAATTCTGTGGAAAAATGTATCTTTATCAAAGTCTTCTATATTTGAAACACAGTGTCTGTTTCTTAATAAAGATTTTGGAGTCATTATTATTAGTGGCTTTCTAAATTCTCTATGCATTTGACGTCTTAAAGCATGAAAGTAGTTTGCAGGTGTTGTACAATTTACTATCTGCATATTATCATTAGCACATAGTTGTAAAAACCTTTCTAGTCTTGCTGAAGAGTGTTCTGGTCCTTGGCCTTCATAACCATGAGGTAGAAGCATTACTAACCCAGATGCCCTTGTCCATTTTCTCTCTCCTGATGCTATAAATTGATCTATTACTACTTGTGCGCCATTTGCAAAATCACCAAATTGTGCTTCCCACATTGTTAGAGTGTTTGGCTGAACTAAACTATAACCATATTCAAAACCTAAAACTGCTAATTCTGATAAAAAACTATCTACTATTTCATATCGTTTTTGAACTTTTGAAATATTATTTAGAGGAACATATCTAGAGTTATCTTCTTGATTTCTTAGAACTGAGTGTCTTTGACTAAACGTTCCTCTTCCTGAATCTTGTCCAACCAATCTTACTGGATAACCTTCTTCTAATAATGAGCCAAATGCCAAAGCTTCAGCTGTTGACCAATCTATACCTTTGCCATCTGATACTGATGCTCTTCTAGTATTTAAAATTTTAATTATAGTTTTGTGTAAATTTAATTCCTCTGGTGTTGAATTAATCTTTTCTGAAATTTCTAAAAGTTTTTTCTGGTCAAAACCACTTACACCTCTTTTATCCTTTCCTTTTTCTGGTTTATATCTTGACCAACTTCCCTCATACCATTCAATTTTTGGTTTATAATCTTTTGCATTTTTGTATTGATCATCTAGTAAGCTTTTAAACTCAGTTTTAAACCTTTTAAGTTCATCCTCTGAAAGTGTATTTTCATTTACTAATTTGCTTCCATATACTTCTACTGGTGTAGGGTGTGATCTAATTTTTTTATACATTAATGGTTGAGTAAATGAAGGTTCATCTCCTTCATTATGACCAAACCTTCTGTAGCAGATTATATCAACAACAACGTCTCTGTTAAATTTTAATCTAAATTCTGTTGCAATTCTTGTCGCATAAACAACTGCTTCTGGGTCATCACCATTTACGTGAAGTATTGGGGCATCTACCATTTTTGCAACATCTGATGGATATGGTGATGATCTTGCAAACCTTGGGCTTGTAGTAAAACCTATTTGATTATTAACAATAAAATGAATTGTTCCACCTGTATTATGGCCAGGTAAGCCAGACATTGCAAAACATTCAGCCACAACACCTTGGCCTGCAAATGCTGCATCACCATGTATTAAAATAGGTAAAACTTTATTTCTTTCTTTGTCTTCATGAAAAAATTGTTTTCCTCTTGTCTGTCCTAATACAACAGGATTAACTGCCTCTAAGTGCGAGGGGTTATCTGTAAGACCAACATGTATAGAATTTCCATCAAATTTTCTATCCGACGATGCTCCTAAATGGTATTTTACGTCTCCCGCTCCTTCTTCTCCTGTTGTTTGAACGTCTCCCGCAAATTCATTGAATATTCTTTTGTATGATTTTTGTAAAACGTTTGCTAGCACGTTGAGCCTACCTCTGTGAGACATTCCAATTTTAACTTCTTTAGCTTCTGATTGACCAGCAATTTTAATAATTTGTTCTAAAGCAGGGATTAAGCTTTCTCCTCCATCCAATCCAAATCTTTTTGTACCAACATATTTTGTATGTAAAAATTTTTCAAATCCCTCAGCTTGAATAAGTTTGTTTAAAATAGCTTCTTTACCATTCTTTGTAAATTGAAGAAAGTTCTCATCCTGCTCAATTCTATCTCTAAGCCATTTTCTTTCAGTTGGGTTTGATATATGCATATATTCATAACCAATTGGCCCACAATAAGTTTTGTTTAAAAAACTTAATATTTCTTTTACAGTAGAATGCTCTTTATCTATTACACCATCTAAATAAATTTTTTCCTTATAATCTTCTTTTTTGAACCCATAATATTCAGGATGTAATTCATCCAAATACTCTGTTTTCATCATTCCAAGTGGGTCAAGCTTTGCTAATAAATGTCCCCTTTGTCTATAGGCCCTAATTAATGCAACAGCTCTAATTGAGTTAAGATTACTTTTGATTGAATCTTTTGAATTAACTTTTGCATCATTACTTCCATTAGAAAGTTTTTTTTCATCTTCTTCGATTCTTTTTTCAATTTCATCAATATCAATTTTTTGTTTTATACTCCATGATGGTCCATTAATTTCCTTGGCAATCACACTTAGATCTTCACCTATACCCTCAAAGTAATGCTGCCAACTTTCAGGGAGATCTTTGTCTTTATTGATAAATCTTAAATACATTTGTTCTATAAATGCACTATTTGATTTACTAAGAAATGACGTTTTCTCGAATTCGAGATTTTTTGATGATGACATCTATTTTATTGATATAATATCAGATAAATAATTTTCAATTAGATAATTTATTAAATAATGTTTTGCCTAGTTCAGATGGCGATTTTGCAATTGTAATCCCACATTCTTCCATTTTTTTAATCTTATCCTCTGCTCCACCCTTACCACCTGAGATAATAGCTCCTGCGTGCCCCATAGTTCTTCCGGGGGGTGCTGTTATTCCAGCTACAAATCCAACCATTGGCTTTTTTATTTTGTGGTTTTTAACAAATTCAGCTGCTTCTTCTTCTGCAGAACCACCAATTTCTCCTATCATAAGAATAGATTCCGTCTCATCATCATTTAAAAATAAATCCAAACAATCAATAAAGTTTGTTCCATTTATTGGATCTCCACCAATACCTATACAAGTAGATTGTCCTAATCCGTTTTCAGTTGTTTGTGCAACCGCTTCATAAGTTAAAGTTCCAGATCTTGAAACAATTCCCACAGAACCTTTCTTGTGAATATTTCCAGGCATAATTCCAATTTTACATTCATCAGGAGTAATTATTCCTGGACAGTTAGGTCCTATCAATCTGCTTTTTGAATTATTTAATTTTTGTTTGACACGAAGCATATCTTGAATTGGTATACCTTCAGTAATACAAACTATAAGCTCAATAGATGCATCAATAGCTTCTATTATGGCTGCTGCTGCAAATTTTGCTGGCACATAAATCATAGTTGCATCTGCACCAACTTCTTTTTTAGCTTCAGCTACAGTATTAAATACTGGACGTTCAAGATGTTTTTGTCCTCCTTTTTTGGGAGTAACTCCACCTACAAGATTTGTTCCATATTTTAATGCTTGTTCAGAATGAAAAGTACCATGTGCACCTGTAAAACCTTGACATATAACTTTTGTATTTTTATTAATTAAAACTGACATTCTATTTTATAGCCTCTACTATTTTTTTTGCAGCATCATCTAAATTTTCTGCTGAAATTAATTTTAATCCTGAATTATCTAAAATTTCTTTTCCTTCTTTAAAGTTTGTTCCTGCAAGTCTAACTACTAATGGAACGCTTATATTTATCTCTTTAGCAGCATCAACAACACCTTGAGCAAGGACATCACATCTCATTATTCCACCAAAAATGTTTATTAATATGCCTTTAACGTTTTTATCTGAAAGAATTATTTTTAACGCAGCAGAAACTTTTTCTTTTGAAGCTCCACCACCAACATCTAGAAAATTTGCTGGCTCTTCACCATATAATTTAATTATATCCATTGTTGCCATTGCTAAACCTGCTCCATTAACCATACAACCAATACTTCCATCTAATTTTATATAAGCAAGATCATGTTTGCTCGCTTCTATTTCTGCTGGATCTTCTTCATTTAAATCTCTTAACTCTATAATTTCAGGATGTCTAAATAGCGCGTTAGAATCAAAATTAACCTTTGCGTCTAAGCAGATTATATTTTTTTCTTTAGTTAATATTAGTGGGTTAACCTCAACCATATTAGCATCCGTGCCTAAAAACATATTATATACTGATTTAATTAGTGCTATTGCTTGCTTTTTAGCATCATCAGTTAAACTATAAATTTTAATTATTTTCTCACAATCAGCATCTGAGATTTCATTAACAATATCTACTTTTGTTGTTATAATTTTTTCAGGCGTTTTATCTGCAACCTCTTCAATATCCATTCCACCTTGATCACTAGAAATAAATACAATTTTTGAACTTGCTCTATCAATTAAGCACGATAGATAAAATTCTTTATCTATGTTGGAAGATACTTCCACATATAATCTTTTTACTTCTCTACCTTCGGGGCCAGTTTGATGTGTTACAAGTGTTTTTCCCAATAATTCTTTTGCTGCAACACCTAGCTCTTCAATAGTATCTAAAATTTTTACACCTCCTGCTTTACCTCTTCCACCAGCATGGATTTGTGCTTTCAATACAAACTTTTCTGTTTTTAATGATTTTGCTTTTTCAAGCAACTCATCAACTGTGAAACCAAAAACACCTTCAGGCACAACTGCTCCATATTCTTTTAGGATTTTTTTTGCTTGGTGTTCATGAATGTTCATGATTTATTTAGATAGGTCTGGGTCTATTTTTGATGCAGCTTCCCATAATGCTTTCACAGCATCTATCGAGTGCATAAATTCTTTTTTTTCTTTTTCATCCAAGTCAATTTGCTCTATTTTTTCAACACCAGCTTTACCAATTATTACTGGTACACCAGCATAAACATCACTAACTCCATATTCTCCATTTAAATGAACTGCACATGGAAGTAATTTTTTTTCATCTTTTAAATATGCTTCTGCCATTTGCACTCCCGAAGCTGCTGGTGCATAAAATGCAGAACCTTTTTCTAAATATTTAACAATCTCAGCTCCTCCATCTCTAGTTCTTTGGTTAATTTCTTCTAATCTTTCTGGAGATATTTTTCCTTCTTTAACTAAGTCTAGTAATGGCTTACCTAAAACTTTTGTGAATCTTGGTAAAGGAACCATTGTATCTCCATGACCTCCCATAACCATTGCTTCAATTTCTTTTACAGGAACATTCAACTCTAAAGATAAAAACAATTTAAATCTCGAGCTATCTAAAATTCCTGCCATTCCAACTACTTTATTTGCTGGTAACCCTGAAAATTTTTGAAAGGCCATCACCATAACGTCTAACGGATTAGTGATACATATAACAAATGCATTAGGTGCATTTTTTTTAACACCTTCTGCTACTTGTTTAATAATTTTTAAATTAATACCTAATAAATCATCCCTACTCATTCCTGGTTTTCTTGGAATGCCTGCAGTGATTATTATTACATCAGAATCTTTTATATCTTCATAGTTGTCTGTTCCTGAAAATTTTACATTAAAGCCATCAACAGAAGAAGATTGAGCAATATCTAAAGCTTTACCTTTAGCTATGCCACTTGCAACGTCAAACAATACAACTTCATTAGCAACTTCTTTAGTTCCAATTAAGTGAGCTAAAGTGCCCCCAATTTGACCTGCTCCTATTAAAGATATTTTTTTCATTTTTTCCTTATTTCATTGTTGGCATGATAAATTCTGGATTAGATCTTATTCCAGAGGGCCATCTTGATGTTACTGTTTTAAGTTTTGTATAAAATTTAATTCCTTCAGCACCATGCATTGCACTGTCTCCAAATAATGATCTTTTCCATCCACCAAAACTATGAAAGGCCATTGGCACAGGTATTGGAACATTAATTCCAACCATACCGACTTGAATTTTACTAGCAAATGTTCTAGCTGAATCACCATCTCTTGTATAAATGCTTACTCCATTACCATACTCATGATCATTAATTAGTTTTGTTGCTTCTTCAAAAGTTTTAACTCTTATGACTGATAAAACAGGTCCAAATATTTCTTCTTTATAAATTCTCATATCTTTTTTAACATGATCAAATAAACAGCCACCTATAAAGAAACCATTTTCATATCCTTGAAGTTTTATATTTCTTCCATCAACAATTAATTTAGCACCTTCTTCAACTCCAAGATCAACGTAACTTTTTACTTTTTCTAAATGTTCTTTAGTAACTAGTGGACCCATCTCAGATGTTTTGTCCATACCAGGCCCTACCTTCAATGCTTCAGCTTTTTTTGATAAACGAGCAACTAACTCATCTCCTATATCACCTACAGCTACTGCTACTGATTGTGCCATACATCTTTCTCCTGCTGACCCATATGCAGCACCCATTAATCCATTTACTGCGCCATCAAGGTCACAGTCAGGCATTACAACTAAATGATTTTTTGCACCACCTAAAGCTTGAACTCTTTTTTCATTTTTTGCAGAATTTTCATAGATATATTTAGCAATTGGTGTTGAACCTACAAAGCTTACAGCTTTGACATCTTTGTTTGTTAAGATTGCATCAACAGACTCTTTATCTCCATTAACAACATTAAAAACACCATCTGGTAATCCAGCTTCTGTTAGTAGTTCTGCAAGTCTTAGTGGACAAGATGGATCTTTTTCTGATGGTTTTAAAATAAATGTATTACCACAAGCTATAGCAATAGGAAACATCCACATCGGTACCATTGCTGGAAAATTAAAAGGTGTAATACCAGCAACTACTCCGAGTGGTTGACGCATTGACCAGCTATCCACATTAGTTCCTACATTTTCTGAAAATTCTCCTTTAAGTAAATGTGGAATTCCACATGCAAACTCAACTACTTCTAGTCCTCTTGTTAAAGAACCTTTGGCATCTTCATAAACTTTACCATGTTCTGAAACTATTAATTTTGTAAGTTCATCAGTATTTTTTTCTATTAACTCTTTAAATTTGAACATCACTCTTGCTCTTTGAAGGGGAGGTTTCTGTGACCAAGTTTCAAAAGCTTTTTTTGCTACTTCTACAGCTTGATCAAGGTCAGTTTTGCTAGCTAACCTTACTTCGGATTCTTGTTCACCCGTTGCAGGATTGAAAATTTTGCTTTTTCTGTCAGATGAGCCTGAAATTAGCTTTCCACCAACAAAATGTTCTAATAAATTCATGAATGGTGTTATTTAAAGGGGTAATTAGCTTGTTGCAAGCATTTTTTTCAATTCAGCTATGGCTTTTGCTGGATTTAATCCCTTAGGACAAGCATTGGTGCAATTCATAATAGTATGACATCTATACAACTTAAGTTCATCAGCTACTTTTTTTAATCTCTCTTTTCTTTCATCATCTCTACTATCTACTATCCACCTATAAGCTTGAAGCAAAACTGCAGGACCTAAAAATTTATCCTCATTCCACCAATAGCTTGGACAAGAAGTGGAGCAACATGCACACATGATACATTCGTATGCACCATCTAATTTTTTTCTATCTTTTTGAGATTGAATAATTTCTGTAGTTTCAACTTTTGTATTTGTTTTCAACCAAGGCTCAATTGATTCATATTGTTTGTACAATCCACTTAAGTCCCCAATTAAATCTTTTTTAACTTTTAGGTGAGGTAGTGGATAAATATTTATATCTCCTTCAATTTCTGAATGAGGTTTTGTGCATGCTAAACCATTTTTCCCATCCATATTCATTGCACAAGATCCACAAACGCCATGTGCACAAGATCTACGATAAGCCAATGATGGGTCAATTTCGTTTTTAATCTTATTTAAAATATCCAATACTTTTGAAGGGCAGTTATCCATATCAACTTCATAAGTATCCACTCTTGGGTTTTCTCCATTTGAGGGATCCCATCTATAAACATTTACTTTTCTGATATTTTTTGATCCAGTTTTATCTTGATAATAGTTACCTTTTTGAACTTCTGAATTTTTAGGTAAATTTATTTGAACCACTAGTAAACTCTTTCCTGTGGTGGAAAGTATTGAACTTCATTTGTTAAAGTTGATGTAGTAACTGGTCTATAACCAATTTTTGAATCTTTTCCATTGCACCAAGCAATAGTGTGTTGCATAAATTTTTCATCATCTCTTTTTGGGAAATCTTCTCTTGCATGTGCACCTCTGCTCTCTTGTCTATTATAAGCAGAATCCACTGTTGTAATTGCTTGTCTTATCAAATTATCAAACTCCAATGTTTCCACTAAATCGGTGTTAAAAACAAGTGACTTATCTTTTACAGAAATTGATTCCATTCCATCGTATGCTTTTCTAATATCATCAACACCCTCTTTAAGTGTTTTTTCTGTTCTAAAAACAGCACACTTTGATTGCATAGTTTTTTGCATTGAAAGTCTAAGTTCTGCAGTACTGTTTTCACCATTAGAGTTTCTTAATTTATCAAATCTTTCTAAGCATTTTTCTGTTTCAGTCTCTCCTATATCCTCGTGTGGAGTTCCTGGTTTTACAAGTTCTGCAGCTCTTCTAGCTGCGGCTCTTCCAAATACAACTAGGTCAATTAAAGAATTAGACCCCAATCTATTTGCTCCATGAACAGAAACACAGGCAGCCTCACCAATTGCCATTAATCCTGGAACTGTTTCAGAATCATTGCCTGTTAATACTTCAGCTTTATAGTTTGTTGGGATACCTCCCATATTGTAATGAACAGTGGGCACTACTGGTATTGGCTCTTTAGTTACATCAACATTTGCAAATAATCTTGCTGCTTCCGTTATTCCTGGAAGTCTACTTTCAATAATACTTTTGTCTAAATGACTTAAGTGTAAGTGAACATGATCCTGTTCTTTACCCACACCTCTTCCTTCATTAATCTCAATTGACATTGATCTACTTACTACATCTCTAGATGCTAAGTCTTTAGCTTTTGGTGCATAACGCTCCATAAATCTTTCACCTTTTGAATTAACTAAATAGCCACCTTCTCCTCTAACACCTTCAGAAATTAAAGTTCCATGTCCATAAATTCCTGTTGGGTGAAATTGTACAAATTCCATATCTTGTAATGGTAAACCTGCTCTTAAAACCATTGCATTTCCATCTCCAGTACAAGTGTGTGCTGAAGTTGCAGAATAATAAGCTTTTCCATAACCACCTGTTGCAATTATTGTACTATGAGCTCTAAATCTGTGAATTGTTCCATCATTTAAATTCCAAGCAATAAGACCTTTGCATTCACCATCTTTCATTAATAAATCTAGAGCAAAGTATTCAATAAAAAATTCAGTGTTATGTTTTAAAGCTTGTCCATAAAGGGTATGAAGTATTGCATGTCCAGTTCTATCTGCGGCTGCGCATGTTCTTTGAACAATTCCATTACCATAATTTTTTGTCATTCCACCAAAAGGTCTTTGGTAAATTTTACCATCATCAGTTCTACTAAATGGAACTCCATATTTTTCTAATTCTATAACAGCTGCTGGAGCTTCTTTACAAAGATACTCAATACTATCTTGGTCACCTAACCAGTCAGCCCCTTTGACAGTATCATACATATGCCAACGCCAATCATCTTCACCCATATTCCCTAAAGATGCAGAAATTCCTCCTTGAGCAGCAGAGGTATGACTTCTTGTTGGAAATACTTTTGAAATACAGGCTGTCTTTAAACCAGCTTCACTTAAACCAACAGCAGCTCTTAAGCCTGAGCCACCCGCACCAAGTACGATAACATCATATTCATGGTCTATTATTTTATATGAACTCATTAGTTTAAATTAAATATTATAATTATTGTGATTAATGGAACTAGTATAGCAAAAATATTGAGTGCTTTGTTTGCGACATTTTTGATTTTTTCATCCTGTATATAGTCTTCAAATACCTCACTAATACTTAAAGCTGAAAAAAAATAGGCAAAAACTAACAACAAAGAAACTAAAATTTTAGATGGCTGATTTGAAAAAAAATTAACAATATCAACATAATCTTTATTGAAAACTGAAACTAAATTTAAAATAAACCATGTCATTAATGGTATCAACACCACAGAGCTTATTCTCATCAATAGCCATTTTTTAGTCACGTTATTCATGCTAAATAAATTGCTTTCCAATTAAATAAATTAAAATTGTTAAAAAAAATGAACCAATGATCACGATTAATCCTGTTATCTTTGATACTTTTAATTCAAACCCATATCCTAGGTCCATAATTAAATGTCTTATTTCACTTAATATCTGGAAACTAAATGACCATGTTAAACCTAAAATTATGAATTTTCCTAAAATAGAATTTAAAAATACCTTAGTAAACTCATAACTATTTTCACCTAGTAGTAAGGATGCAATCCAAAAACAAATTATTGTTATGGCAGCTATATTTATTATTCCTGTAATTCTATGTGAAATAGATACTAAAGAAGATATGTGCCATCTGTAGATCTGAATATGTGGTGATAAAGGATTATTAATTTCCATTAAGATTATTTTTAATTAAAGTTTCTGCAATTTCAACAGCATTCAATGCCGCTCCTCTAAGTAAATTATCAGAAACAATCCATAGGTTTAATGAATTCTTGTTAGTTTTATCTTCTCTTATTCTTGAAATATAAGTTTCGTCTCTACCTTCTGCTTCAATTGGAGTGCTGTATCCTCCATCTTCTCTTTTATCATAAACTTTACAGCCCTCTGCTTTACTAAGAGTGTTTCTAACTTTTTCTAAAGAAAATGATTTTTCAAATTGAATATTTACTGACTCCGCATGAGAAACCATAACTGGAACTCTTACACATGTTGCTGTTAATTCTATTTTGTCACCAAGAATTTTTTTAGTTTCATTAGTCATTTTTAATTCTTCTTTAGTATAACCATCATCTGCAAAAACATCGATGTGAGGAATGGCATTAAAAGCAATTTGTTTAGTAAAATTTCTAGGTTTAATTTGTTTATTTTCTAGAGATGATTTAGTTTGTTCTATTAGTTCATCCATAGGGTCTTTGCCACCACCTGAAACAGACTGATACGTCGAAACAACTATTCGTACAATATTGAATAAGTCATGTAACGGTTTAAGAGCAATTACTAACTGAGCTGTTGAGCAATTAGGGTTAGCAATTATATTTTTTTTCATACTCTTAATTGCTTCTGAATTTACCTGTGGAACAATTAATGGCACATCAGGATCCATTCTAAAAAAACTAGAATTATCTATAACTATTGAGTGCTTTGCTGCTTTTAAAGCATATTGTTCTGAAATTTTTCCACCTGCTGCAAAGAAAGTAATTTTAATTTTTGAAAAATCAAATGTTTCAAGGTTAAAAACCTCATGTTCTTTGCCACTAAAATTTATTTTTTGACCAGCACTTCTTGGTGAAGCAACTAAAAATAGTTCCTTTATAGGAAGTTTTTTTCTCTCTAGAACCTCGAGAATTTTTCTTCCAACATTACCTGTGGCTCCTACAATTGCTATATTCATGATGTTATTAGGCTTTTATACTAGATGAAGGGTAAATCGCAAACTTTTCCAAGAAAAGTGTTGTCATTTATTCGAATTTTAAAGGTTTGAGATACTTCCCAGTAGGACTTCTGGATCATTGCTATTCCAATAACCATTTGAAAATGAGGTGAATAACAAGCCGATCTTAATTCACCAATTATATTATTTTTCTCATCATATAAATTTTTTGATCCTGTGAGACTAATTTCTTTTATATCAATTTTAATACCCATTAACTTCTTTTGGGCTCCTTTTGATTTAACTTCTTTTAATTTATCTTTTCCTAAAAAATTTATATCACTATCCAAACTAACATATTGATCAAAACCACATTCAAATGGATTATCACTGTTATCAAAATCATTTCCATAAGATAGTAACGCACTCTCAATTCTCTCTATTAAGTTTGGACACCCAGGTCCTACATTAAATTCTTTTCCAACTTCAAAAAGATAGTCATATAATTTTTGTCCTGACTCTGTATTTTGAACATAAACTTCATATCCACCTTGCTTAGACCATCCTGACCTTGCTATAAGATGCTTTGTTCCTTCAAAATCAAAATAATCAAATCCAAAGAATTTTAGTTCAGTAATTTTTTTTCCAAAAACTTTTTCCATTAATGCAAATGATTTCGGACCCTGTATTGCCATTATATCCACCACTGGTTCTATAATTTTAACATCAAATTTATGTCCAGATGCTAAACCTTTGGCAAAAAAGATTACATCCGAGTCTGCTATTGATAGCCACCATCTATTTTCATCCAGCTTTAGAACAACTGGATCATTAACTAAATTTCCATTTTCATCTATTATTGGACAATAATAACATCTCCCAATTTTAGATTTTGATAAATCTCTACATGTCATCAATTGTACTAACTCTGCAGAGTCTTTTCCTGATATTTCTACTTGTCTTTCTGCAGCAACATCCCATACTTGAACGTGCTCTTTTAAATGTTTGTAGCTATCCTCTATTGATCCAAATGCAGCAGGTAACAGCATGTGATTATAAATTGTGTATGCTGTAACCCCTTGTTTCTCTATTCTTGAGGTATAAGGAGTACTTCTTAATCTTCTAGATTTTGCTATTGAAAAGTTTTTCATTTTTTTAAAAATTCAGAGATCTTTTCTCTCATTTCAAAAGCTTTTTCAAACATAATCATATGTCCACATTCTTTTATTATATAAGTTTTTGAATTAGGAATAAGTTCAGCAAATTTCTTGCCTTTTTCAAGGTTAACCATCTTATCTAGTTCACCAAAAATAAATAATGTGGGACACTTGATTGATTTTAAAGCCTCAGATCCGTTTTTATAATTATTACAAGCTATAAGATCAATGGCTAAAACCTCCCTAATATCTCTTGGAGAATTAATAATTTTTTCTACAGGATTACCTCCAATAAACTTTTTAGAGTTTTCATAGCTCCATTTCATCATTAATTTAACTGCTTTATCATCTCCACTCTCAGCAAGATCTATTAAATCTTGATTAACAGGCATTCTATAAGAACCACCAACAAATATTAGATTTTTAACTCTTTTTGAATATCTTGAATAATATTCCAATGCTTCCAAACACCCTTGAGAATGACCTACTATTGTTAATTCAGAAACATTAAGTTCTTTAAAAACTTTTTCTAACCAATCTGAAATTTCTTCTATCGATTTTAAACAATCGCCCTCAGAATTTCCATGACCGGGTAAATCAATTGCTAAAATATTATAATTTTGATTTGATAAATACTGCTCTGTTAAAGACCAAACAATATGTGAGAGACCACTTCCATGAAGTAAAACTATTGTGACTTTTTCTTTATCAATACCTTGACCTGAATCTGATACAAAGACATTCTTATTATCTACCTGAAAAATCAACTTAATTCCTTAACCTTTTTTCTTAGTTCAAATTTTTGAATTTTTCCTGTTGAAGTTTTTGGTAAATCACAAAAAATAACACTTTTAGGAATTTTGAATCCTGCCAATGTTTCTCTACAAAAATCTATTATTTCTTTTTCAGTTGCTGGTTTATCTTTAATTAATTCAACAAAAGCACAAGGTGTTTCTCCCCATTTTTCATCTGGCTTAGCAACTACAGCTGCTAAAGAAACTGAAGGATGTTTTGAAATTGCATTTTCAATTTCTATTGAAGAAATATTTTCTCCTCCAGAAATAATAATATCTTTAGATCTATCTTGAATTTTAATATATCCGTCAGGATGGGTCACAGCTAAATCTCCTGAATGAAACCATCCACCTGCCATTGATCTATCTGTTGCTTCTTTATCTTTGTAGTACCCCTTCATTACGATATTTCCTCTAATCATAATTTCACCCATGGTCTTTCCATCTTTGGGCACTGGCTTCATTGTTTCTGAATCCATTACAATAGCACCCTCTGTGTTTGGGTACCTTACACCTTGCCTTGCTTTGATTTCATTCTTTTTATCTTTTTCTAAAGAATTCCAATCTTCATTCCATGCACACTGCAACATATGACCATAAGTTTCGGTTAATCCATAAACATGCATCACTTCAAAGCCAAGATTTTCCATTTTTTCAAAGATGATGCTTGGAGGCGGTGCACCTGCAGTTAAAACATTTACTTTTCTTTTTAAAGCTTTTTGATCTTCTTTTGGAGCATTAACAATCATATTTAATACTATTGGGGCTCCACCGAAATGAGTTACTTTATATTTATCAATTAATTCAAACATCTTTTTTACATCGATGTTTCTTAAACAAATTACTCTTGCATGTAGCATTGCTAGTGTCCAAGGATAGCACCAGCCATTACAATGGAACATCGGTACAACACATAAAAAATTTAGTTTGTTAGGCATATTCCAGGCTGTGGCACTGCCAGTTGACATCAAATATGAGCCTCTATGATGATAAACTACTCCTTTTGGGCTTCCAGTAGTTCCAGACGTATAACTTAATGAAATCGCTTCCCATTCATCTTTTGGTTTTTTCCATTCGTAATTTTCATCACCTGTATTTAAAAAACTTTCATATTCAAGTTCTCCTATTTTCTTAAAAGAACTTGTATCTATGTCTTGGTCGTCAATATCAATAATTGTAATTTTATTTTTAACATTCTTTAAAGCCTTCTCAATTACATCATGAAATTGTCTATCTACAATTAAAACCTTTGCATCACTATGCTGTAAAATATAACTTACTGTATTAGGGTCTAGTCTTGTATTGATTGCATTAATTACCGCTCCTACCATTGGTATTGAATAATGGGCTTCAAAAATTTCCGGTGTATTGAAAGCCATTATAGAAACTGTATCTCCAGTTTTTACACCCAATTTATCTAGTGCGCTAGCAAACTTAACACATCTTTTATAAACCTCTCCCCAGGTATACGACCTACTTTCATAAATTAAGGCTTCGTAATTTGGATATATATCTTTAGTTCTTTCTAAAAACGTTAAAGGAGAAAGAGGAACATAATTAGCTTCATTTTTATCTAAATTTGTATTGTAATGACTCATATTAACTGAATTTAAAATTCATTATATAATCACTTCCTGATGTAGCAGTTTTAAAATGACTTTCGGCTCTTGGTAAAACTCTTTTAAAATAAAAATTTGCAGTTTGTATTTTATCTTCATAAAAGTCTTTGTTTTGTTCATAATCTTTAAAACTTACTTCTAAAACTTTTATCCACGCATGTGCTATAGATACAAACCCCAATGCTTTTAAATAGTCATTGCATGCTGCACTTGCATCATCTTTTGAGTTTTGTACTTTTTCTTTAATCCAGTCAGTAAAAGTAGATAAAATTTCTAAGTGTGTTTTTAATTCTTTTATGAAAGGTTTTAATTTTTCATTTTCAATACTACAATCATTCTTGATCAGCTCTAAATACTTATTAATTATATCACCATTTTTATTTACCAATTTTCTAAAAACCAAATCTGCTGCTTGGATTGAATTTGTTCCTTCATAAATTGGGGTGATTCTATTATCCCTATATAGTTGTTCTATTCCTTGGTCTTTTGTGTACCCATAACCGCCATGAACCTGCATAGCCTCACTTGTTATTTCCATTCCCATATCACTAAACATCGTTTTAACCACTGGTGTCATTAACGACACAAGATCTGAAGCTTCCTGCTTTATTTTTTTGTCTGGATGATAAAGACTAACTTCTGTTTGTTGAGATAACCAAAAACATAAAGCTCTTTCACCTTCAATAATAGATTTCATATTAAGCAAAGATTTTCTAATATCAGCATGTTCAATTATAAAATCTGCTCCATTAGTTGATTTTGTATTATTTGTTTTTCCTTGTTTCCTTTCTTTTGCGTAACTTAAAGAATTTTGATAGGCAATTTCAGAAATTCCTAAGCCCTGAATTCCTACAACAATTCTCTCTAAATTCATCATGGTAAACATTGCATTTAAGCCTCTATTCTTTAATCCAATCATATAACCAGTTGCATCATCAAAGTTTAATACACATGTAGCAGAACCTTTAATTCCCATTTTGCTTTCTATAGATCCTGTAGAAACTCCATTTCTTGCCCCAATAGATCCATCTTCATTTACTGCAAACTTGGGTACTAAGAATAAACTTATTCCTTTTGTTCCCACTGGAGAATCAGCTACTCTTGCAATAACTAAATGGATAATATTCTCTGTTAAGTCTTGATCACCTGAAGTAATGAAAATTTTCTGCCCACTTAATTTAAAAGTTCCATCAGATTGCTCAACAGCTTTAGTTTTTAAAAGTCCTAAATCAGTTCCACAAACTGGTTCAGTAAGGCACATCGTACCACTCCATTTTCCTTCAACCATTTTTGGAAGATATTTTTCTTTTATTTCATCTGTAGCATGATGAGAAATACAATTATATGCACCAATACTTAACTCGCTATAAAGTTTAAATGACAAACTTGCAGATGATAACATTTCGTCAAAAAAAGCACTTACAGTTTTTGGCATTCCTTGTCCTCCATATTTTGGATCACAAGAAAGTGAAGTCCAGCCATCTTCTATATATTTAGAATAGGCTTCTTTATAGCCAGGTGGTGTTCTAACCACACCATTCTCTAGAACTGTTGGATTTTCATCACCTGATTTTGCTAATGGTAATATTAAGTTTTGATTAATCTTAGCTGCTTCTTCTAAAATATCTTTTACTAATTCTGAGTTAACTTCTTTATATTTTTCAAGATCATTATAATTTTTATTATTTCTTAATTTATCAAAAAGAAACATCATGTCTTCTACTGGTGCAGTATAATTTGGCATTCCAGAACTTTAGAATAATTATTTAATTATTGCAATTTTGAAATTATCGCATCACCCATAGCTGACGTTGATACTTCTTTTTTTCCCTCAGAAAGAATATCTTTTGTTCTAAGACCATCATTTAAGACATCTTGCACAGCTTTTTCTAAAGCATCAGCTTCACTATCTAAATCCAATGAGTATCTTAAGGCCATTGCAAAACTTAAAATTGAGGCTATTGGGTTTGCAATTTCTTTTCCAGCAATATCTGGTGCAGAACCGTGAATAGGTTCGTACATAGCTCTCATTTCTCCATCTTTATTTTTTGCACCTAAAGAAGCTGATGGCAATAAACCTAGAGACCCAGTTAACATTGAGGCTTGATCTGAAAGCATATCTCCAAATAAATTATCTGTAACAATCACATCAAATTGCTTTGGGTTTTTTAATAATTGCATTGCACAATTGTCAGCAAGCATATGACTTAATTCTACATCTTTATATTCTTTGTCGTGTAGCTCTTGGACTTCTTCTTTCCAAAGTTGTCCAGCTTCCATTACATTCGACTTTTCACATGAAGTAACCTTATTTGATCTCTTTCTTGCTAGATCAAAAGCTACTTTTGCTACTCTAACTATTTCACTAGTTGTATATGAGTGGGTATTAATCCCTTTTCTTTCTCCATTTTCTATTGGCTTAATTCCTCTTGGCTCACCAAAATAAATTCCACCTGTTAATTCTCTAACTATCATAATGTCTAATCCAGATACAATTTCTGGTTTTAGGGTTGAGGCATCAACTAATTGCTCAAAACAAATTGCAGGTCTTAAATTTGCAAATAGTTTTAATTCTTTTCTTAATTTCAATAAGGCTCTTTCTGGTTTTTTTGAAAAATCTAAGTTATCCCATTTTGGTCCACCTACTGCACCCAACATAACAAATTCACTTTCTAAAGCTTTGTAAAAAACTTCATCCGTAATTGGTGTTCCATGTTTGTCATAAGAACAACCACCAGCTAAATCTTGATCAATTTCAAAATCTAGAGATTTATTTGAATTCAACCATAAAATAACTTTTTTAACTTCTTGAATAACTTCAGGTCCAATGCCATCCCCAGGTAGAAGTAAAATTTTTCTTTTTTTAATTTTTATCATTAAATATCCATGGTTTACTATTTTTTAAGTTTTCTTCAAAAGTTGTAATTTTTTCTTTTTTTGCTAATGACAGCGCAATATCATCAAGCCCTTCTAATAAACATTTTTTCTTAAAAGGATCAATGTCAAACTTGATTTCACTATTTCCAAAAATTATCTTTTCTTCATTTAGGTCTATTGAAATTTCTTCTTTTCTTTTTGAATATTCTGATAATTCTTTTATTTTTTCTTCTGGTAAAGTAATTGGTAAAATTCCATTTTTGAAACAGTTACTGTAAAAAATATCAGCATAACTAGAGCTTATCACGCATGTAATTCCAAAATCTAAAAGTGCCCATGGCGCATGCTCTCTTGATGAACCACAGCCAAAGTTTTTTCCTGCAATTAATATTTTTGATTGATTGTGAGGTTCTTGATTTAAAATAAAATCTTTTATTTCATTTCCATTATCATCATACCTCATTTCAAAAAATAAGTTTTTTCCTAACCCTGTTCTTTTAATTGTTTTAAGAAATTGTTTTGGAATAATCATATCTGTATCAATATTTACTATTGGTAAATATGCTGGGATACTTGTAAGTAAGTTAAATTTTTGCATTTTAGTTTTGATACTTTCTAACATCATCTAAGTTTCCAGAAATTGCAGCTGCAGCTGCCATTCCAGGACTGACTAAATGTGTTCTTCCACCTCTACCCTGTCTTCCTTCAAAATTTCTGTTTGAAGTTGAGGCACATCTTTCTCCTTGTTTTAATTTATCTGCATTCATTGCAAGACACATTGAACAACCGGGCTCTCTCCATTCAAAACCTGAAGCTATAAATATTTTATCTAGACCTTCCTGCTCTGCCTGCTCTTTAACTAAGCCTGAGCCTGGAACAACCATTCCATGAACATGGGATGCTTTCTTTTTATCTTTTAATATTTTCGCAGCTTCCCTTAAATCTTCAATTCTTCCATTTGTACAACTTCCTATAAAAACCTTATCAATCTTAATGTCTGTAGCTAGTGTATCAGCTTTTAAGCCCATGTAATTTAATGACCTTTCTAAAGAATTCCTTTTGTCTTCATCTTGTTCATTTTTAGGATTTGGAACTTTGCCATCTATAGTAATTACATCTTGTGGAGAAGTTCCCCAGGTAATCATAGGCAAAATGTCTTCTGCTACTAAATCTATTTCTTTATCAAATTTAGCTCCATCATCAGTTTTTAAACTTTCCCAATATTTCATAGCCTTATCCCAATTTTCATTTTTTGGAGACATCGGTTTACCTTTTAAATATTCAAATATTTTTTCATCTGGAGCAATTAATCCTGCTCTTGCTCCTCCCTCGATAGTCATATTGCAAATTGTCATTCGTTGCTCTACGCTTAATGACGAAATCAGGCTACCAGCATATTCAATAACTGACCCTGTTCCTCCTGCAGTTCCAATGTTTCCTATAATTTGTAAGATTACATCTTTAGAGGTAACACCAATTGGAAGTTTTCCATTAACATTAATTCTAAAATTCTTTGCTTTTTTTTGAACTAATGTTTGTGTTGCTAGGACATGTTCTACTTCGGAAGTACCAATTCCAAATGCCAAAGCACCAAATGCACCATGTGTTGCTGTGTGACTGTCTCCACAAACAATTACTGTTCCAGGCTGTGTAAAACCTTGTTCTGGACCAATGATATGAACAATTCCTTGTCTCTTGTCATTCATTCCTAAATACTGAACGCCAAATTCTTTACAATTACTTTCTAGGGTATCTACTTGAATTTTAGATTCCACATCTGTTATTCCTTTAGATCTATCGGTAGTTGGAACATTATGATCCGCAACTGCTAGCGTTAAACCAGGTTGTCTAACTTTTCTATTAGAGTTTCTTAATCCTTCAAAAGCTTGTGGACTTGTAACTTCATGTACTAAATGTCGATCAACGAATAATAATGCTGTGCCATCATCTTGCTGATCTACTAAGTGATCGTTCCAAATTTTATCGTAAAGAGTTAAATGCATTGAAAAAAAAATTATTTTTTTTCTTCTAATTTTTCTGTTTTAGGTTCTACTTGAACTTCTGGTTGTTTTTCAGGTTCTGCTTGAACCTCTGCTTGTTTTTCTGCTTCTACTGCTACTGGTGCTAAAGTTTCTTCAGTTACCGTTTCTGGTTTAACATCAACTTCTATACCAATTTTTTTTCTAATCCTTTCAGCAATCCTAGCTGATTTACCAGTTCTATCTCTTAAGTAATATAATTTTGCTCTTCTAACTTTACCGTGACGAATAACTGTAATTGTATCTATAACTGTACCATACAGTGGAAATGTTCTTTCAACACCCTCACCAAATGAAATTTTTCTAACTGTGAACGAAGAATTTAAATCTCTATTTTTTCTAGCTATACACACACCTTCAAAATATTGAATTCTGTCTTTTTTACCTTCTGTAATTCTAACACCAACTTTTACTATATCTCCTGGAAAAAAATCTGGAATTTTCTTCTCAGTTAGTATTTTTTTAACGTTATGTTGGTTTATTTCTTCAATTGTTTTCATATTAGTATTTATTAAGTTAGTTTTTCTTATATTTTTCCCACAAATCTGGTCTTCGGACGCGTGTTATAGCCTCTGATTGTGATAAACGCCAGTCTTTAATTTTGTTATGATCTCCTGATAATAGTACCTCTGGAATGCTTTTTTCCTCCCAAATTTGAGGTTTTGTGTATTGGGGATACTCCAAAAGCCCATTCTCAAAACTCTCATCAGTCTTTGACTTTTCATTTCCTAAGACACCTGGCAGCAACCTAAGAACACTGTCCAACACAACAAATGCTGCTGTTTCACCCCCAGATAAAATAAAGTCTCCTATGCTGAGTTCTTCTATATTCCTTGTGGATAATAATCTTTCATCAACACCTTCAAAATGACCACAAATTAAACTAATAGATTTTTCTTTAGATAGTTCTAGTGCCAATTTCTGATCAAGTTTTTTTCCTTTAGGTGATAAATAAAAAATTCTTTCACCTTCTTTTTTATTTTTATCAAGAGATTTTGCTAAAATGTCAGCTTTCAATAACATTCCAGATCCACCTCCAAAAGGAGTATCATCTACTGTTTTGTGTTTATCCTCAGCAGCCTCTCTAATATTTACAACTTTTAAATCCCAAATTTTATTTGTTAAAGCTTTTCCATATAGCCCTTTATTTAAAGGGCCAGGAAAAAAATCAGGATAGAGTGTGAATATCTGAGCTTGCCACATGAATCCAGCTATTTAACTTCTTCCTTTGGAGCTGCTTCTGCTTTAGGAGCTTCTGCTGCTGGAGCTGCTTCTGCATTAGGAGCTTCTGCTGCTGGAGCTGCTTCTGCTTTAGGAGCTTCTGCTGCTGGAGCTGCTTCTGCTTTAGGAGCTTCTGCTGCTGGAGCTGCTTCTGCTTTAGGAGCTTCTGCTGCTGGAGCTGCTTCTGCTTTAGGAGCTTCTGCTGCTGGAGCTGCTTCTGCTTTAGGAGCTTCTGCTGCTGGAGCTGCTTCTGCTTTAGGAGCTTCTGCTGCTGGAGCTGGAGCTGCTTCGTCTCCTTCTTTTTTTCTTTCTTTTTTAGGAATAGCTTTACTTGGGTTACTGCCATTTGCAGGCATTGCTATAATACCATTTTCACCTAAAATTCTTGCAACTCTAGTAGTTGGTTGAGCACCTTGACCTAACCAATATTTAATTCTTTCTGCTTCTAGTCCTACTCTTTCTTTTTTGTCTTTTGGTAAAAGAGGATTAAAGAATCCTACTTTCTCAATAAACCTTCCATCTCTTGCTCGACGACTGTCTGCTATAACTACTTTGTATACTGGTCTTTTTTTTGTTCCACCTCTTGATAGTCTTATTTTTATCATTTTTTTTCCTTTATTTATTTAAGTTGATTTAATAGCTCTGGAGGTATTCCTTTATCAGACATACCCTTCAGGTTTCCTTTTGACATCTTCTTCATCATTTCAGACATCATTTTAAATTGCTTAAGCAATTTATTGATAGTGGCCGCATCTGTTCCAGAGCCATTAGCAATTCTTTTTTTCCTAGAACCATCAATGATTTTAGGATTTCCTCTTTCTTTTTTTGTCATAGATAAAATGATTGCTTCATTTTTAGTAATAACGCTTTCATCAATTCCCGAAGCATCCATTTGTGATTTTACTTTAGAAACACCCGGCATAAACGACATGATTCCTTCTATGCCTCCCATTTTTTTCATTTGTCTAAGTTGTGTTAAATAATCTTCCATAGAAAATTGTCCTTTTTTTAAATTCTCTTCTGCTTTTTTTATATTCTCTTCACCAAGATCCTCTGCAGCTTTTTCGACGAGAGAAACGATGTCTCCCATACCTAATATTCTATTGGCTATTCTATCTGGGTGAAAAACCTCTAAATTTTCTATTTTTTCTCCTACCCCTAAAAACTTAATTGGTACTTGAGAAACATATTTCATACTAAGAGCCGCACCACCTCTTGCATCACCATCAGCTCTTGTTAAAACAATACCTGTCACATTTACAGTATTCTTAAATTCTTTTGCAACTTCTGCAGCAACTTGTCCCGTTAAAGAATCTGCAACTAAAAATACTTCTGTTGGATTAATTATGCTTTCTATTTGTTTAATTTCACTCATCATCTGAAGGTCTATTTGTGTTCGGCCTGCTGTATCAAATAATATAATTTCTGCACCATTTAGGTTTGCAGCGCTAACTGCTCTTCTGCAAATATCTGCTGGTAACTGCCCTTCAATAATAGGTAATGTTAAAATATCATTTTGCTCTCCCAATGATCTTAACTGTTCTTGTGCAGCTGGCCTATACACATCAAGACTAACCATCATTATCTTTTTCTTTTTATTTTTTTCTAAATATTTGGCTAATTTTGCTGTTGTTGTAGTTTTACCAGAACCTTGAAGACCTACCAGCATCATTGGAACTGGTGGAACTGCATTTAAATTAATATCTGTGTTGCTTTCACCTAAAAGGCTTACTAGTTCATCATAAACAATTTTAACAACCATATCTCCTGGAGAGGTTGATCTAATTATTTCTTGACCCATAACCTTTGGCTTAACTTTTTCTATAAAATCTTTAGTTACATCTAGAGACACATCGGCTTCTAATAAAGCCTGTCTAATACCTCTTAAGCCTTCATCTACTTGATTCTCATCAAGTGAAGCTGCTTTTTTTAAAGAAGAAAAAATTTCTTCGAATTTATTTGTTAAATTTTCAAACATATTTATTACGCACAGCAGTTTCTCACTAGTGGGCGAATATCGCTGACTAGTGTTGATCTCTTTGTCTCCAAAGACACCACAAATTTAACGTTTTTGTGGAAACGAAGACAACCTATAATAGAGGTTCAAAAAGTCAATAAATAAGTTAAATATCTACATATGGATATTAAAGCATTTAAAATGGATGGTTTGGGCAATGATTTTGTAATTATCGATCAAAGAAGCCAGGATTTCAATTTAAACAAAGATCAAATAATTAAAGTATGTGATCGTAGTTTCATTGGATGTGATCAACTCATTCTAATTAAGAAAAATAAAGAAATAGATGCAGGTGTGGAATTCTATAATTCAGATGGAAGTGCATCTGGTGCTTGTGGAAATGGTACTAGGTGTGTGGCAGATCTTCTATCAAAAGAAAGTGGTAAAAAAGAAATAACGCTCTTAACAGCTTCTGGCTCTCTAAAATCCAAAATCTTAGGAAGGAATTTAGTTGAAACAGAAATAGGTATACCAAAAGTTAATTGGGAGGAGATTCCCTTAAGTGAGCAGCTAGATACACAAGACTTGAAAATTGAAATTGTAGATAAAAATAACACTAAACATATTGGTGGAACAGCTGTAAATGTTGGCAATCCACATATAATTTTCTTTGTAGACGATATTGAAGCATTTGACTTACAAAGTATTGGTCCAAAAATTGAAAATCATCAATTATTTCCAGAAAAATGCAATGTAACCCTGGCTAAAGTTGTGAATAAAAATTTAATAAAAGTAAAAGTTTGGGAAAGGGGAGCCGGGCTTACTAAGGCTTGTGGTACAGCTGCTTGTGCAACAGCTGTTGTAGCTAATATTAGTAATCTAGTAGAAAAAACTACAGATATAGAATTTGCATTAGGTAATTTAACAATTTCTATTGATGAAAGAAATAGTGTTCATATGAAAGGACCTGTGTCTGATATCAAAAATATTGACATTAAATTATAATGGGAATTTTTGATAAATTTAAAATTGGTTTTAAAAAAAGCGCTTCTGCATTTACATCTGGTTTAAGAGATATAATTGTAAAAAAAGAAATAGATGACAAAACATTAGATCAGATTGAAGAATATTTGATTCAATCTGATGTTGGTCTTGTTGCGGCTGAAGAAATTAAGAAAATTATTGCTCAAGAAAAAATTGACCCAAAAAAAGATATTATGAATGAGGTAAATTTAATTCTAAGAGAATATATAATCACTTTAATGAAACCTTTAGAAAATAAGAATTTTTTTAATAAAAAAGAAAAGCTCAACGCAGTTCTAGTATCAGGAGTTAATGGGGTTGGAAAAACAACAACTATTGGAAAAGTTGGTAAAATTTTAAAATCTAACGGTAACAAAGTTATGTTTTCTGCTTGCGATACGTTTAGAGCAGCTGCTATAGAGCAATTAGAAAGCTGGGCTGATAAAATTGATGTACAAATTACAAAGTCTACTCAAGGATCTGACCCCGCATCAGTTGCCTACAAAGCAATTGAAGAAGCATTAAAAGGCAATTTTAATCATGTTTTAATTGATACAGCAGGGAGATTGCAAAATAAAAAAAATTTAATGGAAGAGTACAAAAAAATTGCCCATGTAACTAAAAAAATAGATCCAGATGCTCCTCACGATGTAATCCTGGTGCTTGATGCAACCTCTGGCCAAAATGTTATCAGTCAAGTAGAAGAGTTTAATAAAATTATACCTCTTACTGGTTTGATAATGACAAAATTAGATGGCACTGCAAAAGGAGGAATTTTATTAGCACTTGCTAAAAAATATAAGCTTCCAATAATTGCTCTTGGACTCGGTGAAAAAGAAGATGATTTACAAATTTTTAACGCAGAAAAATTTGCTGAAGCATTTACTCAAATTAATTAATCAGATTATTAGAAATTAAAGGTTTGTAGTAGCTACATTTATAATTTTCTTTAAGATTTGAATGTCCACAATTTTTTGCAATTGATGAAATTATAAAATCAAACTTACCATTTGATGGATATGAATTTAATTTTTTATTAGCAATATCAAATTTAAAATTTTTTTTTATATCTTTAATTGCACTAATCATTACTAAGGTATTATTATCTTTTAATAGATAATAAGCAAAGTCTTCTGGAAAAACTGGATAATTATAACCCTCTAAGAGGTGTTTTGCCTGTGTAGGAAACCATTCATATGAAATTAATGGTGATGAAATTTTTGTTTTATAATTATAGATATATAAATCCTGAGGAAAATCTGTAACATAATTATAATCCTCACCTCTTGCTAGAATAGCTTTATCTCTAGTTTTAAAAAAAAGAGCAAAATTTTTATTATGCGAATTCATTTGTCCTATATGAAAGAGATTATTTGCGGAAGATTCTATATTTTCTGCAATTACAGAACTTGAAATAAAGATTAAGTAAAATAATGTTATAATAAATTTTTTCACTATCTATTTATAGAAATGAAATTTGTGAATTATTTGGTCAGATTGTGGCTTAATTTAAACTTTTCTTTTAACGATATAAACACCACCAAAAACTAATATTGTTCCAATATAATGGTAATATTCAAGCTGTTCATTAAAAAATAAAAAACCATAAATAGCACTATAAACAGTAAAAATATAAAGTGTGAAACCAGTAATTGATGCACCAAGTTTCTTTTGTGCCATTGTATATAAGGTGAATGCTATAATTCCTGGTGAGATAGCTGCAAATAAAACCCACATAAAAAACTCTGAATTAAAGACAGTTCTTACAAAGAAAGCTTCTTCTATTAAATAAAATGGTAGCAAACTGACTACACCAAAAAATGCAATCAAGGTAAATCTATCAAAAATTTTAAGATCTGTTTTCCAATAAAATAGATAAATAGAATAAAGAGCCCATCCTATTGCAGAAGCTAACATCCATAAATCTCCAATTGTAAATTTAAGGCTAATTAGCAAAGATAAATCACCCTTAATAATGATAGCAAAAACACCTGCTAAACAAGAGATAAGTCCTACAATCCTAAGAAGGTTTATTTTTTCTTTAAAAAAAATACTAGAAATAAGAATTATGAATATTGGAGAAGATGAATATATAATTCCCATGTTAGTAACAGTAGTCGTTTGTCCAGCTAGAAATGGAAAAGCTCCACAAACACCACAACCCATTGAACCAATAAAAAATATTCTTTTATATTCTTGCTTTACGAATTTAAAATTTTTTTTTAAAGAACTAAAAGTAAAAGGTAATAATAATAAAAATACTGCTGCCCATCTCCAAAATGCTAAAGAAATTGGAGGAACATATTCAACACCACCTCTTGCTACTATTAAATTACTGGCCATGAAAATTGGCTGAATAAATAGTAATAAAAAAGGTAAGTAGTTATTTTTAGAATTATTCACTAAAATTAGAAAATTATTTTTTATCGAAGAAGGCTTCGTAAAACATCATAAAAATTGCTATAGCCATTAAAATATATACTGGTAGCACATCCCAAAAACCTATCATTGAAGATCGTGTTAAAGTTGTTGCAAGCCCAACAAGAAATAATGTTGCAAGAAGTGAACCTAAAAGAGTTGTTATTTTATTTAGCATATTTTTTACAATTTTTTTCTAGCCAATTAGCTACACCTAAAAACCTTAAATCATCTAGTCTGTCTCCAATTAACTGTAAGCCTAATGGTAAATTATTTGCACCAGTAAGTAAAGGCAATGAAATAGTGGGCAGCCCCATGTAAGTCCAAATAGTACAAAATTCTGGGCTACCTGTGCTCTTTAAACCTTTAGGCGCAACCCCTGCTGAAGAAGGACTTAACACACCATGATAATCTTCAAAAACTTCTTTGTAAGATTCATAACTTCTTTTCATAAAATCTATTGCTTCTGCATAATCTTTTGCTGAGTACTTCATTCCCCTCTCGATTGCACTAATCATTTCTTTAGAAAGTTTTTTTTTAGATTTTTTATAATAACCCTGAAAATTATTAGCCATATCAGTTTCATGAATTATTTTATGGTATTTTGGAATATCATTAAAATATGAGGGCGTGTCGAACACTTCTACATTTTTTTTAAAAGTTTCTATAAAAAGTTCAAAAGATTTTTGCGATTCTTTATCAATGTTTTTCCAGTTTTTAGTTTTATAAAAAATAAATTTTGGTTCATACAGCGGTCCTTTTTTACAAACCTTTAACATTTCATCTGCCGCATAATGAACAGTTGATGAATCATATAAATCTTTTTTAATTAATGATTTTGTAAATAAGGCAACATCTTCAACAGTTTTTCCAAATACTCCAATATGATCTAATTTATCAGATTGCCTCATGACCCCACTCCTAGAAATTAATCCATAAGATGGTTTGTAACCAACAACCCCGCAATAAGAAGCTGGTCTAATAATTGAGCCATTAGTTTGTGATCCAATCGCTAGTGGTGCCATATGGGCCGCTACTGCAGCTGCAGAACCGCTTGAAGATCCTCCGGGTGTTCTTGAATTATCGTGTGGGTTAGTAGTTTTTCCAGGATGAAAATATGCAAGCTCTGTAGTTACAGTTTTTCCCATCACTATTGCTCCTGCTGTCTTAAGCAAATTAACAACTTCTGAATCTTGTGAGCTTGGCATTTTTTTTCTTAGTGGAGTACCGCATTCTGTGGGCATTTCAAAAGTACCTATTATATCTTTAACTGCAATTGGTAGTCCGTGTAGTGAGCCTAGAGGTTTTCCTGATTTTCTATACTCATCAGCTTCTGCAGCTTTTTCTAAAAGTTTTTTTTTATCAAAATATTCCCAAGCCTTTACATCTTTTTCAAATTTTTCAATTCTTTCAATATATAAAGTGCAAGCTTCTACAGAGGAAATTTCACCTTCTTTTAATTTTTCAACCAATTTGTTGGTTGTAAGAGAAAATATATCTATCATTTTAAATTACCTAATCTGCAAATAAGGTTTCTGGTAACCACAAAGCAATACCTGGAAACATATACATAAGGAACATCGCAAATATTACTATTGCCAAGAATGGCATTATCCCTGCAAATATCTCCATTAATTCAACATTGTTTTTTTGAACGCCTTTTAAATAATAGGCAGACATGGCCATGGGGGGTGTTAAAAATGACGTTTGTAAATTTAGAGCAATTAACATTGCAAAGAAATATGGGTTAACATTAAATACCTCTAGCAACGGTAAAAATATTGGAACAAATATAATTAAAATTTCAGTCCATTCTAAAGGCCATCCTAAAAGAAAAATTATTATTTGTGTAATTATTAAAAACTGCCAAGTTGTTATTTCAATTGATTTGAAGAAATGCTCAAAAATTTCATGACCCCCTAAATAAGAAAATACTGAGGAGAAAGTCCAAGAACCAATAAACAACCACATGATCATTGCTGTGGTTTTTGCAGTTAGAAAGACTGATTCTTTAAAACTTTGCCATTTAAGAGTTTTATAAAACCAAGATAAAAGTATTGCACCAAAAGCTCCTGCTGCTGCAGCCTCTGCTGGTGTCGCTATACCTGCTAGAATTGTTCCAAGTACCAGCATTATTAAGCCAAAAAGAGGTACGAAAGAAACTAACACTTCTTTTAAAATTTCTGCTCTCGGTGGAATATCAGCTGCATTTGGTTTAGGTGCAATTGATGGATCCATCCAAGCTCTAATTACTGCATAAGCTATGTATAGTCCTGCTAGTAAAAGCCCTGGGAAAATTGCTGCTGCAAATAATCTTAAGGGTGATAGCTGAGCAATTACTGAATAAACAATTAACATAATGCTTGGTGGTATTAAAATACCTAGACATCCACCTGCACAAATTACTCCTGAAGCAAATTTCTTATCATATCCTGCTTTAACCATTGCCGGCCATGCAAGTAAGCCCATTAAAGTTACTACGGCACCAATAATTCCTGTTGCTGTTGAAAATAAAGTACATGTTATTAGAGCAGCTACAGCCATTGAAGCTGGCAATCTATGAGCTGCTAATCTTATTGCAAAAAATAATTTTGATACAATTCCAGCTCTTTCAACTAGATACCCCATAAATAAAAATAGGGGCACGGCGGTGAGGACATTATTATCCATAACTGTGTACGTATTTTTTACAAATAATGAAAATATCCTATTATCAAATATATGATCCATCAAAGCAGGATCATAATAAGCATAATATCCAAATCCTATTCCCATTGCCATTAGAGTAAATGCAATTGGAAACCCTAATAGTACTGCAAACAAAAATAGACCCATCATTAAGATGGCTACTTCTGGATTTGTTAAACTAAATAACATCTTTTTGATCCTCGTCTTGTGCTGTTCTCATTAAAATTTGTTCTGTCTCTTCTGCAACAACCATTCTTGCTGGCCAATGTCCCGTTTGAATACAAATAATTGCTCTAAACACTTCAGCAACTCCCTGAATAGTTAAAAATATTCCTGCTGCTGGTATCAAAGATTTTGCCATATAAATATTAATCTGTGCTGGACTACTCCAGCTTGTCTCTTTAATTTTCCAAGCAAGAGCCGCATATTCAAATCCATAAAATGCCAAAGCTATTACACCAGGGAAAAAGAAAATAAAATAAAGTATTAAATCAATCCAACCTTGCGTTCTTGGTTTAAATAAACGGTAAATTACATCTCCTCTGACATGAGATTCTGTTGCCAAACAATAAGCACCTGACATCATTAATATTGCACCATACATCTGCATACTGAAGTCAAAATTCCAAAGTGTTGGCTTGTTAAATACATAGGCCATTACTACTTCGTAGCAAGTTCCTCCCATTAAAATAACAATACACCAAGAAAAAGCCTTACCTATTGAGGTACTTAATGTGTCAGCTAATTTTATGTAAGCTCTCATCATGATGTAAATAGAATACTCTAATTTTTTTAAAAACAGTAGTATAAAAAAAGGGGAGCCTAGACCCCCCTCTTTTAAATTATTTAAAAGCTAATTAGATTTTAACTTTTCCGATTGGACCAAACTCATTTTCATAAGCTAGTTTGTAATTAGGCTGATTCATCAGCAAGTACTTCATTACTTTCTTAGCGTATGCTTTTTGAGAGTCGATTACCTTCTTGAAGAATGCATCTTTTGCAGAGAACTCTCCAACAATTTTATCCCAACCTTTTAACTGTTCAGCTAAAATAGCATCAGATGTTTGGTAAACATTAACCTTATGCTCGTTCATCAACATAGCTAAACTGTCAGAATATCTAACAAGTGCTTTGAAGTAGTTATCTGTATTCGCAGCATAAGCAGCGTTTTTTAAGATAGCTTGATGAGCAGGTGAAAGGCTTTTCAGTCTCTTAGTGTTCATAGGAATTTCAAACATCTCTTGAGATTGGTGAAAACTTCCTAAGTGATAGTGTTTAGAGACATCTTGCATTCCAAACTGTGAGTCTGATGTTGGGTTGTTAAACTCAGCAGCATCAATCAAACCAGTTTTCATTGCAGGTTGGATCTCACCACCTGGTAATTGTCTTACAACCATTCCCATAGCAGTTAAAACGTTAGTCGCTAGACCAACTGTTCTATACTTCATACCCTTAACATCAGATACTTTAGTTACATTCTTTTTGAACCAACCAAAAGGTTGTGCTGGCATAGGCATATGAAAGAAACCAGTGTAGTTAAATCCAACACTAGCTACTGCTTCTTCATATAATTTTCTTCCTCCACCATACTCCATCCATCCCATAACTTCTTGAGATGACATTCCGTATGAAGGACCAGTTCCAAAAAGTGAAGCTGCAGCGTTTTTACCGTACCAATATGCAGTCACCCAGTGACCCATATCAACGATTCCATCACTTACCGCTGCTCCGATTTCTGAAGTTTTAACGATTGAGTTAACAGGCTGAAGATCAATCTTAAGTGATCCACCAGACATGTCACTAACCATATTACAGTAGTCTTGCGCCATTTCAAAAAAGATGTTTGCGCCTGAAGGCCAAGCAGCTTGCATCTTTAATACAGTAGCGTGAGATCCTGCAGTTGCAATATTAGGCATTGCTACAGCTGTTGCTGCTGCTGCACCTGTGACTGCTGCCGCTTTAAAGAACTTACGTCTTGAAGGTGTTGTAGCCTTCAAAGATTTTTTATCTTTAATCATTATTTCTCTCCCTTATTATATTAGTTAATTAACTGTACTTATATTACCCACAGTTAGATGTAGCTGTCTACGGAATAGTTAACCCCAAGTTGTGCCAAATAGACCTATTGGTGTATAAAATTCAGGCAAAAAAAGGATGTACACAACCAAAAAGTGTATTAAAATATTTTATTTTTTTATCACTAAGCTTGCCCATAGACTAAACCAATCTGATTTGAATTTAAGTTTTTGAAAATAATTTGCTTTATTTAGCTTAACAGCACTTAATAAATAAGTTCTATTTTCAATAGTTCTTATTTTTCCTACTCCATTTGAATTGGTTTTGATCTTTTCTTTATAAGTATTATTTTCATCTTTACTAAAAATAGTAATTTGCCAGTTTCCTAATGGCTTATTTTTTTCAAAAAGTTGAAATTCAAAAAAACTATTCTTAAGTTTGTAAGGTGTGCTCAAGGCAATAATTTCAAAATCTAATTTTGATTTTTGAATAAAAAAACCTTTATTTCCATCAGTAACTAATACTTTTGCAAACCTTCTATAATTTTCTGTAGGAATTTTATTTCTATCAAACTTATCTATAGTGCTTTGAAGGCCCTGTTCTTTTACAAAATCTTCAAACTTTTCAACAGAGTCATACTTTAAGAATTCATTATTAGTTTCATAGTTTAAAACATGAAATCCTTGCTCTGAAATTAACATTTGAATTGCTGGAAAATCTCCATCCCTCTGTGATAATTTTGTTACTTTATTTCTATTTTCTAAATATAGGCTTTTTTTATTTGGGCTATAAAACCCAAAAGGAGAACCCATAAAATCTTGACCAATATTAATATTAGTTTTAAATAATTCCTTGTTATTAAAATTAAAATTAATTGGTTCAAGCCATAACTCGTGCGCATGTACTTTAATTTTTAAAAAAGTTACTAAAAATATGATTACAAATAAATATAGAACCTGCTTTAATAAATTAATGTTTTTTAAGATATTTATATTCATACTATTCTTTATTAAATCATCTTATGCTCACGAACTGCGTCCAGCAATTGCAAATCTTAATATTTATGAGGAAGATAATATCACAAACGCAAATCTATCAATCCAATTAAATTTAGAAGCTATTATTGCAGGCATAGAAAAAAAACATTCTAACACTGAAGATTCTGAAAAATCTGAAGAATATAAGGATTTAAGGAGGATGAACCCAGTAATTTTACTAAATCAATTTAACTCTAAGATCAAAAATTTTGGTAATAAAATTAATCTAACATCTAATATTTCAAATTTAAACTTAACCTTAATAAGCGTAGTCATACCAGAAGTAGGTAATACTGACATAATTAGAGACACTATTGTTACTTTTGATATTCAAAATATTAAAGAAGAACGATTTAAATTTTATTGGGATAAAAATTTAGGATCAATTATTTTACGTATTAATTCAATTCATAATAAACCTCTTTATACTGAATTGATTGAGGGGGGTAAACAATCTAAATGGTTTAGTATAAAGAATAAAATAGAGGTGGGACTTTTTCAAAATGTTAAAGAATATACCTTGCTAGGATTTAAGCACATTATACCAAAAGGTTTGGATCACATTTTATTTGTACTAGCACTATTTCTTTTATCTCCAAAACTGAGGCCTTTAGTTTTACAAGTTTCAATTTTTACTTTAGCTCACACAATTACTTTGTTCTTGGGTGCACTAAAAATAATAACAATTCCAGCAATTATTATTGAACCAATCATTGCTCTATCTATTTGCTTTATAGCAATTGAAAATTTGTTTACTGAAAGTATAAGAAGAACAAGACCCTATATAATTTTTATTTTTGGTCTACTTCATGGTTTGGGTTTTGCGGGAATTTTAAATGAAATTGGAATTTCAACAAACCTATTTATTTCAAGTTTAATTTCTTTTAATGTTGGAGTTGAGCTTGGTCAAATCAGTGTAATTATTTTGTCATATATTTTAATTGCACTATTATTCCAAAAAAAATCATGGTACCAAAATAGAGTTACTAAACCGATTTCAATGATTATTGCATTTATTGGCTTTTATTGGTTTATCCAAAGATTATTTTTTTAATATTATAAGTAAAAAATTACCGTAAATAATTCAAGTTTTTAAAGTCAACTTTTTTTAATAAATAACACTTAATTAATATTAATAAAGACCCTGTAAAATGTTATTGGGTCAGTTTAGAAACTGACCTTTTAATATAAAAATATTATTTTTGTTTTCCTAAAAATTTCATTAACGAAGATATCATATCTATATTCGAGTTTATAAATTCAACCGTAAGATCTTCGGAAGGCCTAATGTTTCTAATTTTTAAATCATGTTTTTCCTCGATACGTGCTGGCATTTTAATAAAAAATCCTTTTTCTAATCCTTCATCAACAATTTGAGCAATTGTTTTGTAAGAATATTCAGGTAGTTTATTGGACATACTTTCTTTATAGACTTCAACTCCAAGTTCGTTTGCTTCAAATATTAATAAAAAAACTTTAAATCTTTTTATTGTAGATAAACACCATTGCATGCCAGGTTTGTCAGCTTCAAATATAAAGCTTTCTTTAAGATCGGCCATCATCTCAAGGTACCTGCCACAAAATTGATCCATTGATGCTTCAAAAGGAAGTTTTTCTAGGTTTAGCCTCTTAAGAATTCTTTTCTCTCTTTTTAAACTCTCAATATTAATACTTTTTGGCAGCATATTTAAAATTTTTGATTACAATCTTTTTAGGTCCATTTGAATGTAAAAGTTTCATATTAAATAATATCTTTACAAGCACTTACTTAATACGGAAAAAAATTGTGCTAATAAAAATAAGTTAATTTAGTTTATACTTCTCTAAGTTAGGATCAAAAATTTTAATCTTTATTCTAGAATACCACTCTGCAACCTTTTCTATATCTTCATCTGATATCATTTGAGCAATCATTGTCATCTGCGGGTGGTTTAATTTTCCAGATTTATAATCTTTGAGTTTTAAAATAATCTAATCTTTTTGCTGAGCTGTGATTGTATTAATTTACTTTATTTGTACAATTACCTGTTTTGAAAAACTCATCAATATTGTCTATGGCCAAATTACCCATTGCTGTTCTTGTGTGTTTAGTCGAGCTTCCAAGATGGGGTAATATAAATGCACTTTTTATTTTAAGATAACCAGGATTTAAATTCGGCTCACCCTTATAAACATCTAATCCTGCTGCATAAATTTTTCTTCTATTTAGTGCATCAATTAAAGCTTCATCATCAACAATATCTCCACGAGCTACATTTGTTATAACAGCACCTGTTGGAAAATATTCTAATGTTTCTTTATTAATTAAATTTTCTGTTTCTTTTGTTGCAGGGCAACAAATTGACAATACATCTGAAACTCCGAAAAGACTCTTGATACTATCGTGATATATAGCTCCCTGTTCTTTTTCTTCAGTTAGTTTTGATCTATTATGATAATGAATAATCATACCTAAAGATTTTGCTATTTTTGCAACCTTTTGTCCTATTCTTCCCATTCCTAAAATTCCAAGTCTTGAGCCTGTTAACTGTTTTCCTATCAAATAATCTGCTGACCATTTCCAGTTACTTTCTTTTGCAGCTTGAATACCCTCTGGAACTCTTCTGCATGCTCCAAGAATTAATAAAATTCCAATCTCTGCTGTAGCATCTGATAAAACTTCTGGTGTATTAGTTACTGCTATTCCTCTTTTTTTAGCTGCTTCTAAATCAATATTTCCAAAACCAACTGCAAAATTAGAAATTATCTTAATACTATCTGGTAGTTTGCTTATAGTATCTTCATCCATCTTATCAGTTAAAGAAGTTAATATTGCATCATGGCTTTCACTTAATTCAATAAGTTTTGACTGAGAATATAACTCATCATTACCATTAAGTTTTGCATCAAATATTTTTGACGCTTTTTCTTCAGATGCCTTTAATAATCTTCTCGTAATTATAATTTTTTTCATAATTAATTCTTTTGTAATATTTTTGGTTTTGGACCGCCAGTATACCAATCTAATACTTCAATAGTATGTAAAATTGGAGTTTTGGTTCCATTAGAAATTTGAGTAATACAACCTATGTTCCCTGTTGAAATAAAATCTGGCTTCAAACTTTCAATATTTTTTACTTTTTTGCCTAGTAATTCTTTGGCAATTTCAGTTTGTAAAATATTATATGTACCAGCTGATCCACAACAAATATGTCCCTCAGGAATTTCCATGATTTCATTTTCTGTTTTGTTTAATAAGGACACAGGTTGGTCGTGTACCTTTTGTCCGTGCTGCATTGAACAAGCTGAATGATAGGCAATCTTATACTTCTTATCTTTTGCTATAAAATTTAATTTTATACTTTCACTTAAATATTCTGAAACATCTTTTGTTAATTCAGATATTACTTTAGCTTTTTTTTTCATTTCCTCATCATCTTTAAAGATAAACCCATAGTCTTTCATTGTAGTACCACAGCCAGATGTGTTAGATAAAATTGCATCCAAATTACCTTTTTGATGTTCATCATACCAAGTGTTAATATTGTTTCTAAAATCTTGATGTGCATCATCTTCTTTTCCTAAATGATGATTTAAAGATCCACAGCATCTTATTTTTTTAGGCACAATTACTTCAACACCGTGTCTGTTCAAAAGACGGATAGTTGACTCATTTATTTGAGGAGAGATTTCTTTTTGGACACATCCAGTTAAAAGTGCAACTCTTGCAATCTTCTTTTGACCAGTCACAGAATAAATTTCTTTTTGTTTTAAAGTTTTTTTAGGAAAACTTGTAGGCATTAAACTCATCATGTCTTTTATTTTTAATGGCATTAGAAATTGAAAGGGTTTTGCTAATTTTACCATATAGCTAGCCAGTCTAAAATATCCTGTATTTGGTAATACTACTGATAAAAAACTCCTAATTGTTCTATCAAAAAAAGATCTTTTGTAGTTTTTTTCAATGTATTTTTTACCATGATCAATAATATGCATATAGTTTACACCAGAAGGGCAAGTGGTCATGCAGCTATAACAAGATAAGCATCTATCTATATGTTTTACTGTCTTTGCTGTTGGTTTTTTTTGATTTTCCAACATGTCTTTGATTAAATAAATTCTACCCCTTGGTCCATCTAATTCATCACCAAATATTTGATGAGTAGGACAGGTAGCATTACAAAAACCACAATGAACACATTTTTTAAATATTTTTTCAGTAGATGCGTTGTCGTTATCTTGTAATTGTTTCTTTGTAAAATCAGTTTGCATTAAATTCCTCTATACATCTTGCCGGGATTAAAAATTCTCTTGGGGTCAAAACTTTTTTTAATTTTTTCTGATATTAAAAGTCTTGTATCATCTACAGTAAAGATCGTCTCTTCATAATCATACTCATTTGATGTCTTTATGACTGTTAAATACCCACCAAGTTCTTTAATCAAATTTTTAATCTCTCCAACCCTAGTGTTCTTCTTTGACTGAACTTCTATCCAGTATAATGAACCACACCAATCAATATAATATTTATACTTATTGCCTAAGTATTGCATTAGCTTTTTACCTTGAGAAGGAGGTATTACGACTCTCAAAAGGTTATTTTTTGTCTGTGTAAATAATTCAAGGTTATTTATTTTTATCCAAAATGGGGTTGATTGATGAACATCTAAAATAGTTGTATTTAATTTATTAAGTTCTAATTCATCAGTTAAAGCTTTTATTTTTTCATCTATTGATATTTTATCTCCATCTATTCTTAATGCTACAAATGAGCCTTTATTTTCTAAATCATTAAATTTAAAAACCATTTCTTTGTTATGATCGTAACTTTCATCTTTTGGCTCCTCTGGAACATAAACTGCTCCGGAAACTTCACTGCTAGAACTTGAAATTTTTTCAAATAATTCATTAACTAATTTTTTATCATCAGTATTAATTATAATTGTATTAGATAATTTTTTTTTAGGTAAAACTTTTAATGTAATTTCAGTTAATGCAACTAACGTTCCAAAAGATCCTGTAACAAGTTTTGACAAATCATAACCCGTAACATTTTTTACGACTGTTCCACCTGATTTGATTATATCACCTTTGCCATTCACACCTCTGAAGCCTAAAATGTGGTCTCTTATACTGCCTACTTTAAATCTTCTCGAGCCAGCAAAATTACAGGCTAAATGACCTCCTATGGTTCCTTTGTTTGATTTTCCACCTTCAATAAATCCAAAATCAATTGGCTCAAAGGCTAACTCTTGATTATTTTTTTCTAATTCTTTTTCAACCAGCTCTAATGGAGTATTTGCTTTAACTTTAATATAAAGTTCTTCTGGTAAATATTCTATTATTCCCGATAATTTAGAAAGAGATAATTTTTTTGCTGACTGAATTTTATTGCCAATAAAACTTTTTGAATTAGTGCCTATTAGTTCTGTTGGTTCATTTTTTTTATAGAGCTTTTTAACTATACTTGAAACTTGCAGTTCATCCTCTGGATAATAAGTATTATTAGAATCTTGGAAGATCTGGGAATTTTTCTTCATTTCTGTGGACATGTACCCTTCCTTCCTCTGCACATTTTCTCAATATTGGATAAACTTTTCCAGGATTTAATAAATTTTTTTCGTCTAGTGATGATTTGATATCTAATTGTTGTTGAATATCATCATTATTAAACATTTCACACATTAGTTCTCTTTTTTCTATTCCCACACCGTGCTCTCCAGTAATAACTCCTCCTAATCTTACACAAGCTTTTAAAATTTCAGCACCAAATTCTTCTGTTTTTCTTAGTTGTTCTTTATCACTTCCATCAAACATTATTAGTGGGTGTAAATTTCCATCACCAGCATGAAAACAATTTGCTACTGGTAATTCATACTTTTCAGATAGTCTTTTTATTTCCAGTAAAGCTTCTGTTAGTTTTCCTCTTGGTATAGAACCATCCATGCAATAATAGTCTGGTGCCATAGCTCCACATGCTGGAAATGCTGCTTTTCTGCCAGCCCAAAATGATAGTCTTTCTTTTTCATTTTTGCTTAATTTTAAACTTGAGCAATTATTTTTTTTACAAATGCTACTAACTTGCTTCAATAATTCATCTACTTCAGATTCTGTTCCATCTAATTCAACAATTAATAAAAGCTCAGCATCTCTTGGGTAGCCTGCTTTACTAAAATTATCTGTCGCCTCTATTAAAATTTTATCCATTATCTCCATGCCTGCTGGAACAATTCCGCTAGCGATAATTTCTGAAGTTGCATTTCCCCCTTCTTCGATTGTTGGAAAGCCTATTAATGCTGCTTTAACTATTTGTGGGTTTTTTAAAATTTTAACTGTCACTTCAGTAATTACTCCTAGTAAACCTTCTGAGCCACAAATTAATCCCATTAGATCGTATCCTTCTTGATCAAGAGTTTTTCCACCAATTCTACAAATAGTTCCATCCATCATAACAATTTCAACACCTAAGATATTGTTAGTAGTTGTTCCATATTTTAAAGAATGAACACCACCAGAATTTTCAGCAACATTACCTCCTATCGAACATGCAATTTGGCTTGATGGGTCGGGGGCATAATAAAAACTTTTATGTTGTACAGCATGAGTTATTCCTAAATTTGTGACACCAGGTTGGGTTACTACACATTTATTTTCAAAATCAATTTCTATAATTTTATTAAATTTTCCGAGGCTCAATAAAATTGCATCGTTTAATGGTAATGCTCCACCTGAAAGACCTGTACCCGCGCCTCTTGGTACAACTTTTATATTTTCTTTGTGGCAAAATTTTAAGATATTACTTACTTCTTCTGTATTTTCTGGCATCACAACTGCTAATGGTGTTTGCGTGTAAGCTGACAGTCCATCAGTTTCATACGGCTTAATCTCATCTGCATGACTTAGAACATTTTCTGGATTTATTATTTTTGCAAGATTTTTAAAGATATATTCTTTTTTAGAAATCGTTTCTTTATTAATCTTTGGTAGAACTAATTCACTCATTAGTTCTAGCCTAGCATTTTTTTAATATTTTCCAATGCGTTAGATATGTTGTCTTGTGATGCTGCAAAGCTAAATCTTACGTAATCTTGGCAGGTTTTACCAAAAGCTGACCCTGGCACTATTGCTACTCCTGCTTCGTGCATGCATTTTTTTGCAAATTCTGAACCATTCATTCCTGTTCCAATAACCTTAGGAAATGCATAGAAAGCTCCTCCTGGCAAACTACATTCCACACCTGGTAAACTATTTAGACCATCATGGATCAATTTTCTTCTTTGGTCAAATTTTACCATCATTTCATGGATTGCATCGTCTGGTCCATCTAAAGCTGCAATTCCTGCAAATTGTGACGGAGCATTAACACATGAAACACTATTGATAATTAGTTTGTTTACATGTGGTATTAATTCTTCTGGCCACACACTCCACCCCATTCTCCAACCTGTCATTGCGTAAGCTTTACTCCAACCATCTAAAACTATTAATCTATCTTGCAAATCAGGATAATTGAAAAATGTTGGCATTTCTTTTCCATCATAAATTTGTCTACTATAAATTTCATCACTAAGGATTGCTACATGAGGGTGTTTTTTTAACCCCTCTGCTAAAACATCTACTGCAGATTTTTCAACAAAACTTCCTGTTGGATTATTTGGGTTAATTAATATTAGCAATCTAGTTTTATCTGTAACTAAAGATAGAATTTTTTCTGGATCAAATTTTAAATCTTTATCTTCTGTTAAGTCATAAGGAACTGCTGTTGAACCTGTATAATTAATCATTGATTCATATATTGGGAATGCAGGGGTTGGATGTATAATTTCTGCACCTGGTTCACCAAAACATTGTATTGCATAATACATTGTTGGTTTTCCACCTGGCATTATCAATACTCTTTCTGGATCAATATCTTTATTATAAAGTTTTTTAATTTTTCTAGTAACAGCTTGTCTGCACTCTAAAATTCCGTTTGATAAAACATATCCATGATGACCCTCATCTAATGCTTTTTTTGCAGCATCTACTACGTGTTGGGGTGTCTTGAAGTCAGGCTGACCTAAACCTAAGTGGATCATTGGTTTTCCTTGTGCTTCTAATTTTTTTGCTTCAGCCAAAACGCTAAATGCAGATTCGGTTCCTAGTCTTTGTAAATTTGCCGCTAATTTCATATTATTTTAATTCTAATATTAATATTTTATAATTTAATTTATTTTTTTTATATATATTTTTGATAAATAAAAATTATTTTCTATAAATTAATTTTGAAGCATCTAATTCTTTTAAAGCCTTACACCCCATTAATATCATATTTCTATTGATCTCATCATGTATATTTTGCAATAGACGTTCAACACCAGGTTGACCCCCAGCACTTAAGGCAAATAAAAACATTTTTCCAAAACTACATGCCGTTGCACCAGCAGCTAAAGCTTTTAAAACATGAGTTCCACGTCTTACACCACCATCTAAAATGATCTCTAATTTATCTCCAACAGCTTCTCTAATTGCATTAACTTGATCAAAAGGTGACCTTGAACCATCTAATTGTCTGCCCCCATGATTTGAAATCATTATTGCTGTACAACCTATATCTATTGCTCTTTTTGCGTCTTCAACTGACATCACTCCCTTAAGAGCAAATGGGCCATTCCATTTTTTTACGCAGTATTCTGCATCCTTCCAATTCATAGCTGGATCATATTGCTCATTAATATATTCGATAACTGATTTTGAAATATTTGTTCCTTTATCTGTTTTATTTTTAACATTAGATAATTCAAATTTTTTATGAGTAAAATAATTGAATACCCATTCAGGTCTCATAGCAAAACTAATTAAACTTTGAAGTGTCAATTTTGGAGGGGTAGTAAAGCCAGTTCTGTGATCTCTTTCTCTATTTCCAGCAACCAATGTATCAACAGTCAAACACATTCCATTAAAACCAGATGTTCTACATCTGTCTATTAAGTCATCAGTAATTGATTGATCTTTATGTACATATAATTGAAATAATTTTGGTCCATTTGAAATCTCAGCAATCTCTTCAATTGTATTGTTAGCCATAGTAGACATGCTATAAAAAGTCCCAAACTTTTTTGCAGCTCTAGCTGAAGCCTTGTCACCTTCATGATGGTAAAGTCTCTGCATTGCAGTTGGTGAAAGAAAGATTGGCATATCAATTTTTTTTCCAAAAACAGTTGTTGAAAGATCTGGTTTACCAACACTAGCAAGAATATTAGGAACTAAGTCACAATCATCAAAGGAATCTGTATTTCTTTTTAAAGTTTTTTCATCATCTGCACCACCATCAATATAATGAAAAATTGGAGAAGGTAATTTTTTTTTAGCTAATTTTCTAAAATCACTAAAATTGTAACAATCATCTAAATTCATAAAACTTTTTTAGACCTTTCAGGTAGATTAAACATATAACTATTTGTCTCAGGTTAATTAAAAGGATTTTGTAAATGAAATTGTTTCATTGTTAACACCTGGGTTTATATTTCCCCAGTCATTATTTGAAATATGACTATAAGAATAACTCACTTTAGTATCTTTAAAAAAATCAAAGCTTAATTTTATTTTGCTTTGAAATTCTAATGCCATTCCCAAATCTTTACCATCCCCTTTCTCGTAATAACCAGGTGCAAAGCTTGGGGTAATTTTTAAAGGGCCAACTTCGTATTGTGCCTGAACTCCTGTGTATATAAAAATTGAATTTTTGCTTGTAATAAATCCACCAGTAATCGGAGAAAATCTTCCAATAAATGTATCTTTAAATAATACTGAGTTATTGTGTTCAAGGCCATAAAGCGTTGCCTCATCATCTCCTTCTTTGTCTATTGTGTCAAAAGTTCCTAAATAGAATGTGTATTCATTTTCACTTTTTACAGGAGTAAAAAAAAGCAATAGAGATATCAATAAATATAATTTTTGTAATTTCATGAATGGTTAATTTGTAAACTTTAATTTCTTTCTCATTATTACACCTCCAACCAAAAATAACAATAATGGTAATAACCATAAAACATAAGTTTTTTTGTTTAATTTAGGGTCAAAAATTACCCAATCACCATACTTTTCTCTTAAAAATTGGTATATTTGTTTTTCTTTTAGTCCTTCATTAATTTTTCTATCTACAATTAATTTAATACTAGAAGCAAACTCAGATTCTGAATCATATACTGACTGACCCTGACAAATTAAACAACGAATATTTTTTAAAATTTTATTTTTTAAAACATCCTTTGCTTCATCTGATTTTAATTCAGAAAAGCTTGTGGCCAAAAATAGGATCATAAATATTTTTAATATTTTCATTTAATAATTAATTTAATTTCATTAACAATTTCTTGATTGATTGGACCAACAAATTTTTTAATTATATCTTTATTTTTATCTATTAAAAAAGTTTCTGGAACTCCATAAGCTCCAAATTCAACTCCTAAAGTTCCATCTTTATCAATTAAAATTCTAGAATATGGGTTACCAAAATCATCAATAAATTTTTTTGCATTATCAAAATTGTCTCTATAATTTAATCCAATTAGGTTAATTGATTCATTTTTACTTAGTTGCATTAACAAGGGATGTTCTATTCTACAGGGCACACACCAGGACGCCCAAATATTTACAATATAAAAGGTGCTCTCTTCAAAAATTTTATCTGAATTTATATAGTTATCTGAATCAAAATCCTTAGCTTTAAAGGTTGGGATATTTTTTTTTTCATTAACCTTGGGAGTGTAGTTATTTGGAGTATTTAATCCTTTATAAAAAATAACAAAACAAAAACTTAAGAATATAATTACAATAAATAAGCTAAACTTATTTTTCATATCTTTCTTTTAAATAAACTCATTAACCCACCAAGACTTAATAATAAAACTGAAATCCAGATCCAAACCATAAATGGCTTTACTTGATATCTAATATTAAAATATTCATTACCTTTTACAAGGTTCATTACTAGAAACTTATCTTCTAATAATGTTGTTTTTATATCTGCCTCACTAGTAATAATTACAGGCTGATTATAAATTCTAATCTCAGGATTTAATTCAATAGTCTTTCCATTTTTGTCTTTTATTTCAAAAAAGGCAATGATCGAGTTAAAATTACTTTCTTTTTTCTCTTCTGTTTTTTTAAAAAAAATTTCTCCTTTATTATAATCGTATCTTTCACCAATTTTTATGTTTGTTATAATTTCTGAAGATAAAATACTATTAAATAGAATGCTTAATATTAATAAACTAAAACCAAAGTGTGAGACAGTTTGAGAAACATTGTTAAATCTTTTAATAAATAATTCTTTTAAGGTTGTAAAGAATAGAAAAAAAGCAGCAGAAATTAAAACTGTATAAAAAAGTAAGTCTGTAGTTAAATTTTTAATAATAAAAAAAGTTAACATTACTGAAATTATAAATGTGATAATAAGTGATTTCTTATTTTCAATTTTTGATTTAATCCATTTAAGTCGTGGTCCAAGTGACATGAATAATAGAAATGGTATTAAAAAAGGTACGATTAATTTTTGATAAAAGGGAGGTCCTACTGATATTTTTTCACTAGATATTACGTCTAGAAAAATTGGGTATACCGTACCGATTAGAACAACCGATAGAAAATACATCATAAACCAATTGTTTATTAAGATGGAGGTTTCTTTGCTAAGCCAAAAGAAATTATTTGAGCTTTTGTTATTTTCTTTGTGAAATATAAAAAATATTCCTAAAGATAAAACAATTAGTGCAAATAAAAATATTAATATAAAAATACCTCTTGCAGGATCATTAGCAAATGTATGTACAGAATTTAATATTCCAGATCTTACTAAAAAAGTTCCACACATACTTAGAGTGAATGTTGTAATAGATAATATAACTACCCAAGATGTTAGTGCTGCTCTTCTTTCTAACACTACAATGCAATGTAACAATGCAGTTAATGTTAGCCATGGCATCAAAGAAACATTTTCAACTGGGTCCCAAAACCAAAAACCTCCCCATCCTAGTTCATAATAAGCCCAAATTGATCCAAGCATAATTCCAATAGTTAAAAAAATCCAAGAAACTAAAACCCATTTTTTAATATGCTGTCCCCATTGTTTTGAAACATAATTTTGCGTAACTGCAGCAAGGGATGACGAAAATATTATAGAGGTACCGACATAACCTAAATATAAAATTGGAGGATGAATTGCCAAAGCTGGATCTTGTAATATTGGATTAAGACCAAGGCCTTCATTGGGAATTGGAAATAAATAATTAAAAGGGTTAGATGTCATTAATATAAATAAGAAAAATCCAATAATTATTATTTGTTGAAATAATAAAGTTAAAATTCTATATTTTTTAGGCTGTTCTCTTGATTTAATTAAAAATAGAAAAATAAATAAAGTTAATACTAATAGCCATAGCAATAAGCTTCCTTCATGGTTTCCCCAAGTTCCTGAGATTTTATAGAATAATGGTTTAGTTGTGTGAGAGTTATTAAAAACTGTCTCATTACTAAAGTCTGAGTTGATAAAAGATATAATCAAACTCAAAAAACTCACAATTACAAAAACTAACTGTAAAAATGATAGAGATAATATATTTTGGTTAATCTGCTTGTTGGTATTATTAAAGTCTTTAATTGAAACTCCACAAAGTAATACTGAAAGTAACAACCCTAAAATTAAAGAATAATAACCTATCTGATTAGCTAGCAATTTATTTATCTCCTATGGCTTCTTTAACTTCTGGGGGCATATAATTTTCATCATGTTTTGCCAAAATTTTAGTAGCAGTAAAGTAATTCTTATCTTTTAAAAAACCTTCAGCAACCACTCCTTTTCCTTCTGCAAATAAATTGGGAACTGCCCCTGAATAAACGACATTAATTTCATTTTTAAAGTCAGTAATAATAAAATTAACTTCATCAGAATTTATAAAGACTGATTGTTCTTTAACCATCCCGCCCACTCTTATTTTTTTTTTATTTAATTCTATTAAAGACTTTATTTCAGATGGAGACTGGAAATATACAACGTTTTCTTTTAAGGATTGTAATACTAAAAAAACTGTTAAAATTACTGAGGCTAAGATTAAAGCTAAGAATGCAAATCGTAATTTAACCTTTTTACCATACATGGTTTATTAGTTAAATATTTGATGTATTAGATAATATTTCTCTATTAATATTTTGTGATCTTGCAGCTCTAGCTTTTTCAACGTTTAGAGAACCAAATTTAGAAGCAAATCTTTTTTGCTCTTTTAAAAGCTGTAATTTAGTTACAAAGTACAAGGCTGTAAAACTGATCAATGTGAATGAAAAAGCTGACCATACATAAGCTCCATATCCGTTCATTGAAATTATTTCATTTATCATAATCTATCTAATCCTTTATTTTTAACTTTTATCAGTTCGGTATTATATTTCATCAAAAAAATGAGTAATGAAAAAAGGGCAAATGCCGCAGTCATAATACCCAATGGGACTAACATTAATGGATGAATTGCTGTGTTGGTTGATAAAATATTAATTGAAGCTGGTTGATGTAACGTGTTCCACCAATCTACAGAAAATTTTATGATAGGAACATTTATCACTCCTAAAATTGCAATCAAAGATGTGACCTTTATTACTTGTTCTTTGTCCTCATAAATTCTCCAAGCCAATAAATACATTCCATAAAATAATGCTAAAATTAGCATAGAGGTTATTCTTGCATCCCAAGCCCACCAAGTACCCCAGGTTGGTTTTCCCCAAATTGAACCTGTAACTAATGCAATAATATTAAAAATAAATCCTGAAGGTGCTAAACTTTTAGCAATTAGTGCAAAATTTTTATTTTTAAAAACAAAACTTCCAACAGACAACAAAGCTAAACTTGAAAATATTCCAAGTGATATCCAAGCAGCCGGTACATGAACATACATAATTCTCACTGCATCACTTTGTTTATAATCTTCAGGTGAGAGTATGAGCGCCTCGGTTAAACCAATTGTTAAAACAATAATAAATAAAAACAAAACATACTTTGGAGCTTTAGAGGTTACTGCAAAAATTTTATTAGGCTCAAAATATTTAAACATTTTTAAATTATATATATTAAAAAAAGGTAATTTAATTTTTATTATGGAAATTCATCCTGATCAAGAATGCAGAGGGAGTCAATAATGATAAAAACGTTATTTAACACTCTTGATCAGAACATAATTATATTTAACAACTATATATGTCGAAGATTTGAATTAATTGTGTTTAAAAAAAGAATTAATTAGAGGGCTTAAAATAGCTAGAGCCTCTTTTACCAGAAAAAATCTCTTCAATTAAAGGGTGTTTAATTGGATCTTCTGAATCATCCATTAATAGATTTTGTTCTGAAACGTATGCCTCATAAGTAATTTCATCATTTTCAGCTAACAGATGATAAAAGGGCTGATCTTTTCTAGGACGAACATTCTTTGGAATGGATTGATACCATTCTTCAGAATTATTAAATTCGAAATCCACATCATAAATTACACCTCTAAACTCAAAGTGCTTATGTTTTACAATGTCGCCTATTGAAAATTTTGCTTTTTGAATTGCCATAGTTATTAATATGGGGGTTTAAAAATAAAAATCAATAAAAAACATTTATATTTTTTTTAATATGTTAATATCTGTCAAGTGAATAAATCTTTTCTTAAATTTGCCACAGACTTTGGGCCTTTAGCTATATTTTTTTATTATTATTATAACAATGATAAGAACCTAGCAGTTGCAATTCCTCCACTTATAGTTGCAACATTAATTGCACTAATAGTTGTTTGGTTCTTTGAAAAAAAAATACCTATGATGCCTTTAATAAGTGGTGTCTTAATTACATTTTTTGGTGGTCTAACAATTTATTTTAATGATCCAGTTTTTCTTTATGTGAAACCAACAATTATTAATATTTTATTTGCCCTTGCTTTATATTTTGGAAAATATTTTACAAATGAGCCTGTTCTTAAAAAAATTATGGGTAAATCAATTGCCCTAACTGACATGGGTTGGGAATTACTAAACAAAAGATGGATGTATTTTTTCTTCTGCCTTGCAATCCTTAATGAATGCGTCTGGAGAACACAAACAGAAGAATTTTGGGTTAACTTTAAGGTTTGGGGAATGCTGCCAATAACCCTTGTTTTTACAGGGTTTCAGATATCATTAATTAATAAACACAAACTTGATGAATAGAAACTTAAAACTAGTCGTAAATAATCCTCACAAACAAATAGAAGAAAGACAATTTTTTGAAAAAAATGAACTTAAAATAATTTTAGATCTATATGCAAAAATGGTCTCTGAGGGATCATGGAAAGACTATGGTTTAAATATTTCTAACAGGCAAGTTAGCTTTAGTGTCTTTAAAAATGCAGCAGAGAATGCTTTATATAAAATTTGTAAAAACTTTAAACCCAGCAATAAAAATCTAAAATATTTAATTACAGATTCTAACAGTAAAGTTTTAAAAAATTCTTTTGATTTAGAAATTCTACTTAAAAATACTAATTGGAAAAACCTTAAGAAATAAAAATACTATCGTCTTTGGCCAAATAATCTTAACAACATTATAAATAAATTTATAAAGTCTAGGTAAAGAGTTAAAGCACCCATTAAAGCTTTTTTACTCATCAACTCTCCTGTATCACTTGATACATACATGTTTTTAATTTTTTGAGTGTCATAAGCAGTAAGGCCTACAAAAATTAAAACACCTAGAATTGAGATTACAAAGTCCATCATTGAAGATTTTAAGAACATGTTAACAACTGATGCTACGATAATACCTATTAGACCCATCATTAAAAATGATCCTAATTTTGTAAGATCTCTTTTAGTTGTGTACCCATAAATGCTCATTGAACCAAAAGTAATAGAAGTAATAAAGAATACTCTAGTGATACTCGCTCCAGTATAAACTAAGAATATTGAAGATAGTGAAAGTCCCATCAATGAAGCAAAAACCCAAAATGTTGTTTGAGCAGCTGATGCTGACATTTTATTAATCCTAGCACTCATGTAAAAAACTATTCCAAGTGGGGCAAGCATTACTACCCATTTAAAGCCTGAAAGAAATATTGTATTTCCTAAGCTTGTTAATGATGTAATTGATCCATTAGCATCTGTTACTACAGATAGTTTGAAAAATATTAAAGATATAAGTCCTGTTAACAAAATACCAGAAGCCATGTAGTTATAGACTTTTAGCATGTAGGCTCTTAAGCCCTCATCCATTACTACTGTTGATTGTTGGGCTTCTTTTACTTTATTTAGCAAATTTTGTTTATTAAATATCATAGCCTACATATAATAGCCTTTTACTATTATTTCAAGATGTCTTAATAAGGCTTAATTATTATGAATTATAAAAAACTAGGAAATACAGATTTAAAAGTAAGCACTATTTGCCTTGGTACAATGACTTGGGGCGAACAAAATACACAAAATGAGGGTTTTGAGCAGATGGATTATGCCCTAGATCAAGGTGTAAACTTTTGGGATACTGCAGAGCTTTATGCTGTTCCACCAAGAGAGGAAACTTATGGTGATACTGAAGTAATAATTGGCAACTGGTTTAAGAAATCTAATAAGAGAGACAAGGTTATTTTGGCAACAAAAGTTGCTGGACCTATGAGAGCTTATTTGAGGGGTGGTGGAAATAATTATGGGATAGAGAAAATGACTCAAGCTGTAAATGATAGTCTAAAAAGACTACAAACAGATTATATCGATCTCTATCAACTTCATTGGCCAGAAAGAAATACTAATTTTTTTGGAAAATTAGGTTATGAACATGATGACAGTAGTGAGTGGAATCAATTTGAAGATATCTTGGGCAGTTTACAAAAATTTGTTGATGCTGGTAAAATTAGAGAAGTGGGTTTATCCAATGAAACACCTTGGGGTGTCTCTAAGTTTTTAGAGTTATCAAAAGAAAAAGAGCTTCCAAGAATGATGTCAATTCAAAATCCTTATAATCTATTAAATAGGACTTATGAAGTTGGCCTTGCTGAAGTTTCTGTAAGAGATAAAATTGGTTTATTGGCCTACTCTCCTTTAGCAAGTGGATATTTATCTGGAAAATATAGAAACAATCAAATGCCAAAAAATTCAAGAATTGAACGTGATGGTAGTTTTTGGACTCGGTATGAAAAACCTAACACTAATAAAGCAGTAGATGCATACTTTGAAATAGCTAAAAAACATAACCTTGATTTAACTCAAATGTCTTTAAAATTTTGTGAAATACAGTCTTTTATGACAAGCGTTATTATTGGAGCAACTACAATGGAGCAGTTGAAAACCAACGTGGAAAGTGTAAATATAGATTTAACAGATGAAGTAATTAAAGAAATAAATGAAGTACAAACAATTTACCCTAACCCATGTCCATAATTAAAAATTTTATAGTCCTAATTCTTGTAAGCGTGTTTTCTCTTAGTGCAAACTCACAAGAAGTAAAAAAAGTTGGTAAATTTAAGGACTGGGAAACAATGGTTATAACTGAACAAACTGGTAAAGTTTGTTTTGCTCAATCAGTCCCTGTATTACAGTCTCCAAAATCTAACTTAAGAGAAGCAAGGATGTTTGTTTCTTTTAGACCAGGTGAAAAAGTTAGTAATGAAATAAGCATTACTAGTGGCTATGAATTTAATAAAAAAAATATTATTACAGCTACATCAGGAAAATCTAAATATAAATTTGATATTGCCCAAGAAGGATTTGCTTGGATTGCTGACAACAAACTTGAAAACAAAATGATTAAGACCATGAAGAGAGGATCAAGAATAATGGTCACTGGTTATAATCAAAAAGGCTCTCAAACTAAAGATCACTATTCATTGTTAGGTTTTACTAAAGCTTATAATGCTGCAAAAACTAGCTGCAGTTAATTAAATGAATCCTAAGAAAAAAATTGTACTCGCTTATTCTGGTGGTCTAGATACTTCTATTATTTTAAAATGGCTTCAGGAAAATTATGATGCAGAAGTTATTTGTTACACAGCTGATGTAGGTCAAGAAATTGATAGAAAAAAAATTATAAAGAATGCAAAAAGATTAGGTGTTAAAAATATTATTATTGAAAATCTAAAAGATGTTTTTGTAAAAGATTATGTTTTTCCAATGCTTAGAGGGCATGCAATTTATGAAGGTGTTTATTTATTGGGTACTTCAATTGCAAGACCCTTAATTGCAAAACGACAAATTGCTGCTGCTAAAAAATTTGGCGCTTATGCTGTTTCACATGGGTCAACTGGAAAAGGAAATGATCAAGTAAGATTTGAATTAGGCTATCATTACTTTGGGCCAAAAGTAAAAATTATTGCACCATGGAGAATATGGAAATTAAACTCTAGAACAGATTTAATTAAATATGCAAAACAAAATAATATTCTAATTCCTACTGATAAAAAAGGTGCCCCTCCTTTTTCTATTGATGATAATTTATATCACACATCAACTGAAGGTAAGGTTTTAGAAAACCCAAAAAATTCAGCTCCTGAGTTTCTTTTTCAAAGAACGGTGTCTCCTGAAAAAGCACCTAACAAAGCTTCATTCGTAACTATAGGATTTAAAAATGGAGACCCAATAACTGTTAATGGCAAAAAATTGTCACCTGGAAATTTGTTAGAAAAACTTAATGATGTTGCTGGTAAAAATGGAATAGGCAGAGTTGATTTGGTTGAAAACAGATTTATCGGGATTAAGTCAAGAGGTGTTTATGAAACACCTGGTGGAACACTATTAATGTCAGCTCATAGAGCAATTGAATCAGTTACTTTAGATAAAGAAACTATGCATAAAAAAGATGAGATTATGCCTAAATATGCTGAACTTATTTACAATGGCTATTGGTACTCAAAAGCAAGATTTAAACTTCAAAAAATTGTCGACCTTAAAAAAAATAAAGTTAATGGATCTATAAAGTTAAAATTATACAAAGGTAATATCACCATAATGTCTAGACAGACAAAAAGTAGTGCTTACTCAATGAAAAAAGTTTCTTTTGAAGAAAATAAAACTTTTAATAAATCAAATGTAGAACGATTTATTAACTTTCATAAAAAAAAACTTCGTTCATAAGTTAATGAAAATAAAAATATTTGCTGATACAATTTGTGGGTGGTGTTTTATTGGTCAAGCAAGATTAAACAATGCATTAAAAAAATTTCCTGAAATTAAGTTTGAGATGGAGCACGTCCCATTTCAATTAAATCCTGACATGCCAAAAGAAGGAATTGAAAGAAACAAATACTTAGAAATAAAGTTTGGTGGAAAAGAGTTTGCTCAACCAATGTACGATCAAATGACTAATGAGGCTAAAAAGGAAGATCTTAATTTTAATCTAGATAAGATAAAAAAAACACCCAATACTGTATTTTCTCACTTATTAATAAAATTAGCTGAACAATATAATGTGCACAACGAAATTAAGGAAAAAATATATCAATCATATTTTATTGAAGGTCTTAATATTGGAGATAAAGAAATCTTAATTAATATAGGAAAAGAATTTAATATTAATGCAGATGTAATTAATAATTTTTTTAATTTAAAAAATATTGAAGAAGTTAATTCATATATTTCAGTTGCAAGAGAGAAAGAAATTAATGGAGTGCCTTTCTTTGAAATAGGAACAGATTTTATTTCAGGTGCCCAAAGCTCTGCAAATTTGGAAAGTGCAATAAAGTCCAATTTAAGCTAAAAATTAAAGGACACTTTAACCTTTGCCTTTAACGTATAAATATCTATTCTGGTTACATGGAATCATTAAAAAATTGGATGATAGATGCTGCTAACATTTTATTTGATGATAGTAAAAATGATCTAAGATCTTTACCAAGATCTGTGAGATTACAAATTTTATTAGTTCTAAGCTTTGTTTGGACAACTGTTTTTAGTTTATATATATTTTCTTATACAACTTTTGCTTTTGGTTGGGCTGGTCTTTACATAGCTCACGTTGGACTTATTTTTGCAGTCTATATGACTTTTAAACATTTTCACAAAGCAGAGGCACAATCTAGTAGTGTATTCACAACCAAAAATTTTGATCCATTTAAAATTATGGTTATTGTTTTTGTAATTGTATTCATCTTTATATTTTCTAAAGGAATAGAGGTTTTAACGAGTCCCAACCCTAGTTCTTACTCAATCCCATATGATGGTCCATCAAAATCAGTGTTTGAAAAATGGCTACCATTTAGTAAAGATAAGTAATGGATAAAATAGCAAAAAATTTACAGCTAGCGCTAATGTGCATTATTTTAGTAAGCACTGTAATTGCTGTTGGTATGGAAATTAATAATATGTTTTTAAATCAATCTGTAATGCTAGCAGATTTACTTTTAATGTTTCTTTACCTTGAGGTGCTAGCAATGGTTCGTGTTTTTTGGAATCAGCAATCAATTAGTATAACTTTGCCTCTTTTAATTGCCATCACGGCTCTCGCACGATTTATTATATTACAAGGAAAAGAAATGGATCCATCAGCATTAGTCTATGAAGCTATAGCTATAGTTTTAATTGCATCTGCAATAGTTATTCTTAGATTGAGACATAGTGATAAATTGGGTCTAAAGAAAAGAAAATCTAAATAGTTTAAAATGATATTTGGAGCTTCAAGGGCTAAAGCCGTTGATCAATTAAATAATTTTATTGAACAAAATCTTACAGATTATTCAAAACTAAGAAATTTTGATTTTGGACCTGATAATAGATCTAATATTTCTTGTTTATCTCCCTATATAACTCACGGAACAATTAATGAATTAGAAGTAATTGATAAATCCCTTAAAAAGTTTTCATTTGCAAAAAATGAAAAATTTATTCAGGAAGTTCTGTGGCGTGTTTATTGGAAAGGTTGGCTAGAATTAAGACCTAATGTTTGGTCAGATTACTTAGTAGAATTAGGTAAAGTTAAAGATGAATTTAAAAACAATCAAAGTTATTTGGATGCAATTGAAGGAAAGACAAATGTAGATTGTTTTAATCAATGGGTAATTGAACTTAAAGAAAACAATTATCTTCATAACCACACAAGAATGTGGTTTGCGAGTATTTGGATTTTTACACTAGAATTACCATGGCAATTGGGTGCTGAGTTTTTTATGCAGCATCTTTATGATGGTGACGCTGCATCAAACACCCTTGGTTGGAGATGGGTAGCCGGAGTTCAAACTCAAGGCAAGCATTATTTAGCGAGTGAATGGAATATAAATAAATTTACTAATAATAGATTTAAAAACATAAAACTTAATGAAAATGCCAATCCTATATTTAATAATAAAACATATTCAGTTACCAATAATAGCTTTGAAAATTCTGAGATTTTAGAGGATAAAACTTTATTAATATTTGAAAATAATATGACATTTGAATTTTCTGATTTTAAAGAACATAAATTTAAAAAAATTTTGTTAATTTCAAATGATACAAATAGAACTATCAAATTAAGTGAAAAAGTGTTGAAATTTAAAGCTAATCTTTTAGAGGATCAAAAAATAAGATTGGAAGAAAAATTAGTTAATTGTGAAACTATTAACATTAATGATTTAAAAAATATTACTGAAAAAGTTTATGCAATTTATCCAACTGTTGGTGAAAATTTAGATTTTATTCAAAATAATCAATTAAAAAATATTAAATTTTTATATAGAAAGTTAGATCAGTTTTCTTGGCAATATTGCAATAAAGGTTTTTTTAATTTTAAAAATTATATTCCAAAAATTATTGCAAATTTTAATTAAGTTAAAAAGATTTTTATACCATCTAAAATATACTGCACACTCAATCCAACAAGAATAATAGCTACCACTCTTGAAATAACTCCAATTATTTTTTTATTTATTATCTTAGAAAATTTTGAAGCTATAAAAAAAATTATAAAAGTTAAGAATAAAACAGATACTAGTGAAATCATTCCTGCAGTCTGATTAGTAAAATTAGTTCCAATATCTGAGACAGAAACTATTACTGAAGTGATAGCAGCTGGCCCTGCAATAATAGGTGTTGCTAAAGGAAAAACACTAACGTTATCTGAATTAAAATCTATATCTTCTTCTTTCCTTTGTTGACGCTTGTCAAACAACATTTCTATTGCAATAATTAATAAAATTATTCCTCCACCAATTGTGAATGCTGGATAAGAAATATTTAAATAACTTAGTAATGAACTTCCTAGTAATGCAAAAAACAGTAATATGATTGAAGCTATTATTGTTGCACTTAATGCTATTCTTATCTTTTTGTTTGTATCCATATTTTGAGTAATACTTAAAAACAATGGAGTGTTTCCCAGTGGATCTATAACAATAAAATATAGAAAAAAAGTTTGAATAAAAATTTCTGACATCTAGTTTGTCTATCTCTTTAAAATGATATTACAATTTAAATTAGAATTTTTTTAAAATTTTCATAGAGTGTTTTTGAATAGTTATTCATATCAGTCATATTATTTTTTGCAGCTTGATCAAATTTTTCTAACGCACCCTCACCCAATTGATCTTCAAGAGCTTTTTTATACTCAGGCACACAGCCCCACTCATTAACTGTTGTGTCTTTAATCTCAATATGAAACTGAATACCATAAGCATGATTTTGATATTTGAAAATTTGATATTTTGTTACAGGTGATGAGGCTAACAAAGTAACATCTTTATTATCATCTATTCCTTGCACCTCATAGGAATGCCACTGTAAACTTTTAATTTGTTCTGGAAATTTTGAAAATAAAATGTCTTCATTTTTTTCTTTAGTAAAATTTATATCCATTATTCCAATTTCTGCTGGGTTGGATTTTACTACCTTGCCGCCGACAACTTCTCCTAATAACTGACAGCCTAAACAAAAACCTAGGTAAGGCTTCTTTAAATCAATGACAAATTCTTTAATACTTTTTTTTTCATCAATTAACCAGGGATATTCTTGCTCCATAAAAGTATCCATTGGACCACCCATACAAAACATTCCATCAAATTTATTTAAATCACTTGGAATTTTTTCACCTTCATCCAACTCTACAGTGGTTAAGTTAAAACCATCATCTAACATTAAATCTTTGATATAGCCTGGATCTTCAATTTTTATATGTTGTAAAACTATTATATTCATTACTTAGCTCATCAAATAGAAAACAATAAGGTACCTACTTACTTTTCCAATTGCTACTAAAATTATAAAATCTAAAAATCTAACTCTCAGTAAGCCTGCAACTAAAGTCAGTGGATCACCTATTATAGGAACCCAAGCAAATAATAATGATAATTTACCAAATTTATCAAACCATTTTGATGATCTTTCTATTTGTGTTTCTTTAAATGGAAACCACTTTTTTGTGGTAAGGTTTCTTGAATAAAATCCTAAAGCCCAGTTAACAACAGATCCTAAAGTATTTCCAAAACTTCCAACGATTAATAATAATAAATTATCATAATTGGATGTTGCAATTAACCCTGCCAATGTGAGCTCAGATGAAAATGGTAAAATGGTTGCAGCTAAAAAAGATATAGCAAATAATGATAAGTAAATCACTTAGAGCACTTCTTAGAACAATACTTTACTTTATCCCAATTTAACTTCCATTTCTTTCGCCATACAAAAGGCCTTTTGCAAACAGGGCATATTTTTGATGGTAAATTATTTTTCTTCAATTTAATATTCTTTATAATTTTTTTGCCAAAGTCCTATAGCTTCTTTCCAGGATGGTATTTGATCACCTTCATATCCATAGGTTGATCCAGTTGCAATTGATCTAAAATTTTTCATTGCTTTTGCATGAACCTTACTTGTTAAATATTGAATCATCATATTTCTATCTTTCCATGCTGTTATTGTGTGTTGATAGCCATTTACTCTTTTTGTTTCACAAAATAAATTACCTTCTGCTTTTTGAGCTGCTCTAAAGGCTGGTATTGTGAGTATCCAAAACTTTATTTCAGATAAAAAATTTTTTGTTTTTAATCCTGTAATTGAAATATACATATAATTTAGTTTGTATTTAATTTTATAAACTTGTCAGCTTCAGATAAAATCATTTTCTTTCTTTCATCTTTCATTTTATCAAAAACATAAACCATCATTGATAGTCTGGGGTTCTTTAAAAAAAACTTTCTATTTTTATCTATAAATCTCCAGTACAGGCCATCCATCGTATTGCACCATTCCCCTTTTTTAAAATCCATCATTTTCATAAAATAACTTGATCCACAAATGTATGGTTTCGTTGCAAAAATACCTCCATCACTAAATAAGCCCATTCCATAAACATTAGGAACCATCACCCAGTCAGATGAATCCACAAACATCTCCATAAACCACTTGTAAACAATTGTTGGTTTCACCTCACAAAGGTTCATTATATTTGATAAAATCATTAATCTTTCAATATGGTGAGACCAACCATGATTAACAGCATTTTTAATTGCATGATCTAATGGGGGTAAACCCGTTGTGCCCTCATACCAAGAATTTTTCATTTTTCTTTCATGTTTGAAAAAATTTTTAGTTTCCATTTCATCAGAGTAACCTTGATAAATTCCACGCATAAATTCTCTCCAGCCTATTATCTGACGAATATAACCTTCAAGCGAGTTCATTCTAATTTTATGCTTTTTATGAAATTCTAAAATCTTTTGGATTATAATCTCAGGAGTAATTAGACCTAAATTAATATACGGGCTTAATGCACTGTGAAATAGAATATTATCTTTTTGATTAACAGCATCTTCGTAGTCACCAAATAAATTTGATTTTTCTTTAATAAAAAAATCTAAAAGTTTAACAACATCACCATATTCTGTTGCTAACCAAAAATTATTTGTATTTCCGGGATGATCTTTAAATAATTTCTCAATAATTGGTTTTAATTTTTTAGTATGATTAGTTTCATTAATTTTTGGAAATTTTGGTATTAATATATCTTTTGGTAATTTATTTCTGTTATCTTCATCAAAACTCCATTTGCCTCCAATAGGATTTCCATCTGCTCCCATTAATATTCCAGATTTTTTACGAACCTCTTTATAAAATGTTGCCATAAAAGGTTTTTTTGATTTTGCTAAATAACTTTTAAACTCATCTCTTGAGTTTAAAAACATTGGAGTTTGAACAATATTCCAGTTAATTTTTTCTTTTTTTAAAAATTGTGAAATTTTCTTTTCAAAAAATTTATCCTCAACCTCAAAACTTGAAATTTCAGTAATTTTTTTTTTATCAATGATAATTTTTAATTTCTTAAAATAGGTGTCTTTAAAATCTTTGTTCTCAATTTTAGAATATTCAACTTTGTATTTATTCGCCTTAAGCATATCCGCATAAGACCTCATAGAAGATAGAAATAGCAGTATCTTTTGCTTATGATGCTTTTCATAAGTACATAGTTCATAGTCTTCTGCCATGTAAAAAGAGTGGTCCTTTTTGAAGCGGTCTACGTATTTTAATGGAAATAATTGATTGCCAAGTATAAAAAACAATTTCATAATTAAATATAACTAAATAAAAATTATATGTCAGAAAAATATCTTATTTTTGGTGCGACAGGTTCTGTAGGCTCCAGCTTAGCTGAGCAATTAAAAAATTCAGGTAATGATATTCATCTAGTTGCAAGAAATGAAAGTGATGTTAAAGCAATCGCAGAAAAATTGGGTTGTTCTTATACGGTTGCTGATGTTTTAGAAGATGGGTTTATAGAAAAAGTAAAATCAGACATTGATGAAATCAAAGGAGTCGCTTACTGTGTAGGATCTATTGATTTAAAACCATTAAGAATGGTTACTGAAGCAGATATGAATAAATGTATGAAACTAAACCTTTATTCAGCCATTGAAGCTATAAAAGGATTTCAAGAAAGTTTAAAAAAGAACAAAGGCTCAGTAGTTTTATTTTCAACTGTTGCCGCTCAAAGAGGTTTTACTAATCACACAATTATTGCTTCTGCTAAAGCTGCTGTTGAAGGATTAACTGTTACACTGGCTGCTGAGTTTGCTCCACATATTAGGGTAAATTGTATTGCACCAAGTTTATCAAATTCTAAAATTGCAGAGCCAATGCTAAAAAATCCTGCAATTGCAGAAGGAATTGCTAAAGCTCATCCTCTTAAAAGATTGGGTGAAGGAAAAGATTCTGCAGCACTTGCAAAATTTTTAATTACTGAAGAAAGTTCTTGGATTACTGGACAGATTATAGCTGTTGATGGTGGTAGATCAAAACTTTCTTAAAGTGAAAAAATATTTTTTATTAATATTTTTTTTTCTTTTATTCACTTCAAAAAGCTATTCCAATAATTATACATTCACTAAAATAATAGAACTAGATGAACCTTGGGGATCATCATTTATTAATAATAATGAAATCATTATTACTGAAAAAAGTGGAAAAATTAAAATTGTTAATGTTTTTTCTAAAGAAGTTACAGAAATTAAACATAATCTTAATTTTTTAGAAGTAGGGCAAGGTGGATTATTAGATATTATTCACCAAGATAATATACTGTGGGTTTCTTATTCGGAAGATAGGGGAGATTCAAAAACAAGTACATCAATTGCAAAAGCAAAATTAGATAAAAAAGAATTAGATTTTAAAAATATTTTTCAAGCAAACCCTCCTATAGATTCTGGTTATCATTTTGGTTCAAGATTAGTGATTAAGGATGATTATATTTATGCGTCAGCTGGTGAAAGAGGCCAAGGTATGATTGCTCAAGATCCCACAAAACATCCTGGTAGTATTATTAGAATTCACACTGATGGTACTATTCCAAAAGATAATCCAAAATTTGAAGGTAAGAAAAACTGGTTACCCGAAATTTATCAAATAGGTGTTCGTAATCCACAAGGTTTAACACTCTCCGATTATGATGGAAAAATATATTTAAGTAATCATGGAGCAAGAGGTGGTGATTGGTTTGGAGAGGCTAAAAAAGGAGAAAATTATGGATGGAAAATTTTAGGTTGGGGTGGAAAAAATTACTCAGGAACAAAGATAGGTCCCAAATGGAAGCCAGGTTTTACCAAAGCAATTCAATATTGGGTACCTTCAATAGCTACTAGTGCTATTACAATTTACAAAGGAAATGAGTTTAAAGAATGGAATGGGCATGCGCTAGTTACTTCTTTAAAAGACAAATCTTTAAGAAAATTAATATTTAATGATCTAACTAATATTAAAGAAGATCTTATATTTAAAAATAATGTTGGAAGAATAAGGGATATTCAAGTTCATCCGTCTAATGGTAAAATATTTTTCTTAAGTGAAAATGCTTTATGGTTAATGGAAAAAAAATAATCTTAATTTGATAATATATTTTTTAAAGAGTTAATCTCTCCAATTTTAAAGATAATAGCATCCTCTTTTTTAAAACCATATTTTTCTGCACTAGCTTTAAATCGTACAGGTGGTTCCATAATTGGCTCTAAAGATAAAACAAAAGTTCCCCAATGTGTTCCCATAACCTTTTTACTTCTTAAATCTTTAGCTACATTTAAAGCTTCTTCTGGCGTTGTGTGATAAATCGATTTATCAAACATAGGCTTAAAGTCATAAGCTCCAATATTAATCATTGTTAAATCAATTGGACCATATTTTTCACCTAATTCTTTATAAATATTTCCATAACCAGTATCACAAGCAAATAAGATTTTTTTTCCCTTATATTCAATTAAGAAATTACCCCAGAGTGTTTTGTTCATATCTGTTAGGCTTCTTTTAGACCAATGAACAGCTGGGAGTAATGTTACTTTTAGATCATCATTAACTTTAATTTCTTCGTACCAATCCATTTCATTTACATCTTTAAATTTATTTTTTGTAAAATATTTTCCAAGATTTAGAGGTGCTAAAACTTTTGTATTTTTAAACGGGTACTTTCTAATGGTTCCCATATCTTGATGATCATAATGATTATGTGTTAATAATAATAAATCAGTCTTTGGAATTTCATTTAAATTTAAGGCAGGCTCAGTAAATCTATCTGGGCCAAAAATTAAAGGTCCTGCATTTTTAGAGAATACAGGATCTGTTATAATCGTTGTATCTCCTAACTTAATTAAGTATGTAGCATGACCAATCCAAGCAATATAATCTTCATTTTTATACTTTTCTAAATCAGATAAAACTTTCTCTTTAGCTACAACATGTTCTTTTGGAACATTCATGTCTATTTTCTTTTTCAATTTAATGAATTGTGTGTATGAAAACTTGGCTTGGCTAGTTCTAACTGGAGATCCTTCTGGATTTCTAAAAGTTCCATCTGGTAAATGATGATAAGATTTTTTTTCTAAAGCCATTATTGAAGAGTTATAAATAATAATTGAGAATAAGAAAATTAAAAATTTTATCATTTATGTTGTTTTTTTAATTAAATTTTTGTTTTAGTACATGTGGACATAAATAATTTTTTATCAACTAATTATAAGCTTACTAGTCACTTCAAAGTTACTTAAATAATGACTGGTCATTTTTTGTTATTTGTTTGCAAGATAGTCATAGGAAAAATTAATAAAAAATAAACATTTCCTTTTTCAAATGTTAAGGAATTATTAGGAGGGAAATGGAAAATTTTTATTTCTGAGTTCTTTTAAAACACTCAATAGTATTTTTTAGCAAGCAGGCAATAGTCATTGGCCCTACTCCACCTGGAACAGGTGTTAAAGCTCTTGCAACTTTTGACACTTCTTCAAAAGCAACATCTCCAACAATACCGTTTTCAGTTTTATTTATTCCAACATCAATTATGATTGCATCTTTTTTAACCCAGTCTGCTTTTACAAGCTCTGGAATACCAACTGCTGCAACAATAATATCTGCCTCCAAGCATTCTGCTTTTAAATCTTTAGTTTTTGAATGGGTTATCGTAACCGTACAATTTTCCTTTAAAAGTAACTGTGCCATTGGCTTGCCATTTAAATTTGATCTACCAATCATAACTGCTTTTTTTCCACTTAGATTTGGTTCAATTTTTTTAATCATTAAATAACATCCTAGCGGAGTACAAGGTACTGAGCTTTCATAGCCTGATGAAAGATTACCAACATTCATTGGGTGAAACCCATCAACATCTTTACCTGGCAAAATAGTTTCAATAACTTTTTGCTTATCGATGTGTTTTGGTAAAGGCAATTGAACTAAAATTCCTGAAATACTTTCATCTTTATTTAATTCTTCAATTTTATCTAATACTGTTTTTTCTTCCACAGCTTCTGGATATCTAATTACTTCAGATTTTAACCCCACTTCATCCGCAGCTTTTTCTTTCATACGAACATAAATTTGACTAGGAGCCATATCTCCAATTAATATTACTGTAAGTCCTGGAATTTTATTATGTTTAGCTTTTAACTCTACAAGTTCTCTTCTAAGATCTTCTCTGAGTTCAGCTGCTATTTTTTTTCCATCTATTAAGATCATAAATTTCCCTAAAAAATCATTGGTGCAATGTAGAGTTTCATACACATTTCTATAAACCAAATCAACAACAGTAGTACTACTGGTGCAATATCTAATGATCCTAAGTTAGGGAGAAATCGTCTTATTCTATTAAGCATTGGCTCAGTTAATCGGTAAGTCATTTCTAATATTGAATAAACAAACCTGTTTTGAGTATTTATAATATTAAAAGAAACAAGCCAGCTAATTACTACATTTGCAATTACCACATAAGAATAAAGCTTTAATATTTGAAGAGCTAAGTAAAAAATGGCTATCATTTTTTCTCAATATAAATTGACTGACTTGGGAAAGCAAAAGCTGCTTTGTTTCCTTCAACAATTTGTTTTATTTCAATTGCAAGTTTTTCTTTAACCTCCAACCATGTTGAAAAACTATTAGAAGTAGTAAAACATCTAACCCTCATATCAATCGAACTATCTGAAAATTTTTCAACTCTAACCGCAACTCCTACAGCTTTATCAAAATCATCATCTTTATTAATGTGGCCTTCAATTTCATCTCTTATTTTTTTTAGCTGATCAACAGTAGTGTCATATTGAAGTGTTATTGCCCAATCTATTCTCCAGTTAGTTGTCTCACTAATATTAATAACTGCATTTTCAGCAAACTGAAAATTAGGAATTATAGCTAAAGATTTATCAAACTTTCTTAAAACTGTTGATCTAAAACCAATTTTCTCAACAATCCCTTCAATGATACCTTCTACTAATATCCAATCTCCAATTTTAAATCTTTTTTCTACTAAAACTAAAATCCCTGAAATTAAATTTTTAAATAAATCTTGTGCACCTAAAGCAACAGCAACACCAAATAAACCAAGTCCTGCAATAATTGGTCCAATTTTTATTCCCCAAAGTTCAAGAACAGCTGCTAACCCTAGAATAAAAATTAAAATCTTTAAGGATTTTATAATCCATCCCACTAACTCACGGGTTAACATTTTATCTAGCCCACTTAAAATATATGAAATTGGTTCAATAATTTGATGGATAACCCAGAATATTAAAATTGTAATTAATGTTCGATTAATTGTATCAACTATAGCTCTGCCATCATCTGCAAAAGACATATAATAACTTGCAATAAAAAAACCTAGAACAATTGGTAAAAATCTAGCTGGCCCTTCCATTGCATGGACGAATGTGTCATCTAATTTATTTGTAGTTCTTTTTGAAATTGCTTCTAATCTTTTAATAATAACTTTACTTATTATTCCTCTAAAAATTAAAAAAATAAAAAATATTCCAATACCAATTAGTATTTGAAAAATATCAACTCCACGAATTCCTTTAGACCAAACAGAAATAAACAGGTCACTAAAATTACTAAATATGTCCATAGTTAAATTTTATATAGCAAAAATTCTTCTTCTCCAGGGTTAAAAAGAAAAATTTTTTTCCATTTAATTTCATTAAGAATTGAAGAGGTTTTTTCTCCAATGCACATCAAATTAGTATTCATCCATAAGGTTTCTAGCTGATAATTTTTAATTACTTTTAAAAAATTAATAGCACTATTTTGCGAATAAATGTAAGTGATTTCAGGCATTTTCAATTTCAGTTTTTCGATAAAGCCTTCATCATATTTTTCGATCGCGTTGGCTCTATAATTAATTAATCGTTCTATTGTGTACCCACTCGAAATAAGTTCCTTATCTAAATCGCTAGAGATTATTTCTCCACTTATATAAATTAACTTTCCTTCAGAAGATTTGAAATTTTGTAAGATTAATTCCTTAAGATTATTAACATTTCCCTCAGCTGCAAAAACATTTTGGAAACCAACACTTCTAGCTTTTTTTTCTGTAGCGTTTCCAACACAAAAGCATTTTAATTTTTTATCAATGTTCTTTATATCCAAAAATTTAATAGCATTAGTACTGGTAAAAATAATTCCTTTAAACTCAGGATAGTTTGGAACTTCATGTTTTAGACCTTCAATATTAATTAAAGGTAAATGAGATATTTCATGACCCAATGATTGAAATTTTAATATCATTTCATGACAATCTTCTAAGGGTCGTGTGAATAAAATATGCATATTATTTTTTGTAAGAATTATTAGACATCTTTTTTAGAGTTTCTCCCATCTCTATTCCCAATTCTTCTGCTTTGTCTATACTTTCAGATGATTTTAAATGAAATCTTTTACTGCCATCTAGTGAAAAAAGCTCGACTTCAAGAATAATTTTATTGCCCTCAATACTAGCAAATGCTCCTACTGCTGTTTCACAGTCCCCTTCTAAAACCTTTAAAATATTTCTTTCAGCTTTTATTGTACTATGTGTTGATTGATGATCAACTTGTTTTAATAGCTCAATTAACTCTTCATCACTATTTCTACATTGCAAAGCAATAACTCCTTGTCCTGCACAAGGTATAATTTCTGAAGTAGAAAAAGTTTGAGAGATATTCTGATTTAATCCTAAAGAATCAATTCCAGCATAAGATAAGATAATTGCATCATATAAATTTTCGTTAAGTTTTCTTATTCTTGTATCAACATTTCCTCTAATTAATTTACAATCAAGATCATTTCTTATTTTTTTAATCTGAAATTCTCTTCTAAAAGAAGATGTTCCAATAATTGAATTTGGAGCTAAATCTTTTAGATGTTTATTATCTTTGCTAATTAAAATTTCCCTTGGATCATTTCTTTCTAAAAAACAATCTGTTAACAGTCCTTTAGTTTCTTCAGACGGCATATCTTTTAACGCATGCACAGCTATATCTATTTTTTTTTCTAATAATTCAACCTCTATAGTTTTTGAGAAAAGTCCCTTACCACCTACTTCAGATAATCTTTTGTCTTGAACTTGATCACCCTTGGTTACGATTTCTTTAATGATTACTTCTTCAATTCTAAAATCTTTTGAATGTTTGAGAATTTTTTCTTTAGCCTTTTCTGCATAGATTAGTGCTAATTTGCTACCTCTAGAGCCTATAATAATTTTTCTATTTTTCATTTAATTGCTTTATACTTCATACTTATATTGAGAATGTATTATTAATAAAAACTAATTTAATGAATAAAAAACCCATAATTTTAGGAATTGAATCAAGCTGTGATGAAACAGCTGCCTCAATCATAACTGAAAATGAGCTAGGTATGCCAACAATTTTATCAAGTATTGTTTCGAGCCAGGTAGATGTTCATAAAGAGTTTGGCGGTGTTGTGCCAGAACTTGCTGCAAGATCTCATATGGAAAAAATAGATTTAATCACAAAAAAAGCACTTGATGAAAGTGGAGTAAAAATGGAGGACCTAGATGCGGTAGCAGCAACTGCAGGACCTGGTCTTATAGTCTGTCTATCTGTTGGTTTAAGTTTTGGGAAAGCAATGGCCTCTTCTCTCAATAAACCTTTTATAGCTGTTAACCATTTAGAAGGACATGCGTTAAGCCCAAAACTAAATTCTGAATTAAACTATCCTTATTTATTACTTTTAATTTCTGGAGGCCATACTCAATTTTTAAGTGTTAAGGGGTTAGGAAATTATAAAAGATTAGGAACAACTATTGATGATGCTGTAGGTGAAGCATTTGATAAAACGGCAAAATTATTAGGAATAGAGTTTCCTGGTGGGCCCCAAATTGAAGTATATGCAAAAAAAGGTGATCCCAATAAATATAAATTACCCAAGCCAATTTTTCATAAAGGGGGCTGTAATTTATCATTTGCAGGTTTAAAGACTGCTGTTTTAAAAATATCAAAACAAATAAAAACTGAACAAGAAAAATATGATCTTGCAGCATCTTTTCAAAAAACAATTGAAGAAATATTATATAAGAAAAGTAAAATTGCTTTTGAAGAATTTAAAAAAATGAACACAACAAATAAAAATAAATTTGTAGTTGCGGGTGGTGTTGCTGCAAACAAAAGAATTAGAGAAGTTCTAACTAATCTTTGTAAAGAAGAAGATTTTGAAGCAATATTTCCACGTATTAATTTGTGTGGAGATAATGCTGCAATGATTGCAATGGTTGGATTAGAGAAATTTAAGTTAAAACAGTTTAGTGAATTAGATAGTCCCGCAAAACCTAGATGGCCTTTAGATGCAGATGCTGCTTTTTTAAAAGGTGCTGGAGTAAAATTGTAATGCAGCACTAGTTAATTTAAGAAAACTTAAATGAACTTGATTATCCAGACGAGTGATGATTTAATAATCTTAGTTTATTTTCAAGTAAACACTGAAAAATTAATTTGATAAAGGACGTTTTATGGTAAACATTGTACTGCCTGACGGAACTAAGGTAAATTATCGAGACATAATAGGAGATGATCCAGATGATCTTTATTTCCTAAAAATTATAAACAAATTTGCACCTTATACAATGACCATTAATAGGGGGATTGAGCCTTCATACTCACTATATAAAGCAGTTCAATATATGGTCAAAAATAAAATTCCTGGTGATTTCGTTGAGTGTGGTGTGTGGCGTGGTGGTTCTGTAATTCTAATGGCGCTTGCGCTTGCTCACTTTGGTGACACTGACCGGAAAATTTTTTTATATGATACATTTACAGGTATGACAAAACCAGATGAACAGGATGTAGACTGGGACGGTTTAAATTTACAAAAAAAGTGGAAGAATGACAGCTCAAATCCTGAAAGTGTCCCATGGGGATATGGTGGCACAATTGAGGAAGTCCGTAAAAATGTTTACACATCTAACTATCCAAAAGATAATTTTATTTTTGTTAAAGGAACCGTGGAAAAGACTATCCCAGACAATATACCTGAAAAAATTTCATTATTGCGCCTGGATACGGATTGGTATGCCTCTACTTACCACGAACTTGTCCACTTATATCCGATCATAAGCCCAGGTGGTATATTAATTATTGACGATTATGGATGGTGCCGTGGTGCTCGCAAAGCAACAGACAAATATATTAAAGATCATAAAATAAATTTATTCCTTAGTCGAATCGATGAAAGTGTAAGATTAGCTGTTAAAAGATAGAATTATGATTGGGATTAATTTTTATAGCCTTATTTAGATTAATTTTAAAAAATACAGACTTTTTAGTTTTTACTATTGAGCATAACTTTATTAAATTTCAATTAAAAATTGACTAACTTATGTGTTTTGATGAATATATCAGAGTCTTTAAATCTTTAACTGCTTTTGATGCGTGGTATGTTGCAAAAGAGATTTTTAATGAAATGAATATTTAAAATATGCAATACTGGTTAATTAAACCAAAGCTTACAGTACATCAGCAAGACTCCACTGACTCCCACCAGCTTTTTACTTTATTTAATATATAAACAGTATTGATTGACGGCCATTAATAAATATCTATGTATGGTACATCGCATGGTGCGACTTTTTTAATAAATTCTAGCATGATCAGATTTTACACGACGCAACGGTATAGAAGATTCTACCGATGAAACACCCTCAATAACAGTAAGTTTTTTTGTTAAGAAGTTTTCAAATTCTTCCACATCCTTTACGGCAATTCTAATAAGATAATCTTTAGTTCCTGTCATTAACCAGCATTCAACTACTTCCGGAAAACTCAATATTTTTTCCTCAAATTTATCAAAGTTTTTAGACTGTTGTCTTTCTAAGCTTATAAAAATAAAAGCTGGAAACTTGTAACCAAAAGAATTTTCATCAATATTTACTGTGTAATTCTTAATTATACCTTTTGATTCAAGTTGATTAATTCTTCTTGCAGTAGGGGCAATACTTAAATTTATCTGATCACTTATTATTTGAAGCGTAGCTTTGCTATTATTTTTTAGTATTTTTATTATTTTTTTATCAAGCAAATCCATATAATTAATAATTTTTATTAATAATTTTATAATATTTAATATAATATATTAAAAATCAACTAATAATTAGCAATATTAGATAATATTTACTTTTTAAGTAATGTATTTTCAAGTCGTGAACAATTTTGACCCTTTGTGGGCTCCCATTCTTACGCACTACGAATTAGCCGATAATTTAAGATTAAATAAAGCACTTATAAAAAAACACATGAAGTGGTTAGAGCCAAGTGTAAAACAATTCTTGGTATGCGGAACTACAGGGGATGGCTGGATATTAAGTGATAAATTAATAAACGATTGGCTTGAAATATTAACTGAAAAAAATTTTTTAACTGATCAAAACAAAATATTATTTGGTGCATTTGGGAATACGACCAAAGAAGTTTTGCATAGGGCTAAACTTATTGAAGATTATTTAACTGATCATACGTGTGAAGCAAGCTTTTTTGGATTAACTTTATGTGCACCAGTAAATGAGACAATAACTCAAAACGAAATTATTAAACATTTTGAAAAAATTATTGAAAATACATTGTTACCAATTTCCATCTATCAATTACCACAAGTTGTTAAGTGTGAGATTAAACCAGAAACTTTAAAGTATTTAAAAGATAAATTTAAAAAGAGAATTGTTTTATTTAAAGATACAAGTGATGAAGACAAAGTTATTGATTCAAAAATTGATTTTGGAGATTTAAAATTTTTAAGAGGTGCAGAGAAAAACTATTTTAATCATATTAAACCAAGGGGTAAATATGATGGATTTTTATTAAGCACAGCAAATTGTTTTGGCAAAGTTTTGAGAGAAATATTAAAAGAAGTAGAGAAAAATAATTTTGAAAAAGCAGAAAATCTTTCAAAAAAGCTAAGTGACATTATTGGAGTATCTTTTGATAAAGGAGAAAAGTTGAATTTTGGAAATCCTTTTTCAAACGTAAATAAAGCTTTTCTACATGTAATATTTAATAAAGAAAAATTTAATGATCTTAATTGCAAAACATGCTTTAAGAATAACATACCTGACGATTTTTTAACATATGCAAATGGATTGCTTGTTGAAAACAAATTGATAAATTCATTAAAATAATAAATCAATAATAACCATTGATTGGCACTTATTAATACATACTATCGTATGGTACATATTTGTATTAATTGATGTAAAACGAAAGTGCTATGTTTAAAAAAATAAATAAACCCCGGGAAAACAATTAGATGAACTACTGGTTAATGAAATCAGAGCCTGATGTTTGGTCAATTGATCAACAAAAAAAAGCTGGCGCTAAAGGTGCTCCTTGGGATGGAGTAAGAAATTACCAAGCAGCTAAAAATTTAAGAGGAATGAAAAAAGGAGACCTTTGTTTTTTTTATCACTCAAATATAGGTAAAGAAATTGTTGGTATAGTTGAGGTTATTAAAGAAGCTTTCTTGGATAAAACTGACAAAGATGGACGATTTGTAGCTGTTCAAGTAAAGTTTAAAGAAAAATTAAAGAAAAGTGTAACTCTTGAAGAGGTTAAAAAAACCAAGTCTCTTAGCCATTTATCACTTATTAGACAAAGTAGATTATCTGTTATGCCCATAGACTCTAAAAGCTGGAAAATTTTAAATAAGATGAGTAGTATTTAAATAAAAAAATTCATGCCTAAAAAAAAATCAATATCAAAAGTTAAAAAAAAAACTCCTAAAAAAACTAAGGTTAAAAAAAAAATAAAACCTATTAAGAAAAAAGTTTTAAAAAAAATTGAAGAAAAAGAATTAGTCATAAAGACTAAACCTGAGTGGGTAAAAAGTGCTCTAGCAAATAAAGCGAAATATCAAAAAAAATACTCTGACTCGATAAAAAAAAATGATAACTTTTGGAAGGTTGAGGGAAAAAGAATTACCTGGATTAAGCCATACAAAAAAATTAAAGACGTAAAATACAGCAAAAAAGAAGTTAAAATTAAATGGTATGAAGATGGAACATTAAATGCTTCTGCCAATTGTATAGACCGTCACCTTAAAAATAAAAAGGATAAAACAGCCATTATTTGGGTTGGTGATGATCCAAAAGATACTAAAAAAATTTCGTACAAACAATTACATAATGAAGTTTCTAAAACTGCAAATGGCTTAAGAAAACTAGGAATTAAAAAAGGTGATCGAGTTACGATTTATTTAACTATGATCCCAGAACTGGCGGTAACAATGCTAGCTTGTGCTAGAATTGGTGCGGTTCACTCAATTATTTTTGGTGGGTTTTCAGCAGATTCTATTTCTGGTAGGGTTAATGACTGCGAGTCACAGTACATCATTACTGCAGATGAGGGAGTTAGAGGTGGAAAAACTATCCCTCTAAAAGCAATCACTGATGAAGCATTAAGAAAATGTCCAGATGTTAAAAAATGTATTGTTATAAAAAGAACTGGAAACAAAGTTGGTTGGGTTAAAGGAAGAGATATTTGGTATGACGATTTAATCAAAGATGTATCAAATAAATGTGAACCTGAGGAAATGAACGCAGAAGACCCTTTATTTATTCTCTACACATCTGGCTCTACTGGAAAGCCAAAAGGAGTTTTACATACAACAGGTGGTTATATGGTTTACGCATCCATGACACACCAATATATTTTTAACTACAAACCAAAAGATATTTATTGGTGTACAGCTGATATTGGTTGGGTTACTGGCCACAGTTATATAATTTATGGTCCTCTTGCTAATGGTGCAACAACAATAATGTTTGAAGGAATTCCAACCTACCCTGACAGCTCAAGATGGTGGCAAATTATTGATAAATACAAAGTTAATATTTTTTATACAGCTCCTACAGCTATTAGAGCTTTAATGAGAGAGGGTGATAAGCCTGTTAAGAAAACTTCAAGAAAATCTTTAAAATTATTAGGAACTGTTGGAGAGCCTATTAATCCTGAGGCTTGGATGTGGTATTACAAAACAGTTGGAAATTCTAAATGTCCTATTGTTGATACATGGTGGCAAACAGAAACAGGTGGGATTTTAATTAGTCCACAGACAGGAGCCATGAATTTAAAACCTGGCTCTGCAAGTAAACCTTTTTATGGAATTAAGCCATCTATAGTTGATAAAAATGGTAAAGAAATTAAGGGAGCTGGTGAAGGAAGGTTGTGCATTTCTCAATCTTGGCCTGGACAAATGAGAACTGTTTATGGTGATCATCAAAGATTTATTGATACTTATTTTTCTCAGTTCGATGGAAAATACTTTACAGGTGATGGTGCTAAAAGAGATAAGGATGGCTACTACTGGATAACCGGTCGTGTAGATGATGTAATTATTGTCTCTGGTCATAACCTTGGAACTGCAGAAATAGAAAGTGCTTTTGTTGCTCATCCAAAAGTTGCTGAAGCTGCTGTAGTTGGATACCCACATGATATTAAGGGTAACGGTCTATATTGCTATGTAACTCTAAATGTTGGGGAAAGATCAGATTTAGATCTTGAAAGAGATTTAAAACTTTGGGTAAGAAAACAAATTGGAGCACTTGCTACTCCTGATATTATTCATTTTTCACCTGGTCTTCCAAAAACAAGATCTGGAAAAATTATGAGAAGAATTTTAAGAAAAATTGCTGCTAACGAACATGATCAATTGGGTGACACATCTACTTTAGCCGATCCAAGTGTTGTGCAAAGTTTAGTTGATAATAGAAAAAATATTTAAATCTTAATTAATTCTTTAAATTCTTTTTCAATATTTTCCCATTTTAAGATCATAGAATTTAACACGATCTTTCTGTCTAAAATTTTTAATTCTTCAGCTACTGGTGCCCATTTATATAAGGTTAGAGCGCTTTCATTAAATGGCCAAGATTTATAATATGTATTCCAGTCAATCTTTTCTAATCGTTCTTTAAATTTTTCTTTTGCTTCCGAAATAATCTCTTCTGGCATTTCATTTTTTTTTTCTTTGGTCAAAATTTCATCATAAATTTCATTGGCTTTACTCATGTCCTTATAATTACAAAAAACATTCAAATACGATAGGCTATAAAAAGTAAGATCCTGAAGTGCTATAGAATAAATATTCCATTTAGCTTTGTTAATTGATGCTAAAAATATTTCATCATCAAAGTGTAATACCCACTTAGTTCCCATTCTTGTTTTTAAGTAATTATATAATGTGACCTGAGATACCCAAGCTGATTTTGTTTGAATAAACAGTGTAAGGTCTTCTATATTCTTGATTTTTTTCTTTGGAAGAACTCCTTTAAACAAAGCAAATAAATAAACTCTAAAATCTTCAAGTTTTATGTCTTTTATTTTAAGTTTATATTTGAGCAATTTTACCTACTTTTTATATGCTTTATATTACAAAAATGGCTCCAATTCGAACTATTTAAAGGCTTTCAATCTATCTCATTATGGTTAAAGTTTCTCTCTTAACTATATAGGGAGAGACAAATGTCAAATAAAGCAAAACATTGGGAAAAAACTAGGGGGCTATTGTTTGTTACTTTAGCGATCTGGTTTGTATTCTCGATTGGCATCTTTTTTTTCGGAACTGAAATGGAAGCATCTAGCTTCAAACCTTTTGGTTACCCATTGTCATATTATATGACATGTCAGGGTTCATTATTAGCATTTGTAATTTTGAATTTCTGGTTTGCGGGTAGACAAGAGAAGATAGATGAAGAGTTTGGTTTCACTGAAAGAGAGGATAGCTAATGATAAAAGGTAAATTTATAGACAATCTACCAAAAGTTTATGGAATCTATACAGGTGGTTTTATAGGGTTCATAATATTGATGGCGATTGCTGAACAAATGGGAATGTCTGCAAAAGCAATAGGAATTTCTTTTGTTATATTCACCATTGCTATCTATGCGATAATCGGTTGGTTATCACGTACACTTCAGATGGACGCGTACTACGTAGCAGGCAGAGAAGTACCTACTGTATTTAACGGAATGGCTACTGCAGCAGACTGGATGTCTGGTGCATCATTCGTTGCGATGGCAGGTGGTATTTACTTTAAGGGCTATGGATATATGGCACTACTAGTTGGATGGACAGGTGGTTATATACTTGTATCTACTTTACTAGCACCTTACTTAAGAAAATTTGGCTGTTACACAGTTCCAGATTTTGTTGGTACACGATATGGTGGTAATGCAGCAAGACTTTCTGCAGTACTAGTATTAACAGTAGCTTCATTCACATATGTGACTGCACAAATCAATGCAACAGGAACTATTGCTTCAGTAGCATTAGATATTCCTTTTGAAATTGCTGTGTACGTCGGATTAGCAAGTATATTGATGTGTTCAATGCTTGGTGGAATGAGAGCGGTTACATGGACGCAAGTTGCGCAATATATAGTTTTAATTATTGCTTACTTACTTCCTGTATTCTGGATCAGTAGTAAAATGGGTGCTGGATTCTTCCCACATTTAATGTTGGGAGATGAAGTAGCTAGAATTGCTGAACTAGAAGGTCAGTTTGGGTTTGTGAAAAACTCAGCTGCAGACTTAGCTACAGTACCAAAAGGTTTGGCTGGAATAACTAAAGCACACTCATCGGTTAACGGAACAAGCTGGGGATTCATTTCTCTAGCAATTTGTATGATGGCAGGAACAGCTTCTTTGCCTCATGTTATGATGAGATACTTTACTACTCCAAGTGTAAAATCAGCTAGAAGATCTGTAGCATGGTCGCTACTTTTCATCTTTATTTTATACTCAACTGCGCCAATGTTAGCTACATTATCAAAACTATCACTGATTGATCCAACACTTTCAACAGGGATTATTGGTAAATCAATAGCTGAAGTTCAAGCGATAGATTGGTATCAAAACTGGAACCAAGCTAACCTGATGTTTGTCAGCGACTTTAACGGAAATGGAACTCTTGAATTAAATGAGTTTTTCATGGGTGGTAAAGCTGTTGTGTTAGCTACTCCAGAAATTGCTGGATTACCTTATGTAATCTCAGGTCTGGTTGCTGCTGGAGGTATGGCCGCTGCCATGTCTACTGCTGATGGTTTGATCTTAGCAATCGCAAATGCTTTGTCTCATGACTTGTACTACAAGATCATTGATCCAAAAGCAGAAGCTGCGAAAAGATTAATTGTTGCAAGGGTATTACTTGTAATCATTGGTTTTGCTGGAGCAACTATTGCCGCAATGGGTATCCAAGGTATCTTAGGTTCAGTAATCTGGGCTTTTGACTTTGCGATGTCAGGATTGTTCTTCCCACTTGTACTAGGTGTATGGTGGAAAAGAGCGAATGGTCCTGGTGCTGTTGCAGGAATGCTTCTAGGATTAGCAGCTGGTACTTGGTATCTAATTTGGGTACGTACTGGTGGAGCTGGATTCTGGGGTATTACTCAACTTACATTCGGTATCTTTGGATCGTTGGTTAGTTTAGTTTCTATGGTAGTTGTTAGTTTACTAACAAAAGCACCAGACAGAGCTACTCAAGATATGATTGACGAGCTTCGTATTCCAAGTGGTAAAACAATTCTTGGAAAACAACACTAATTAAATTTATTATTAAGGGGCGATTTATTTCGCCCCTTAGTAAATTTTTAAACAAAATTCCTTTTTATATTTATGCCAGAAATTCATCCTTTTATTCTTATAATTGATTATATTTTAGGTGTTGTAATGTGGACTTTGATTGGAAGAGTTGCGATGAATATCTTTCAACGAGAAAATTCAGAATTTTTTTTTATGAAGGCTTTTGTAAAATTAACAAATCCATTAATTCGTTTATTTAAACCTATTACTCCTTCATTTATTATAGATCCTCTTGTTCCACTCTATGTAGCCTGGTTCTTTTATATGATTAGATTTTACCTTATGCCCTACCTACTAGGGTATTCTGTCATGGGAATGTTATCTTTTCCTTTAGAAAGTGAAATTGCCTCAGAAATTTATCGTATTTTTGGCAAATAATTAATTCAAATTAAAAATAAAATTGATACTACTAATGTTAGTAATCAATGAAAAAAATACAAATATCACCTTCAATTTTATCTGCTGATTTTAGTCAGTTAGGAAATGAAATAAAAAGACTTGAAGAAGGTGGTGCAGATATGATCCATGTTGACGTGATGGATGGCCATTTTGTTCCAAATTTGACAATGGGACCACCTATTATTAAATCATTAAGACAATATACAAATTTACCATTTGATGTTCATTTAATGATTTCTCCTGTGCATAAATATATTAAAGATTATGCTGATGTGGGAGCAGATATAATCACCATACATCCGGAGGCTACTGAAGATTTAAAAAGTTCAATAAAACATATAAAGAGTTTAAATAAAAAAGCAGGGGTTTCTCTAAACCCAAGAACTAAAATTAATTTAATAACTGACTTATTAAATGAGATAGATTTAGTTCTAATTATGAGTGTAAACCCTGGATTTGGAGGGCAAAAGTTTATGCCGGAAGTTTTAGAAAAAATAAGAGAATTAAAAAAAATAAGAGATCAAAAGAATCTAGATTTTGATATCGAGATTGATGGTGGGATTAACTTTGATAATAATAAACTAGCAATAGAAGCTGGTGCAAACATTTTAGTATCTGGGACAACTATATTTAAAAACAATAATGGAGATATAAAAAAAAATATAGGCCTTTTAAAATCAAGTTAGAATAATGATTTTAAACAATTCACTTAAGCTTATCAAAAAAAAAATTCGTCATTTTTATTTAAATTCTAATCTCTATAATAAAAAAATTACACCTTCCTATATTGGGTTAATAGAATATCAACCAAGCCCTAACTTGTTAGATGGTCTTGTAAAATATGATAAAAAAAAAATTAACATAGAAAATTATTCGTTAAATGAAATTTGGGATAATCCAAATTTAAAAAAAAAAGACCAACAGAATTTAAACAGTTTTTTTTGGTTATTTAGCCTAGACCTTAGATCTTCAAAAAAAGATACCCAAAATGTCATTTATCAATGGATTAATAGAAATGACAGATACAACTCTAAAAATTGGAAAATTGATATAATCGGAAAAAGAATAATAGCTTGGATTTCAAATTCTAGGCTTACCTATGAAGACGGAAGTGTTGATTATAAGGAAAAATTTAATGGCATTGTAAAGAAACAGATCAATCACCTTATTGATGAAATTGAAACCTCTGAATTAATCAATGATAAGATTATAGGTTGTGCAGCTATCATTTTAACCGGCCTATCATACTCTCAAAATAATGATTATTTAAATACTGGGTTAAGTTTACTAAAAAAATTAGTAAAATATTCATTGGATAATGATGGCTTTCCAAAATCAAGAAATATTAGGCAGTTAAGTTTCTATTTAAAATATTTTATATTAATTAGAGAGTGGTTCAAAGAATCTCAAAATGAAATACCTGACTTTATAAATGAAAATATATATTATTTAGGTCAGGCTTACGCTTTTATTTGGCAAAACAATAAAATAGATTTTCTCTTTAATGGTAATCACAAAACAAATAACCATAATTTTGACCTTTATTTAAAAAGACTTGGCTATAACTTTAAAAACCAAAATAATGAGCTAGGTGGTTATGTAGTACTTAACAATAAAAAAAATTCTCTGATAATGGATATTGGATCAAGTCCAAATACTAAACTATCTTCAAATTATCAAGCTGGAGCTTTGTCTTTTGAGATCATATCAAATGGTAAAAAATTAATTAGTAATTGTGGTTATTTTCAAAAGGTTAATCACCAATTAAATGAAATATCTAAATCGAGTGCAGTCCACAGCACACTAGTTGTAGATGATAAATCTTCTTGTAGTTTTAATAAACTCAGAGACAAAAAATCTAGAATTAACCAAGGGTTAAGAATATTAAAAAAAAAAAATTGTATTTGAAAAAAATTATTGGAAAATTAATGCTTCTCATGATGGTTATTTAAAACTACATGGAATTGTTCATGCCCGAGAAATAGAATTCTACCCAGAACAATTAAAATTTATTGGACACGATAAAATTATTTCTAATAAGGATATTAAGAATTTAAAATTTGAAATTAGATTTCACTTAGAACCAAACGTTAAAGTAATGAAAACAAAAGATGGAAAGTCAATATTTATAGATCTTGATGGAGAGGGCTGGAAGTTTAGTTCAGACAATTCAATAATGAATATTGATAAAGGGTTATATTTTGGTGAAAAAAATTCTTTCACTGATAATCAAAATATATTTATTTCAGGAATGACTAATGAAGAAAATCAAACTATAAGATGGGAAATCTCAAAATTATAATGAAAAAAATAAAAAAAGCTCTTATTTCAGTATCTGATAAAAAAAATCTAGGTAGTCTTTTAAAAATTTTATCTAAATACAAGATTGAGTTAATAAGCTCTGGGGGCACCTATAAAGAAATAAAGAAACTCAAATTTAAATGTTTGGAAGTTTCTGAATATACTGGTTCACCAGAAATTCTTGGGGGAAGGGTTAAAACCCTGCACCCAAAAATTCACGCTGGTATATTAAGTAAAAGAAATGATAAATCTCATGCTAAGGAATTAAAGGCTAATCAATATGATGAAATTGACCTAGTTATTGTTAACTTTTACCCTTTTGAAAAAACTTTAGAGCAAACGACCAATCATTCAAAAATAATAGAGAATATTGATGTTGGGGGTCCCACTATGGTTAGAGCAGCAGCAAAAAATTATAACGACGTTACGGTTATTACATCTTCAAATCAATATGAGACTCTAATTAATGAATTAGAACATAACAAAGGATCAACATCTATTGAGTTTAGAGAAAAAATGTCTTCAGAGGCCTTCTCTGAGACGGCCTATTATGATGCTGTAATTTCTAACTATTTTAATAAAATTAAAAAAACCAATTTCCCAAAAAAGAAAGTTGTTTATGGAAACTTAATTGAAAAATTAAGATATGGAGAAAATCCACATCAAGAAGCTGCAATTTATTCTAAAACTCAAAATCTTAATATTGAACAAATTCATGGTAAGCAGTTAAGCTATAACAATTATAATGATATTTTTTCTGCATTAACAATATCTAAATCTTTACCTAAAAACTCTGGAACAGTTATTGTAAAACACGCTAATCCTTGTGGTGTTTCAATCAATAAAGATGGTTTAAAAAGTTATAAATTAGCTCTTGCTTCTGATCCAGTTAGTGCTTTTGGTGGAATAGTTTCATGTAATTTCAAAATAAATAAAGCTCTAGCATTAGAACTTAATAAAATTTTCTTAGAGGTTGTTATTGCAAATGACTTTGAAACTGATGCTTTAAAAATTTTGAAAAAAAAAAAAAATATAAGAATTATTAATGCATCAAAATTTATAATGAAAGATTTAATAAAGGTTGGCTCAGTGAATGAATCTATCTTAACACAATCTGAGGATTTAAAAGTTTTTGAGCTTAAAGATTTTAAAGTTGTTTCAAAGCAAAGACCAAATAAATCTCAATTAAAAAATTTAATTTTTGCATTTAATGTTTGTAGATATGTAAAATCAAATGCAATTGTGCTTGCCAGTCAAGAAGCAACTGTTGGTATTGGTTCAGGACAACCTAGTAGACTTGATAGCTGTCAAATTGCTATAGATAAAATGAATAAATTTCAAAACTTAAAAGAAAATGTTGTGGCAGCTTCTGATGCATTTTTTCCATTTGTAGATGGTATTGAAAAATTAGTACAATCTGGAGTTTCAGCCGTAATACAGCCCTCTGGATCAATTAGAGATAAAGAGATAATAAAATTTGCAAACCAAACTGGTACTATTTTAGTTTTTTCTAAAACAAGACACTTCAGACATTAAAAATTTGATCAATTTTAGCTGCTAAAATAAAATCATTTTCTGATAATCCCTCTATAGCGTGAGTGGTAATTTCAATTTTAGCATATCCCCAACCAAATGAAATATCTGGATGATGATTTTCATTTTCTGATATTTCACCAACTTTATTTATGAAATTTTGGCTATTAATAAAATTTTTAAAGATAAAATTTTTCTCTAAAAAATATATTTCTTTGGTATTTTTTTTAACATCCCAACCATCAACTTTTTTTTGATATTTATGAATTTCACTAATATCAAAAGGTAAGATTCCACCCTCACATGGTACACATTTTTTATTAAGTAGATCGCTCATAGATTAGTATGTTTTAAAATTTTGGAGCGGGTCAAGGGAATCGAACCCTCTACCTAATCGTTGGCAACGATTCGCTCTACCAATGAGCTAGACCCGCTTATAAAAAACACTATAAATAGATGGTTTTTTTAGTTCAATCAATAATAAAGTGTTTCATTAGTATATAGATTTTCAAAAATTTGCTAAAAGAAAGAATGAAAAAACAAGATTTACCAAAAACTATACCTGTCTTTCCATTAAGTAACTTTATTATATTTCCTCATACAACAGTTCCATTAAATATATTTGAACCAAGATATGTTGAAATGATTAATGATAGTATGAAAACAAACAAGATGATTGGTTTGATACAGCCAAAAAGCAATGATGATAGTTCAATCCCTGGACTTCATAAGATTGGTTGCTTAGGTAAAGTAATCAGTTTTAAAGATACATCGGATGGTAGATATATGATTGAATTAAATGGGATAGCACGATTTACAATAACAAAAGAAATTAAAAGTACAAAACCTTACCGTATTTGTGAAACCAATTATGATAATTTTGAACTTGATTTAACACCTGAAAAAAGGAAATTAAAATTTGCTGATCTTGAGTCAATCTTCAAGGATTTAAAATTATTATTTGAAAAAAAGGGATACATTATAAATTGGAAGTCTTTAGAAAAACAAGATTTAAATGAAACAATAAATGCCCTGGCAATGGCCTCTCCCTTTTCACTGGAAGAAAAACAAATTTTATTAGAAAGCAAAAATTTAGAAACTCGAAAAGATAAAATTTCAGAAATATTAAACACTTATAGTTTTGATAATTTTCAAAATACAACTATTCAATAAGCTTAAAAATTCATTCCTGTATCGGCTAGTTTAATAAAATAATTGTTTAGATTTTTATTTTTTCCAATATTTTTGAGAATTTTACTAAAGCTTTTATTTTGAACTTTTTTATCTAAGTTAAAGGACTCATGAATCAAGTCTATGGCTTTAGAAAAAACAAAGTTTTTATCTTTCGTTTTTTTTTCAAACTCATCTAATATGCATGAATCTAATTGGATACCTAATTCAATTTTGTCTTCAATTAATTTAGTTAGAATTCTAAGATCCCGTATTGTCATATTAAATCCTTGTCCTGCTAATGGGTGCACCCTGTGAAGCATATCTCCAAAAGCTAAAATATTTTTATAATAATAGTTTCTTAAATTAGATGAACTTAACTCAAAGCTATTTAATTTATCAATTTTATTAATTTTATATTTAGGGTTATTTTTTTTAATTAAATCTATTACATCGCTATTATTAAATTTTTTATTCTTGATATCTATTGAATATACTACAGATGTTTCAATGTCTGAGATTGGTAAAAATGCAATTGGACCTTGCTTTGTAAAAATTTGAGTTGCTGTATTATTCTTTATTTTTTTATGTTTTAAAATAGTGGTATAAGCAAGATTATAATAATTTTTAACAATTTTTTTTGTGAAATATTTTTTTGCTAAAAAATTATTTGCATCACAATTAATTATTAAATCATATTCTTTTTTATTTAAAAACTCTTCATTAATATCTTTTTTTAATATTATTTTTTTAAAAAACTTACTTTCAATAAGGTTACTTTTTAATGACTTTAAAAGTTCATCATTCTTTATCATATAAAATAGATCATTTTTATCATTCTCAAATTTTAATAAATTTTCTGTATAAATTTTATCTGTATAAATTTTTATTTTATTTATTTTCCAATAATTAGTCTTGGAAATTTGAAAAATTTTTTCTTTAAAAAATTGAAAATTACTTTTGGATATTCCTATTGTTCTATTGGAAGAAAAATTATCATTTACAATTTTGTGATAATAATAAACATTTATTTTTTTATTTATAAGGCTTTTAGCTAAAGATAGAGCAGTTAGGCCTTCACCAATAATACAAACTTTCATAATAATTTTAATTTTAACAATAAAAATTAGATGATACAAAGTGATTAATTAGACTCATTTATTTATGGAATTTAAAAAATTAGCCAACAATACAATTAATTTTGGCATAAATAGAATTATCGAAACTATTGGTATTGCTCTTGTTGTAATTGGCCTTCTTTTACTCGTTTCTCTTACAACCTTTTCTCCTGACGATCCTAATTTTATTTTTCCAGATAATACTGAGATTAAAAACTTACTTGGTTTTAACGGAAGTTACACAGCTGATTTTTTTTTTCAAACTTTTGGGCTAATTGCTTTATTAATTCCATTTACACTTATATTTTCTGGCATAAATATAGTTCTAAATAAAAAAATTTTTTTAATATTTGAAAGTATTTTTTATTCTGTTCTTTATTCTTCTTTTGGCTCTCTATTTTTTTCTTTTTTTTACCCTTCTGCCTTCAACCTTTATATTAATGGAAATGGTGGTTTTATTGGAAAATATTTAGAGACAACTTTTTTAACTTCTTTAATAAATATTAATTCTCAAATTTCTTATTACTTGTTAATTTTAATTATCTCAATTTTATTTTTAATTAGTGTCCATTTTAAAATTAATTACTTTTATAAAATTATAAAAAAACTTTTAGTGTTAATCTTTGTAAAAAAAGAAAGGAGCTACACTAATGAAAATGAAATAATTAGTGAGTTTATACCGCAAGAAGAAATTACTAATTTAATTCAAGAAGATTTACCTTTTATAAAAAACGAAAATAAATCTCCTAGTAAAAAAATTCGCTTCAAACTTCCTACAATTGATTTACTTAAAATCCCAACACAAAAAGATAGAGAAAAATTAAAAGATGAAGATTATATTGATGGTGAGTTTTTAGAAAAAATCTTATTAGATTTTGGAGTTAGTGGAGACATTAAGAAGGTTAGTCATGGCCCTGTGGTAACACTAAATGAATTCGAGCCAGCAGCTGGTGTTAAAGTATCAAAAATTATTAATCTCTCAGATGACATTGCTCGAAACACTAGTTCTGAATCTGCCAGAATCGCTACTATACCAGGACGTAGCACTATTGGTATAGAACTTCCAAACTCTAGTCGTGAGAATGTTTATTTAAGTGAAATACTTTCTAACTCTGATTTTAATAAAAAAGATATCAGATTACCAATTGCGCTAGGTAAGAATATTTCTGGCATTCCTGTTGTTGGAGATTTAGCTTCTATGCCTCACTTATTAATTGCTGGAACTACTGGATCAGGTAAGTCTGTTTGCATAAATACTATTATCTTATCTCTACTTTACAGACACACACCTGATAAATGTAAGTTCATACTAATTGATCCTAAAATGCTTGAACTATCAACTTATGAAGGCATACCTCACTTATTATGTCCTGTGATCACTGAAGCAAAAAAAGCTGCCTCTGTCTTAGGTTGGGTTGTTAAAGAGATGGAAAATAGATACCGACTTATGACTAAAGAAGGGGTACGTAATATTGATGGCTATAATGCTAAGCACACTTTGGCTATGCCTTATATTGTTGTTGTGGTAGATGAAATGTCTGACCTAATGCTTGTTGCTGGAAAAGAGATAGAAAACTATATTCAGAAATTATCACAAATGGCAAGAGCTGCTGGAATTCATATTATAATGGCTACACAAAGACCAAGTGTTGATGTTATTACAGGAACCATTAAAGCAAATTTTCCAACAAGAATATCTTTTCAAGTAACCTCAAAAATAGATAGTAGAACAATTTTAGGTGAACAAGGTGCGGAACAGCTACTTGGTAAAGGAGATATGCTTTATATGTCTTCTGCAAATAAGATTGTGAGAATTCATGCTCCATTTGTATCAGAAGGTGAGATTGAAAAAGTTAACAATTATTTAAGAAGTCAAGCAGAGCCAGATTATATAGATGAAATCTTAAATTTTGCTGATGAAAAAGAATTGAATGGAGAAGCTTCCGGCTCAGTAGATAAAGATGAATTGTACCAGGCAGCACTTGATATTATTAGATCAGAGGGCAAGGCATCTACCTCATTTTTACAAAGAAAATTACAAATAGGATATAATAGAGCTGCAAGAATTATTGACATGATGGAAGCTGACGGAGTTGTGAGTAAAGCTAATCATGTTGGTAAAAGAGATGTTCTTTAATGCATAGGATAATAATCATTTTATTATTTTTCAGTTTTTACCTTCCGGCCAACTCATTGCCAAAAGATAAGATAATTTCTCAAATGAAAATTACAAATAATTTAAGTTTCAATTTTTTACAAACAATTAATGATAAAAGTGAAGATGGAAAATGTATCATTGAATATCCTAAAAAAATCTTTTGTGAATATAGCAATCCTAGTAAAAAAAAATTAGTATCAAATGGAAAATCTTTAGTTATTAAAACCAGTAACAAGGGAAGTTATTATCGTTATCCACTTAACAGAACTCCTTTAGAATTTTTACTAGATAAAGAATATCTAATTTCTAAAATAGAGGAGCTGGAGCCAAGAGTTATAGACAACAAATACTTAAATTTTAAAATTTTTGAGAATAATACTGAAATTAATATTTTTTTTGATAAGAAAGAGTTAAATTTAATTGGATGGCAAACTGAAGATATTTATCAAAATTTATCAATAACGTTTATTTCTTCTGTTAAAAAAAACCAAGAGATAAATAGCAAGATTTTTAAATTACCTGAAAATAATTGATCATCTGATTAAGGTTTCAGACTTAAAATTTTTCATACCTCTAGCCAAATAATTTTTTAAAGCATTTTTATGATCTAGGGAACAAGTGTGAACCCAAACTCTTTCATATCCCATATTAAATGAACTCTTAATTGCTTCACTTAATAAATATCCTCCTAATTTTTTTCCATAATATTCTTCCAAAATTCCAAAATAAGCAATTTCTGCTTCTTTGCTTTGTTTGTTAAATAGCAGTTCAAAATAGCCAGCTATTTCACTTTTATCTTTGAGAATGTATGTAAATAGCTGATCATTAGAGATATAATCTGTCCAATTTAAGTCTGTCCAAATAAGTCTATCAATCCATTGACAATTCTTACCAATAGTTTTGTAAAAAAATTTATTTAATTGAAAATCTTTTGGGTCAGCAAGCTCTACAGAGTAATTATCTGTGGGCTTCTTAACTTCTTTTAATTCACCTAGAGACCTTATCTCTAAATAGCTTCGATAAATTTTTTCTGTCACTCAACCATTTTTCCAACTTTTTCTCCTCCAAATAAATGGAAGTGTAAATGTGGAACCTCTTGACCGCCATCTTCACTCAAATTTGTTAAAGCTCTATAGCCTTTACCTGTATCTGTTGATATACCTAGTATTTTCGAAACTTCTGTAATAGCTTTGCTTAACGCGACTATCTCTCGGTCTGAGGCTCTATTATTAAAATCATCTAAATTAATGTATTCACCTTTTGGAATAACTAAAGCGTGTATTTTTTTTTGAGGATTAATATCATGAAAGGAAAGAATATGATCATTTTCAAATATTTTTTTACAAGAAATTTCTTTTCTCAAGATTTTTGCAAAAATATTATTTTTGTCGTAGCTCATTATCTATTGTTCTTTTCTTCAATACCTGATTGTTTTTTTCTGTCTTCCAACTCTTTTAGGACATCTTCAAACTTAATATCAGCTGCCTCAAGTGTAACTAATATATGATAAATTGTATCTGCTGCTTCATGAACTATGTTAGATTTATCTTTTAGCGCCTCTTTAAGTTCACTAAATTCTTCTTCCATTTTATCTATACATTTGGACAGCCCACCTGATAATAATGATGAAGTATAAGATTTATCTTCGTCCTTATTTTTTCTGTCTCTAATTGTATTTACTAAGTTTAATAGATTTTCTGACATGTCTAAATCCTAACGGGAATTCCTCTTGAATTCAAATATTGTTTGGCTTCATTAATTGAGTGTGTTCCGTAATGAAAAATTGAAGCTGCTAGCACAGCGCTAGCATTGCCAAGCCTTATACCATCAACTAGGTGGTCCAAGTTACCTACTCCTCCCGATGCAATCACTGGTATGTTAACTATCGAAGATATTTTAAACATTAAGTCATTATCATAACCAATTTGAGTACCATCTCTATCCATAGAGGTAACTAGTAATTCTCCTGCTCCATTATCTTCCATTTTTTTCGCAAATTCTATTGCATCTATATTTGTGTTATTTCTCCCACCGTGGGTAAAAACGTCCCATTTATTGCCATTTTTTTTAGCATCTATTGCAACAACAATACATTGTGATCCAAATTTTTTTGAACTTTCAATTATCATTTCAGGATTTTGAACTGCTGCAGTATTGATTGAAACTTTATCTGCTCCACAATTTAATAATTTATTAATATCTTCAACTCTCCTAACCCCACCACCAACCGTTAAGGGTACAAAACATTTTTTAGATGTTCTTTCAACCACATCATAAATTGTGTCTCTATTTTCATTGGAAGCAGTAATATCTAAAAAACAAATTTCATCAGCGCCACCATCACTGTAAATTTTAGCTTGCTCAACTGGATCGCCAGCATCTTTTAAATCTACAAAATTAATTCCCTTAACAACTCTGCCATTTTTAACATCAAGACACGGGATAATTCTATTTTTAAGCATCTAATTCTCTCACTAATTCGTCCAATTTAATATCACCATCATATATAGCTTTACCAACTATTATTCCTTCAATATTTTTTAAACCTTTTGCTTTTTTAATGTCATCAATTGAAGACACTCCTCCTGAAATAATTACTGGGCAATTAGATACATTTGCAATATTAGTTGTTTCTTCAAAATTAGGACTTTGTTTGGTCCCATCTCTATTTATGTCTGTATAAATTAATCTGCTAGCACCATAATCATTTACTTCTTTTAAAAAATCTAAAGTCAATTGATTAGAGTTTTCCTTCCATCCTGAAACAGACAAGTATCCATCTTTAGCATCTAGACCTAAGGCAATTTTATTTGGAAATTTTTGACAAGCTTCTTTTAAAAAAATTTTATCTTTTATAGCTGCACTTCCTAAAATAACTTTTTCAACTCCTACATCTGTATATTTTTGAATACTATCAATAGTTCTAATGCCTCCACCTACTTCAATTTTTAAATCAAACTTATGAACTATTTTTTTGATAATATTGAGGTTAACTGTCTCTCCTGTTAAGGCACCATCTAAATCAACAATGTGTAAATTTTTAAAGCCATGATCTTTGTATTTACCAGCTTGATCAACTGGTGATGTTTCATATTCAGTTTTATTATTAAAGTCCCCTTTAATTAATCTCACACATTTTTTGTCTTTAATATCTATAGCTGGAAATATTTTCATATTTATAAATTTAAAAAATTTTCTATAATTTTAAGTCCTAATTTATCACTCTTTTCAGGGTGAAATTGAGTTCCAAAGATATTTTCTTTTTCAACTGAACAAGCAATGTTTGATGAATAGTCTGTTGTTGCAGAAATTACACTTTTATCATCTGGAATAAATTCATAGCTATGTACAAAATACATGTGTGATTTATTTTCTATATCCTTAAAAATTTTGCTTTCTTTAATAATACTAATTTGGTTCCAACCAATGTGTGGAAGTTTGAATTTATTATTTTGATTATTGATCTTTGAAACTTTTCCTGAAATCCAACCAAGTCCTTTTGTTTCAGTTTCTTCATAACCAAGATCTGCAAACATCTGTAAACCAACACAAATTCCTAGAAGAGGTTTTTTATTAGTTATTGCAAACTCATTGAGTGTCTCTACTAGACCATTTATGCTATTTAATGCATCAACGCAGCTCTTAAACGATCCCTGCCCCGGTAAAACTACTTTATCGCTTGATTTAATTTTATTTAGATCCGAAGTCACTTCGATATTAACTTTGTCTTTAGCAACTTCTTTAAAGGAATTTATTACAGAGCTGATATTTCCTGAATTATAATCAACGATTGTGACATTCATTAAACTTATAATGAGCCTTTAGTTGATGGAATGCTCTTTTTATTTCTGGGGTCTATTTCTAAAGCTGTTCTTAATGACCTTGCTAAAGCCTTAAAACAAGACTCAATTATATGATGACTATTATCTCCATAAATATTTTCCATGTGTAGAGTTATTCCTGCTGATTGAGAGAATGCTTGAAACCATTCTTTAAAAAGTTCTGTGTCCATCTCTCCAAGTCTTTCTACTTTTAATTTAACTTTCCAAATTAAATAAGGTCTGTTTGAAACATCAATTGCAACTCTTGTTAATGTTTCATCCATTGGAATCATTGCATGAGCGTATCTTTTAATTCCTTTAAAATCTTTCAGTGCTTTTTTTAAAGCCTCACCTATTGCTATTCCAGTATCTTCTGTTGTGTGGTGAAGATCTATATGAGTGTCGCCTTTTGCTTTAACTTTTAAATCAATTAGTGAATGCTTTGATAGTTGTTCAAGCATGTGATCTAAAAAACCTATTCCGGTATCAATTTTATATTGACCCTTGCCATCAATATTAACTTCAACACTAATGCTGGTTTCTTTTGTTTTTCTGGAAACTTTTCCAATTCTGCTCATAATATATAATATGTATATAGGGATTAATTAACTATATCAATATTTGCAATTTACTACTTGAAGAATAAAAATTAATATCCATTTATAATCTATGACTACAATAGTACTTATTAGAAAAAACAATGAAGTGGTGGTTGCAGGAGATGGCCAAGTTAGTATGGGCAATACTGTTATAAAAAGCACTGCTGCAAAAGTTAGAAAAATTGAAAAAAGAAATGTAATAGCTGGGTTTGCTGGATCAACTGCAGATGCATTAACTTTGTTTGAAAGACTAGAAGCAAAACTTGAAAAACATGCTGGTAATCTTCCAAGAGCAGCTGTCGAGTTAGCAAAAGACTGGAGAACTGACAAATATTTAAGAAGACTGGAAGCTTTAATGGCTATTGGTGATAAAGAAAATAGCTTTATAATTTCAGGAACTGGTGATGTGTTAGAGCCAGAAGGTGATGCCATAGGTATAGGATCAGGTGGAAATTATGCTTTGGCTGCTGCTAAAGTTTTATTAGATACAGATTTGAGTGCTGAAGAAGTTGCAAGAAAAGCAATTCAAGTTGCGTCTGAAATTTGTGTATTCACTAATAATAATATTAAAATTGAAAAAATTTAATGAAAGATACAAACGTTACTCCTTTTCCAAAAGAAAAAGCTGAAAAGAAAGATAACTCTTTAGTCAGTTCTTTATCACCTAGAGAAATAGTTTCTGAGTTAGATAGATATGTTGTTGGACAAAATAAAGCTAAAAAAGCAGTTGCCATTGCTTTAAGAAATAGATGGAGAAGACAAGCTTTAAAAGGTGAAATGAAAGATGAAGTTTTGCCTAAAAATATTTTAATGATCGGACCAACAGGGGTTGGTAAAACAGAAATTTCTAGAAGATTATCAAAATTAGCTGAAGCTCCTTTTGTAAAAGTAGAAGCTACAAGGTTTACTGAGGTTGGCTATGTTGGAAGAGATGTTGAGCAAATTATAAGAGATCTACTTGAAATTGCAATTGCAATGGAGAAAGTAAAGACAAGAAAAGAAGTTCATGCAAAGGCACAAAAGTTAGCAGAAGAAAAAGTATTAGATGCTCTAGTTGGAAATAAAGCAAGTCTTGCTACAAGGGAAAGCTTTAGAAAAAGATTGAGGGATGGTGATTTAGATGACAATGAAATTGAAATAGCAGTAAATGATAGTGGCCCTCAAGCTGCATTTGAAATTCCCGGAATGCCTGGAGCAAATATTGGAATGATAAATATCGGAGAAATGATTGGAAAATCTGTTGGCAATAAACAAAAAAAGAAGAAAATGACTGTCAAAGAATCTCATGAAATTTTAATTAATGATGAAGCTGACAAGTTAATAGAAGAAGATAAAATTATAAAATCAGCAAAAGATTCAACAGAAAATAATGGAATAGTTTTTTTAGACGAAATAGATAAAATTTCAGGGAGAACAGATAGATCTGGTGGAGACGTTTCTAGAGAAGGAGTTCAAAGAGACCTGCTTCCTCTAATTGAAGGAACAACAGTTAGCACAAAGTACGGTACAATTAAAACTGATCACATTTTATTTATTGCATCTGGCGCATTCCAACTAGCAAAACCTTCAGACCTACTACCAGAATTACAGGGTAGATTACCAATAAGAGTTGAGCTTGAAGCTTTAACTAGTGATGACTTTAAAAGAATTCTTAAAGAACCGGATTATAGTTTGATCAAACAATATGTTGCTCTTTTAAAAACAGAAAATGTTGAGCTAGAATTTTCTGATGACGGTATTGATGCAATTGCCAATATGGCTTCAGAAGTTAACAATACTGTAGAAAATATTGGCGCAAGAAGACTACATACTATTATTGAAAGAATATTAGATGATATTAGTTTTACTGCAACAGATAGGGCTGGTGAAAAAATAATAATAGATTCTAAATATGTAAAACAAAATCTAGATGAGCTTGTTAAAGATACAGATTTATCTAAATTTATTCTTTAAATTTATTCTTGTTTTTAAGATAGATATAAAAAGCTCCACTGCCACCATCTCCAATCTTAGCGTCTGTAGTTTCAATAATAAGTCGGGTTAAACTTTTATTGTTTTCAATAAATTCTGGAACTGAATATTTTAGTATACTCAAATCCTTTGAAAGGTAAGGATTTTCAACATTTTTAGACCTTAGTCCTTTGCCTGTAATTACTATTATTTTTGTAACACCTTCATCAAAACATTTTTGAATAAATTGTTCTACGGCCTTATTTGCTTCTTCAATCGTGTAACCATGAAGGTCTATTTTTTTTATTTTCTCATGTCTTATATTTTTTTTATGGACAAAATCTTTGTTGGGAATTTTCTTTTTAGTGTTTAAAAAATTTTCCCAGTCCTGCTTGTCTTTATCTGGGTTATTTATATCTTTTTTTTTTACAGAATTTTTATTAAGATTTTTTTTTTTGTTATTTAGGAAATTTTCCCAATCTTCTTTGTCTTTGTCTGTTATCTTCTTAATCAATTAGGTAATAGTATTAATTAATAACCAATTTGGATTTAATGATTTAATGTCTTTTGAAAAAACCCAAGTATCATAAACAGTTTTTATTTTCTCACTATCTCCTGAGACAATCTTTTTATCTTTATCTTTTATGCATGTTATAATTTCACTAACAAAATCCACTGTAACTTCTAAGCTGTCTTCAATTTTTTTATGAGTTTTAATTACAGCTGACTTAATCCCTATAAAAGTTATTTCAGCAAAATGACCTTTATTAGCTCTTTCTTCAAGAGCTTCTTTAAACTGGTCATAAATTTTTTTACCCAAAAGAGGTTTGCTTGCTATCAGCTTGTTATCACTATCACTAAAATCTGTAATAATTGTTTCATAAGCAATTTTTGCACCTTCTAAAAATTCTTTTTGTGACACTTCATCAAAATTTTCACCAATTGGTTTTGGGGCTATATTTATTTTTTGAAATTCTTTTTCAAATTTTGGTGGAATTTTTCCTTCAGAACCAGTTTTTTTACCAAGTATTCCTCTTAAACGAAGAAAGATGAAACCAGCAATCATTGCTAAAAGAATAATATCTATGTATTCAAAACTATAACTCATAATTTAATAATATTTACTATGTTGATTAATTACAACTAGCAATTTAGACTAAAGACAAATGAACACATTTTTATTATTACTAATTGGCATTCCTATTATTGAGATTTACTTGTTCATCAAGTTGGGTTCTCAAATTGGAGCCTTTAACACGATTTTACTCATCTTTATTACAGCTTTTTTTGGTATTATCTACGCCAGATATGAAGGTTTTAACACTCTAAAATCAGGAATGTCTCAAATGGTAAAAAATGAACTTCCAGTTTATGAAATTATTTCAGGCGCAGCTTTAGCATTTGCAGCATTACTTTTAATTTTACCTGGTTTTGCTACAGACTTATTGGGTTTATTAATAATATTTCCACCAACAAGAAAATTGATATTTAAAAAAGTATCAATTAAACAAAAGCCTATAAATAAAAAACAAGATTTTATTAATGGTGAATTTGAAGATATAGAGGATGAAAATGACAGAAAATTTTAAAATTATAGGCAGCTTTATTAAAGATATGTCAAGTGAAACACCAAATGCTCCAACATACATTTTTGTAAGAGATAAAATTTCTAAATACAGATTAAATATTGATATTAATTCTAAGGCAGTGAAAAACGGAATTATTGAAGTCAATACAATGTTAAAATTTTCAGATCAGCCTGAAATTTTAAAAAAAGCACATTTTGAAATAATCTACACCTCTATAGTCAAGGTGGATGAAAAAGTTTCTGATAAAAAAGAAATGGAAAAAATTATTTTATGTGATGTGCCTAATAAAATTTATCCAGACTTAGAGAGAATATTTTTAAATTTATTAACCGACTCTGGTTATCCTGGAATAAAATTTGAAAAAAAAGTTGATTTTACTGAATTGTATAAACAAAGAGCTAATTAAAAAAATTTTTCTTTAAATTATTTTTTAAATATTCCTTATGAAGTTTAAGTTCTGCCTCTGATGGTTTGACCACTTTTTTACAATACTGGTTTATATCATTTGAATTTATTATTATTTTTTCATTATCTTCATTTTTAAAATTTAAGGTTGGTTCTTTTTGATCAAGAAGATTAATATAAACTTTAGCTAACAGATCACAGTCAATTAAAGCTGTATGTTGTGTTCTTTTTGAATTATCTACTCTGTATCTTTTACACAATGCATCAAGACTTATAGGAGAGCCTGGGAATTTATCCCTAGCTAAAGCAAGTGTGTCTACAACATTTTCGCTATTTAGTTTTTTCTTACCTAGTAATGCTAATTCGTTGTTTAAGTGGGATAAATCAAATTCAGCGTTGTGTATTACAAGTCTCTTATTTTCTATGAAGTCCAAAAACTCATTCACTATTTCTCCAAACTTTTTGTGAGTAGATAAAAATTCATCCGTATAACCATGAACTTCTAGGGCTTTTTCAGAAACTTTTCTTTCAGGATTAAGATAACAGTGAAATCTATTTTTTGTTGGTATCAAATTTTCCAATTCGATACATCCAATTTCTACAATTCTATGTCCATCTCTAACAGATAGTCCTGTAGTTTCTGTATCTAGTATTACTTCTTTCATTTTATATAATTTTTTTTAAAATTTTTTTTACACTTATCTTAACAAGCTTATTGGTAAAATTATTTTTAATAATATGATTAGCTTTTTTCTTTTTGTAACTAAGTGGTAACTGCATTTTTTTAAATTGACTATATAAATTTAAGTTAAAATTATCTCTCTTTTTTAGTCTTTTTATAATCTCACTTTTTTTTGACTGAACAAAAACTATTATATCACTTTTCTCGTTTAATTTATTTTCTAATAAAAGAGGGATGTCTAAAATTATGGCTTTTCTTTTTTTATTTCTTTTTAGAAAAATAGATAATTTCTTTCTAACTTCTGGATGAATAATTTTCGTAATTTTTTCTAAATTTTTTTCACTATCCTCTATTGCTTTTATAATTTGTATTTTATTTGCTGGAAATACTGAAAAATATTTAGGTAAATTTTTTTTTAGTTTTTTAAAACAATTTTTATTTTTTTTATATATGCTTGCCACCTCTTGATCAGCATTAAAAACTGGATGACCAAAGAGTTTAGCGATATGACTTTTTCCAGAACCTATATCTCCTACCACTGCAATTTTAATCATACATCAAAAAGATTGATTGTTTCTTTGTCTACTTCTGGAACAACTTTATGCCAGATAAAAAAGGCTTTTTGAGCCTGATAAATAAACATCATTTTACCATTTTTTGTTATTCCACCATACTTTTTTGCATTCTTTAAAAAGTTAGTTTCTGGTGGATTATAAATTACATCATAAAAAAATTTGTCTTTGCTAATTTGTTGATAATTAATATTAATTTCATCTTCTTCTTTTAATCCAACACTTGTTGCATTTATGATTATATCAAAATCTGAAGTTTCTCCCCATTTAATTATTTCAATCTCTGGAAAGTTTTTCTTTAGCCCTATTGCTTTTAATTCTGTTCGATTGCTTAAATAAATTTTTTCAATTTGCATTTTTTTAAGCGCAATAATAATTGAAGAAACAACCCCGCCCGCCCCAAGTATTAGAGCTTTTTTATTTTTAGTTTCTTGTTCTGTTTTTTCTAAACTAAGTTTAAAACCTTCAATATCAGTATTATCGCCTATAATTTTATTATCCTTTTTATAGATTGTGTTCACTGATTGAGAAATTTCTGCTTCTTCACTTAACTCATCTAAAAGAGGTATAACCTTTTTTTTAAATGGTACTGTTATATTTATCCCATGAATTTTTTCTTCTCTAATATTAAAAATTAAACCATCTATCTCATTATTGTTTAAAAGCTTTTTTTCATAAACTGCATCAATTTTATATTTTTTAATCCAATAATTATGTAGTTTTGGCGATAGGCTATGATCAATTGGATTTCCTATAACTAAAAATTTTTTTTTCATTTTATAATATTAAGATATTCTTTAATTTTTTTAACTGGAAGGCCCATGATTGTATCTTCATCACCTTCTATTTTTGAAAATAAACTTCTTCCTTCTCCTTCAATTTGATAAACATTATAAGCATAGAGGTCTTTATCAGAAATTTTTTTTAAGTAATTCTCTAGTTCCAAAAAGGTCATATTTTTCATGGTTAATGAGGCTTTATCCGTGTAATTCCATATCATCGATCCACCCCTTGAAATACAAACCGAACTTATCAATTGATGAGTTTTTCCATTCATCCTTTTTAATATTTTTAGTGCCTCTGCTCTATCGTTTGGTTTTGATATTATTTCACCCTCTAAATCTATTACGCTATCTGCTCCAAGCACCATTTCCTCTGTAAACTTTTGGCTTATTTTGTTGGCCTTTAATTCTGCTAAATTTTTTGAAATAATTGTTGGAGTTGCCTTTTCTTTTAATAAACTTCCTCTAACACTATCCTCATCCACGTTAGATGGCTCTATTTTACACTTAATGTTATTTGCCTCTAAAATTTTTTTTCTCACACCACTTTTTGATGCAAGTATAATTTCTTTAACCATTATTTTTATTTATTTCATATATCTTAATTATCGATGCTGCAGTTTCCTCTACTGATTTTCTAGTAACATCAATTGTTGGCCATTTGTACTTGATAAATGTTTTTTTAGCTTCGTTAATTTCTTTTTCAATCTTACTAATATTTGTATAGTTCGTATTTTCTTTTTCTTTAAGAGCATTCATTCTATTTTTTCTAATATCGACCAATCGCTGGGGTTCGGCTGTTAAACCAATTACACAAGAAAGTTTAGGATTCCTTTTTAAACTTTCTGGTATTGATTGTTCGTTTACTAAAGGAATATTTAAAGTTTTATAACCTTTGTTGGCTAAATAAATTGATGTTGGTGTTTTACTTGTTCTACTTACTCCTAATAATATCAAGTCTGCCTTACTTATATCTTCAACAAGGTTTCCATCGTCGTGGGCTATAGTAAATTGGATAGCTTCAATTCTTTCATAATACTCTTCGTTCAAAACATGTTGTCCACTTGGAACATGGGATGCCTTCTGGTTTAAAAGTTTAGAGAAGTTCATTATTAAATTTCCCAAAACGCTGAAGCATGGAATTTTTTTGTCCTTTCCTTTGTCTGCTAAAAACTCTGCAAGAGAAGTGTCAACGATTGTATATAAAATTATTGCATTATCATTTTTTTTTGCTTCTTCCATTATTTTAGAAACTTGATTTTCCGTTCTTGTAAAAAAATAAGACTTAACATCATATTTGATGTTTTTGAATTGAGCTTTAATTGCTAAAAACACTCTATCCAGAGTCTCCCCAGTGGAGTCAGAAATAAGGTATATTTGATATGTATTACTCATGTATTAAAAGTTGATATTTAAGTATTATTTTTATCATTTTTTAAAATAGTGATGTTTTTTATTTTTCACTGTAAAAACTTGTTTTTATTAACATTAATAAACATGTGGACTATTAATATACATTTTATCTAATAAAATTAAATAAAGGTCTAATTTATAAAATATAATTCACTTCTATAAATTATTAATTGTTAATAAATCATGTATAAAATGTGTAAAACAATTAATTACCGATATTCACATACTATATAACTAATACTATAATTAAATATTTACTTATTATTATGACACCCATCCAAGAAACCATAATAAACAAAAAGACAACTAATTCTCCAATATGGCTAATGAGACAAGCAGGTAGATATCTTCCAGAGTTTAGGGAGATTAGAAAACTAAATCCAAACTTTATTAATCTATGTTTAAATGAAAATTTATCATCAGAAATAACTCTACAACCTTTAAAAAGATTTGAGTTAGATGCGGCAATAATTTTTTCAGATATTTTAATGTTACCGCACGGATTAAATCAAAAAGTAGAATTTAAAAAAGATTTTGGTCCACAACTTGGCTCATTAGATTTAGATGACTTATCTAAAGTGGATGAAATTGATTTTATAGAAAAATTATATCCAATTTATAAATCAATTAAAAAAGTAAGCGAAAATAACTTAATCAAAAACAAAAACGTAATAGGTTTTATTGGAGCACCGTGGACATTATTAGTTTATATGATTAATAAACATTCACCAAAAAAAAAGTTAATAAAAGATTTTTTTAAGGATGAGTTTTTAATAAACAGGATTCTAATAATTCTAGAAAAATTTTTGAAATTACATATTGACCAGCAAATAAAAAGTGGTGCAACTGTGATTCAGATTTTTGATAGTTGGGCTGGTTTGTTGGAAGAAAAAGACTTACCAAACTATATTTATATTCCAACACTAAATTTAGTTGATTATGTAAAATCATTGAACGTACCAGTAATTTGTTTTCCAAGAGGAGTAAAAAACTATAAAAATTATTGTGATATTATTAAACCTGATGCTGTCAATATTGACTATGATGTAAATCCCATTTCTATATGTAAAGAAATTAATATACCCATCCAAGGGGGGCTTGATCCAAAGATATTATTAACTGATAAAGAAAATTTGAAAAAAGAAGCAAGAAGATATCTAAATGTATTCAAAGATCATCCCTATATCTTTAATTTAGGCCATGGCGTATTGCCCCAAACAGATCCTAACATGGTGGATTATTTAGTGAAGATGGTAAAAGATTATTAAATGAAAAAAGCAATTATTTTATTTAATCTTGGAGGTCCAGATAAATTAGAAAATGTTGAACCCTTTTTATTCAATTTATTTAATGACCCAGCGATTTTAAATCTACCAACTTTTTTAAGATATCCATTAGCAAAACTAATCTCTAATAGAAGAGCACCTGTTGCTAAAAAAATTTATGCAGAACTAGGTGGCTCATCACCCATATTAAAATTAACCAAAGAACAATCTAATGCTCTAGAAATAAAACTAAATCAAACACAAGAGGAAGATGAATACAAGTGCTTCATCATAATGAGATGCTGGAATCCAAGAGCTAAAGATGTGATTAAAGATGTTCAATTATATGGCCCAGACGAAGTTGTCTTAATGCCACTGTATCCCCAATACTCTGCTGCAACATCGGGGTCTTCAATTAAAGAATGGAAAGACGTTTGTAAAAAAAATAACTACCATGTTAAAACAAGCACAATATGCTGTTACCCAACAGATCAGAATTTTATTAACGCTCACACAAAAGAGATAATAAAAAAAATTAAAGATCTTAAAAACTTTAAATTAATATTTTCTGCGCACGGCTTACCAGAAAAAAATATTAAAAAAGGAGACCCTTATCAATGGCAAGTGGAACAATCGGTTAAAAAAATAGTTGAGAGTTTAAATGATGAGAATCTTGATTGGATATTAAGTTATCAAAGTCGAGTTGGTCCACTAAAATGGATAGGACCATCTACAGAAACTATAATTATTGAAAATTCCAAGATTGGCAAGCATATCGTTTTGGTCCCTATCGCGTTTGTTTCCGAACACTCAGAAACCCTCGTTGAGCTTGATATAGAATATAAAGAAATAGCAGATGCTAATGGATGTAAAAATTACACAAGAGTTCCAGCGCTTGGAATTAATGAAGATTTTATTAGAACAATGTCGGAATTAATAATTAAAAAAAATGAATATAAGATTAATGAGAATCTTTATCCACCTAAGATACAGTGTCCATCTAATTTTAAAAAATGTCCTTGTTTAAATTATGAATAGTTATTTATTATTCAAGAGCCTGCATTTAATAGCAGTAATCTCCTGGATGGCAGGTCTTTTATACTTACCCAGAATTTTCGTATACCATGTAGAAAATTCAAAAGATAAAAACACTTCTTCAATATTTAAAACAATGGAAAGAAAATTATATTTTTACATTATGACACCAGCAATGATTTTAACTTGGGTGTTCGGATTAATTTTAATTTCCTCTTTGGGTTTCGGAGTTCTTTCTGCAACTTGGATTAAACTAAAATTGTTGTTAGTGATTTTATTAACCTTATATCATTTCTATTTATCCAAACTTCTTAGTGATTTTAATTTGGATCAAAATACTAAATCATCTAAATTTTTTAGAATAATTAACGAAGTACCAACAATATTGCTTATTTTGATTGTTTTTATTGTTATTTTTAAGCCCATCTAAGCTTGTAATAATTTAAAGAGTATATATATTTATCTCATCCTACAAAAATTTTAACCCCCCCCTACTCATGAATATACAAGAACTTAAATTAAAATCATCTGAACAATTAATCACGCAAGCAGAAGAGCTTGGTATTGAAAATGCTAGCACACTTAGAAAGCAAGAAATTTTATTTGCTATATTAAAAAAAGTTGCAGAAAAAGAAGAGATAACTGGAGCAGGAGTTTTGCAATTATTACAAGATGGATTTGGTTTCTTAAGAGCAATGGAATCTAATTATTTAGCTGGACCAGATGATATTTATGTTAGTCCAAGTCAGATAAGGAAATTTGGTCTGAGAACAGGAGACACGGTTGAAGGTCCTGTTAGAGCCCCCAAAGAAGGAGAAAGATATTTTGCATTATTACAAGTAGAAAAAATAAATTTTGAGGAGCCAGAAAAAGCTCGTCACAAAATCGCATTCGATAATTTAACTCCACTTTACCCAAATAAACAAATGGTGATGGAAGTTGAGACAACAAAGATTGAAAAAAAACCAGATTTAACTCCAAGATTAATCGATCTTGTGAGCCCAATAGGAAAAGGTCAAAGATCGATAATTATTTCACCTCCTAAAGCTGGTAAGACAATGATTTTACAAAGTATCGCTAACTCAATTGCTAAAAACTATCCAGAAAGTTACTTGATGGTTTTATTAATTGATGAGAGACCTGAAGAAGTAACGGACATGAAAAGAACAGTTAAGGGAGAGGTTATCAGTTCTACATTTGATGAGCCTGCTTCAAGGCATGTTGCTGTTGCTGAAATGGTAATCGAAAAAGCAAAAAGATTAACAGAGCATAAAAAAGACGTAGTAATTTTATTAGACTCAATAACAAGGTTGGGTAGAGCTTATAATGCTGTGATACCAAGTTCTGGAAAAGTTTTAACAGGCGGTGTCGATGCAAATGCATTGCAAAAACCAAAAAGATTTTTTGGTGCTGCAAGAAATATTGAAGAAGGTGGATCTTTAACAATCATCTCAACAGCGTTAATTGATACTGGATCAAGAATGGATGAGGTTATTTTTGAAGAATTTAAAGGAACAGGAAATAGTGAAACAGTTCTAGATAGAAAAATTGCAGAAAGAAGAATTTATCCAGCAATCGATATAACCAAATCTGGAACAAGAAGAGAAGAATTGCTTTTCGATAAAGATGATCTTTCAAAAATGAATGTACTAAGAAGAATAATTAGTCCCATGGGAACAATGGATGCAATTGAATTTATTAATTCAAAACTTAAAGAAACAAAAAGTAATGCAGACTTTTTTAGCTCGATGAATAAACCAGCTTAATATTGTTGCACCATCACCTATTAATTTAAAGTTTTACAGAACCTCAAAATAGAAGCTATAATATTGTTATGACAATTTATGCTCTATCGACTGGACCTGGAATTTCTGGAATAGCAATTATTAGAGTTTCAGGAGAAGATACTAAAAAGGTAATTGAACTATTAACAAACACAACAATTCCAGAACCAAGAGTTGCGACATTAAGAAAAATCAATAAAATCAATACTTCTGAGCTTATTGATGAAGGCATAATACTGTGGTTTCCTGGCCCTAAGAGCTACACTGGTGAGGATATGGCCGAATTACATATACATGGAAGCAAAGCAGTAATTGATGCTCTACACGCCTCTATTTCAGAAGTAGAGAATTGTAGACTAGCCGAGCCGGGTGAGTTTACAAAATTGGCATTTCAAAATGGAAAAATAAATTTACTGAAAGCAGAAAGTATTGCAGATTTAATTTCAGCAGAAACTGAAATTCAAAGACAACAAGCAATAAAAATTATGAATGGAAGATCTGCAGATAAGTTCAATGAGTTAAGAGAAAAACTTTTAAAAATTTTATCACACGTTGAAGCAAAAATAGATTTTCCAGACGAAGACCTGCCTGAAGATATCTTTAAGAATATAAAAAAAATTTCTAATGAAGTAGTTTTAGATATAAAAAAAATTTTGGATGATCAAAAAGTTGGTGAAAGAATTAGGGAAGGTTTTAAGATTGCAATCATAGGTCCAACCAATGCTGGAAAATCTAGTTTACTAAATCACCTTTCAAATCGTGATGCAGCAATCGTTTCAGAAATAGCCGGAACAACAAGAGACGTAATCGAGACGCACTTAAACATTGATGGCTATCCAGTAGTAGTTTCCGATACTGCAGGAATTAGAGATTCTAAAAATGAAATAGAAAAAAAAGGAATAAAATTAGCTCTTGATAAGGCAGAAAATGCAGACCTAAAGTTGATTGTTATAGATGCTAAAAGTATTGATTTTAAAGGAGTTTTGAAGGAATTGATGGATGAAAATGCAATACTTGTGATTAATAAATCTGATCTTCTAAAAGAAGATTTAAATTCTGAAATAAAAAATTATGAACATGTCTTAATTTCAGTAAAAAACAATCTCAACTTAGAAGATTTAATTTTAAAAATTAAAAACAAATTAAAAAATAAATTTATCACAAGTGAAGATATTTTAATTACACGTGAAAGGCACAGGCAACACCTTGAGCAAAGTTTAAATTATTTAAAAAACTTTGAAGAAAAAAATGAAGCTGAAGATTTCGACAAAGCTGCTGAAGATCTTCGTTTAGCAACTCGACATTTAGGAATGATTGTTGGAAAAGTAGACGTTGAGGAGATATTAGGTAGTATTTTCAATGATTTTTGCATTGGTAAATAGTCATCATTTTAAGGGATTTTTTAGCTTATTTTCATTATTTTTGTTGATAACTATAACTAATTCGTCAATTTTAATCATAAAAACGTAGCCACGATTATCTTAACAAGTATTTCTTAAAAAATACTGTCTACTTGTAAATATTCATATCAGTTATAAATTTAAGTTATGAAAAATGATTTATCATTTGAAGTAGTTGTTATTGGAGGAGGACATGCTGGTTGTGAAGCTGCTGCAGCGTCTGCACGTCTTGGAGTTAACACTGCCCTATTCACTCACAAAATTGAAACCATAGGTGAGATGTCTTGTAACCCCGCAATAGGAGGTCTTGGTAAAGGTCACCTTGTTAGAGAGATAGATGCCTTAGACGGTGTGATGGGAGAGGTTGCAGATAAATCAGGTATACAATTTAGATTATTAAATAGAAGTAGAGGGCCTGCAGTTCAAGGACCCAGAACTCAATCAGATAGATCACTATATCGTAAATATATGCAAGAAAAATTATTAAATTACTGTAATTTAAACATTTTTTCTGATCCTGTAATAAGGTTTATTTTTAATAAAAACACTATAAGTGGATTTGAAACAAGGTTAGGCAAAAAAATTTTATGCGGTAAGCTAATCTTAACAACGGGTACTTTTTTGAATGGTTTAATTCATATAGGTGATAAGAGAACGCCAGCAGGAAGGTTTGATGAAAAGCCCTCAACAGGATTAAGTGAACAACTTGAAAAGTATGATTTTAAAATAGGAAGACTTAAGACAGGAACACCACCAAGACTCGATGCCAGAACAATTAAGTATGATAATTTAGAAGAACAGTTTGCAGACGATGATCCTTATTTTTTTTCGTTCTTAACCAAAAAAAATTTAAACAAACAAGTTTCATGTCGGATGACTTATACGAATGAAAAGGTTCATAAGATAATTCAAAAAAATCTAAAAAGAAGTGCCATGTACTCAGGAAGCATACAGGGGGTTGGTCCAAGATATTGTCCTTCAATAGAGGATAAAATAGTAAAGTTTGCAGATAAGGACCGTCACCAGATATATTTAGAGCCTGAAGGACTAAATGATCACACAATATACCCAAATGGAATATCTACTTCACTACCTGAGGATGTTCAACAAGAAATATGTAATAATATCAGTGGTTTAGAAAATGTTAAGATAATTAGACCCGGTTATGCCATAGAATATGACTATATTGACCCTAGAGAACTATTTTTAACTCTTGAGACTAAAAAAATTCAAAATTTATACCTTGCTGGGCAAATAAATGGAACAACAGGATATGAAGAAGCTGCGGCCCAAGGATTAATTGCTGGAATTAATGCTGCGTTATCTTTTAAGAAAGAAGAGCCATTTATTTTGGATAGATCAGATGCATATATTGGAGTTATGATAGATGATTTGGTAACAAAGGGTGTTGCAGAGCCTTATAGAATGTTCACCTCAAGAGCAGAATATAGACTAAGTTTGAGAGCAGATAACGCTGATCAAAGGTTAACAAATAAAGGAATTGAAATTGGATTAATATCAAAAGAAAGAGAGGATATTTTTAAAGATAAAGATCATAAATTAAGAATAATATCTAAAATAATGTCTGAATCTTCAATATCTCCAACAAAAATAAAAAACTTTGATATTAAAATTGCAAAAGATGGTATTTTAAGGAAATCTAATGAAATATTAACCCAAAAAGGTGTTGATATGAAAAAAATAAGAGAAATTTGGCCTGAAATTCCTTTTTTTGATGAAAAAATCGATGAACAAATTGAAATAAATGCTCACTACAGAGGCTATCTTAAAAAACAAAAAGCAGATATATTAGCATTTAAAAGAGACGAAAATTTAGTTATACCAGAAAAAGTTAACTATGACAATCTTTCTGGACTATCAAATGAAGTTAAAGCTAAATTTAAACAAATAAAACCAAAAACTATGGGACAAGCACTGCGAATTGATGGAATAACTCCAGCTGCTGTATATATTTTGTTGTCACATGTAAAAAGAAAGTCTATTAAGCTTATAGCTTAATGGAAGAAATTTTTAAAAAATATCCACTACTAAAAGACCAAAATGTTCCACGTGAAACATTAATTGAGTTTGAGCTATTTACATCTATGTTACAGCAAAGAAATGAGGAAATTAATATAATAAGCAAAGAAACAGCTAAAATTGAGGTAATTAGAGAACGTCATATAACTGATTCAGCACAAGTTATTGAATTTGTTGATTTAAATAGCAGTATAATAACAGATATAGGGTCAGGCGGAGGTATGCCAGGAATAATTATATCAATTATGATTAAAAATCAGAAAAATTCAATTAAAGTTCACTTATATGAAAAGAGTCACCATAAGAGCTCTTTTTTAAGAAAAGTATCTAGAGATTTAAAATTAAACACCGAAGTCATGCAAGAAAATATTTTTGAAGCACAAAATTTAGAGTCAGGTACAATAATGGCAAGGGCTTTTAAACCTTTACCAATAATTTTAGATTTAGTTTATAAAAATTTTAGTAGTTACAAAAATTTAATTGTCTTCATGGGAAAAAATGGAGAAAAAGTTTTAGAAGATGCTTTAATAAATTGGGATTTTGATTTTGAAAAAAAAAAAAGTATTACAAGCGAAGATTCATTTTTATTAAATATAAAAAATATTAAAAAAAAACATTAAAAAACTAAATGCAAATTATTTCTGTAATAAATCAAAAGGGTGGGGTTGGAAAAACAACAACAGTAATTAATCTTGCAGCAGGTTTAGCCCAACAAGAGAAAAAAGTTTTAGTAATCGACCTTGATCCACAAGGAAACGCTACTACAGGACTGGGTCTATCCAATTTAGAAAGTTCGACAGAGACTATTTATGGAGTGTTGAATGGAACAAAGACCATTTCTGAAGTAATTAAAAAAACAGAGTTCAAAAATTTAGATATAATTACTTCAAATGTAGATTTATCTGGGCTTGAGGTCGAGACAGCTGATGATAACATGCGAGCCTTCATTTTAAAACGCGAATTAACCGCTTATTTAAATGATTCTAGAGCAACCTATGATTATGTACTTATAGACTGCCCACCATCGCTAAGCTTGCTTACAGTAATGGCCCTAGTATCTTCTCACTCACTGTTAGTTCCACTACAGACTGAATTTTTTGCTTTAGAAGGTTTAACCCAATTAATGAAAACCATAGAACGAATAAAAGTTAACTTAAATCCTGAATTAAAAATTAGAGGCATACTTTTAACAATGTTTGATAAAAGAAACAGGCTATCTACACAGGTAGAAAAGGAAGCAAGAGACTATTTTAATGAAAAAGTTTATCTAACCGTGATCCCAAGAAATGTCAGATTATCTGAGGCACCATCTCATGGCATGCCAGTCTTAATGTATGATAAATCTTGTCCTGGTAGTAAATCATATTTTAATTTTACAGATGAATTTATTAATCAAGAACAAAAAATAGGGAGTGCTGCATAATGGATACAAACAAAATAAAAAAAGGTCTAGGCAGAGGTTTGTCATCTTTAATAGGTGAAACAAAAGCAGAAATAAATATTAATAAAGTTTCGATATCTGATCTCGTAAGTAATAAATTTCAACCAAGAAAAACATTTGGTGAAGAAAGTTTACAAGATTTAACAAACTCAATAAAAGAGAGAGGTATTATTCAACCAATTATTGTTAGAAAATCTAGTGATGATAGTTCAAAGTATGAAATAATTGCAGGGGAGAGAAGATGGCTTTCAGCTCAGAAAGCTGGGTTACACGAAGTTCCAGTAGTAATTACGGATGTTGATGACTTGAAATCTTTAGAATTTGCAATTATTGAGAATGTTCAAAGAAATGACTTAAATGCAGTAGAAGAAGCACGCGGTTATCAGCGGCTTATTGATGATTTTTCATATGATCAACAAAAAGTAGCAAAATTTATTGGAAAAAGTAGAAGCCATATTGCTAACTTTTTAAGGCTATTAGGTCTTCCTGAGACGATTTTAAAGTTAATTGAAACCCAAAAACTAACAGCAGGACATGCAAAAATTTTAGTAGGTCTGGACAATGCAGAGTTTGTTGCAAATAAAATAATCGAAAAAAATCTTTCAGTTAGACAGTCAGAAAATTTTGTTAAAATTTTTAAAACCAAGAAGCACTCTCTCAAACCATCCAAGGACATTAACCTGCAAGTCTTAGAAAACTCAATTAGAGAAAAAATTGGTCTTAATGTTTTAATTAAAAATAAAAAAAATAATTCAGGATCTTTATTATTAGAATATAAAGATCTAGATCAGTTAAATAAAATAATTGAGATTATTAAATCTAATTATTAGTTTTTTTTGAATTATTAATTATAAAATCTGCCAATATATTTTTAGCAAGCAATGAGTTTTTTTTAACTAAAAGTTCAATTTCATTAGTTTTATAAATTAAATCTTTTAAAAGATTTTTATTCCAAGACTTTATTTGTTGAGTAACAAGAGGCTTGTCCTTCCAAAAAATTGGTGGTCTACAAACAGAAATTGCTTGTTCAATATTGTTTTTTTCATCAACTAATTCATAAATTTTAACCAATCTTTTCAATTTTGCTAATAACGTTCTAATAATTATGATATTATCCTCATCTGAATAGTTGTTTTCGCTTAAAATAGTGACAGTTTTCCTAGTATTTTTAGCGAGTGAGTGATCCACAAGTTCCGAAGCGCTATAGTTGTCTGCAAGGTTAGTTAACTTAATTATTTCTTCAATGTTCAAATTTTTTTTATTTAATAAAAAATTTTCAACCTTTTCTAATTCATTATTCAGGTTTTTTCTATCACCCTTGCTTCTTTCTATTAAAACATTAATTAATTGCTGAGATATTGGAATTTTTTTATTTCTAAAAAAAAGACTAATAATTGAATTTAAAGTTTGGTTGTTATCCTCATAAAATGGGATACATAAAATTGATTTTTCTTTTTCGAAGAGTTTTCTTAAAGTAGATTTTTTTTCTAAATTTTTTGAATTTAAAATAACTTGTATATCTTCAGGATTTTTCTCTATCAAGTCTTCTATGATTGTTCTAATTTTATCTGTAGCTCTATTAATAATTATGAGTTTTTCATTATCAAAAAAAGATTTAGTAAGAACGCTATTGAAAAAGTTATTAATATTATCTATTATTTCTTTTTCTTCATATCTGTGAATTTTATCTTGGTAACTTTTTTCAAATAAGTTTTTAATAGTCTCTTCTTTTAAGCCTTCATTTTCACCATAAAATAAATAAAACTTATGGTTATTTAATTTTATTTTATTTAACTCAAATGATTTCAATATCATTTGATATTTGATAGCCTAAAAATAAGCTTCTCAGTTATTGTTTCAGTTAAATTATTTTTAATATTTTTTTCATATGTCTTTAAATTAAATTTATTAGAATCATTATTATAATTAAAACTTTCTCTAATAATAAAGTTGTTTTTAAGCTTATTATTCATTACTAAATCCACTTTAATAGATACTGTACTTTTAAAGTTTGTAGCATCCCCAGAGATATTTTTTGCAGAAACAGCCTTTGTGGCAATACTTAAAATATCTACTTTAAAATTTTTATTTTTTTTATTTATTATGTAATTGTTTAATCTTTCTTTCATTTTTATGTTTACTTCTCTGTCCCCAGTAAAGTTTATTTCACTTATAGAAAAATCATAATTTAATAAATTTTTTTTTGAATAAGTTGCCTCATAACCGCATGATGATAAAAGAAAAAGAAAAAGAAATGAGAATATTTTTTTTTGCATTATTTATATTATAATGTTTACAAGCCTGTTTGGTACAAAAATTGTTTTTTTAATTTCCTGATCCTTTATAAAATTTTTAATTTCTTGATTTAGCTTAATTTTTTCTAAAACGTCTTTTTCAATAATATCTCTTTTTACTTTTATAACTGATCTTTTTTTACCATTTACCTGTACAACAAAATTTATTTCTTCTTCTACTAGGTCTTCTTTTGAAACTTTTGGCCAGTTAATTTGATCTTCATTGATACTGTTTAAACATTCATTTGAAAAATGTGGAATGAATGGATTCATTAACACTAGAATTTTTTTATAGTTTTCGATTAAAACTTCTTTTTTTATAGGTTTATCAATTTCTTTAACTAAAAAATTGTACATCTCATATAGGTTTGCAACTATTACGTTGTAATTAAACTTTTCTAGATTGTGGGTTACTTTATAAATTAAATGATTAGTAAACTTAATTAAATTTTCACCTGTATTTTTTTCATCAGTATTTTTAATTTTATCTAAAATTTTAGAATTTAATGTCCATAGTTTTTGAACAAATTTAAATGATGCCATCATGCCCTGGTCAGACCATTGTACATCTTTTTCTGGAGGACTGTCTGATAAAATAAATAATCTAACAGAATCTGCTCCATAACTTTTTATTATGTTCTCTGGATCAATAGTATTTTTTCTAGATTTTGACATAGACTCTGTTGGTCCAACAATTATTTTTTCAGAAGGATTATCTTTTTTATAAAATTCTTTACCATCTTCTGAAGTTACTTCATCAGGACTTAACCATACATTTGTTTGATCTTTATAGGTTTCATGACAAACCATTCCTTGTGTAAACAATCCATCAAATGGTTCTTTTAATTTAAAATCATCATTTTTATAAGAGAGTGCCTGCATAAAAAACCTTGAATATAATAAATGTAAAATGGCATGTTCAACACCTCCAATATATTGATCAACTGGCATCCAATAATTAGCTTCTTCTTGAGTAAATCCACGATCTAAATTATGAGGTGAGCAAAACCTTAAAAAATACCAAGAAGAATCAACAAAAGTATCCAATGTATCAGTTTCTCTTCTATATTTTTTGCCATCTAAGATAAAGAATTTCCAGCTATCTTCGGAGTCTAAAGGGTTTCCTGTGTTGCTTAATTTTTCAATTTTTGGAAGCTTAACAGGCAACATATTTCTTGGAATTTTAATAGGTTGATCATTTTCATCATAGGCCATTGGAATGGGACAACCCCAATATCTCTGTCTTGATATCCCCCAATCTTTTAATCGATAATTAGTTTTTTTTGTCCCTAAATTATTCTTCTCAAGAAATTCTATAGTCTTAATAATAGACTCATTTGGAACTTTTAAACCATCAAGAAAATCTGAATTATAAAGATATCCTTCACCCGTATAAGCCTCATTATTTATTTTAAAGTCTTTATCTTTTTCAGGCTTAACAACAGGTGTAATTTTTAAATTATATTTTTTTGCAAAATCTAAATCTCGTTGATCATGCGCAGGACAACCAAAAACAGCACCTAAACCATAATCCATTAATACAAAGTTTGCAAAATAAACAGGAACCTTCATATTTTTATCTAGTGGGTTAACTGCAAGCATATCAGTTTTAAAACCAAGTTTTTCTGCAGAAGCAATGGATTCTTCAGTAGTTCCTGTTTTAGAACATTCTTCTTTAAACTTTTGAAATTCTTTATCTTCCTCGTAATATTTTGCTAAAGGGTGATCAACTGAGATAGCAAGAAAGGAAAAACCAAATAAAGTGTCAGGTCTTGTTGTATAACACTTAATACTTTCAATAGGTTTTTCACTTTCAATTTTAAACTCAACTTCACAACCAAATGACTTTCCTATCCAGTTTTTTTGCATCACCTTTACTTTGTTGGGCCAATTTTCTAATGCATCCAGTCCTTGCAGTAAGTCTTCTGAGAATTTTGAGATATTAAAAAACCATTGATTTAACTTCTTTCTTTCAACTGTGGCTCCTGACCTCCAACCTTTACCATCTACTACCTGTTCATTAGCAAGAACAGTTTCGTCAACAGGATCCCAGTTAACATAATTCTCTTTTCTGTAAACTAATCCTTTGTCATACAGGTCTAAAAAAAATTCTTGTTGGTGTTTATAATAATCTTCAGAACAAGTTGAAATTTCTTTATCCCAATCAATCGATAACCCAAGCTTTTTAAGTTGGGATCTCATAGTTTCAATATTTGATTCAGTCCAAGTTTTAGGATCTAAACTATTTTGTCTTGCAGCATTTTCAGCTGGCATACCAAACGAGTCCCAGCCCATTGGATGAAGAACATTATAACCTTGTAAGGTTTTATATCGTGCTAGCACATCACCGATTGTATAATTTCTAACATGACCCATATGAATTTTACCAGATGGGTAGGGAAACATTTCTAAACAATAAAATTTTTTTTTATTTTTATCTACCTTAGTAGAAAAAGTTTTATTTTGGTCCCAAAACTTTTGCCATTTTTCTTCTACAATTTTAAAATTATATCTATCCACAAAATTTAATGATATTTTTTAATTTTACAGCTTAATCTGGTTCATTATATATATTAAGGTTTAGATTTTTTTCTTTTTTTCTCCACCTTATATACTGCAGCAGTTTTTAAAATCTTAGTTTTTAATTCATTGTTGATACCACCTTTTTTTTCAGAGGTTACACAATTTGATGGAGTTACACATTTTTTGTTAAAAACTTTTATATCTATTGCATCAGATCTTATTTCATTTGATAAAAATCTAATTGAAATTTTAATACTCTCATTTGAATTTTGATCAGTTGAGTACCAATCTGTGATTATAATACCACCACTATAATTAACAGAAGCCAAAGGCATAAAATCTATTGTATCTAACGATGCTCTCCATAATTCATTAGAACTTGCAAACTCAAAAACTCCACCACCAGATTTATCCGCTCCTGAAAATCTAAATCCTCTTCCTTCTTCCATGTTTTTGGCAACTCTTTTTTTTGGATCTTTATCGTACTTTCTAGCATCAGCACCAGGCAACTTACCCCCACATGAAATTAAAAGAGTTGAAGAAATCAGCAAAAGAAGAGCGATATTTAAATTTTTAAATGAAATCATAATAAAATTAGTTGTTAATTTTATACTTTTATACAGTATATTTAGAAAAAACAACGAAGTAGTTATATCTGGAGAAAGCCAAGTAAGCATAGGAAATACTGTGGATAAAAGTACTGCTTCAAAATTTATTCTTTAGATATTTATAGATACCCAAGTTCTTTCATTTCTTTATTAAAATTTTTTTCTAACTCAATTATAATATTTTCATCTAATGATTTGGTCCAATCTCTTTTGGAGCCCAGACTAAAAAAAGGAATAACTTTTCCTGTATTTTGATCTTTGTGAGCTTCTGCAAAACCTTTTTCTTTTTCTAATTTTTGAAGGTTATCAAAACTAGTTGATTTAATTGTGTTTTTAAATTTTTTTTCATCGATAATAATTTTTGATTTATTGTGCAGTTTGTGAATAAATTCTAATATTTCTAAAAAAATTTTATCTGGTTTTTGTATTAAATCTTCATATTTTATTAATAAATACTTTTGGTGTTTTTTGAAAATTTTCCAACTATTATAATTTTTGGACCAATTTTCTATCCACGACAATCCATCTCCTTTTCCTTTTGTCATAAATTTTAAAGTTTCCTCGATAGACATGTTCATAAAACTGGAAAAAGAAATAATAACATTCCTTGGATCTCTAACTATATAAATCACACCTAAAGTATTGTTAAGATTGGTAAATTGTTCAAAGAAAAAGCTGTGTGTCTTGAAAAATTGGATAGATCTACTTTTATTAATAATGTCCTGAACCCTAATATAATTTTTTATAACCTCAGATTGATTATTAATATCAATTCCTAGCTTTTGAAATAATCCACCATGTGGAAACTGTTTAATATTTTTTATTAAACCAAAATCATAAGAACCATCTTTTGAAAAAAAATAAGATGCTAACATTGACCTAACAAAAGTGTTTCCACTTTTGGGGTAAGATGCTAACCAAACAATCATATTAAAATTAAATATTTTTTTTTAAGTTGATTTTTTAAATATATATAAAAAATACCACTACCACCATCTTTAATATCAGCATCTTTCAGCTTCAAAATATTTTTCATTAACTCTTGATTTCCTTCTATAAAATCAGGCACAGAATATTTTAAAATACTTAAATCTTTTGAAAGATAGGGGGTCTTTACCATTTCGAGAATGTAGGCCTTTTCTTGTAACAACTATTAATTTTTTTACGTTTTCTAAATACGATTTATTTATGAATTGCTCTATAATCTTATTTGCCTCTTTAAGCATATAACCATGTAGATCTATTGATTCCATTACAAGCATTAAGCAACAGTGGCATTATATCTAGAAAAAGTAATGTTTTTTTAATTTTGAATAAGAATTTTATAGAATTCATTTATTCATTTTTTTATACAGTTTAAAGTCTATATTTTTTGAAAATTTGAAAAAAAAGTTAAAAAGTGTTGTAAAAATACAACATCTGGCACTTTTAATCAAAATTAAAGGGTTTTTAAAAAAAAAATATGTCGTAATTGTATATAAAGTCCCTGTTTATTATTAATAAAAACAAAAACAAACAAAGGAAAAATATGAATAACTTTAAAAAAATAGGCTTAACTGCATTAGCAGGTTCGCTTGTAGCTACATCAGCATTTGCTGGTGAACTTACTGCAACTGGTGCTGCTAGCATTGGTGTTAGTAACATTACAGGAACTTATGATCGAAGTTATGGTAACGACTGGTCAATGGGTAACAGCGTAACTTTAGCTGGTTCAGGCGAGTTAGATAATGGTCTTACTGTTACTATGTCAATGGAATTAGATGCTGGTGCTGAAAATGCTGGTGGACCTTTTGACAGTCAATCAATAACTCTTGCAAGTGATGCTTTGGGAACTTTAGTATTCGCAGGTCACGGTGGAAGTTCAGCTCAATCAGCTATGGACACTACTGCTGCTGGAGATATTTGGAACCAAACTTTAGGTATTACTGGTGTAACAGCTGCCGCTGCAGGTGATGACAGTTTATTCTATACACTTCCAGAAATGATGGATGGTTTAGCACTAACTGCTTCATTGTCTCCAGGAGCTGGAACTGGACCAACTCACACATCATTTGGAATTGCTTATACTGGTGTTGAGGGTTTAACTCTTAAATTTGCACAAGGTGACTCAGGTGAGCCACAGTTAGAAGTAGAAAGTACTACTATGATGGCTTCTTACGCTATTGGTTCTTTCACACTTTCTGTTTCAAGCACTGAAGCTGATAAAAAAGGTGCGGCTAATGATGAAGTAGATTCTTACCAAATAGCCTACACTTTATCTGATGATATATCTTTAACTTACGGATCAGAAACTTTTGACTTAACAGGTAATGTTACTGATGAAGAAGTTGAAGCTTTTGGAGTTAGCTACACTACTGGTGGAATGACACTTTCAGCTAACACGTATGAAGCTACAGGCGGTGGTAACACAGCAGGCGCTTCAACTGACAAATGGGCTTTAACTGCTGCATTTGCATTCTAATTTAATTTAGAAAATTATATTAAAAGGGCCCCTTTTTAGGGGCCTTTTTTTTATGTAAGTCAGTTAAAATTATTAGCAATTATCATTCAATTAATAAAATGAATAAAATAATTTTAGATGCAAACCATCTAGTTATTAATGCTGTAACAGCAATTAAAAACAAAAATTATATAGAAGCTAAAAATTTATTAGAAAAAGCTATATCAATACAACCTAAAATGTTTGAGGCTAATCATAATTTAGCAATACTTAATTTTCAATTAGGAGATTTAGATAGTTCCATTTTATATTTTAAAAAATCAAAAAAAATAAAACCCAAATTCTCTCAAGTTTATTTTAATTTAGGTTTAGCTTACGATAGAAAAAAAAATATAGATTTAGCAATTATTAATTTTAAAAAAGCAATAAAGCTGGACCCAAATAATTCAATTGCACTCTATAATATTGGTCATCTTTATAAAGAAAAATTAGAACCAATTAAAGCTGAGGAATATCTTATTAAATCCCTAGATTTAAACCCAAATTTTATAAAAACATATGATGATTTATTCAGTTTATATGATCAATCTAACCAAATAGAAAAATTTAGTAATCTTCTAGATAAAGTAAAAAAAACAGTGAGTGAAAAAGATTTAGTAAGCTTTTATGAAGCAGTTTTCACATATAATCAAAAAAATTTTAAACAAACAATTCAAATTTTAGAAAATATAGATTTAAAAGAGAATTATGTTGTTCATAATATAACTAAGCATTCACTTTTAGCAAAAAGTTATGATCGAACAAATGATTTTGAAAAAGCTTACAATCATTTTAAAATTAATAATCAATTAGTTAATGAATCTCATGGAAAAGGTGTTAATGAGAAAAGCTTTATAGAACTAGTAACACAAAGAACAAAATTTTTTAAAAATTTTAATATCAAAAGATGGCAGCAGCATCAGCTAAAAGATGAATTTTTTCAGCCCATTTTTCTGATTGGTTTTCCAAGATCAGGCACAACCCTTTTAGATACAATTTTAAGAACAAACAAATCAATTGAGGTCGTAGAAGAAAAACCTATTTTGAGAAATTTTTTAAGAAATTTAGATATAAAGATAAAAAATAATTTTAATCATCTTGATAACTTAGACAAAAAATTTATCCAAAATATGCAAAATGTTTATTTTGAAGAAAGAGACCAATATCTTGAAAATAAAAAAACTAAAACCGTAATTGATAAAATGCCACTAAATATAATTTATATTGCAGAAATTTTACGATTTTTTCCTAATGCAAAATTTATTTTTGCATTACGTAACCCTTATGATTCAGTTCTCAGCTGTTTTATGCAACAGTTTAAATTAAATCCTGCAATGAAAAACTTCACATCTTTGGAAGGTTCTGTAATTTTATACGATTTAGTTATGAAATTATGGACAATTTACAGAGATGTATTTTCAATAAATTGTCATTTCATTAAGTATGAAGATCTTATTACAGATTTTGAAAAAACGACCAAAGAAATTTTTAAATTTTTGGAAATAGATTGGTCTGATGAAACAAAGAATTTTCATATAACTGCAAAAAAAAGACTAAATATTTCAACACCAAGCTATAATCAGATAACTTCTCCATTATATACAAGATCTATTAGTCGGTGGAAAAATTATGAAAAAGAATTTAAAGATTTAAAAAATATTTTAGATCCATGGTTAGATGAATTTAATTATAAGATCTAGTTTTAAATAATTTTAAGACTCATCGCTTGCTTTAATAAACCTACTAACTAAAATATCTACACAACATAAGTGGGCATAGCTCAGTGTTAGAGCGTCTCGTTGCCAACGAGAAGGTAGAGAGTTTGACCCTTTTTTATAGGCCTTTTTTTTGTTCAAAAAAAGAAATACCAGCAAAACCATGGCAGTTAGTAAGAGCTAGTTTTTTTAAATTGTTAACTGATATTCCGCCAAGAGCTACTAAAGGTTTACTACTTAAATGAGAAAGAGATTTAAATTTATTAATACCTAAATAATTTTTATTTTTTTTAAATATTGAAGATAAAAAAATAGCATTAACACTCTGCAATTCTTTGGTCCTCATTTCATAAACATTATGAGCTGAACCCAATATAATAAATTTTTTTTTAACTGAATAAGCAAGGTGTTTTTTATTTTTATTAAATGAAGGAATATAAGCACCGTCTAAATTAAGTTTTATAGCTAGTTTTATGTTATTAGAAATTAAAAACTTATTACCTTTTTTTTTGCAATAGTTTTTTATCGTTAAAATTAATTTTTCATCAGTGTCTTGAGCATAATTTCTAAATATTATGATTGTTTTTTTATCTTGTTTATCTATGTGACTTTGGTCAAATTTTTTTATAAAGTAATATCTATTCAAGCTTTTATTATGCATAACACTATTAAAAATTTAATTTATATAGAAGAGCTTATCAAATCAAAAGCAAATCATGATGAATTAGTTAAAATTATAGCAGTATCGAAAACTTTTCCTATTGAAAACGTTTTACCGCTAATAGAGCATGGACACCTACATTACGGAGAAAATAAGGTTCAGGAGGCTTTAGAAAAGTGGACTGATATAAAAAATGAAAATCACAACATTCAACTTCATTTAATTGGCAGACTTCAGACTAATAAAGTTAAATTTGCTCTAAAAATATTTGATTATATTCATTCATTAGATAGTGAAAAATTAGCTAATAAAATTGCAGATGAACAGCAAAAACATAAAAAAAAACCAAAAATTTTTATACAGGTCAATATGGGAAATGAAGACCAAAAATCTGGTATAGATAAAAGAAATTTGAATGATTTTTATAAATTTTGTAAAAACCTGAATTTAGACATTATTGGAACAATGTGCATTCCCCCAAATGATGGCTATACAGAAAAATATTTTTCTGAGATGAGCGACATAAACAAAGAATTGAATTTTAAAGAATTAAGTATGGGTATGTCAGGAGATTATCTAGAGGCAATTAGATATAATGCAACATATGTTAGGGTGGGTTCAAAAATATTTGGTAGCAGAACCTAACCAATTTTGATTTTAGTTTTTTTATCTATTAATTTTAATAATATTTCAAAATCTTTCTTTTTTAAAGCAATACATCCTGCAGTTGGTTTATAATTATCTGTTAAATGAATAAATACTGCGCTCCCTTTGCCTGGAGTTTTTTTTTCATTGTGACTAATTGAAATTATATAATCATATTTATGATCTTTTCTGTGTAGATTTTCTTTAAGATTATTATTACTAGTTTTAATCTCTTCATTATATTTTTTATGTTTTGAGTCATCACACCAGGCCATATCTTGTTTAATAATTTTTTTATTGATTTTGCATTTCGGAATGCTAATACGATCTTTTCTAAAATATAATTTTCTTAAACTAAATAATCCTTTGGGAGTTGAATAATCACCCTCTTTTTTATTAGAATTTATGCCACCTTTTCCAATACAACATCTCAATTTAAAGTCGTCAATTATAAGAGTGTTTTTATTTGGTACATGAATTATCATAAGTAATATTAAATATAATTATGCAAAATGTTTTTATTATAAATTTTAATTCACTATATGAAATTTTAGATGAGATAAAAGAAAATTTATCTTTTAAAATTATAAAAATTGAGAATGAAGAAGATTTTAAAAAGAAACTTGATCTAGATAGATTAGATTATTTAATAATTTCAAAAACTGATCATAAATTATTACTAAATAACAATATAACTGATAAAATTCTTTTAGATTTAAATGACTTGCCCTTATCTTTTAAAAAATTATTAGAACTAATCAATATTAAATTAATCAAATTAAAATTTAACCAACAATCTAAGATTACGATTAAAGGTTATGAATTAAATTTAAATTCTAAATTTTTTTTCAAAGGTAATTTAAAGTTAAAGTTAACAGAAAAAGAAATTGAAATTATTTTATATTTAAATGATAAAAAAATTAAACACGATGTTGCAGATTTACAAAAGAATATATGGGGTTATTCAACAGATATGGAGACCCATACGGTAGAAACACATATTTATAGATTACGAAAAAAAATAAGTGATTTATTTAAAGATGAAAAATTTATATTAAGCCATAAAAATGGCTATTTTATTGGCTAAAATAGGTTAATCTAATCTAGCACCAACTTTTTGAATTATCTTTGAAGACATTTCGGTTCCTTTTTCGAGACATTCTTTTGTTGAAATATTATTAATTAATCCATGGAGAAAACCAGCTGCAAAGAGGTCTCCAGCACCCGTTAAGTCTACAATCTTCAAATTAGCTTTACTTTGACATTCTACAATTTCTTGATTTTTAATAGCAATGCTCCCTTTTTCACCACGTGTGATAATTAAAAGTTTTCCTAATTGTTTTCCAAATTCAATAACCTCTGCAAAACTTTTAGCATTTGTTAATGAACTGATTTCTTGTTCGTTAGCAAAAGTAATATCGAGTTTATTTTTAACCAAATCTAGAAAGTCATTTTTATGTCTTTCGACACAAAATTGATCTGATAAAGACATTATTTTAGTGTTTGAGAGTGACATTGCTTTATCAAAAGCTGACTTTGGTTCTCCCTCATCCCACAGATATCCTTCTAAAAATATCATTTTGCTTTCTTGTACAGCTTTTTGATTAATATCGTTTTGGTTAATTTTTCCAGCAATTCCTAAAAATGTGACCATAGTTCTTTCTGCATCTGGTGTGATTAAGATTAAACAAGTCCCAGTTGGTGAAATTTCTTTTTTTTTATTATAAAAATATTGAACCTTTTCTTTAGTTAGGCCCTCTTCGTATTTTTTTCCTAAATTATCATCATTAACTTTACCTATAAAACCAACATCGTTTCCTAATTGCGATAGTCCAACAATGGAATTTGCAACAGATCCACCAGAGATAGTTTCTTCAATTTTAAGAGTTGATAAAAGTTTTTGAAATTCTATTTCATCAACCAGTTTCATTGTACTTTTTGTTAATTGATTATTAATTAAGTATTGATCTTCCACTTTGCATATAACATCAACAATTGCGTTACCAATTCCTAGTATTTTCATATTAAGCTTTTTTTATTTTAACTGGATTTTTTCGATTAGGATAACAAGTCGTACAAATTTTACAAGTCAAACCATAACATTCTCTAGCTTTACAAAATTCTCTTCCATAATAAATTATTTGTAAATGTAATTTGCTCCATGTTTTTTCTGGGAATATTCTTTTTAAATCTTTTTCAGTTTGAACTACATTCTTGCCATTTGTTAAACCCCATCTTTGAGCTAACCGGTGTATATGAGTATCAACTGCAAAAGCTGGAACTCCAAAACCCTGAGACATAACCACACTTGCTGTTTTATGGCCAACACCATGTAGTTTTTCGAGCGCTTCAAAGCTTTTTGGTACTTTACCCCCATGTTTTTCTATAAGCTGTTTAGACATCAAATAAATGCTTTTTGCTTTAACCCGAAAGAGACCAATACTTTTAATCAATTTTTCTATTCGTTTTTTACCTAATTTTACAAAATGCTCAGGTCTATTATATTTTGGATATATATTTTTAGTTACATTATTAACATTTAGATCAGTACATTGAGCTGACAAAAGCACAGACATTAAGAGTGTGAAGTTACTAGTATGATCTAGTGGGATAGGGGTTGTTGGATAAATCTTATTTAAAACTTTTAGTATTTTTTTAGCCTTGTCTTTTTCATCCATTATTTAAAGCTCAATAAATCTCTCATTGAGTAAAGTCCTGGTTTTTTATTAATCAACCATTTTGCAGCTGTTAAAGCTCCATCTGAATAAAGCGCTCTATCGAAAGCCTCATGATTTAATTTTATTATTTCTTTTCCACTGGAAAATGCAACTTCATGTTCACCAATAATTTCACCTTTTCTAATTGAATTGAAATTAATTTTTTTTCCATAAGGAAAATATTTTTTATTTAAAAATTTTTTACCCATTATATTATAAAGGTTTTTATTTTTTCCATCTGCTATTCCTTTTCCCAGCATTAAAGCTGTTCCTGATGGATAATCTTTTTTGTGTTTGTGATGAACCTCAAATACTTTGCTTAAATATTCTTCATTTAGTGATTTTGAGGCAATTTCAGTCAAATACATTAATAAATTAACACCAAGACTCATATTACCTGCTTTTAAAATGGGGATTTTTTTAGAAAATTTTTTAATTAGAACTTCTTCTTTCTGGGTAAATCCAGTTGTTCCGATTACTACTCTTTTTTTTAATTTAGATGCAATTTTTAGAATATCTAAAGTACAGTTGGGCACTGTAAAATCTATTATTACATCAGTCTTTTTAAAAGCTTCTTCACTATTTACATCAAGCTTGATGCCAGCAATTTTTTTATTGACAGCTTTATTTTCTGTAAGAGCAGCTAATTTAAAGTTTTTATTATTTTTTGAGGATTTAATAAGTTGTTGACCCATTCTCCCTAGGCAGCCAGAAATAGCTAAATTAATTTTTTTCATCTAAGAAAATATTAACCTTTTTTAGTTAATTAGTCTTTAGTTTTTCCAAAAACTTTTTGCTTTTTGAAAGAATTGTTTGATACTTGGGTTGGACTTTTCGTTTTCAATTTCTCTAAATTTTTCAAGTAACTCTTTTTGTTCTTTATTTAAAGAAATAGGAACTTCAGTATTGACTTGAACATAAAGGTCTCCATTTCCACTGCCCCTCATATAAGGCATACCTTTGCCCTTTAGCCTAAATTGCTTTCCATTTTGGGTTCCATCAGGTATTTTAATTTTAGCTTTTCCACCATCAATTGTTGGTATCTCTATTGTAGTTCCCAATGCTGCATCTGCAATGGATATAGGAAATTCAAAGAATAAGTTTTCATCAGATCTTTTAAATAAGTCATGTGAATGAACATTTATAAAAAGATAAAGATCACCACTTACTCCACCTTTAGAACCTGCTTCACCTTTTCCAGCCAATCTAATCCTAGTGCCATCATCAACACCTTTGGGTATTGTAACTGATATTTTTTTTGAAGCTTGCTTGTTACCTTGACCATTACAGTCTATGCATGGATTTGTTATTTCTTCACCAGAGCCTGCACATTGAGGACAAGTTTGTTGAACAGTAAAAAAACCTTGGTTAGATCTTACTTTACCGTTTCCACCACAAACCGTACATCTGTCTGGAGAATGACCAGGTTTAGAGCCATTACCTTTACAAGTATTACATTTTTCTGTTGTTGAGAATTTTATATCCTGTTTTTTACCTTCATAGGCTTCTTCAAGAGTAATGGATAAATCATATCGTAAATCAGACCCTCTATTGTTGGTTTTTCGTCTTCCTCTTGATTGTCCACCACCAAAATCTCCAAAAAAATCTTCAAAAATATCTGAAAAATCAGCTCCACCAAAACCACCACCCTGTTTTCCACCACCTCCACCTTCAAAAGCAGCATGGCCAAAGTTATCATAATTTTGTTTTTTTTCTTTATCTGAAAGGATGCCGTAAGCTTCACCAGCTTCTTTAAATTTATCTTCAGAAGCTTTGTCGTCTGGGTTTTTGTCAGGGTGATACTTTACAGCTAATTTACGGTAAGCAGATTTTAATTCTTCAGGGCTTGCATTTTTGCTAACACCTAAGACGTCATAAAAATCTCTTTTAGCCATAAGTTACTTTAAGATGATAGTTGTTTTAAGTCTTAAGCGCTTTTTTCTTTATCTTCTTCTTTTTTATCTTCTTTTGTTTCTTCTTCTTTTACTTCTTCTTTTACTTCTTCAAAATCCGCATCAACTACATTATCATCTTTTTTTGTTTCATCATTATTATCACCGTCCTTAGATGAACCTTCTTTTTTTTCTTGAGATTTGTAAATAGCTTCACCTAGTTTCATAGAAGCTTGAACTAAAGTTTCTGTTTTCTTTTTAATTTCTTCAGTGTCAGTTCCTTTAATAGCTTCTTTTAAGTCAGTTGACGCATCCTCTATTGCTTTTTTATCAGTCTCAGAAACTTTGGCGCCATGCTCTTTTAGATTTTTTTCAGTAGAGTGTAAAAGAGTGTCTGCTTGATTTCTAGCATCAACAGATTCCCTTTTCTTTTTGTCCTCTTCTTTATTTGCCTCAGCATCTTTTACCATTTTTTCAATTTCTTCATCACTTAAACCACCTGAAGCCTGGATTTGAATTTTTTGTTCTTTTCCAGTTCCTTTATCTTTAGCAGAAACACTTACAATTCCATTTGCATCAATATCAAAAGTTACTTCTATTTGAGGTACCCCTCTTGGAGCGGGTGCAATCCCAACTAGTTCAAAATTTCCTAACATTTTATTGTCAGATGCCATCTCTCTTTCACCCTGGAGCACTCTTATCGATACGGCAGGTTGATTATCATCAGCTGTAGAAAATACTTGGCTTTTTTTCGTTGGTATTGTTGTATTTTTTTCAATTAATTTTGTTGAAACCCCACCTAATGTTTCAATTCCAAGTGATAGAGGTGTTACATCTAAAAGAAGTACGTCTTTAACATCTCCTTGAAGAACACCAGCTTGGATTGCAGCTCCCATTGCAACAACTTCATCGGGGTTTACACTTTTATTAGGCTCTTTACCAAAAAAGTTTTTAACTTCAGCGAGAACTTTGGGCATTCTTGTCATCCCACCAACCATCACAATTTCATCAATTTCATTTGCAGTAAGACCCGCATCTTTAAGAGCAGTTTTACATGGTGGTAATGTTTTTGAGATTAAATCTTCAACCAAAGCTTCTAATTTTGCTCTAGTCATTTTTAAATTGATATGTTTTGGACCAGTTTTATCAGCTGTTATAAAAGGTAAATTAACATCTGTTTGTTCTGCAGAAGATAATTCAATTTTTGCTTTTTCAGCAGCTTCCTTTAATCTTTGAAGAGCTAATTTGTCTGATCTTAAATCAATACCAGAATCTTTTTTAAACTCACCAATCAAATAATTTACGATTGTATTATCAAAGTCTTCACCACCTAAAAATGTATCACCATTTGTAGACTTAACTTCAAATACACCATCACCTAACTCGAGGATAGAGACATCAAAAGTTCCACCACCCAAGTCATAAACAGCTATTTTTTTATTTTGTTTTTTATCTAAACCGTAAGCAAGAGAAGCTGCTGTGGGTTCGTTAATAATTCTTAAAACTTCAAGACCAGCAATTTTACCAGCATCTTTGGTTGCCTGTCTTTGAGCATCATTAAAATATGCTGGAACTGTAATTACAGCTTTCGTTACTTCTTGACCTAAATATTTTTCAGCAGTCTCCTTCATTTTTTGAAGAATAAAAGCAGAAATTTGAGAGGGTGAATATTTTTCTCCTCTAGCTTCAATCCAAGCATCTCCTTTTTCTGAATTAACAATTTTAAAAGGTGCAGCTGCGATATCTTTTTTTACAGTAGGGTCTTCAAAATTTCTTCCAACCAATCTCTTTACAGCAAAAATAGTATTTTCAGGATTGGTCACAGCCTGTCTTTTTGCAGGTTGTCCTACGAGTTTTTCTCCATCCTCAGTAAAAGCTACAACTGAAGGAGTTGTTCTTGCACCTTCAGCATTTTCTAAAACTTTTGGCTGACTACCTTCCATGATAGATACACATGAATTTGTTGTTCCTAAATCTATTCCTATAATTTTGCTCATAATTTATTTCCTTTCTTTCATATAAGTGTTAATTTTTAATCTACAAGTTCTGACAATTATTATTAATTGGCCAAATTCTCTTCATTTTCCTCACTTTTTTGATCATCTTGAACTTTAGTTTTCTTTGAAACCCCGACCAACGCTGGTCTCAAAAGTCTATCTTTCATCATAAAACCTTTTTGAATTTCTTGAACTATTGTTCCAGGTTCTTTTTGGTCATCATCAATTTCCATCATAGCTTGGTGTTGATTAGGATCCAATTTTTTACCTATAGAAATTACAGGAGTAATTCCATTTTTTGAGAAAATTGAAACCATATCTTTACTTATAATTTCAAAATGCTCTAAAGTTTTTTTTAAAGCTTCGGTATTTTTTAACACTTCATCACCTTCTAAAATTTGTTTTGACCTTTCAAGATTATCAATTAGATTCAAAGCTTCTTTTGCAAAAGAAAATCCACCATAATCAAAAGCATCATCTTTTTCTTTTTCAAATCTTCTTCTTTGATTTTCCATTTCAGCAAAAGTTCTAGTAAGTTTATCTTCTAACTCCTTAATTTTTTCTTCGGGTGTAACCTCTTTTACTTCTTCTTTTCTCTCTGCTGAAATTTCTTGCTCTACTTGAATTTGCTCTTCTACTTCAGTCTCTTTAATTTCTTCGTTTTGACTTTCAGGATTATTGTTTTGATCTTTTTCCATGGCAGTTTATATGGTATGAAATTTGAAAATTGCTAGATGTTAAAGAATAAAATTATAAAATTGTTGGTAGGCACTAATAATAAAGGAAAATTGAAAGAAATTAAGGATTTATTGCCTAAAAACCTTGAAATATACTCCCCTGAAGACTTTAAAATAAAAAGCCCTCCTGAAAATGGGAAAACATTTGAGGAAAACTCATTAATCAAAGCTAAATTTTTTTCCAAAAAAACAAAAATGATATGCCTGTCTGATGACTCAGGTTTAGAAATAGATGCTCTAAATGGAGATCCTGGAATTTATTCAGCTAGATGGGGGGGTAAAAAAGGTGATTTTAAAAAGGCAATGAATAGAGTTTTTAAAGAATTAGATAAAAAAGACAAAGATTGGAGACAAAAAAAAATTAAGGCTAGGTTTATTTGTGCTTTAACTATTTATAGTACTAATAAAGAAATAATAAATTCTGTTGGAAAAGTTGAGGGTTTTATTTCACCAATTATAAAAGGTGAAAATGGGTTTGGTTATGATCCCATTTTTATACCAATTGGAAAAAAAATTACATTTGGTGAAATGATGGCATCACAAAAATATAAAATAGATCATAGATTTAAAGCTTTTAAAAAAATCAAAAAACTTTTTTAAAAACTCCATCTTCAACTTTATAAAAATTTAAAATATGATTAATTTTATTATTTTTAATTTCAAAAATTCCAACTTTTCCTTTAAATAAAGTTTTTTTCTCAAACATTTTTTTATCTACAACAGAGTTGTTTTGAAGAATTAAATAATAAACAAGCCCCACCAAGTCATAACTTAGAAATGATAATTGATTGGTGTGTTGATTGTATTTTTCAAAATATTCATTTGAAAACTCATCATAATTATCTTTATTTGCAGAGGGGAAATATAAGGGTTGTGAGCTAGTTTCTTTTAAAAGAGATTCATCAAACCATTGGTTGAGAGTAATAAAATATTTTTCTTTAGGAGATATATCCGTATAAAGCAGCGAAGTTGTTACACTTTTTAAACTTTCATCAAAATCAGAAATTACCACTGAGTCAAACTTTACACTACCAAGGGTGTCTCTTTTTTTTAATCTTTCAATTAAACGTTCCTTATTATTCTGTTCTGATTTCTCTAGTCTATTTATTTCATCTTCAAGGTTTTGTTTTCTAATATCATAGCGAGTAATTTTTTCAATTTGCTTGGTAAGTTTAGTAGGATCAGTATTATAAACATAATTTTCTAATATTTTTATTTTAGAATTAGAAATAGCTTTTTCAATTTCATTTTTGAAGCTTACATCTGGAGTAAGAAAGATTGTTTTTTTTATTTCATTTAATTCTATAAACTTTTTAATTGCATTTAATTGTGAAGTTGCATTAATTCCAGCATTAATAATATTCTTGGAAAAATTATCATTTTTATTCGTTAGAGCTAAGAATGTTAGTTCACTTAATTCATCTAGGTAAATTAGACTTTCGTTAAAAACTGGACCAATTACAATTTTTATTCCTGAATTATCCAACTCTTTAGCTGCTGCTAAAGTGACTTCAGGGTTTGACTGTGTATCTTTTGGGATAATCTCAATTGATGCATTGTTTATTGTATTAATTGCAAGACGTGCAGATTTAATTATAGATTGTCCTATTTCAGAGTTCTTTCCAGTTAAAGGAACAAGAAGACCAATCCTAATCTGATCATTTGCCAAAAGTGTTACTGGAACTATTGATAAAGCAAAAGCTAAAAAAAGTATAATTTTAATAATTTTGTTCATTTTAATGTTATTATTATAACTATTATAATTTGATGATTCTACATACTGAAAATATAAATAATAAAGTTAAAAGTGGTCTTTATATTGTATCTACTCCTATTGGAAACCTAAGCGACATCACTTTAAGAGCCCTAGAAGTATTAAAAAAATCAGATTACGTACTTTGTGAGGACACACGTATTTCAAAAAATTTATTAGAACGGTACGAAATTAAATCAAAACTTATTGCAAACCATAAATTTAATGAAAATAAAAATTTATCGAAAGTCATTGATATTTTAAAATCAGGGTCGATTGTTTCTTTGATTTCCGACGCCGGAACTCCATCGATCTCAGATCCAGGAGCTATATTGGTTAACGAATGTGCTAGCAATGGTATAGATATCTTTCCAATTCCAGGTGCATCTGCAGTTTCATCTGCAGTTTCTATAAGCGGATTTAATGAAAAATATTTTTTTTATGGTTTTTTTCCAGAAAAAAATAGCAAATTAAAAGAAGATTTTGAAAGGCTTGCAAATTTAGAGGGGTGTATTGTTTTTTTTATTTCTCCAAGAAAATTTAATAGATCAATAAAAGATTTAAAGCATTACTTCTCAAATAGAAAAATTTTGGTTTGCAGAGAAATGACTAAATTTTATGAGGAATATGTAAGAACAGATGTAGACACACTTGAACCATTTAAATCTGATCCTAAAGGAGAGTTAACGATTGTTATTTCTGAAAAAGTAAAAGAAAAAAATTTATCGATAATATTAAAAGAATCTGATAAAATGAATATTCAAAAATTAATTAAAAAACTAAGTATAAAAGATATTACAGATTTAATTAGTCAAAACACGAATGTATCAAAAAAAGAGATTTATAATTATTGTCTAAAAATAAAAAATGAAAAATAAAATATTTTTAATAAGTTTAATTTTTTTAATCTTTTCAGGATGTGTTGGGATTAGTTCAAAAGGAGTTTTTGGAACAGGAGTTAGTGTTGCGTTTGATCCAAGGTCTTTAGGTACCCAAATAGACGATTCTGTAATGCAAAAAAATCTTGCTACAAGATTAGCCCTAAGAGATAAGAGCTATATATTAACTGTAAGAACAAAAGTTTTAGATGGAAAAATTTTTGTAACAGGAAAAGTAGATGATCCTGAAGAAAAACTTCAAATTACCAAACTTGCATGGGAGACAAAAGGTGCTAGGTCAGTCAAAAATGATATTAAAATAAAAGAAGATTTTAATTTTCAACAATCTGCTAAAGATTTATTAATTACATCTCAACTTCGTACTGCTTTCATATTTAACAAAAAAATTAAAGCAACCAATTATCAAATTGATACTTACAAGAAAAAGATATTTATTTATGGAATTTCTTTAACCACAGAAGAAAGAAAAGAAGTAATAAACGAAGCAAAAGAAATACTTGATGTAGAAGATGTTATTGTAAGTATTGTCTTGGTTGAAGATTTAAGAATTCAAAAAAATTAATTTTTTTTATAATCAATAACATCAGCAGAGTAGGCAGCAACTGATGCTAAATTTATAATTTCTGAAGTAGATGACCTTAAAGGGGCTATTTCAATGGGTTGACCTAATCCAATTAAAAGAGGACCAATAACCCTGGTATCTCCTAAGCTTTTCATCATTTTATAAGAAATAGCAGCACTGTGTTGGCCTGGCATTATTAATATATTTGCATTCCCCACAATACTTGAGAAAGGATATAATTCTTTATATTCTTCATTTAAGGCAACATCTGGCTGCATGTCCCCATCAAAATCAAAATCTACATTTTTATCTTTTAAAATTTCAACAGCTTTTTTTATATGTTTAGTTCTACTTGTTAGAGGTTGACCAAAAGTAGAGTGAGAAACAAAAGCAACTTTTGGAACAAAGCCAAACATTTTAACTACTCTAGCTGATGAAATTGCAATTTCAGCAAGCTCTTCTGAGCTTGGATATTCATTTACACTCGTGTCTCCAACAAAAATAGTTTTCCCTTTTGCAACAACCATGTTTAACCCAAACATGATTTCACCTGGTCTAGCATCTATAACTTGGGTAACCTTATCAAAAGAGGCTCCAAACCTCCTAGTATTTCCAGTGACAGCACCATCAGCATCACCACAAGCAACCATACAAGATGCCCATATAACTCTATCATTCCTAACTAATCTATCACAATCTCTTTCCAAAAGACCTTTCTCTCTTTGCATTTTTTCAAATAAATAGTTTACGTACTTCTCTCTTTTTTTCGTGTCTTCAGAATTAACTATTTCGATATCAAAGTTTTCATTGTAGCCAATTTCTTTTATTCTTTCTTTAATTTTAGTTTTTTTACCAATTAAAATCGGTGTACCTAATTTAGAATTTTTAAATGCAATTGCCGCTTTAAGAGTGTTTTCATCTTCTCCATCTGCAAAAACAATTCTCTTTTGATTTTTTTTGATATGAGAGTTAATACCCTGCATAATAGTTACTGAGGGATCAAGTCTTTGTTTGAGTTGGTCTTTATAAACATCAAAATCTTTTATAGGTTTTTTTGCAACACCACTATCCATAGCAGCCTTTGCAACAGCTGCAGGAATTACACTAATTAGTCTTGGATCAAACGTAGATGGAATTATATAATCTTTTCCATATTTAGGACGATCTCCTCCCATTGCAGCAACAACTTCGTCCGGAACATCTTCTCTTGCTAATTTTGCAATTGCGTTTGCAGCAGCAACTTTCATTTCTTCATTAATAGTTGTAGCTCTTACGTCTAATGCGCCTCTAAAAATATAAGGAAAGCCAATTAAATTATTTACTTGATTAGGATAATCAGATCTTCCAGTTGCAATAATAGCATCATCTCTTACTTCCATTATTTCTTCAGGTGTTATTTCAGGATCAGGATTTGCGCAGGCAAAAATTATTGGGTTCTTAGCCATAGTTTTTACTAACTCTTTTTTCAAAGCTCCTTTGGCAGATAATCCTAAAAAAACATCAGCTCCATTTATAGCTTCTTCTAAAGTTCTTTTTTTAGTTTCTACTGCATGAGCAGATTTCCACTGGTCCATTCCTTCGGTTCTACCTCTATACACCACTCCTTTACGATCGAGCATGATTACATTTTCACTAGGTACACCACTATTTTTAAATAAATTTGTACAAGCAATTGCAGATGCACCAGCACCATTTACAACAACCTTAATATCCTTTATTGATTTGCTACTAATATCTAGGGCGTTAATTAATGCTGCTGTAGTTATTATTGCTGTTCCATGTTGATCGTCATGAAAAACTGGAATATCTAAAATTTCTTTTAATTTTTCTTCAATTATAAAACAATCAGGAGCTGCGATATCTTCTAAGTTAATACCACCAAAACTGCATGCAAAGTTTTTAATACTATTAATAATTTCATCAGAATCTTGTGAATCAATTTCTAAGTCAATAGAATCTAAGTCGGCAAATCTTTTAAATAAAACTGCTTTTCCCTCCATTACAGGTTTGGATGCTAGTGCTCCTAAATTACCCATTCCTAAAATAGCTGAACCATTACTTATGACCGCAACCAAATTTCCTTTGGATGTGTAATCGTATGCAGTTTCGGGATTATCAGCTATAGCTTGAACTGGTACAGCAACACCTGGAGAATAGGCTAGTGCCAAATCTCTTTTTGTAGTCATTGGTTTAGAAGAATTGATCTCAATTTTTCCAGGTTTATTCTTGCTGTGGAAATCTAAAGCTTCCTTATCGGTGTAATGGTCTATTTTAGTTTTTTTCATTTATGTTAATTAGATATACAAATGGAGCTAATTTAAGACTAATATGATTTATGAACTTAATTAAGTCAACAGGCACATTTAGTTTTTTTACCTTAATAAGCAGATTGTTAGGTTATATAAGAGATATATTGATAGCTGTGTTTCTCGGTGCAGGTCCATTAGCAGATGCCTTCTTCGTGGCATTCAGGATACCAAATACATTTAGACGATTATTTTCAGAAGGAACATTTAATGCAGCATTTGTGCCCAGTTATTCATCAGTATTAGATAATAAAAAAAAATCACAAAAATTTGCAAATAATATTTTTACATTACTGACAATAGGGTTATTTTTTTTAGTCCTTGTTATTGAGATAATGATGCCAATATTTGTCTTTTTGATAGCACCAGGTTTTGAAGGTGATTATCAAAAAATGGAATTAGCTATAACTTTGACAAGAATTACCTTCCCTTTTTTAATGTTTATTAGTTTGGCATCTTTTTTTTCTGCCATTTTAAATTCACATAATAAATTTGCTGTAGCTTCAGCTGCACCTATAATTTTGAACATTCTTTTAATTGGAGTATTGCTCTTTGGAAAAATTTTAAATGATCAATTAGTATATTATCTGTCTTATGCGGTAACTATCTCAGGCATCTTACAGCTTATTTTCTTATATTTTTTTGTAAAAAAACACTTTTCTCCTAAAATTAATTTTTCATTTAAAATTGATAATAAAGTTAAACTTTTTTTCAAAAAATTACTTCCTAGCATTTTTTCTTCTGGCGTTACTCAGATAAATATTTTAGTAGGGACAATCATTGCATCTTTTCAAGCTAGTGCAGTATCTTATCTTTATTATGCAGATAGAATTTATCAAATAAATCTTGCTATTGCAGGAATAGCAATAGGAACAGTAATACTCCCTCAACTTTCAAAGCATGTTCAAAGTGATAAAAAAGATAAAATAAACCTGATTCAAAATAAAGCTTTAGAGTTAAGTTTATTTTTAAGTATCCCAGCAGCACTAGCGTTACTTATTGCTTCTGAAGAAATTATATCTTCTTTATTTGGATACGGTTCTTTCAATGAATTAAGTGTTATAAACTCAGCAAAAGCTTTGTTCTATTTTGCGATTGGATTACCCGCATTTTCTCTTATTAAAGTTTTTTCAGCTTTTTTTTTCGCGCGACATAATACAAAGGTGCCTTTTTATATTTCTTTAACTTCTGTTTTGTTGAATGTGTTTATTAGTGTAGTTTTTTTCAAGGAATTTGGGTTTATAATTATACCAATAGCAACCACTATATCATCCTGGCTTAACGCTATTTTATTATTTATTTTTCTAAAGATAAAAGATTTATTCAGTTTTAATTTAGTATTTTTAAATAGGTTTATTAAAATTTTATTAGCCTCAGTATTAATGGGAATATTCTTTAAATATGTGATTTATTTTTTTAATGACAAGTTGCTTTACGAGGCAAGCTTTAAAGCCATTTATCTAATTGGCGCAGTTGTATTGGGGATAATATTTTATCTTTTAATTGCAATTTCAATCAAGGCTTTTAAAAGAAGTGATATTAATTTAAACTACTAGTCATGAGCAAAAAAATTTTTTCAGGAGTTCAGCCAACAGGAAACCTTCATCTAGGAAACTACCTTGGTGCAATTAAGAACTTTGTAGAACTCCAAAACGAAAAAGAAAATGAATGTATTTTTTGTGTTGTAGATCTTCATGCAATAACAGTTAAGCAAGACCCAAAAGAATTAAAAAAGAATATTAGAGAAACTGTAGCTACATTTATCGCGTGTGGAATTGATCCGGCGCAAAGCATAATCTTTAACCAATCAATGGTTTCAGCACACTCAGAAGCTGCGTGGATTTTAAGTTGTGTTTCAAGAATGGGTTGGCTTAATAGGATGACACAATTTAAAGAAAAAGCTGGAAAAGATAAAGAAAAAGCTAGTATTGGTCTTTATTCGTACCCAGTCTTGATGGCTGCAGACATTTTGCTTTATGATGCAACTCATGTTCCTGTTGGAAACGATCAAAAACAACATCTAGAACTCTGTAGAGATATTGCGCAGAAGTTTAATAATGATTTTGATATAACTGATTTTTTAAAAGTGCCAGAACCATTAATTCAAAAGCAATTTTCTAGAATAATGAGCCTCAAAGATGGAATAAAAAAAATGAGTAAGTCAGATCCATCAGATTTAAGTAGAATTAATCTTACAGATGATAAAGATCAAATAATAAATAAAATAAAAAAAGCTAAAACAGACTCTTTGCCTTTGCCAGTAGCAGTTAATAATCTAGCAAAAAGACCAGAAGCAGAAAATTTATTGGGGATTTATTCAAGTTTAAAAAACCAAAATTTAGAAAAATCCATAACAGAATTCAATGGAAAAAACTTTTCTGAATTTAAAGAAAAATTATCAGAAGCTTTAATTGAAAGAATTGATCCAATTTCAAAAGAAATTAAAAAGTTATTAGAGGATAAAAAATTCCTAGATTCAGTTTTATTAGAAGGATCTGATAAAGCAGAAAAAATTGCCTCAAAAAAGATGAAAGAAATGAAAGAATTAGTAGGTTTTTAATCAAATATATTTATTAATTGGTTTAAATTTAGACATTTACCTTTATATATAAGCATATGTTTGTTCAAACCGAAGTAACACCGAATCCTAATTCACTTAAGTTTTTGCCTGGAAAGCTGGTTTCCAATAATGGATCGTTTGAAGTAACAAAAAAAGAAGAAACTAATAACGAATTGGTAAGAAACGTTTTATCAATTAATGGAGTAACAGGCGTATTTTTAGGAAAAGATTTTATATCTATAAATAAAAGTGAAGAAGTAAATTGGGAAGATATAAAACATATAGCTATTTCACTGATTAATGATTTTTATTCAAAAGGAAAAGAGTTTGTAATTGCTAATGGGTTGCTTGGAGAAGAAAAAGAAGAATACACTGAAATTGAAAAACAAATTATAAGTATTTTAGAATCAAAGATTAGGCCAGCTGTTGCAAAAGATGGGGGTGACATTAAATTTAAAGAATTTAAAAATGGAATTGTTAAGGTGGAACTTCAAGGAAGCTGCTCCGGTTGCCCTAGCTCAACAATGACCTTAAAGCAAGGTGTACAAAATCTTTTATGTCATTATTTACCTGAAGTGAAAGAAGTTGTTGCGATATAGGTATGAAAAAAAAAAATTCAATTTTTGAAATTAAGAAATATTTAAATGAAAAAGGGTTTGTTGTTAAAAAAAAAACGAAATTCAAAACAGGTGAAAATAGATTAGATAATATTTCTAGAACTTTTATATCAAGTTTGGTTATTATATCATTTTTTTTTATAACCCCACTAGCTATTAATCTTACAAAAGAAAAAACAATATTTTCTAAAGACTATGAAAATAATTCAAAAAACAATTTAAAAAAATTATTAGAAAACAAAAAAACAAAAATAGATGAAAAATTAAATAAGAAGTTTTTATATGAAGATATTTTAACATTTGATGAGCAACCATCAGATGCGATACTGTTAAGTGCTGCAACAATTGAAGAACTTTTTAAATCAACAAATTATAATTTAGCAGATGTTAGAAAAAATAAGTTAGTAAAACCTATAAGCTTAGATCTATTACCAAAAGAGATTGTAAAAATAGAAAATACTAAAAAAAGAAAAGACTTTTTTATTCAGATAATTTTGCCTTTAGTCATAGATGAAAATAATAGTATCAAACTAGATAGAATGAAGCTCTTTAGTATTCTAAATAAAAACAAAAATACAAAAACAGAGCAAGAGTGGCTGAATATAAAATTCAAACAATATGGAGTGGTAAACAAAGATTTATCTACATTAAAAATTAGAATGGATGAGGTGCCTGTTTCAATGGCTATTGCACAAGCAGCAAAGGAAACTGGCTGGGGAACATCAAGATTTGCCCAAGAAGGAAACGCATTATTTGGTCAATGGACATGGAAGGGTGATGGAATAAAACCATCTGATGCAGAAGATGATAGTACTCATAAAGTCATGAGATTTAAAGTATTACAAGCATCTGTAAAAGCCTATCAAAGAAATTTGAATACACACTCTACTTACAAAGATTTTAGAAATGCAAGAGCTGAGTTGAGAGACGAAGGAAAAAAATTAGACAGTATGATTCTTTCTGAATACCTAGATAAATATGCAGAGACAGGAAAAGAGTATGTTAAAACTTTACAACAAATTATAAGACAAAATAATTTAACAGATTTTGATGATGCCAAGTTATTGCCCTCAAGCAAAGATTTAGAAAGTTTAATTTAATTTTGTTTTACTGAGAATTGAACACCAAACCATCTCCATACTCCATCATCATTAAGTGAACAATTAACTCTACCTCTTCTAAATGTAAATTCTTCTCTAAAGTTTAATTTTAGTATATTTTTATTAAAAGTAATATTTGATTGATCCCATCCATTACCTTCATCAGAGAAACAATTAATATTTTCTATATTTTTTTGATTTTCAAAAAATTCTACAGATAGTTCTGGTGGATTGTTGTCAGTAATATATTTATCTTTAGGGTTTAAAGATTTGTATTGAAGCGGACCAAGATTAATTAAAAATTTAAATCTTTCTAAGTCACCATATTTTTCATTAATTGGGAATCTAGGTAATTCATGAAGATCTTTATTAATATCAATAACACCAGAATGTTGACCAAAAGCAAAATCAAAATTTTTAGAAATAAAATCTTTAATAGTTTTGCTATATTCACCAAATGGGTATGAAAAAAAAATAGGGTTATAGCCTAAGTGCTGATTAAAAATTTTAATTGAGGTATTAATATCAGACAAAAAATTTTCTGTTTCTAGGTCAACCAGGTAGCCATGAGAATGTGAATGATTACCAATGTAAGCATATGGCTCTTTCTCTATTTCTTTTATTTGTTCCCAATTCATATAGCCAACTTTACCTACAGCTTCAGTTGAAACAAATAAAATAAAAGGAATTTTCTCTCTCTTTAAGTACGGCCATGCAATTTTATAAAAAGACAAAAATGCATCATCTATAGTAATAAGTATTTTTTTTTTATTTTTTGTAATATTAAATTTTTTTTTCAAATTTTGTGGATCATAAAATTTGTAATTTAAGGTATTTATTATAGACATTTGTTCTTTGAAAATATCCATTTGTATATTTGTTGAAGGATACTTATTTTCATCAAATCGGTGGTACATTAAAGAAAGAATGCCACTATCCTCAGAATAATATTTGATATTATTTTCTTCTGCTTTAGAATTGATTACAAATAAAATTATTATAATGAAAAATTTAATAGTAGATGCCACAAGAGATAAAATTTTTTTAACACTCATACTTAATGAAAATATTTATACTTGTAGTCATGAAAATAGTAAAATTAATTTTGAAAAATTAATGATATTAATTAATGATTTTTTAAAGGTAAACTCTTCTTCATTAGATCAAATTGATGTTATTTATGTTAACAGAGGACCAGGTAGTTTTGCAGGTATTAGAAACTCGTTAGCGACAATTAAAGCTTTATCTCTAACAAAAAAAATCAATTATTATTGTTTTAGTTTTAACGATTTTGTGGGAGTTAAAGATATTAAATATGAGGAAGTCCCAAGCTTATGTGATAAATTTAAGATAAAAAAGAATTTGATTAATCCTATTTATTTAAGTTAAAATTAAAAATGTCAGAAAATATTGAACAAAAATGTTTAGCTAAAGGAGTTAAACTTACAGATCAAAGAAAAATTATTGCAAAAGTAATGTCAGAGTCGAGCGATCATCCAGATGTAGATGAACTTTATAATAGAGTTTCAAAAATTGATCCAAAAATAAGTATTGCTACAGTATACAGAACAGTAAAACTTTTTGAGGAATCTGGAATTTTAGCAAAACATGATTTTAAAGGAGGTAAGGCTAGATACGAAGAATTAAATGAAGGGCATCACGATCATTTAATTGATGTTAAATCAGGGGAAATTATAGAATTTGTTGATGAAGAAATAGAAAAGCTACAAGAAAAAATTGCTGATAAGTATGGATATCGATTAGTTGATCATAAATTAGAATTATATGGGGTTAAAAAAAAATCCTAACTTAATGTTGAAAAAAATTTTTATTAAAACTTTTGGTTGTCAAATGAATGAGTACGATTCAAATCGTATATTTGATACAGTTAAAAAAATTGGTTTTGAAAAGACTGAAAAATATGAAGATGCGAATTGTTATTTTTTAAATACTTGTCATATCCGTGATAAAGCAAAAGAAAAAGTTTACCATGAAATAGGAAGAGTTAAAAAAATTTTTAGGGATAAAAAAAAACCAATTGTAATTGTTGCAGGTTGTGTTGCTCAAGCTGAAAATCAAGAAATGTTAAAAAGAGAACCCTATATTGACATTGTAATTGGTCCACAGTCTTACCATAAGATAAATGATGCAATATTAAATCATTCAAAAAATAAAAAAAAAGAGGAAGAAACAGAGTTTGATACAATTTCTAAATTTAATTATTTAAGTAAAATTAAAAATAAAGACAGTAAAGTCTCTTCATTTTTAACAATCCAAGAGGGTTGTGATAAATTCTGTCATTTTTGTGTAGTGCCTTATACGCGGGGACCTGAGTATTCGAGACCCTTTGATCAAATTATAAATGAAACAAAGGAATTAATTCAAGGTGGCACAAAAGAAATTATTTTATTAGGGCAAAATGTGAATGCATATAGCTATAAAGATAAAAATAAAGAATTTAGATTATCTGATTTGTTATTAGAGCTAGAAAACTTTAATGAGCTTGAGAGAATTAGATATACCACGTCTCACCCCAAAGACATGACTGACGATTTGATAAATGTTTATAAAAAATCAACCAAACTAATGCCTTTAGTCCATCTACCAGTACAAAGTGGATCAAACAAAATTTTAAAACAAATGAATAGAAAACATACTATTGAAGAATATTTAATAATTTATGAAAAATTAAAAAAGATTAATCCCAATATAGAGTTTTCAAGTGATTTTATTATTGGATACCCAGAAGAAAGTGATAAAGATTTTAAATATACAATGAAGTTAATTGAAAAAGTAGGGTTTATTAATTCATATTCTTTTATTTTTAGTCCAAGACCTGGCACTGTAGCTGCTGATTTAGAATTAGTAGATAAAAAAAAATCTAAGGAAAGATTAGAAATAATCCAAAAAAAATTGTTTGAAAATCAGATAAATAAAAATAAATCTCTAGAAGGTAAGACCCTTAATGTTTTGGTTGAAAATAAAATGAAAGATGGAATTAAATTATTTGGTAGAACTGAGTTTATGACATCAGTAATTTTTGATGGCAACACTGACTGCATAGGGAAAGTTATGCAAATAGAAATAACACATAGTAATCAAAACAGCTTGTTTGGTATATTAAATGAAAACTACAAAAAGAAGGTAGCCTAAAAATTGAATAAAGTAGCATCAAAAAAAATTAGTTCTATTTTAAAATTTGTCTATTCTGATAACAATTCTTTGAGTGTTATATTTCAAGACAATGATTTATTAATGGGCGTTGTTGGTGAATTTAATCAAAATTTAAAAGAACTAGAAAAAATTACTGATACTAATCTATATTCTAGGGGTAATTCTATTTTAATAAAATCAACACCAAAAAAAAATGAAATTACAAAAAATGCTATTCAATTTTTAGCCAACCAGTTTGTAAATAATGGAGGTATAGAAAAAAAAGATATACTTTCTTCAGTAGATGAATTTATGATTAAAGAAAAAGTAGAAAATCAAAATGTTTCAGACATAATTAAAACTCCCAAAAAATCAGTTATTCCAAGATCTGAAAGACAAAAAGAATATGTCAGAGCCTTAAGACAAAGTGATATTGTTATATCAGCAGGTCCTGCTGGAACAGGTAAAACATTTTTGGCTGTTGCAGTCGGACTGACATTGTTACTTGATAAAAAGATTGAAAGAATTATTTTATCAAGACCTGCAGTTGAAGCTGGTGAAAGATTAGGTTTTTTACCTGGAGACATGAAGGAAAAAGTTGATCCCTATCTAAGACCTTTATATGACTCTCTATATGACCTTTTTGACTTTGATAAAATTCAAAGAATGATTGAAGTTGGTGATATTGAAATAGCACCACTAGCATTTATGAGGGGTAGGACTTTAAAAAATTCTTTTGCGATTTTAGATGAAGCACAAAATGCAACAGATACACAGATTAAAATGTTTTTAACGCGTATCGGAGAGAATTCAAAGATTGTTATAAATGGTGATCCATCCCAAATCGATTTGCCCCACAAGAACATGTCAGGATTGAATAGATCTAAAAAATTATTAGGCCATTTAGATGAAGTCTCTGTGATAGATTTTGATCACTCCGATGTAGTTAGGCACCCCCTAGTCTCCAAGATTGTAAAGGCATACTCAGATCAAGAAAATGATTAAAATTGATGTAATTTCGGAATGCACTCTTTGGAGTAAAAAAATAAGGAGGAATAATACTTTTTTTAACTCTATTATAAAATTTTTTCCAAAAAAATATAAGTTTATAGGTAAAAAAATAAATCTAACAATTTTACTTTCAAATAATAAGAATATTAAAAAGTTAAATAAAAAATTTAGAAATAAAAATAAACCTACAGATGTATTATCATTTCCATTCGAGAAAAAATTTAATCCAAAAAAATTAAATTATCTTGGTGACATAGTAATCAGCTATGAATTTATGAACAAACAAAAAAATATAAGTATTTTTGATTTTAAACAAAAGGTTATCAAAATTTTTATCCATGGATTTCTTCATTTATTAGGGCACGACCATATAAAACTGAAAGATTTTAAAAAAATGAGTAAAGAAGAAGATAAAATTTATAAATTTATTCAAACAAAAGTTGTTTAACTTGCTCAAAAAAAAATCTTTAAACGCACTATATATATTTTTTTTAGGTGCTATTAGCTCTTATAGCTTACCACCCTATAATTATTTTATAATCAATTTTTTAACTTTTTCTTTATTTTTTATTTTTCTTTTTACAGAAAAAAAAACGAACTCTAATAATAAATCTTTTTTTAAATATGGGTGGTTTTTTGGTTTTGGTTATTTTTTATGTAGCTTATATTGGATTGCAATTTCATTAACTTTTGATGAAAGTTTCAAATTTTTAATACCAGTAGCTATAGTTTTATTTCCTGCTTTCCTGGCAATATTTTATGGACTAATAACTTATTTATTTTCCATTTTTTATTCTAAAAATGTTGTTAGTGCATTTTTTATTTTTTCAATTTTATATGGATCTATTGAATTTATTAGAGGGTCCATTCTTACTGGTTTTCCATGGAATTTAATTGCTTTTAGCTTTTCAGAAAGTATTTATTTTATTCAAATCCTATCAGTAATTGGGACTTATTCTTTTAATCTAATCTGCATCTCTTTGTTTACTGTGCCGGCTATATTTATCCTAAGCAAAACCAGAAAAGAAATTATTGTCTGTTTTTTCTTTATAGTGATTTCTTTAGGTTTTTTAATTTTTGGGAACTTAAAGTACAATCAATTTAATACTACGACTGATATTAAAAATAATTTCACAATAAGAGCCGTATCACCCAATATTAGTCTAGATCGATTTTATTCAAAGCAGGATGAGTTAAAGATTATTCAAGAACTAATTTCTTTGAGTAGCCCAGAAAAAAAAGAACCAACGATTTTTTTATGGCCAGAAGGAATTATTCCGGACAGTTATTTAATAGATATGTATATATATAAGGAATTATTTTCAAATAATTTTGGGAATGATGATTTAATTATTATGGGTCTAAATAGCATAGAGACTAAAAATAGTGAAAATTTATTTTTTAATTCAATGGCAGTTTTTAACAATAAATTAGATTTAATTCATAGTTACAATAAGATTAACCTAGTACCATTTGGAGAGTTTACCCCATTTGAAAAAGTTCTTAGTTTAATAGGACTTAAAACAGTAACCAACGATTACCAATCTTTTTCAAAAGGTGAAAACCTAAAAGCACTTTCAATAAAAAATGACAAGATAGAACTAAAATTACTTCCCTTAATTTGTTATGAAATTATTTATTCAAATAGATTATTTAAAGATAAAAACTTTGATTATATAATTAATATTTCAGAAGATGGTTGGTTTGGAAATTCTATTGGGCCAAGACAACATTTTGCACACAGTATCTTTAGATCAATTGAAAGTGGAAAATATGTAATTAGATCAGCAAACAATGGAATATCTGCCATTATTAACCCATTTGGTATTATAGAAAAAAAAGTTGAGCTTGGCACTACTGGTTATATTGATTTTAAAGAGAGCAAAGTCTTTAAACCCACACCCTATATGAATTATGGGGATAAGATATTTTTTATACTAATTTTATTATATATTTTTTTAATTTTTTCATTTAAGAAAATTACACATGAGTAATTTAAAAAATTTTTTATTTACAAGCGAGTCTGTTTCTGAAGGACATCCAGATAAGGTGTCAGATCGTATTTCTGATATGGTTGTGGATAGTTACCTTTCAGGCGATCCTTTTTCAAGAGTAGCATGTGAAACTCTAACCACTACAAATAAAGTTGTTTTAGCTGGAGAAGTAAGAGGACCAAGCATTAAAGAAGAAGATCTTATTCAAAAAGTAAGAGATTGTATTAAAGATATCGGGTACGATCAAGATGGTTTTACTTGGAGAGAAGCTACAAAAATCGAAAGCCATCTTCACGCACAATCTGCTGACATAGCAATGGGTGTGGATTCATCAAGTAACAAAGATGAAGGAGCGGGTGACCAAGGAATAATGTTTGGTTATGCTTGTAACGAAACTGAAGAGTTAATGCCTGCACCAATTCATTATTCTCATAAAATTTTGAGATTAATGGCGGAAGACAGAAAATCTGGAAAATTAAAAAATATTGAGCCAGATTCAAAAAGTCAAGTTACGTTTGAGTATGTTGATGGAAAACCAACTAAAGTAAAATCAGTTGTTATATCTTCCCAGCACTCAGCAGACGTAGATCAGGCTAAAGTTAGAGAATTGCTAAAACCTTATGTATTAAAATCAATTCCAAATTTTTTTTTAAATGATTTTAATGAAGATGAATTATATATAAATCCAACTGGAAATTTTGTAATTGGTGGTCCAGATGGGGATTGTGGTCTAACTGGTAGAAAAATTATTGTAGACACTTATGGTGGAGCAGCACCTCATGGCGGGGGAGCTTTCTCTGGTAAAGATCCAACTAAAGTAGACAGATCAGCTGCTTATGCAGCAAGATATATTGCTAAAAATATTGTTGCATCTAACATTGCTGAAAAATGTTTAATTCAGCTAGCATACGCAATCGGAGTTTCGAAACCTTTATCAATTTATGTGGACTTGTTTGATAATAACTTAGAAAAAAATAAATTTGTAACAGAAAAGATTTCAGAAAATTTTGATTTAAGCCCAAGAGGCATAAGAGAAATGCTAGGCTTAAATAAGCCTATTTATGAAAAAACAGCAGCTTATGGTCACTTTGGACGGGTGCCTGAAGCTAACGGTTCATTTTCATGGGAAAAAACAGATAAAAAAGACGTTTTTTCTAAATAGTTACTATTGAATTAAAAAAAAATCTTTATATATTGCCTTTACATTATTGAAATTACAGAATGGGCTTTAGCCCATTTTTTTTTGGAGTTAATAAACTTATGTTAAATAGAAGATCAGATAAATTAGAATTATTAAGAATTGCTGAAGCAGTTGCTTTAGAAAAATCTATAGATAAAGAATTAATTATTGATTCTATGGAAACTGGAATTGCAAAAGCTGCCAAGTCTAAATTTGGACAGGATAATGAAATTAAAGTTTTAATAGACAGAGAAAGTGGTGATATTGGAATTTTTAGAAAATTAATCGTTGTAGAAAAACCAGAAAATACAAATACTGAAATTAATCTTCAAGATGCAATTATTTTAAATGAAGTAAACAAAGATAAAAAAATTGGTGATGAAATTTTACAACCGCTTCCCTCTTTTGATTTTGGAAGAATAGCTGCGCAAACAGCAAAACAAGTTATTAGTTTTAATGTAAGAGAAGCAGAACGTGAAAGACAATACAATGATTTCATAGACAAAAAAGATTCAATTTTAAGTGGAATTGTTAAGCGTCTAGAGTTTGGAAATGTGATAGTTGATTTGGGTAGAACTGAAGCAATTATTCAAAAAAATGAAATGATCCCTAGAGAAAATATTAAAGCTGGAGATAGAGTTAAAGCTTATTGTTATGACGTAAAAAGAGAAGTCAGAGGACAACAAATATTTTTATCAAGAGCACATCCAAAATTTATGGAAAAACTATTTGTTCAAGAGGTTCCGGAAATCTATGACGGTTTAATTGAAATCAAATCATCAGCAAGAGATCCTGGGAGTAGAGCAAAAATCTGTGTTAAAGCAGTTGATACTTCATTAGATCCAGTAGGAGCTTGTGTTGGAATGAGAGGATCAAGAGTTCAAGCAGTAGTTAACGAATTACAAGGTGAAAAAATTGATATTGTTAATTGGTCTGAGGATCCAGCAATAGTAGTTTCAAATGCATTATCACCTGCTGAAGTTCAAAGAGTAAACGTTGATAGTATTGCAAAAAAATTAGATGTAATTTTAACTGAAGAAAACTTAAGTAAAGCAATTGGTCGTAGAGGTCAAAATGTTAGGTTGGCTACTAAGTTATTAAATTACGAAATTAATATAATGACTGATGCAGAAGATTCAGAAAGAAGACAATCTGAGTTTAAAGAAAAAACTGAAAACTTTGTTAAAAATTTAGAGCTAGATGAAACATTGGGACAATTACTTGTTGCAGAAGGTTTTTCATCGATTTCAGACATTAAAGATAGTTCACCAGAAAATTTAATGAAAATTGAGGGTATAGAGGAAGATACTGCTAAGGCTTTGATTGAAAGAGCAAAAGAGTTTTACCAAAAAGATCAAGAAGACATCACTCAAAGAATTAAAGATTTGGGACTTCAAGATGATCTTATAAATCACAAAGGACTAACGCCAGGAATGTTGGTTACTTTAGGAGAGCAAAAGATTTTAAAACTAGAAGATTTTGCAGACCTTGCCTCTGATGAATTAACAGGCGGTTATGATGTTGTGAAAGGTGAAAGAATTAAGATTCAAGGATACCTTGAAGATTTTGCTTTATCAAAAACAGAAGCAGATGAATTAATTATGTCTGCAAGAAACATAATTTACAAAGATTGAGTAATGAAATATGGAAAACAAAAAAACAAAATTAACACTTTCTGGCATAGCCAAGAAGTCGATAGAAAATATAGAGTTAGCAAAAACTCAAAGTAAAAATTCAGTTGTAATTGAAAAAAAACCTAGCAAATTTGTACCTAGGGGTAACTTTACTAGACCTGCTAGTGTTAGGTCAAAACCAGCAGTAACCAATGCGAGTAGCTTTCCCCCTAGAACTGCATCAGCGCCTAAACCATCTTCTCCAATAACTAATGATTATGAAAAACGTAAATTAGCTGAGCAAAGAGCAACTAGAAGACTCAAAGGGGATACAGGTAAACCTGAAACTAAAAAAAGAGAATTAAAATTAACAGTATCAAGAGCATTAAGTGATGAGATTGAAGCAAGATCAAGAAGTATGGCTTCGCTTAAAAGAGCAAAATTAAAAGAAAACAGAGAACTTACTAAAGAAGAAATTCAAGAAAGTTTGAAGCCTATAAAAAGAGATGTGAATATTCCTGAAGCAATAACAGTAAGAGAGCTATCCAATAGAATGGCTGAGCAATCAAATAATGTAATTAAACATTTATTTGGAATGGGAGTTACGGTTACTATCAATCAAACATTAGCAGCAGATACTGCTGAATATTTGGTAAAAGAATTTGGTCATAATCCAATTAGAGAAGCAAAAGCAGAAGAAATTATTCAAAAAATAAAAGCGTCTAGATCTGAAAATTTAAAGAATAGACCACCAATCGTAACTGTGATGGGTCACGTAGATCATGGAAAGACTTCGGTATTAGATGTTTTAAGAAGTGCAAATGTTGTTTCTGGTGAATTTGGTGGAATAACACAACATATTGGTGCTTATCAAATACAGCACGAATCTAATAAACTAACTTTTATTGACACGCCGGGTCATGCTGCATTTACAGAAATGAGAGCAAGAGGATCAAAATTGACAGACGTTGTGGTATTAGTAGTTGCTGCAGATGATGGAGTTAAGCCTCAAACAATTGAATCTATAAAACATGCAAAAGCTGCGAACGTTCCAATAGTTGTAGCAATCAATAAGTGTGATTTACCAGAGGCTGACCCACAAAAAATAAAGAACCAGCTTTTAGAATATGAACTTATTGCAGAAGATTTATCTGGAGATACTTTGATGGTTGAAATTTCTGCAAAAAACAAAAAAAATTTAGATAAGTTAGTAGAGTCGATTGTTCTACAAGCAGAAATCTTGGATTTAAAAACTGACTTTGAATCTAAAGCAACTGGAATTGTTTTAGAATCTAAAATTGATATTGGTAGAGGAGCGGTTGCAACAGTTGTGGTTACATCTGGAACAATTAAAAAAGGTGATTTCTTTGTTAGTGGATTAAAATGGGGAAAAGTAAGAGCTTTAATTAATGACAAAGGAGAAAGTGTTAATGAAGCACCACCATCAATGCCAGTTGAAATTCTTGGAATTAATGGAGCAGCTAAATCAGGAGATGATTTTATTGTCTTAGATTCAGAGAAAGAAGCCAAAACATTAAGTGAGACTAGAGCAGATGAAACCAAAACTGGTGGAAGCCCTCTAACTTTTGCAACTCAAGATTCAGCTTTTGCTGATAAGTCAGCTGCAGAATTAAATATTATCGTAAAATCAGACGTTCATGGATCAGCAGAGGCAATCAAAAGTGCGATTAATCAAATTACTCATGATGAAGTAAAACCTAAAATAATTTTATCTGATATTGGAATGGTAACAGAGACCGATGTAACTTTAGCAAAAGCATCTAATGCTACATTAATTGCATTTAATGTTAAGCCAAGCAAGGAAGCAAAAAAATTAGCAGAGAATGAAAAAATTATAATATCTTCTTACAATATTATTTATGAAGTTTTAGATTATATCAAATTAAGAATGTCAGGACTTCTCGCTCCAGATGTTCAAGAAAAAATTGTTGGCACAGCTCAAATTCTAGAAATTTTCAAAGTTTCAGGTACAGGAAAAGTTGCGGGTTCAAAAGTAACTGAAGGTGAAATATCCAGTGGAGCAAATGCTAGAGTAGTAAGGGATGGAGCAATTATTTATACTGGTAAAATAAGTACTATTTTTAGAGAAAAAGATCAGGCAAAACAGGTCAGTAACGGCCAAGAATGTGGAATAACACTTAAAGACTTTATCGATTTCCAGAAAAACGATACAATAGAGGCGTATAGTACGACTACGACGGAAAGAACAGTATAATGGTTGATAAAACAGGAAAACCTGTATCACAAAGACAATTACGTGTTGGAGAGATGATTAGGCAATCTTTAGGTATGATTTTCGCTAGAAATGAAGCTAAGGTGCCGAATTTAGAAACTAATACCATAACGGTTACAGAAGTGAAAATGAGTCAAGATCTTAAAATTGCAAAAGCGTATGTATTACCCCTAGGAGGAAAAGATACTGAAAAAGTTATTAAAAAACTAAGAGAATATTCTTTTTTAATTAGAAAAATTTTATCTAAAAAAGTATTTATGAAATACATACCAAAGATACTTTTTGCTAAAGATGATTCTTTTGAATACGCAGAAAAAATAGAAAACTTAATAAAACAAACAAACAAATAGGAAAATAAATAGTATGACGAATAAAGTAGAAGAATTAAAAATGCACGAGAAGGACACTGGTTCTTCAGAAGTACAAATTGCATTATTAACAGGTAAAATTGAAACTCTTTCAGCGCACATTAAGCAATTCAAAAAAGATAAACACTCTTCGGTTGGATTGTTAAGAGCAGTAAATAGAAGAAAAAAATTGTTAGAATATTTAAAGAAAAATAAATTCGATTCTTACAAAAATGTATTAACACAATTAAATTTAAGAAAATAGATAGAAGGAAACGGAAAATAGATGTTCAAAGTATATAAGAAGGAAATTGAAGTAGCAGGTAAGAAGATAAGTTTAGAAACAGGTAAAGTAGCAAGACAAGCAGATGGAGCAATCATTGCTTCATGTGGTGAAACAGTTATTTTAGCAACAGTAGTAGGAGCAAAAAAAGTAAATCCAGATATGGATTATTTTCCTCTATCTGTAAATTACCAAGAAAAATATTATGCAGGTGGTAAAATTCCTGGTGGATATTTTAAAAGAGAAGCAAGACCAACTGAAAGTGAACAATTAATCTCAAGATTAATTGATAGACCAATCAGACCTTTGTTTCCAAGTGAATTTAAAAATGAAGTTCAGTTGTTACCAACAGTAATTTCATACGACAAAGACAATCAACCAGATATTTTAGCAATTACAGCTTCTTCAGCAGCGCTAGCTATTTCAGGAATGCCATTTATGGGTCCTGTAGGTGCTTCAAGAGTTGGTTTAGTTGATGGTAAATATATATTAAACCCATCAAAAGCTGAGCTAGAAAACTCTACTTTAGATTTAGTTGTAGCAGGCACTAAAGATGCTGTGCTTATGGTTGAGTCTGAGACTAAAGGTTTAACAGAAGAAGTAATGTTAGATGCAGTTAAGTTTGGTCACGAAGGTTTTGTTCCAGTAATCAAAATGATCGAGGAACTTGCAAAAGAATGCAGAAAGCCAGAATGGACTGTTGAGAAAAAAGATTTATCAGAAGTTAAGAAAAAACTTGAAGAAAACTTTACAGCAGATCTAACTAAAGCTTTTGCAACAATAGACAAACAAGATAGATCAAATCAAATTTCAGAAATTTCTGATAAAGCAAAACAGCTTTTTGCAGAAGATGAAAATTATTCTGATTTTAATGTTAATGATGAATTAAAAAATCTTGAAAAGAAAATTGTTAGAACTGATATTCTCAAAAACAAAAAAAGAATAGATGGTAGAGGTTTGGCCGACGTAAGAGCCATTGAGTGTGAAGTTGGTGTTTTGCCAAGAACTCACGGATCAGCTTTATTTACTAGAGGAGAAACACAAGCGATTGTTGTGACTACTTTAGGTACATCTGATGATGAGCAAAGGTTAGAAAGTTTGGATGGACAGCATAGAGAAAGATTTATGCTTCATTATAATTTTCCTCCTTTCTCAGTTGGTGAAACTGGAAGAATTGGAACTGGAAGACGTGAAGTTGGCCATGGAAAATTAGCATGGAGAGCAATTAATTCTTCACTACCTTCAAAAGAAGAGTTTCCATATACTTTCAGAATAGTGTCTGAGATTACAGAATCTAACGGTTCTTCTTCAATGGCGAGTGTTTGTGGTGCATCTCTTGCACTTATGGATGCTGGAGTGCCGATTAAAGAGCCAGTTGCAGGTATTGCAATGGGATTAATTAAAGAAGGTGATGACTTTAGTGTCTTGTCAGATATTTTAGGTGATGAAGATCATCTTGGAGATATGGACTTTAAGGTTGCTGGAACTAAAGATGGAATTACTTCACTTCAAATGGATATTAAAATTACAGGTATCACATTTGAAATCATGGAACAGGCTTTAAAACAAGCTAAAGAAGGAAGAGTTCATATCTTGGGTGAAATGAATAAAGTTTTAAGTGAATCAAGAGCTGATGTTGGTGAACACACCCCAAAAATGGAACAAATTACTGTTGATAAAAAAGATATCGCAGCTGTGATTGGAAAAGGTGGAGCAACAATTAGAGAAATTGTTGAAAAATCAGGTGCAAAAGTTGATGTGAATGATGAAGGTGTAGTAACTGTTGCTGCTCCAGACGAAGAGTCTAGAAACATTGCTATGCAGATTATTAAAGACATCACGGCAAAAGCTGAGATGAATAAAATCTACACAGGTAAAGTAATGAAAATTATGGAGTTTGGTGCTTTCGTTAACTTCCTAGGTAAACAAGATGGTCTTGTTCACATTTCAGAACTTGCTGCTAAAAGAGTAGAAAAAGTTACTGATGTTGTCAAAGAAGGTGACGAAGTAAAAGTTAAAGTGATTGGTTTTGATAGAGGTAAAGTTAAACTTTCTATGAAACAAGCTACAACTGAAACAGAAGCTAAAGCCTAATAACTTAAATTAAAATTCTAAACCCCTGGGATGAAAGTTCTGGGGGTTTTTTTTATTCAAAAATACTATGGCGTTAGACGACAATATTTAACCAAATTTAACTATATTTTATGTAATATTCTTAGGATCGGGCATCCCAACCTTGTTATATCCAGCATCCACGTAGTGAATTTCACCAGTAACACCAGCTGCAAGGTCGCTTAGTAGATATAAAGCTGAGTTTCCAACATCATGAATATCTACGTTCCTCTTTAAGAAAGAATGATCTGCATTCCATTTGTATAGGAATTTTGCATCACCAATAGCAGAAGCTGCTAAAGTTTTAATAGGTCCAGCACTTATTGCATTCACTCTCATACCTTTAGCTCCTAAATCTCTTGCAAGATATTTAACACTTGCTTCTAAAGCTGATTTACAAACACCCATCACATTATAATTTGGAATAGCCTTAGTAGATTCATAAGTTAAAGTTAATAAACTTCCACCCTCTTTCATTATTTTAGATGCTTCTTTTGCAACTTCGGTAAATGAAAAACATGAGATTAACATGCTTCTTAAAAAATTTTCTCTAGTTGTGTTTAAATATTCACCTGATAATTCTGATTTATCTGAAAATGCAACTGCATGAACAACAAAATCTATTTGCCCCCATTGTGATTTAATATCATCAAAAAGTTTTATAACTTCTTCTTTGTTTTCAACATCACAACTAAAAGTAGCTTTTGAATTTAATTTTTCAGCTAAAGGAATAACTCTTTTCTTTAGTGCATCACCAAGATAAGTGAATGCAAGTTCTGCTCCAGCTTCTGCTAATTTTTGTGAAATGCCCCAAGCGATAGATCTTTCATTGGCAACTCCCATGATCAATCCTCTTTTACCTTTCATTAAACTCATTTAAACCTTTTCAAAAATTAAAGTTGCATTTGTTCCACCAAAACCAAAGCTGTTAGACATTACAGAGTTTAATTTAACACCTGTTTCAGTCTTAGTTACGATTGGAAATTTTTTAGCTTCATCATCCATGTCATTAATGTTAGCTGATGCAGTAATGAAACTATTTTTCATCATGATTAAACTATAAATTGCTTCATGAACCGAAGCAGCACCTAGTGGGTGACCAGAAAGAGATTTAGTAGAACTAATTTTTGGTACCTCAGCACCAAATGCTTCTCCAACACCTCTAAGCTCTGTTATGTCTCCAACTGGAGTTGATGTTCCATGAGTGTTTAAGTAGTCCATTTTATTTTTAGCTGTTGCTAAAGCCATCTTCATACATCTAACAGCGCCTTCACCTGATGGGGCTACCATATCGTACCCGTCAGAAGTCGCGCCATAGCCTGTTAATTCAGCATATATGTTTGCTCCTCTAGCTTTTGCATGTTCGTACTCCTCAAGTACTAAAACTCCACCACCACCTGCTATTACAAAGCCATCTCTAGTTTTATCATAAGCTCTAGAAGCGGTTTCAGGTGCATCATTGTATTTAGAAGACAAAGCAGTCATCGCATCAAACATTGCAGTCATAGCCCAGTGTAATTCTTCACTGCCGCCTGCAAATACAACATCTTGTTTTCCCATTTGAATTAATTCACTTGCATGACCGATGCAGTGTCCGCTAGTTGCACATGCGGAACTCATCGTATAATTAACTCCTTTGATTTTAAAAGGTACAGCAAGAGTTGCTGAAGATGTACTAGCCATAGTTCTTGGAACAATAAATGGCCCCATTAATTTTGGTGTCTTAGCTCTAGTCTTATCAACAGACAAAACTACATTTTCTATTGAAGGGCCACCAGAACCCATAACTATTCCAGTTTTAAAATTACTCACATCCTTATCCTCTAATCCTGAATCCTTAATAGCTTCTTTCATTGCAATGTAATTATATGCAGATCCAGAGCCCATAAATCTGATAGTTTTTCTATCAATATGATCTTCAAGTTTAATATTTGGTTTGCCGTGAATATGACTTCTTAAATTGTGTTCTTTGTATTCTTCACAAAAAGATATTCCAGATTTTGAATTTAAAAGAGACTGATAAACTTCTTCTTGATTGTTACCCAAACAAGAAACAACTCCCAAACCTGTAACTACTACTCTTCTCATTATTTAAATAACCCCACTTTTAAACTTTCTGCTGAATATATTTTTTTGTCATCGGCAAATACTAAACCATTTGCAAGACCAACTGTTGTTCCACCTGGTGCCATAACTTTTTTTATATCAATTTCATATCTTACATTTTTAACATTTTGTAAAACTTCACCAGTGAATTTTACCGTACTAACTCCTAAAGCCCTCCCTTTACCTGGTTTACCAAGCCAGCCAAGATAAAAACCAACTAGTTGCCACATGGCATCTAAGCCAAGACAACCTGGCATAACAGGGTCTCCTTTAAAGTGACAATCAAAAAACCAAAGGTCTTCTTTGATATCAAGCTCTGCTTTTAAAGAGCCTTTACTAAAAGTACCATTGTCCTCGTTGATTTCTGTTATTCTATCAAACATGAGCATTGGTGGAAGTGGTAATTTTGCATTACCTGGGCCAAAAAGTTCGCCATTTCCGCAGCTTATTAGCTCATCGTATGTGAATGAGTTTTTTTTCATAAATTTCAGTCCCTTAATACTTGATTTATCATGATTATAATATAGAAATAGTTTAGAACTATTATAAACAGTAATGAATAATATAAGTATATACACAGAAAAACTGAGAGAATCTGGCTTAAGACCAACAAGACAGAGACTAAAAATTTGTGAAGTATTGTTCTCACCTGAAAAAACCTTTCACTTTACAATAAATGATTTGACTAAAATTATTGGGGATAAGCTGAGTGAAAAAATTTCTTTAGCAACAGTTTACAATACAATTCATGCATTTAAAAAAAAAGGATATTTAAAAGAAATTTCTATCAACTCAGATAAAAGTTATTTTGACACTAACGTAACAGAGCACCACCATTTTTTTGACGAAGACACAAATGAGTTAATTGATTGTAGCAACGAAGATATTGATTCTGTAAATATAAAAAAAAATATCACAGGAAAAAAAATAAAATCAGTGGAAGTATTAATTAAAGTTGCAACTGATAATCAAACGCAAAAATAATTTAATAATTTCAATAATTTAACATTTACATTAAAACAATTCTAAACTGTTGACATATAGTTTAGAACGATTATATATACATCATAATCATTAAGGAGAAAAAAATGTCATTAAAAGGAAGTAAAACAGAAGAAAACTTAAAAGATGCATTTGCAGGTGAGAGCCAAGCAAACAGACGTTATTTATATTTTGCTCAAAAAGCAGATATTGAAGGTTATAACGATGTAGCATCTGTATTTAGATCTACAGCTGAAGGTGAAACAGGTCATGCACATGGACACCTTGAGTATCTTGAAGAAGTTGGAGACCCAGCAACGGGACTACCAATTGGTGAGACTAAAGCAAATTTAGCTTCAGCGGTACAAGGTGAAACACATGAATATACAGACATGTACCCTGGTATGGCAAAAACAGCTAGAGAAGAAGGCTTTTCAGAAATTGCTGATTGGTTTGAAACTTTAGCAAAAGCTGAAAAATCACACGCAGGTAAATTCCAAAAAACATTAGAATCTATTGCGTAAATAAGACTTAATTTATGGTGGGGTTCTTCCCCACCATTAAATCCTAAAATTTTAAATATGAGCAAAGAAGGCAGCATAGATGCACCCATTAGGCACCCAATAAATTTTGAGCATCCTGATTTTTTAGACCCCAAAAAATTAGATGACGAAATGAGAAGAGCATTTGATATCTGTCATGGATGTAGAAGGTGTTTTAATTTATGCGACTCGTTCCCAAAATTATTTGACATGATAGATGAGTCAGAAAATGAGGATGTAGAAAGTTTAAAAAGTGAACAGTTTGAACCTGTGGTAGACGCTTGCACATTATGTGATATGTGTTTTATGACTAAGTGCCCTTATGTTCCGCCCCATGATTTTGATTTAGACTTTCCTCATTTAATGTTGAGATATAGAACGGCTCAAAAAAAATTAAATAAATTGCCAGCAGTGCCAGCACAATTAGCTCAAATTGATAGAAATGGAAAAATTGGTGTAATGCTATCATCACTAATAAACTGGGCATCAAACATTAAAAATACATTCTTTAGAAAAATATTAGAATTAGTTGCTGGAATTGATGTGAGAGTTAAGCTTCCCACTTATAATTCAGAAACATTTACAAATTACTTTAAAAAAAACAATATTCCAACAAATAGTGAAGCTCCATCTAAAGATAGAAAAGTTGTAATTTATTCAACATGCTTTGTTAATTTTAATAAAAAAAATACAGGTGTAGCTGCATTAAAAGTTTTAAAAAAAAATGGAGTAGATGTTCAAGAAGCTTATCCGGGTTGTTGTGGAATGCCTTACCTTGAGCAAGCAGATTTACCAAAAGTTGTAGAGCAAGCCAAAAAAGTTTCCAAAGATTTATTGGAGTGGGTAGACAAAGGTTATCAAATTATTACTTTAACAGCAAGTTGTGGTCTAATGTTAAAATTTGAATGGCCTTTACTATTACCAAATGACGAAAACATTAAAAGACTTTCAAAAAGTGTTAGTGATATAGATGAATATATCGTTGATATAGCACAAAACGAGGGCCTAGCAGAAGGTTTACAAGAAATTGATGGTGGAGTTACAGTTCACAACGCATGCCATGCAAGAGCACAAAACATGGGTATTAAATCTAGAGATATGCTGAAATTTATCCCTAATATAAAAATGGATGTTGTTGAAAGATGTGCTGGTCATGGGGGAACTTTTGGTGTGATGAAGGAAACTCACGATTTAGCTGTAAAAGTTGGAACACCAACAGCAAGACAAATTAAAAATAAAAACAATAAATATATGGCTTCAGATTGTCCTTTGGCAGGTAAGCATTTAAAACAATTAGAAACAGACACAAATATTGCAAATGATGAGGCACTTCATCCTATCGAATTAATGGCAAAAAGTTATAAGCTATAATTATGAGTAAAGAAAAAAAACAAATAGAAAAAGAAGATTTATTACCATCTGATGTTTATGCAAAAAGCAGAAAACAAATCAGAAAAGACTTAGTTGATTTTAAAAAAGATAGAAGAATAGCACTTGGTCCTTATGCCACTTTTTATTTTGAAAGTTTTGAAACTATGGTTGCTCAAGTTCAAGAGATGCTTCACATCGAAAAAGGTGGAGATGAGCAATTAAAAGATGAGTTAATAGCCTATAACCCTTTGGTTCCAAACGGAAAAGAACTTACAGCTACACTAATGTTTGAAATTGATAATCCAATTTCAAGAGCTGCATTTTTAGGTAAAGTTGGAGGAATTGAAGAAAAAATATTCATGAAAATTAATGATGAAATTGTTAAGGCTGTTCCAGAGGAAGATGTTGATAGAACATCAGCAGAAGGAAAAGCTTCTTCAGTACAGTTTATCCATTTTAAATTAAATGATGATCAAATTTCTAAATTTAAGTCAGATAGTGCAACCATTGAACTTGGGATTGATCATAAAGAATATATCCACACCACAAGACTAGCTGAAGATAGTGTGAAATCACTATGTGCTGATTTTATTTAATAGAACCCCAAATATTTCCAGTTTTGACCCAACCTGAATAATTATAAGTCTTTACATTACACCATATATTTTCACATTTTTTTAAAACTAATAGCCTTCCTTTTTCTAATTTGGCTATTGGTTTTGAAAAGTTAGATGGTTTTTTATATAAGATCTTATCTTCTAAAATAATAATAGAATTTGATGGTTTCAGCTGACTCCAATGAATCCAGCCACTATTATTATCAAAAAATATTACTCTTCTCCAATTCTCTTTTTTGTCTATCTGTTTTACAGGCAAATTAATCTTTCTATAAACATATTTAATAGAACGATCTATGCTTGGCCCATACCTAACATTAGTCTTATTTTTTTTTAGAGATAAAAATTTTTCCTCAGCACTTATGAATTGAATGCTTAAAATTGATAGACAAAAACACCAAATAGCTATTTTTTTTATCATTTACAAAAACAGTTTTTTCTTTTTTTAAGTTTAACTTTTCTAAAGTTTAATTGTAATAAGTCTAAGATAAAAATATATCCATCAAGACCCTTTCCAATACCAAGTATTTTCTTTAAAACTTCGTTTGCTTGTATAGTTCCAATTATACCAGCAACAGTACCAAGAATACCTTCCGACTCGCAATTTAATAAATCATCTGAAATATCAGAGTCTTGAAAAAAACATCTTAAACATGGAATTTTTTTATTCTTAAAATTAAAAGTAAATATATGACCATCAAATTTACTTATAGCTCCAGTTACAAGTATTTTTTTAAATTTATAACAAAAATCATTTAATAAAAATTTTGTGGAAAAATTATCAGAGCCATCAACTATATAATCATAATCTTTTATAATTTTCTTAAAATTAGTTTTATTTAGTCTTATTTTGTAAATCTTAATTTTAATACTTGGGTTTATCTTTTTAATCTTAATTCTTGCTACTTGAACTTTAAATTTTCCTATATCATTGGTATTATAAAGACTTTGTCTGTGTAGATTGGATAAACTAACTTTATCATCATCAACTATTCCTATCAAACCAACACCAGCTCTTGCAAGAAATTCAGCAACAGGAGACCCTAAGCCACCCATTCCAACAATTAAAACTTTTGCAGATATAATTTTTTTTTGCCCTATAGTGCCAATATCCCTTAGTACTATTTGTCTTGAATATCTCTCTACTGATACTTTTTTTAATTGGTTATTCATTTACCTGTTGAGCCAAATCCACCATCACCTCGTAATGTGTTGGGCAAATTATCTGTTTCTTCAAGCTCCATCCTGATTACAGGCATTAAGATCATTTGTGCTATTCTATCTTTATTGTTGATAAGGAAATCTTCTTTACCATGATTAAAAAGTATAACTTTAATTTCTCCTCTATAATCACTGTCAATTGTTCCTGGGGTATTTAAAACTGTAATACTTTTTTTAGCAGCCAAGCCAGATCGAGGACGAATTTGAACCTCATAATCCTCCGAAAATGCCATTGAAAGCCCTGTAGGAACTAAATATGAGCTATTAGGGGCTATTCTAATAGGCTCCTCTATAAAAGCCATCAAATCCATACCTGAAGCACCATCTGTTTCGTAAGCAGGTAATTCTACTTTAGAATTTAATTTTTTGATTAATACTTTAGCCACTGAATTTTAATTTAATTTTTTAATAACTCTATCAACTATTTCATCAGAAATTTCAGATTTACTTTTTATTGTAAGCCTTTCATTATCCATATTTTTATCTCTATAATAAATTGAAACTTCATTAAAATTGGAGTCAAATCCAATTGTTTTATTGGAAACATCATTTGCTATTATCCAATCGCAATTTTTTTCTTCTAATTTTTTTTTTGCATTTTCTTCCACATTATTAGTTTCTGCAGCAAATCCAATTACCAACTTTGGTCTAAGAGAATTATGTTTTGATACATAATTTAAAATATCAATATTTTTTTCTAGTTCTAAATGTAATTTTTCCTGTTTTTTTATTTTACTATTATTTATGTCTTTAGCCTTAAAGTCAGCAACAGCTGCTGAAAAAATTGCTACATCTGCTGGTAGATTGTCTTGTGTAGCTTTAAACATCTCATCTGCAGTTTCTACTTTAATTAAGTTTATATTGCTGCCCACCTCTAAATTTGTAGGTCCAGAAATTAAAGTGGTTTGAAAACCTTTTTTAGCGAATGCTTTTGCTAAGGCATAGCCTTGTTTTCCAGAAGACTTATTTGTTATAAATCTTACAGGATCAATATACTCATTAGTTGGTCCGGCCGTTACTAAGGCTTTTAGTTTATAATTTTTATTTAATTCACCAAAGTATGAATTAATTTTTTGAACAACATTATCTGGTTCAGTCATTTTCCCTTCACCAAATTCTCCACAGGCCATATCACCAATTTCAGGACCTATAATTTTATAACCAAATAATTTTAGTTTTTTAAGATTTTCTTTAGTTGATGGGTGTTCCCACATTCTAACATTCATAGCTGGTGTTAAAAAAATATCTTTATCAGAAGCTAAAATTACGGTTGAAGCCAGATCTTCAGAAGATCCTGCACTCAATTTTGAAATTGTATTAGCTGTAGCTGGAGCCACAACAATTAAGTCTGCCCATCTAGATAGTGAAATATGATCCATTTCAGCCTCATTTTCAGGGTTAAATAAGTCTTCATAAACTTTTTCTTGAGATAGTGAGGCAACAGATAAAGGAGTTACAAATTCTTTGGCACTTTTAGTAAGAATAGTTTTAACTTTTGCACCTAATTTTTTTAAAGACCTAATTAGCACCAAACTTTTATAAGCAGATATGCCACCGCATATTATTAAAAGTATTTTTCTTTCAGATAAATTATTCATTGTGCGAATTAAAATACTACTAGACCAAAAATTACAAGCAGTAATAAACCAACAATAGACTGATTTCTAAAGGCAGTCATTTCAGATCTCTTTTCATTTAAGGCGGTAAATGAATTTGAATTTTGGGGGATCTGTCCACTTGCTAAAAATGATAAAGCTTGATTGGCTTTATCCATAATCTCTGGAAAATCAGGCAATCTTTTAATTACTTCAGTAGTAGTTTTTAAACTTTCATTTAAGGTATTGATTGGATCTTTTGTTTCTCTTAGCCAATTTTCTAAAACTGGTTTTGAAGTTTCCCATATGTTGGTATTAGGGTTAAGTTTTCTAGCAACACCCTCAACAACTACCATTGTTTTTTGTAACATTAATAACTGAGGTTGAGTCTGCATGTTAAATTTTTCAGTAACTTCAAAAAGTTGTTTTAATAATTTCCCCCCAGAAATATCTTTTACTGATTGGCCAAAGATTGGTTCACCAATTGATCTTAATGCTTGTGCTAAATCATTAACAGGTACATCTTTAGGAACTAGACCAGCAACCAAATGTACTTCAGCAACTTTTTTGTAGTCTCTTTGAATAAATCCAAATAAAATTTCAGCTAAAAATCTTTTACTAAGACTATCCAATCTTCCCATTATACCAAAATCTATAGGAACAATTTGTCCACTATTATCAATAAATATATTTCCTTGATGCATATCAGCATGAAAAAAACCATCTCTGACAGCATGTCTTAAAAAATGCTGAATAACATCAGAGGCTATTCTCTTAGTGTCTATGTTTCTTTTTTGTAAATCTTCTGTTTCACGAATAGAAACACCATCAACCCAATCAAGTGTCATAACATTTTCGCTTGTAAAATTCCAATAAATAGCAGGAACTCTAAAACCTGCATCATTCTTTGTATTTTCAGCATATTCATTTGCAGCTGCTGCCTCAAATCTTAAATCCATTTCTAAATTAGTTATTTCTTTAAGAAGAAAGACAACTTCTACCAATTTTAATCTTTTTGTTTTTTTTATAAACGACTCAACCATAAAAGCAAAAAGCATCAAGGCATCTATTTCTTCATTAAATACTTTTTTAATATCTGGTCTCAAAATTTTAATAGCAACATCTTTTATGGTTCCATTATCATTTATTTTTGCTTTATGGACTTGTGCTATTGAAGCTGCTGCAACTGGCTCACTTAAATCAATGATTGAATTGAAGGTGTCATCTCCTAAGTCTTTTTTAATTATTGCTTTGGCTTCAGATAAGGTAAATGCTGGCAATCTATCTTGTAAGCCCTCTAACTGTTTTGCTAAATCATCTCCAATAATATCAGGTCTAGTAACTAGAAATTGTCCTAATTTAATAAATGTAGTTCCCATTGATTGTAGGGATTTAGAAAGTCTTGCTCCTTCATTTTCGTTTAAATTAGTTCTATTAGGAGCCGAAAAAGAAAATGAAAGTACTTGAAAGAGAATCTTGATTGTTAATGGTGGCTCTTTAAACTTAGAAAGAATAGCTAATATATCAGAACGAGCTAATTTTCTTCCTAATTTAAATAAAATAAATATTTTTTTTAACATTAGATTTTCCAACCTGAGTGGATAGCTACAATTCCACCTGATAAATTTCTATAACTACAGTTAACAAATTTATTTTTATTCATTAAATCGATTAACTCTTCTTGATTAATAAATTCTTCAATACTTTTAATTAGATATTCATAAGGTTCTTTTTGTCCAACAATAGCCTTTCCAACCAAAGGAATAAGTTTTGAATAATTTTTATATATAAAATCCAAATTAGAGTTTTGAATTTTAGAAAATTCCAAACATAAATAGCGACCTCCTGGTTTTAAAACTCTATAAGCTTCTGATAGAGCTTTATTTAGGTCTTTAGTATTTCGTAGCCCAAAACTAATTGTGTAATAATCGCAAGAATTATCTTCAATAGGCAATTTTTCAGCTGGAGCAATTATCCAATTGATATTTTTATAAGTACTTAACTTTTCTTTGCCTTTACCAATCATTCCTTTATTTGGATCGACACAAAATATTTCTCCATTTTTATCAGTTGCATCTAAAAAAAGTTTACCAAGATCTCCAGTACCACAGGCAACATCAATTAAAGTTTTATTATTTGAGGGGTTCATCCAGCTTAATAGATCTTTTTTCCAAACTCTATGAACTCCTAATGACATAAAGTCATTCATTAAATCATATTTGTCATAGACATTATTAAAGACACTTTGGACAAGGCCTTTTTTATTTTGGAGATATTGTTGCATATTAAATTTATTATTTATTGATAATATAGTCTCAAATGCCAGAATTACCAGAAGTAGAAATAGTCAAACAATCGTTATCTAAAAAAATAGAGCGTAAAAAAATCAAAAAAATAATAATTACGAATAGAAACTTAAGGTTTAAAATTCCTCTAAAATTTGAAGAATTATTAAAAAATAAAATTATCAAAAAAGTGACTAGATTTTCAAAGTATTTAATCTTGAATTTTTACGATGAATCTTTTTGTTTAATTCATTTGGGAATGTCTGGAACTGTTCATTTAATAAAAAAAAATAATATTAGTAAGTTTACCAATACTAGTTTTTATAACTCACCAAGCCTCCCAAAGAAACATAACCATGTAGAAATTCATTTTGATGGTTTAAGGATTGTATACAATGACCCTAGAAGATTTGGTTTTTTTAAATTTATAGAAAATAAAAAGGAACTTGAAAAAAGATTTAGTCACTTAGGACCAGAACCTTTTTTTAAAACTTTCAACTTAGAATATTTAATTGGTTATTTCACAAATAAAAAGAAGGATATAAAAAGTTTCTTATTAGATCAAAAATTTGTATCAGGAATTGGAAATATTTATGCTAGTGAAATTTTATTTTTATGCAAAATTAATCCAACTATCTACGCATCAAAGTTAACTAAACAAGATTGCAAAAAAATTATTACTTATTCAAAAAGTATACTTAATAGGGCTATTAAAAAAGGAGGCTCAAGTATTCGAGATTTTAAAAACATCACTGGAAAAAGTGGAAACTTCCAAAAAGAATTTAGAGTTTATCAAAGAGAAAACCTAAGGTGCCTAAGAAGTAAATGTAATGGTAAAATTCAGAAAATATTTATATCTAATAGATCAACTTTCTTTTGTAATACTTGCCAAAAATAGGGAATTATTCTATTGACCAGTATAAATTCTCAAGCTATACCACTGCGCTTATGGCAAACACAAAATCAGCAATTAAAAGAATTAGAAAAATTGCTACGCAAACACTAGTTAATAAAGCCCGTAAGAGTAAGTATAGAAATGCTATAAAAAAAATGAACCTTCTTCTTGAAGAAAAGAAAAAAGATGAAGCTCTAAAATTCTTGCCAAAGTTGAACTCTGAATTAATGAAAGTTGCAAAAACTGGAATTATAAAGAAAGCAAATGCCTCAAGAAATATTTCAAGAATAACAAAGAAAATTTCCGCTCTATAATTGATTATATAAAGAGATTTTAAATTTCAACTAACAGTATTCACACCATATAAGAAATTCTATTTCTAGATTAACTACATATAGATTTAGTAAAATAATAAGAAATATAATTTATAAATAATACACTTATAGATTTTAAATTTGTAAAATTTAATAGTTAAATTAATTTTTCAATTAAATAACACTGTGGCAAAAAAATTTCTAAGAGTAAAACAGACCACTTGGTTATTGTAATATTATAGCAGCATCTAAAAAATAATTATTCCCGTTAGGAACGATTCACCTATAGATTTTATTTATTTTTACTTTTACTAAATTA